>JBGTEP010000117.1:0-22804 GCA_041747735.1 Chryseolinea sp.
AAACATTGGGCCTTATCAAATCTATATAAACACCTTTACACTTTCAAACTTTCGCCGCTATTACATTTACATGTTGTTGTGTGGCGTAGGCTAACGCGGTCGCTTTCTAGGATCTTGTCTTGAGTCAAAAAATGTTAAAAGTATAATCTGATCTTTTTTTATACGGTAGAACACACGAGTCTGTTTAGTAAGTTGAAACCCTCTTAAATTCTTTTCCGGAATCTCTAGGGTCCCCATCTCCGGAAACTCATACAGCAACCTCGTGAAGTCTTTTGTTTTTGTTATAAACGAGCGCCTAGTAGTATCGCCGAATTTGAGTTGGATGTAGTCCAATATTTCACCGAATCGCTTTCGGGCCTTTTTAGTCCAGACAATCCTCATTTAAAATCTTCCCAAACGTCTTTGTCGTCAATAAGATTTCCATCATCCTCGGACTCATCGTAAGCCAGAAGCACCTCCTTTTTTTGCTCGTCTGACAACTGCCTCCACATTCGTCCGTCTTCTGAATTTTCCCGCTTTTCCAGAAAACTGTAAATAGCTCGGAGCAATTGTTCGTCCTCAATGCGATCAACTATCTTATGTAGATTTGATTTCAACTCAATTGTCCCCATAGTCGTTTAATTTCCTTACAATTTACGAATTTTTAGAGCAGTCTGTCAAAAGCCTATGACACACAACTTTTATGTAAATGTAGTAGCGGCCAAATTTAATATATCCACCTCCGCCTCGTTGAAATGAAACCTTGCAAGCAAAAGCTACGAGATTTCCAGGCACTCCTAAGTAAGCTTTATTCTTTCCTTTATTAATTAAAAGGGCGCTTTCAATCAAGTGCATGTAAATATGGTCGTCTCGAAATGAGATGCTAATGAGCAAATTCCGTCCATTTTTCTAGTTGTGATTTCCGTCCATCGGCATTACACACAACGTGGTTGTAATGGCCAATTCCGTTGATCCACCCAATATCTATGAAATCTAAGGTATCTCAAAATTCTATCATTAATTTCTCCAGCGGGCTTTTAATGCCTTTTAGACTACGCGTAGATACTAGAGTGTAAAGTTCTGTTGTTTTTGGCGAACTGTGGCCTAATAGCGACTGTATATGTCGCAAATCAGTCCCATTTTCAAGTAAGTGTGTGGCAAAGGAGTGTCGCAACGTATGAGGAGATGCCCGCTTAAAAATCTTTGCCTGGGACAGGCTATGCTGCAAAATATTTTGAACACTTTTAGCGCTGTATATCCCTCCACCCTGGCCTTCAAATAAATATTCCTTGGGCTTATACATCATATAGTACTTGCGAAGTAATTGAAGCGTTGCTTCACAAAGAATGGTAGTTCTGTCCTTATTACCCTTGGCATCGCGCACCAATAGCATATGACGGTCACTCTGAATGTCTGTCAACTTTAGATTTAATAATTCTGACAAGCGAAGACCACAACTATAAAGGATTACTAAAATCGATTTGTGTTTAATATTGGTAGTCGCACATAAAAGTCTGGTTATTTCTTCTTCACTTAACACCAGGGGTATTTTGCGAACTTTTCTAGGACGGTCTATTTCGTAAAATCGCTGCGGCATGTCGAGTACTTGCTCATAATAAAACTTGATTGCATTGATTACCTGATTTTGATAAGACGCCGACTTCCCCTGTTTTACAATCCGATAAATATATTCCTTGATATCAAGTTCGTTAATTTCAAGTAAAGGCTTGCCCTTGTTATGTTTAATAAAATTAGCAAACAGCGACGTATAAGTTTTGGCGGTATTAAAACTATACCGTCTGGTTTCCAATAATTGTATATATTCTTTTGGACAGGCCGACTTCCCGTTGGCAACCCTGTTTTCATTTGTTTGGGTGACTAATCGAAGATCAGTCGGTAATGATTGTGAATGGGCGGGTCTATTCTTGAAAAAGTATCGACAGTTTATCCACGCCTCGCCTTTGAAAGTCTCAAAAATCTGTTTCAGATTAGCTGGTGTATTCAGCACAAAGACCATTTGATATACGGTTGCCCACCGTGGACTGTTAAGCGTTTTAATAAAGAACTGTATTCGCTTTGAAGGAAAAAACTGAAGGCCAATACACTTATTTCCATCAATCAATAGATTACGTAAAGTAATTACAGGCAACTTGCTTATTGTAGGATTCATCTTTTTTTTAGGCAATCCTAAAAAATAATCATATCTTAACTGTGTTTATACTCGGGTATATCCGGATATAAACGAGTACAAACTTGACCATAATGGCTGCTAGTAGAAAATGTCCAGTGTGTGGTAATCCTCTAATAGGAAGAGTTGATAGAAAGTACTGCTCCGACCAATGTCGTTATCTGGAAAACAATAGGAATAAGTATGACGCAGAGCGTCCCATTCTGGAAATCAATAGCAAGTTGCGAAAAAATCGCTCCGTACTAAAAGCTCTGTGTCCGATAGGCAAAGCGACGGTGCGTAAAGAAGTGATGGCGGCAATGGGTTATGACTTTACGGTGTTCTCGTCTCTGTTTCTGACCGCAAAAAGGTTAGTATATTATCTATGTTACGATTATGGTTTTACGCCTCTTAAAGAAAAGGGGGTAGAGAAGGCACTCATTATTACAAAGCAAGACTTCATGAACACCTGGGACCCATGGAAATTTGTGAATAAAAATAATGAGCCCAATACAAAAAGTGAAAACATCTAGCTTATCCAAGGATGAGAAATCAATTTAATCTTCCCTTTAGCGTTTTTTATAACACTTGGCTAACCAGTATTTCGTGACTTAATCCGACGAAACAATAGAAAAGTCGTTGCTCAACATGACTGATTTCAACTTTAAAAATAACCTCGCCAGAACAACTACATCGCGAATACAATAGTCCTTGATCTTTGTAAGATTTTTCTGCTCATGATATACCGCATTTACCTGGCTACCATCGATGTCACTTTTACTTGTTGGAATATCGAATAATGCTGCCAGCAGGTCGAGGGAAGTGTAATGTTTATAGTCCCCAAATTTCCACATCTCCAAAGTATCAAAATGCTGGACGTCCCAGGGCTTTCTGCTCATTAAATTGAGTGTTACCGGAAGGCTTATACCTTGTACCAGCATTCTCCTGCAGAGGTATGGATAATCGAATTCTTTTCCATTGTGCGCACAAAATTTCAGCAGCGCTGGATCCATCTTTTCTACCATACTCTTAAACTCCGCCAACAATTCATGCTCATCATCACCGGAGTAAGCCTTCGTTTTTAACACAAGACCTCCCGTTTCATTCTCATAAAATTTTCCAACAGCAATGCATACTATTTTTCCAAACTCCGCATAAATACCGGCACGCTCACGGTAAATGCTTTCATCTGCCTGGCTCGGGTCGCGCTTTAGGAATGTTGCTTTTCTCGACCATTGGACTTTCATACGTTCGTCCAGGGCGTTGTAATCGTAGGTGTTGGCGACTGTTTCTATGTCCAGAAACAGAACATCGCGGAGTTCTTGAATCATTCACATCGGGTATTGTACACGAAAATAAAGATTACAAGGGAAGTTCAAAAGGTCATGAATGTAAAACGCCTTCCATTTCTAATTCTTTTATGAAAGATAAATTTTCCTCTTGGATGGAGTCGGGCACAAACACAAAGCGTTTATCAAATATCTGCGAACCACTGTAGTAGCTCACCCAGTATTCATTATTCAAATGAAATACTGCAGGATCAATAGGCTCGATTAACGTAGCACTGTTTGGGAGCAAAGTATCCAGAAAATGGCGCAGAATAGATGTTTGCTGTGGCGTCCCTTCTTTCTCACCGTACCCTTTGCTGGCCACAAGGGTATTCTCAAGTGGAAAATCGTTGTTGTTAATCAAATAAACTTTCCACTCTTCGCTTTCGCCGATGTTCTTTTTGCGGGCTACAGCAAGTGTTACATTTTTAACTTCAGGTATTTTAATATCACTAATCATGTTTCACGAATCTTTTTTAAACCAACTTCTCATAACCGCTTCGGCTGGGCTTCCCTGTGGTGTAAAATCACCCTTTGTAGGTCTTCTTGGCGCATGCGGATACCACTTCCAAAAATACACACCAGCAACCCAATCTAATGGCCAAACGGTCTGAAAAAATGCCTCATAACATCTCTCCTGTGTTTCGAATGAAATTTCCTCCTCTTGTTCAGGCCATCTCCACGGTTCCATTGCAGCATCCGGCGTACTTTTATAACCCAGCTCTGTAAAGAGGATCGGCTTGTTGAATCTTTGATGAACCTTCTCCATTTGCTTAATGGGTGTTTTCCAGCCTTGCACAATCTCCTTCATTCCAGGATTTTTAGTTGCAGCCAGTGGAAAGTAGGCCTGTACGCCAATGTAATCCAGGTCATTCCAGAAAGGAACGTCTTCAAACTCACCGCTGAAGTTAGCCGCATAGGTAAGTTTGCCAGAATACAGACCCTTTATTTTTTTTATTAACACAACCCATTCCGGTCGCTTAACCGTTTTGTGAAGTTCTGTTCCAATACACAAAATTTCGATCCCGATTGAATCCGCCAGTATTGCATAAGGAAGAATGAAGTTCTCATAGTTTCGAAACCACGATTTCCATTCCTGTTCTGATTTCATTTCAATTTCTCCGGGCCAGCTATCCCGTATCCAAAGGTGTGGTTTAAGAAGCGTTTTAATTCCCTCCTTTCTTGCCAACATTGTCGTAGCGATAAGGCCTTGTTTCGATTCCCCCCACCACGGAGTCTGAGCAGAAGTTTCTCCTCGGATAAGCGTATCATTCGCATTGCGTTGCCAGCCAAATGGAGTTTGAGATATCCAGTTTACACCAATGTCTTTAACGACTTTAATCTCGGTTCCGGTTACAGCCTCTCGTTGCCCAACCCAGCAAACTCCTTTATGCTTACTCGGAATAACAGCTTTGGTCTCAGTTGTACTATTACCATTGATCAAAATAAACCCGTAAGCGATGATACCGGTTAGACTAAAGGCGATATATTTCTTTGCCCGATGCATCAGTTTATTAAATCCATTTCGAACAAGTTTGAAATCTTTTCTTTTAGAATATGTTCTACCTTTTTAAAATCTGCCGCGTTACCCAATTCTTTTTGAATGGATGTTACAGCCTTGTCTGAAATTCCACAAGGAACAATGTGGTTGAAATATGTCAGATCTGTATTCACATTTAAGGCAAAGCCGTGCATGGTTACCCAGCGACTGGTTTTAACACCCATGGCACAGATCTTTCTGGAATTTAGCTTGTCTTCCGGATCAACCCAAACCCCGGTAAGACCTTCGATCCTTCCTGACGCGATATTAAACTCTTTGAGAGTTCGAATTACTGCTTCCTCAAGCAAACGCATGTACTTGTGAATATCGGTAAAGAAATTCTCCAGATCAATGACAGGGTACCCTATAATCTGACCCGGTCCGTGATAGGTAATATCTCCCCCTCTGTTGCTGTGGTAGTACGATGCATGAATGTCTGGTAAATCCTCAAACTTTACCAGAAGGTTGTTTTGTTTACCGCTTTTCCCCAGTGTATACACATGAGGGTGTTCACAAAAAAGAAGATAATTATCCGTGGGTTGTTGATTTGCCTGATCCCGATTATCAGATTTTACGTCAAGAATTTTCTGGAACAAATTCGCCTGATAGTCCCATGCATTTTTATAATCAATAAGACCAAGATTAATAAATTTGGTTTTTTTGTTGATGTTCAGATTCAAATCAGAATGTTGCTTTATTAATTTTTTCCGTCGGGTTCATTATATAGGTCAATAACGAATTGTCCTCCAGAAGCTCTACAACACGAAAACCCATGTAAGGCGTTCCCCAACTTCCACCGATGTGGGAATCAAACATAAACGGCAATGCCCCTACCATTATTACGCCATCTTGATCATGTTCGTGGCCGTGAAAAACTCCCCGGATATTTTTATACTTTTTTAACAATTCAAAAAAGGCCGGTGTGTCAATTCCGTTTGCAGTCCATTTTGCCTGTGGAATATGAATAAAAATGAAAACATTTCTTTTCCCCTTATTCGCTTCAAGATGATCCTTGAGCCAATCGAGGTCGGGACTTAGATAGTCTCCTTTCTCATTCGAGGTTGTTGCAAGCAGGATAACATTTTCCTTTATGCTGGTTTCGTAGTTTACCGGCAAGCCCATTACATCCTTCCAGTATTCGTCACTTACCCGGTCATGATTCCCCTTTGTTACAAAATATTGGACTGGCAACTTATCAAGCGCAGCTTTCGCAGGAACGAGAAATTCCTTTGTATCGTGGATTATATCGCCATTGATTACACAGAAGTCAACCGCGTTTGATTTGTGGAAATAGGTAACATGGCGCACAAGCGTTTCATGAAACGAATCAAACTCTGTTTTGGGTTGTCCATAGTGACCATCAGAGGCTATCACAAACCTTAAAGAAGTTTTCTTTTGAATCGCTGCTGCTTCGGCTGGTGAAAGTTTGACTAATGATCCGCCTAAAAGTACAAGGGATGCAGATGAAATACCTTTGACAAATTTTCTGCGGGAAATCTTCATAGCGTTTGCGTTTTTGTTGGATTTAAAAATAATCCTTTAAACGATCCACATCACCGGCAGGTGAAAAGTTAATAGTTACTTAATTTAAAATTTTGTCGTGAAGGTATATATTCTTTCAGGATAATTGTAAATTAGGTTTTAAAGTAAAATTTACCGTTGTGCGTGATACTATGAAAACCGGGAACAGGGGTGAAAGTCTTGCCGCTGAGTTTCTTAAAAAAAAGGGCTTTGAAATTGTAGCCCGAAATTACCGCTTTAGAAAATGCGAAATCGACTTAATCGCCAGGCGGGAAAACTGGACAATCTTCGTAGAAGTAAAAACCAGATCCTATTCATACTATGGGCAACCCGAAGAATTTGTAGATGCTCAGCAGGCTAAAAGAATTTTTGACGCTGCTGAGGAATACATCTTTTCTACTAACTGGATGGGTCATATCCGGTTTGATATTGTATCCGTAATCATGGGATCCGTTCCGGAGATTATCCATTTTGAAGATGCAATCAATTAAACACAACTAGTGTGCCTCAAGCCAGTTTAATCCCACACCCATTTCAACCTCCATAGGTACTTCCAGGTGGACAGCATGTTTCATGAGGTATACAACGTTTGGTTTTACAATATCGACCTCGTCTTTGTGTAGATCAAATACCAGTTCATCATGAACCTGCATGATCATTTTGGTCTTCAGTTTTTCTTTTTCCAGCCATCGATGGATGTTAACCATTGCAATCTTGATGATGTCTGCGGCACTTCCCTGGATCGGAGCATTAATGGCATTTCTTTCGGCAAATCCCCGGGTGGTAACGTTTCGGGAATTGATATCACGAAGGTACCTTCTTCTGCCCAAAATGGTTTCTACAAATTCCTTTTCTCGTGCAGTGTTGATTGCATCGTCCATGTATCGTTTAATCGCAGCAAATTCGGTAAAGTATGATTGAATGATCTCGGCTGCTTCCGAACGTGCAATCCCCAGATTTTGCGCCAGCCCAAAAGCGGTGCTTCCATACAGTATCCCAAAGTTTACTTCCTTAGCCTTGCGTCGCATATCAGGCGTTACGTTTTCCAGGGGTACTTTGAAAACCTTTGCTGCGGTGGTGGTATGTATGTCGCGTTTGTTTCTAAAGGCCTCAATCATTATTTCGTCTTTCGCAAAAGAAGCAGCGATGCGTAATTCGATTTGAGAATAATCAGCAGACATAAAAAGAAACTCATCACTCCTTGCAATAAATGCTTTTCGAATCAATCTTCCTTTCTCCGTTCTGATCGGAATATTCTGCAAGTTTGGGTTGTTGGAACTTAAGCGCCCGGTAACCGCCAATGCCTGACGATAGTCTGTATGTATTCTTCCATCCGTCTTGCTTATCATTTTCGGTAAAGCATCGACATAGGTAGAGCGCAGTTTTTCGTACTCACGAAAGTCAAGTATCATTTTAGCAATCTCATGCTTCGGCGCTAAACCTGCAAGAACGTCTTCGCCCGTAGCATATTGGCCGGTTTTAGTTTTCTTTGGCTTCTCGATCAGCTTCAATTGATCGAAGAGAACTTCACCAAGTTGTTTCGGAGACCCAATGTTGAACTCCGTACCAGCAAGTTTAAAAATTTCAAACTGAACCTTCTCGCTTTCTGTTTTCAGTTGCTCCGACATTTTTGACAACGCTGCGGTGTCAATCTTAACACCCTCGTATTCCATCGCAGCGAGTACACGCACCAGCGGCATTTCAGTATCGCTCATCAATTTTCCGTGCCTTCTGCGTTCCAGTTCAGCTTGCACTTTCTTTCGAAGTTGAAAAATCTGATCAACCCGTTCGCACAGTCTTTCCTTTATACTATGGTCATTATCAGCAAGAAGATTATAACTCAGGTATTGAGAACAAAGAATAGCAAGGTCATGTGAAGCCTCTGGTTCAATCAGGTAATGGCCCAACATAGGATCAAACATTGGTCCGGAAAGTTCTACGCCATATTTCTTTAACACCAGAATAGTAGCCTTGATATTGAAGCCAACCTTCATGATTTTTTCATCTTCGAGAACAGCGGCAAAATGAGTGAGCGTGTCAGGTGTAAGTGTTGAATTTTCAAATGAAATAAAATACGCTTCACCTTCGCGATAAGAAAATGAAAGACCTTTCAGCTGAAAATCAAAATGGATAACCTCATCCGTAACGGAGTCAATGGCAATAACCGGCTGAACACTTAGTTTCTCGACCAGTGCAAGCAGTTGTTCCTGGTTTTCTATCAGAATATAATTAACGTCACTGCTGCCAAATGTTTTCTTCTCACCACCGTCCGTAAGTTCAGTCTCTGCAGTCTGGCCAAACATAGAAAGTTGTGAGCTTTGCTGCGTTTTCCTGATGGGCTCTGCGGTTGATGTTGTTTCTCCAAACGCTCTGGAAGCAATACCTTTGAATTCGAGTTCGTTGAAAATTGGCTTTAACACTTCTACATCCGGGCCGGAGTAGATGAATTCATTTTCATCGAATAGAACCGGTACTTCGGTAATAATCGTCGCTAATTTCTTAGACAGCATTGCCTGCTCACCATATTGTAACACCAGGTCTTTTTGTTTGCCCTTAAGATCCGCGGCATGCGCTACGATGTTTTCAACGGAGCCGTATTGTTTTAATAAAGTTGCTGCTGTCTTAGGTCCAAAGCCAGGTATCCCTGGAATATTATCAGAAGTATCACCCTGTAAGCCCAACATATCAATTACCTGACTCACGCTTTGAACATCCCATTTCTCGCAAACTTCTTTTGGTCCAAGGATGTCGACGGCATTTCCCATGTAAGCAGGTTTATAAAGAAACACACAATCTGTGACCAGTTGACCAAAGTCCTTATCGGGTGTCATCATATAGACTTCAAATCCCTGGGTGCAAGCTTGTGCGGCGAGTGTTCCGATAATATCGTCGGCTTCATACCCGTCCATTTCAACAATTGGAATATTAAACCCACGGATAATTTCCTTTACCTTAGGTATACCATACCGAATATCTTCTGGTGTTTCCTGTCGATTAGCCTTGTACTCCTTAAAAATTTCATCGCGAAATGTCTTCGCTGATGTGTCGAATGCAACGGCAATATGAGTAGGCTTTTGCTTTTGCAGTACTTCCAGTAGTGTATTCGTAAAACCGAACGGAACCGAAGTATTGATCCCTTTTGAATTTATTCTCGGTGTTTTGGTAAATGCAAAGTGTGCACGATAAACTAAAGCGTAGGCGTCTAGGAGGAAAAGTTTTTTATCTGGTTTACTCATGCTGCAAAGTATCGCACAAAACAAAAAGAATCCAATCTTCTTCCTTTAATCCACGATAGATTTTATTAATTATTTTGTGAGAAGATAATAATCTGTCTTAAAATGGTTTTTATGTCGCGGTATTGTATGGTACGATTTTGACCAGTCTGCCCTTTAAATAATAAATGGTAAATTCAACAAAGTTTAAACTTACCTTATAGTGTAATATCATCGAAGTAAAACGTTTTTTCCGCGGATTGAATTTATTTGAAATCTAACCCTGATGTACCATGAGCCCGATTGAGCAATTTATTCACTGGGAGACAACTACTCCTGATTCATTATTTCTAAGGCAACCTTTTGAGGGGAAGTGGAAAACGTGGACGTATAAAGAAGGTGGCGAGGAAGTGAGGAGGATAGCAACTGGTTTATTAGGCTTGAAAATGCCACCCCGTAGCAATGTTGCTATTCTTTCAAAAAACTGTGCCCACTGGATCATGGCCGACCTTGCCATCATGATGTGTGGATATACATCCATTCCTCTTTATGCTACATTAACCGCACCTTCCATTAAACAGATTCTTGAGCATTCAGAATCAAAAGCTGTTATCATTGGCAAGCTCGATACCTATGAAGCGCAGCAATCGGGAATTCCCGAAGGCATAATTAAAATCGGTATCGCCGAATACGGAGTTAAAGAGACTTTAACCTGGGAAGAACTGGCAAAGAATAGCCCCGCCACGAATAGTTTTTCGTGGAAGTCCGAAGACATCCTCTCGATCATTTACACCTCAGGAACTACCGGTAAACCAAAAGGTGTCATGCATTCGTCGGGAAACTTTGAGATTATTATTCAAACAGCGATCAGTGAACTAAAGATTCCGATGCACCCGCGTTTGTTCTCTTACCTTCCACTCAGCCATATCGCAGAGCGAAACGGAATTGAACAAGTGGGCATTTATACTGGCGCTTCATTTTCGTTCGCCGAAACACTTGCTTCTTTCCCCGACAATCTGGCTGATACACAACCAAACGTATTTTTTGCCGTTCCTCGAATCTGGTTCAAATTCAGAGAGAAAATTCTGGAGAAATTGCCACAGAAAAAACTTGACCTGCTCTTGTCCATACCCATAGTTGGAGGTATCGTTAAAAGTAGTATTCGCAAAAAATTAGGGCTATCAAAAGCCTCCCACATTTACACCGGAGCGGCTCCGATTTCCATTGATTTGTTACAATGGTTTGAAAAGATTGGAGTCGAAATTCTTCAGGTTTACGGGATGACTGAGGATTGTTTGTATGGTCATTACAGCCGGCATAATGCAAACAAGCATGGCTCAGTAGGTTTAGGATTACGTGGGCTCCAGGTAAAAATTACGGACGAAGGTGAAATACGGTTAAAGAGTCCGGGCAATATGAAAGGTTATTTTAAGGAACCTGAACTCACCGCTGAAGCCTTTGATGAAGATAACTACTTAAAGACTGGCGACATCGGTGAGTTTGATAAAGATGGTTTCCTGAAACTAACAGGGCGACTAAAGGATCAGTTTAAAACAGACAAAGGAAAATACATTTCGCCTGCTCCTATTGAAATGAAGCTGCTCACAAATCCGGATATTGAATCAGCATGTGTCGTGGGGATGGGTATCCCTCAGCCAATTGTATTAACTATTCTTTCCGCCGTGGGAAAGTCAAAAGCAAAAAATGACATTATCCAAAGCCTTGAACAAGTCATAGCGCAAATCAATCCAACGCTGGAGGCTTTTGAGAAAATTGAGAAAGTAATAGTACTTAACGAAGACTGGACGATAGAAAACGGGTTGATGACGCCTAGCCTGAAAGTTAAACGAAATGAAGTAGAAAAGATTCACTTGCCAAAATACCCGGAATGGTATGCGCAGGAAGGTACAGTTCTATGGGAATAGAAATTAAACCCGAATCAGTCTGTTACCTGATTCGGGTTTACATTACTCATTTAAGTCTTTCCTTAAAAAATGCAAGCGTGTGTTTATATGAGTCTTTAAAAGCTGCGTCATCAAACACACCCAGAGGGTTACTTGGATTTGCAAATCCATGTTCGGCATCATAATTTTTTATAATCACAGTCTTACCTGCGGCTTTCATATTCTGCTCAAATTTTTCTACTACTTCAGGAGAAATCCACTTTTCTCGAGAAGCAAATATTCCAAGTACATCCGCATTCAGTGTTTTCAACTTAGCTACATCATCAACAGGCATACCATAGTAGATTACGCAAGCTGCGGCTTGTTTGCCCGCCAGAAGTGACGCCAACAAGGATTGGCCTCCTCCAAAACACCAGCCAACAGTCCCGATTTTGGCATTGCTTCCAGCATAATCAATTGCAGCCTTTACAATCACATCACCACGTTCCTGCTTAAATTCCTGCATGAACTTTCCTGCAGTTTCACGATCGGCCGCCAGTTTGCCGTCATAAAGATCTAAAGCCAGTACATTTACATTGCCTAAATCTTTGTATAAATCTTCAGACTGCCTTTTGATGTTGTCATTAAGTCCCCACCATTCCTGAAAAACAAAAATCCAGTTGTTGGTTTTTTTGGAAGCCATAATCAAATAGCCGCTCGCGTCGTTTCCATCAGGGCTTTTGAATTTTATCATCTTGCCCCCGGCCTCAGTAACGTGTGTATACTTACGGGGACTTGGGTGCGCGGCATTAAAGTCCTTGTTAGAGGCAAAGAGTGCAAACTTTTCAGTTGATGGTGTATGACAGATTGTAATTCCATCCTGACTAAAGCACGCTAAAGACAGTACCATCAGCGATAACAACATCAAATAATTCTTCATAGTTTTAAATTTAATGCTTATTAAACCACTGCGTTTTGATTTTGTTCATTCCTTCCATTGTCCGGTGATCACCCGATCGTACGTTATAAAATCTGTATTAATGGGCTCAAAACCTTTTTGACGTAACAACATAGCAACCTGAGCTCGGTGGTAACTGGAATGATTTACAAGATGAATCATAATCATCTCCACATTATTCACATAAGGATCGTTAGTGTAATTATTATAGGTTAGTTCGCGGTTAAAATCATCAGTCTGCTGCACAAAGTCGAGCCAGAGATTTCCCACTTCTTCAGCCATGGTAACTAACTGAGGAAGTTTGTAGTCGCCCCACAGTTTAACTTGTGCCGGAGGTAGTCCCTTGATGCGGTGCAGCCATAGAAACTGAGCGGCAACAATATGCCCGGTGATACTAAGGATTTTTTCGTCATCAATGTTTTGCTGCTGTAAGCAGTTCAACACGCGCTTGTTAGCCCATGCGTTATATTGATAAAGTTTTAGAAAATACTTCTTCATTGAAAAATGGAGGTTTGAATTTGGTTAGGAACAAATTTACACGCTTTTCTTTCAGGAGTGTTTTACAACATAATAAAAAGAATGGTAGTCAATACGAATATAAATTTTTTCAATAAACCTTGTCCAATATCCAACCTGTAAGACTTAATCTTTCACGCGCCGCTGGTAATACTTCGTGTTCAATTTGATCGCTCCGAAAGCAAACCAACCTGCCGGCAAGCGGCGTGAATTCAGTGATCCCGTCAGAAAGATACATGCGAAGTTGCCCACCCTCTTCTGGAACCCAGTCATGATTTAAATAGCAGATTATTGAAAGTTTCCGATGATCATCTTTTTTAAATTGATCCAGATGCCGCTTATAAAATGCACCGGGTGGGTAAACGGTGAGGTGTACTTCAAAATCCTTTAAGCTTAAGAACAGGCTTTGATTTAAAAAGGGTATGAGTTCTCCCAGTCTATCAAGGTAGAGCCTGGCGGGTTCGGGGGCTGTAATTTTATCAAGCCAATATATATAATCTCCCCGTATTGCCTCGTTTATCTGATGTTCCTGTTTTTTACCTATCCCTGCCTTTTTAAAATGATGAGTATTTTCTTTGAGCATTGCCACTCCCAAAATTGCATTCACTTCACTGGTAGTTAAAAACTGGTCAACTACGGCATAACCATTATTTGCCAGTCCGTCGGCTATAATTTCAAAGTGAGGATTCATGTAACAAATTTAGAAATAGAATGTCTATACTTACTACAAGATGGAAACAATGAAAATTGGTGATTTGCAGATGAAACGTGAGACAATACAATTTTTACCCAGGCGGATCAGTCGCGTCACGCTTCTTTTCCTTAGCCTTTGTCTATTAAATGGTTGTAAGCGCCCTGAAGAGGAAGTGGTTCTTCGTCAGATCAGAGATGTTATGGTCGATGCTTCCACAGACCCAATGCTTAAGGCTAATGCTATTTTTTATAATCCCAACAAAATGCATGGTAAACTTCGAAAAATCAACGTTGATATTTTTGTTAATGGAAAAAAGGCAGCTACCGTCGATCAAAAATTGAAAACAATAATTCCGGCACAGAAAGAATTTACAGTTCCGCTGGAAGTAAAACTTTCGATGAAAGAGTTGGGGTTCATGGATACGTTGTTGGGTGTTATCGGCGGTAAAAAATTTGAGGTGCGATACGAAGGAGTTCTGAAGCTTACCTATAGGGGAATTCCTATCAGGGTTCCCGTAAATTATAAAGATGAAATACGAGTGAGGTTTTGATGCACCGGGCAAACTAGAAATTAGCTGTTTTTTAACTTGTACAATCGACTATTCCAAAGGGCTTGCTTGCGCACGGCGTCATGAATACTTGTGTTGATTTCATATCCGACCAATAAAACCACCGTTAGGAGTTGAATGAGAACCATTAGTGCGATAAGCGCACCGATAGAGCCATAAACCTTATTGTAGGTGCCGAAGTTGGTAATGTAAAACGAAAATCCGTACGATACAGCCAAACACAGTACTGTAGCCAGCAATGAGCCGATTGAAAAGAACCGCCAGTTATAATGAATTGCCGGCCCGAAATAGTACACCATAGAAATTGCCAGAAAGAAGGCAATAAAAAGCGCGAGGAAACGTGACACAAAAAGAAGCACCACGGTAAAATTACTGAGGTCCAGCCATTCAAACTCAGGTAAATGAGACATTACATAATTAAGAGCGAATTGCCCGACGATTAAAAGCAGCATTGCGAGTAATAAAGCAATGCCCATGGTGAGCGTCAGACCGGTGGCTATCAGTCTGGTTTTTATCGCACCGCGGTTTTCAGTGGTGCGGTAACAGGCATTAAATGCACGCATTAACGCCATCATTCCATTGGTTGATAGATAAACAGAAAAGAGAAATCCAAAAGAGAGCAAGCCTCCACGTTGGATACTAATAATATCCAACAGTGTTGATGAGATCACTTCGTACATACTACTTGGTATCTGCTCACCAAGAAATTCCATTATGCTGGTTGTATTTATTTGTGGGAAAAATACAGTTACATAAGGAATCAATGTAAAAAGGAAAATAATCGCAGGAAAGATTGCAAGGATAAAATTGAATGCAACCCCATTCGCGCGGTCCAGGATGTCATCATCCATCAGGTTCTTAATGAATATTTTTAATATCCTGTATAAAGAGACGTTTTCGTATTTCTTGAAACGAACTTTTTTCAACCAGGAAAGGAATAACCTTCCAGGGCTCCACTGTAGAATAAGTCTTTTGTAACGGTACTTCATTTAAAATAGGGCTCCAGTACATGCTGCATCGCCTCAGGTGGGCGACAGGGTTTATTTGTACGCTTATCTACGAAGACTAACAAAGTTTCTCCGGTATTGATTAATTTATTTTCTTCATTAAAAATTTCGTATTCAAATTTAATACGAACACCGGGCTTCTCACGAAGTGTTGTTACAATTTTCAACTTCTCGTCATAACGCCCCGGCGCAATAAATTTTGATTTGTTTTCAAGGACCGGCATAATAACACCCATCGCTTCAATTTCTTTATATGTAAGGCCAAGTTGCCGTAGTCCTTCCACCCTGGCAACTTCATAGTACATGGCATAATATCCATAATAAACGTATCCCATTTGATCAGTCTCTCCATATCGCACACGGATACTTGTTTCGGATCTATACATTATTAACGGTTATTTCTAGCAGCCTTACGCTGTTCAATGGTTAGTGCTCGCTGATAAAGGATTGCATTATTCATATGCACGGTGTAGCTATCGGTGAAATTGTGATAACCCGAAAAATCTTCCTTCGCGCACATGTACAAGTAGTCGCTCGGAAAGTGGTTTAAGACCGCATCAATTGAGTTTATTTCCGGCAAATTAATAGGTCCGGGCGGAAGTCCACGATTCCGGTACGTATTGTAAGGTGAATCAATCTCCTTATGTTCATTCAGTACTCTTTTTAGCGAAAAATCACCAACAGCATAAACTAATGTAGGATCTGCCTGCAACGGTATCCCTTTCTTCAATCTGTTGATATACAATCCTGCTATCACGGGTGCCTCATCTGCTTTCACGGTTTCCGCCTGAACAATCGCTGCCAGAATGGATACTTCGAATGGCGTTAACCCGACAGTTTTTGCTTTTTGCTTACGTTCCGAAGTCCAGAAGTTTTCATATTCAGCATACATACGTTTCACCAAAGCATCTGGTGTAATGTTGTAATATACTTCGTAGGTATTCGGAATGAACATAGCCATCACGTTATCCTTATTGAATCCAGCCGAGTTGGTCATGGCAAAATTGATTAGTGCCACTTCAAATTCTTCCGGTGTCATATCCAGATTACGTGTGATTTTTTCGGCCAGATCGCGGATCAACCGCACGTTGTTAAAGGTAATTCGTACCGGCTCCTGTTGGCCTGACCGTAATATTCTCAACGCCTGGATATTGCTCATGTTTTTGCGCAATACATAGCGACCGGGTTTGATGTTCTCGTCATAATCTCTCAGCTTGGCAAGAAAACTAAAGGAGACAAGATCCTGAACATAATTTCCATCGTGAAGTTCTCGCTGCACATCCTTAAATGTTGCACCTTCCTTTATCAGGAATAATCTGTCTTCCTTCTCAACGAGGATGTTTGGCGTGTATATGATTTGAAAAGCATAGAATGAAAATGATATGCCCAGAATTGAAATCAGAAGAAATAAAATCAGTCGTTTGTTTGGCTTCATAACCGGAAATAGAGAGCAAAAATAGTGAAACGTAATTAGTTAACCGAAAAGCTCCCGATACAGCAAAAATATTCGTCTATGTTTCCCTTTCAGCCATTACGGATAACATCGTACGATTCTCTAACTTTGATGTTATGGCCGCGGAGTTACTTAAGATTCATCCTCAAAATCCAGAGGGACGGAAAATAAACCATGTGGTTGAAACACTAAAACGGGGAGGCATTATCATTTGTCCTACTGATACGATCTATGGTATTGGATGTGATCTGATGAATCGCAAATCCATCGAACGCCTTTGTCAGATTATGGATATCAAGCCACAAAAGCTAGATCTTTCATTCATTTGCAACGACCTAAGCCACATTTCGGAATACGTGAGAAAAATTGACACTCCTGTTTTTAAAATCTTGAAAAAAGCGTTGCCGGGGCCCTATACATTCATCCTTGAATCTAGTAGTAAAGTCCCCAGGATTTTGAACGTAAACAAGAAAACAGTAGGTATACGGATACCTGACCACACGATACCGCTTGCGATTGTCAAGTTGCTGGGAAACCCGCTGATTACAACATCAATCAAAGACGATGATATTATCAGAGAATATACTACTGATCCTGAGGAAATTTACGAAGACTTTAAACACAAGGTAGATATTGTAATTGATGGTGGACCCAGTGGGAACATTCCGTCCAGCGTTATTGATTGTACTGACGAAAAAATTACGATTATACGCGAGGGGCTTGGGGACGTAGACCAGTTCCGTTAAACCATTGCTGTTTGCTGTTAATCTCATGGCATCACCCTAAAAAACTGAAACTCTAACTACCTCTCTACTTGTCTGTTCTGATTGAAACGCACTACCTTCCCTCGATTGCATATTTTGCAGCACTGCAGGATGTTCAGGAAATTATGGTTGAAAAAAATGAGCATTTTGTCAAGCAATCTTTCCGCAATCGTTGCCACATTATGTCGTCACAAGGGAAAGAAACACTGATTGTTCCCCTCACGTCCAAACATGGTAAGGTGTACATCACAGACGTTCGCATCGATTACACCCAGAAGTGGTTAAATAACCATTGGCGTGCAATATGTTCGGCGTATGGTAAAGCTCCATTCTTTGAACACTATAGTGAAGATGTAGAAAAACTACTTTTTGGGAAGTTTGTGTTCCTATACGAGCTAAATGTTCAATTGCTGTCATTGTGTCTTAAATGGCTTAAGTGGAAAGCAGTCGTGAAAGAAAGCCTGGAATATGAAAAAACGCCACCAGAAGGTGTTTTAGACCTCCGTTCGGCAGTAAATGTGAAGAAGGAAGAAAATTTGAGCACTTTTTACCAGGCGGTGCGTTACCCCCAGGTCTTTGGCAAACCATTTGCAGCTAACGCAAGTCTGATTGACCTGATTTTTTGTATGGGCCCGGAAGCTTCGCGGATTGTTCAAGCATCGTCTGTCATAAAATGAACAAACGGAAAGCGGTCAGCGTTTCTACTGTATTAAATCTTCAGAATTCAATAGTATTGAACGCTCAAAAAACTTTACATTTACACTAACCATCATTTTAACACTTCTATGGAAGCTAAATTTTCCAATCGGGTTAAGGAAGTTATCTCACTAAGTCGTGAAGAAGCACTTCGCCTTGGCCACGATTACATCGGTACAGAACACCTTGTTTTAGGCATGGTACGGGAGGGCGAAGGCGTTGCTGTAGGTGTGTTGAAGAAACTAGGTGTACCTCTGGATGAACTCCGGAATGAAATAGAAAAAATATCAAAAGGAACAGCAACTCATCAGATCAAAAATCTGGCTAACATACCGCTGACGAAAGCATCAGAAAAGGTTTTGAAAATTACTTATCTGGAGGCAAAAATTTTCAAAGCTCAGCTAATTGGTACAGAACATTTGTTGCTTTCTATCCTTCGTGACCAGGATAATCTTGGCACCCAAATTCTCAATAAGTTTGACGTAAACTACGAGACCGTGAAAGAAATGTTAGAGTATCAAAACGAAGGGCCAATGGCCTCGCAAGACACAGATGATCCGGATGATGATTCATCAAAAATATTCGGCGCAGGCGGTGCTGGCGGCGCAGGAAAAGAAAAGAAAGGAACGGAAAAATCAAGAACTCCGGTACTTGACAACTTTGGCAGGGATTTAACACGACTGGCAGAAGACAACAAGCTTGACCCCATAGTAGGAAGGGAAAAGGAAATTGAGCGTGTTGCTCAGATCCTTTCAAGAAGAAAGAAAAACAATCCCATTCTTATTGGTGAGCCAGGGGTAGGAAAGACAGCGATCGCTGAAGGTCTTGCGCTTAGAATTATTCAAAAGAAAGTATCACGAGTGTTGTTCGGCAAGCGTGTCGTTACGCTTGATCTGGCTTCTTTAGTTGCTGGTACAAAGTACCGCGGGCAATTTGAAGAAAGGATGAAAGCGGTAATGAATGAATTAGAAAAATCTGCTGACGTCATTCTTTTTATCGATGAATTACATACCATCGTTGGTGCTGGCGGAGCTTCAGGATCACTGGACGCTTCCAATATGTTTAAGCCGGCCTTAGCACGTGGAGAAATCCAATGTATCGGAGCTACAACCTTAGACGAGTACCGTCAATACATTGAAAAAGACGGAGCGCTTGCCCGAAGATTTCAGATGGTAATGATTGATTCGACCACTCCGGAAGAAACGATCAAAATTCTCGAAAACATTAAAGAAAAATACGAAGATCACCACCACGTTATTTATACGAAGGAGGCGATTGAAGCTTGTGTTAAACTTTCTGATCGCTATATCAGCGATCGTTATCTTCCTGACAAAGCCATTGATGTTTTGGATGAAGCCGGCGCGCGCGTTCACATTAACAACATTCATGTTCCTGAGGACATTGTGAAGTTTGAAGAGGCGATTGAAGATGTCAAAAAGGAAAAAAACCGGGTTGTTAAAAGTCAGAAGTACGAAGAGGCAGCGCAACTTCGTGATCGTGAGAAGAAGCTTATTGAACAACTCGATATCGCCAAGGTAAAATGGGAAGAAAAGACGCGTACTGAAAAATATACTGTAGACGAGGAAAATGTTGCAGATGTGGTAGGTATGATGACTGGAATTCCCACGAATCGAATCGCACAGAAAGAAAGCAGTAAGCTGCTGAACATGGCGGAGGAGCTTAGCAACAAAGTGATCGGCCAGGAGGAGGCGATTAAGAAATTAACGAAAGCAATTCAGCGTACACGCGTAGGGTTGAAAGATCCTAAAAAACCTATTGGGTCATTTATTTTCCTCGGACCTACGGGTGTTGGTAAAACGGAGTTAGCAAAAGTATTAGCGACTTATCTTTTCGATAAAGAGGATGCTCTTGTGCGAATTGATATGAGTGAGTACATGGAGAAGTTCTCAGTTTCGAGACTCGTTGGTGCACCTCCAGGATATGTTGGATATGAAGAGGGTGGACAGCTCACTGAAAAAGTAAGACGCAAGCCATACTCAGTTGTGTTGCTGGATGAAATTGAAAAAGCTCACCCAGACGTATTTAACATTCTCCTTCAAGTATTAGACGATGGTATCCTGACTGACGGATTAGGACGACGTGTGGATTTCCGTAACACGATAATAATCATGACGTCCAATATCGGTGTTCGGGATCTGAAGGATTTCGGCTCCGGGATCGGGTTTGCCTCTGCTGCGAAACGTGAGAACGATGAAGAGCATATGAAAACCACGATTCAAAACGCTTTAAAGCGTGCTTTCAGTCCTGAGTTTTTGAACAGACTAGATGACTTGATCGTGTTTAACTCACTGCAACGTGAGCACATTCACAAAATCATTGACATTACTCTTCGGAAACTTTTCGATCGAATCTTCCAGATTGGTTATAACGTTGAACTTACCGATAAGGCAAAAGACTTTTTAGCTGAGAAAGGATATGATCATCAGTTTGGTGCAAGGCCTTTAAACAGAGCTATCCAGAAATATCTTGAAGACCCTGTTGCAGAAGAAATTCTGAAAGGTGAAATAGAAGAGGGTGGTACCATCCTTGCCGAATATGATGGCAAAGGAGACGTACTTACCATTAAAGTTAAAAAAGCTAAGGCGTCTTCCAGAGAAAAGAAAGATTAAGCCACGAGCAATTATTATAAAAGCCCTGCACATCGCGGGGCTTTTTTTATGCGCTTAACTGTCAGGGTATTTGAATACCTAAATGTATTAATAGCTCCCAAAATATTTGCGGGCAACCCATTCTACACTTATCATCAGGAGCAACACCCAGAATACCAATTTCAAATTGATCAGGGCATTGTACGATTCCTCCGAATGGATAACGGTTCTGGCCTCCGTTTTCTGAAGGTCGGCTTGCAGTACTGAAAATTTAGAAGCAGGATGAAATGCGCCGCCTGTATTGGCGGATAGTTTACGGAGCAGATCAAAGTCAGCGGTTAAATTCTGAAGCTCAGCCTGGTGTTTGGTAACAGCAAATTCACCTTGCACCGCCTCTTCTTTTTCATTCAACACCGTCTTTGCCTTATAGCGGTAGATACCTTCTTTCAAGCCGCCAATTTGATACCTAACATTTCCCGGACTTAGCGTATACGAATATTTCGAGCTGACCCCACTTTCGTCAACAAGTTCGATATCGATGGTATTTCCAAATACCTGCTCAAAAATATCATTGTACACCTGGCTTTCAAAAAGCACCGCTTCTGTGTCAGAAAACTCTTGCTTTGAAGGATAGCTTCTAAATTTTCTTTTGTCATCGGCAGTGGTAAGATACTGAATCAGCTTTCCAAAAACTTCATCGAAAGCAGTTGTATTTTCAAACCGGTCAAACTCATTCAGCTTCCAACGCCATATTCCTTCACCGAGCATCACAGCAATTCTTCTTTCATTCTGTACATCAATAAACAAAAGTGGCTTATCTGTCGTAAGACTACCAACTTGCTGATAAAGCAGAGGCATAATACTGCCCTGCGTTTTCATCTTTCCGAAAGGAACCGATACAGGAGGGTATTTTTCTAAAATCGTATTTGTTTCAGATGAAAGAAGGAATTGCGAAAAAACCTGGTTTACTCCCGGGGTAACCTCATCGTAATCACGGGGCGTCGACTCAAATCCAACAGGAATGTTTTGTCTTGCCAGATTCGGCAAATCGGATTGAGATCCAACGATCAGGAACAAAGGAGTTTTACCCACTGCGAACTGTTGAAAGAGAGCTCTGGTCTTTCCACGGGTATCAGGCGACTGATGTAAAATGACAAGATCAATTTGGCCTGGCCGTAGCGCTGTTGCTGTTTGTTCTTCAACGGTTGGGATATGCAGTAGAAAATCGTAATTGGGGTTTTTATCAATCACTTCCCGCAGCGCCTTAATGTCTGGGTGGGGAGAAGGAGCCAGCAGTAAAATTTTCTTTTTGCCTTCTACAACTTCTATAAACACGGAAGCCTGATTATTACGTGTATTGAATTCTCCTTGTTTGATCTCGACCTGTATATCAAGCTTTTGAATTCCTTGTTCATTCGCCATAGGTTGAAAATCATACACCAATAATTGATCACCGGTAGAAGTTTTCGTTTGTTGTTCTAATATCTTTCCTCTCTTCAATAAAGAGACATTGATGGGTTGGTTTTCGAGATTTTTAACCATCACTTCCACACGAATTGGAAATTTATTCCCTTGATACACTATTTTGTTATAAGCCAGATCTTTGATATAAATATCTGTCCTTTGCAACGTATCCCCTACTCCAACTGTATAAACCGGAAAATTGTAAGGTGTATAAAGCGGAGAAATCCCTTCGTTGTAAATCCCGTCGGACAATAAAACTACCCCGGCCAATTGGTTTCCCTCATAGCGATTTGATATTTTTTTTAACGTTCCTGTCAAATCTGATTTGGTAACAGCATAAATCGGACTTTCAGTCTCAATACCCTCCAGGTCGGTAAGCATAACGTCATATCCCTTATCAGAAAGTATTGATGCTGTCTTTTTCATTTCTTCTGCGAGACCCAGA
>JBGTEP010000118.1:0-31000 GCA_041747735.1 Chryseolinea sp.
GTGTCTTTTGGTGGTCTTTCGAGGAACTCTTCAGCACATCCGGCAAGTATTCCACAGAGTGCAACGACTCCAACGTAGAAATATATATAATTTGTTTTTTTCATATTCGGCCTGTTTAAAAATCTATACCAAAGCTCAATGTATATACAGGAGTAAGCGGATACCGTCCATTATCCAATCCGATTGCCTGATTCGCTGCACTCACATCCCTGCCGACTGACGCACCCACTTCAGGATCATACCCGGTGTAACGTGTCAGGGTATAAAGATTTTGAGCTCCTACCGCTACACGGGCACCACGCACGATTTTCTGTTTCGACAATAAGCTATTGGGCAAGTTGTAGGTCAGGCTTATATTCTTAATGCGGACGAAAGAACCATCCTCAACCCACTGGCTGGTATGCCGCGCATAATTTCCATTTGGCCCGAGTGACAAACGAGGAACTTCGGTACCTGGATTGTCGAGAAAGGGATTACCTTCTTCATCCATGGCAACCCGCGCATAATTCGTTGCGCTTACCAAAAGGTTTCTACTCAAGTTGATTGCATTGGGATTCGTATTTACTCTGGCTACATAGTTGTAAATATCATTTCCGTATGTACTTGTGATCAGAATACTAAGATCAAATCCTTTGTATGAAAAGGTATTGGTCAGCCCGGCGAACATTTTCGGCCACGGATTTCCAATAAATGTCTGATCGTAAACATCAATGATACCGTCCGGTGTACCATCTGGTCCGCTGATGTCCCTGAACTTAACATCTCCTACCCATATTCCATTTTGTTCTGCTATAGGCAAGCGATTGCCATTGTTATCCGCGGGAACAGCACTGTTTTGGATATCTTCAATAGATTCAAATACACCTTCTTCTATGTAACCCAGAAACTGCCAAGGTGCTTGCCCAACGGTTGATCTTTGTGTCCAGTCGTCCAGCCACCACGATGTACGGTTGATAAAGGCTGCATCAGAGTAAAAAGACTGAATATTGGTTTTAAAAGCGGAGATGTTAAAGTTGCTACTCCACTTAAAGCCATTGCGATCAATATTGATAGTATTCAATGTTAGCCCCCAGCCTTTATTCTGAAGTGCCCCGATGTTTACAGTTGGTGCTCCAACAGAGCCCTGACCTTCTGTACCCATGTACCATGGCAAAGGATTGCTAAGCAATAAGTTTTCTGTGTTTTTTACGTAGTAGTCAAATTCAACCTGCACTCTGTTTTGAAACAAACTTACGTTCATCCCGATGTTGTTTGTGACTGTTTCTTCCCACTTCAAACCAGGGTTGCTGTAACGGTTTGGTAAAAATCCAGTACCCCACTGGGTAGGCGCAGCTTCCAACGGTGAATAAATTCCACCACTGCCTCCCTGATTTCCTGTCACTCCGGTTTCAACTCGTAATTTCAATTCATTAATAAACGGAATGTTGAAAAATGATTCCTGAGAAATCCGCCATGCAGCCGATACGGAAGGAAAGATACCCCACTTGTTATCTGCACCGAAATTCACTGAACCATCAGCCCGAACAGTACCCATCAGGATGTACTTGTCGTCATAGTTATACGCGAGTCTGGTCAGGTATGATTCCATTGCCCAGTCGCCCTGTCCACCACTATTTGTTGCGGTAGCCGCATCGCCAATACTGAGGTCAAGGACATTCACTACATAGCCCGTTCTCGAAGCTGTTACATTTTTCCAGGTAGACTCCTGAGCTTCATGAGTAGCCATCACGTTGATGTTATGCTTTCCAAGTTGCTTGGTATACTCTATCAGCTGGTTCCAGTTCCAATACGTATTGGTTCCATTACTATTAGTAAGTGATGCCGTTGGATTCTCAGCATACCCAAACTTGTAACTCGGAATGAAGTATGTTGAATTAGAAAATCCAAGGTTGGCATTGAAGGAAGTACGAAATGTAAGTCCGGGTAAAATATTGAACCCAAGATTAACGCCCGCCAAAAGTTGCCTTCTGGTTAATTCATTGGTTGTAAGGTTTGCAATCGCAACAGGGTTAACCGGCGCAAAGATATTTGCACCATTCGATTCATCGCCTCCTCCCCACGTTCCATCAAAATTCTTAACTGGAATTTGTGGTGTTAAGCGCAGTGCATTGGTGATAATGTTTTCCTGGCTTGCAGTCAGATTTTCATCGGTCTGATTAAAACTAAAGTTCGCGCCAATGGTAAGCCAGTCACTTGCTTTATTATCAAGATTCAAACGAACTGATGCCCGTTCAAAACCAGAGCCTAGTGCAACACCATCCTGATCAAGGTATTCGCCAGACAAGTAGTACGTTGTTTTTTCACTTCCACCACTCATGCTGATCTGATGCTTCGACATCGGCGCACTCTGGAATAGTTCCTTTTGCCAATCCGTTCCTTCACCCAGAAGACTAGGGTCTAAAAATTCCTGAGGTGTTGTTCCGCCTGCAATTTCGTGATATTCGCCCACCATCTGTGCATACTGACGCAAGTTCAAGACATCCAGTCTTTGAGGAGGAGTCTGAAGACTGTACTGATATCCGTAAGATATTCTGGTAGCACCCGCTTTACCACGTTTTGTTGTGATCAGCAACACACCGTTCGTTGCACGTGATCCATAAACGGCCGTTGCCGATGGGCCTTGTAATACTTCGATAGATTCTATATCTGTCGGGTTAATACCCGCCAACGGGTTCGATGAACTCGCTGATCCAAAGTTCACCGATTCTCCAGGAATCTGAACACCGTCGATAACATACAACGGCTCATTGGACCCATTGATAGAATTTACTCCACGTATATTGACTGAAATACCACCTCCAGGTTGTCCCGAATTTTGAGTTATATAAACTCCGGCTGACCGACCCTGTATGGCTTGCTCAATCGTTGTGTTGAGCGTTCTCTCTATTTCTTTAGAAGAAACAGATGTCTGAGCCGTTGTGAGGTCAGATCGCTTCATCTCACCATATCCTACGACTATAACTTCATTCAAAGTAGCGACATCTTCCTCCAGATCTATATTGAACGAAGATTGGTTGCCAACAGGCAACTCCTGAGTCTTGTATCCAATAAAGGAAATGGTGAGCACGTTGCTCGTATTGACTTCAATGGAAAAATTTCCACCGATATCAGTAGTGGTACCATTTGTAGTGCCTTTCTCCATTACATTCACTCCCGGCATTGGCGATCCCGAGGCATCATTAATCTTCCCGGTGACCACACGTTTCTGCGCGAAAGCAGAAGTAAAGGCCAGCAGAAAGAGAAACACGGAAGCAATGAATACGCTTCGGTAAAGTTTTTTCATCATAGGTTATTTTGGTTTTAGATTTATTTTATTGCTGTTCTTCAAAATTTAAATCGGCCTTGATATCATTTAAAAAATTGATTATCAATTAGTTATGCTGATCCTGGCCTCTCGACGTTTATGTACTCCTATTATGGATTGCCTTCTATACCTTTGATTTTCTGATAAATACCGACGCGCAAACGAATACCATCATCAACAATTAGAAATCGGTTGCATAAAATTATGATAGTGGAACCCCGACAAGGGTATCATTTTGTATACGATTGGGGGGTATTGTGTTAACTGAAGGGTCTATTTTGTTTAAATAATGGTCTTTTTGAAACATCAGTTTTTGAAACATCACACTGAAGTGTCGAATCGAATTGGATCAGCCCAATGATAAGCGGAAATAAAAAGCGGGTTTTGATTGACGCCGAAAGATGCAAACGGTTCCGGAAGATCGTGGAAACGAACCTTAAATGATGATAAAAAAGGCTATAGCGACTGCTACGAACAAGTAGATCGCTAATTCAAGGGCCAGCATAATTTGCTGTCTTTTCTTAAATTTTTCAGGAGACATCGGGCTTCTCGGAAATTTTGAACTAGTCAAATGTAAACCCGCTGCTACAACTTTAAGGGTACAAAATCATTCTGATTTAGGTCAGATTTGTTGCGTGTCAGATATGGGTTCGTCAACGGAGCGAAATGTTGCTGCTCCCTATACCCATCGTTGTGTCCATTAGGTTGAGAATTTACAACCAGTGCAAAATCAACCTTAAACCATCAGGTTGTTCCAGATTTTGATGCAGCATAAAGCGAAGGCAAGATCTGATACTCTTCTTTAAAATATTTGGTGAAATATTTTGGGTTATTAAACCCCACTTTATACGCCACTTCTGATACCGATAGCTGACTTTTTTCAAGCAATTGGGCAGCTTGCTGCAAACGGATTGTGCGTATGAATTCAATCGGCGATTTTCCTGTGAGTGATAGAAGTTTCTTGTAGAGGTGTACACGACTCATACCCAGCTTATGGCTGAGTTCTTCCACAGAGAAATCGGGGTCAGACACATTTTCTTCTACACAAGCAATCGCGTTTTTAATCAGTTTTTCATCAAGGGATGTGATGTTCAGATCACTTGCCTTTATATCCATTTGTTTCCCCAGTGCCTTGTGATAGCGCTGTCGTAATGCAATTAGATTTCGAATGCGGGACATTAATATTTCAAAATTGAAGGGCTTCGTAATATAATCATCAGCCCCGGTCTCAAAGCCTTCCATTTTCTTTTCTTCCGCCGCACGGGCTGTCAAGAGAATGACGGGAATATGGGACACCGACCGGTCTTGCTTGATTTTTCTGCACAACTCCATGCCATCCATCTCTGGCATCATCACATCGCTGACAATGAGATCAGGAATTATGCGAAGTGCAGTCTGAAGCCCTTCCCTCCCGTTACGTGCCTCTACAATCTGATAGGTAGTTTTCATATTATCCTTCAGATAAAAACGAAAATCCTCATTATCGTCTATTAAAAGTAGTACAGGCTTTAGTTGTTCTCCATCTGTCGTTTTTTCTACTTCTTCGAAATGACTTGGAACAATTACTTCCACTTGCAAGTCGCCTTGTTGGACGGCTATTTCTTTTACCGGTAGCATTACTGTGAAACAACTTCCATTATCCGGTTCACTTTCTACAGTAATAGTTCCTCCGTGAGCTTTGACAAATTCACTCGTAATAGACAAACCTATTCCACTACCCTGGTTCACCATGCTTTTCGGCAGGTCATTTTGAAAAAATCTTTCAAATATTTTCGCGTGCTTCTCTTTCGGAATACCAATACCTGAATCCTTTACCGCTATTGCAAGCCATCTGCTATTATCTTCTGATTTTATTACGGGCTTTACATGTACCGCTACTTCCCCACCTTCAGGAGTAAATTTGAACGCATTGGACAAAAGGTTGAACAGGATTTTCTCAACCTTATCGCGGTCGAATAAGGTTTCTAATGAATCCACTTCAGTGGCAAATGAAAACCGGATTTCTTTTTTTTCAGATAAGTCAGAGAAAGAGTATGTAGTATCCTTCACGAACTGTACGATATCCCCTTCCGATGAATTCAAGGTTACCTCCTGCACCTCTAAACGACGGAAGTCTAGCAATTGATTTACCAGGTTAAGCACACGCTTCGCATTCCTGTAGATTAACTGAAATTGGTTTCTTTCTAACGGATCTGAAGCATTTTTTAGCATCTTCTCCAGCGGTGTAAGGATAAGGGTTAGTGGTGTTCTAAACTCGTGACTTACATTGGTGAAAAACTTCAGCTTAATCATGTCCAGTTCATGCAACTGGTGTTCCTTTTCAAGCCGGAATTTCATCCGTTCACGCTCCTGAATAAGCCTGCGTGACAATAGCAATGCTCCCAGTATAACCAGTGTATAAAGAACAAAGGCAGTTTTCGTTTTCCAAAACGGCGGGAGTATTTCAATCTCGATACCTGCACTTCGATCACTCCACACGCCATCATTGGTAGAAGCGTTTACCAAAAAGGTATATGTACCAGGGTCAAGATTTGTATACGTTACTTTTCTTTGGGTGCCATCTGTTGTCAGCCAATCTTTATTAAATCCTTCAAGCCTATACTGATACTTCGTCTTCTCGGGATGAAAGAAGTTTATGGCTACAAATTCTATTGAGAATACATTTTCTGAATGATTCAGTGTAATTTTTTCTGATGAACCGATTTCCTTATCCAATACAACTTTCCCGCTTAGTTTATCACCTGCACCAAGACTTTTATTGAAAACCTGAAGATCGGTTAGCATCACTTTTGGCATCACTGCATTAGGATTAATTGCTGCAGGAAGAATGACATTAAAACCATTTGCTCCTCCAAATACCAATTCACCGGATGATGTTCTAAGTCCCGCGTTTTCATTGAAGTGTTTTCCCTGCAATCCATCTGATTCATCGTATCTCTTTACACTTAAGGTAAGCGAGTCAATATTCTGCCAGTTAAGCAACCGTGCATTACTTAGTCCGTTGGGCGTGCCCAACCACAAGGTGCCGTCTTCGTCTTCGAGGATCGTCATCATTGAATTATGTGACAATCCATTACTCTCTTTGAATACCCGAAACGTTTCGCGCTTAGGATTGTAAAGGTTTAATCCACCGTGAGTACCGATCCAGATCAAACCCCGGCTGTCTTGAATAATTGATAGAATACTATTATTACTAAGGGTCGATGGATCGGCTCTGTTGTTCAGGAAATGTTGAAATCGATTCGATCCCTTTTTTAGCAGGTCGATTCCATAACCTGTACCAATCCACATATTTCCATTCTTATCTTCCATGAAGGCAGGAATGTAACTGGCGTGAATAGAGTTTGGATCTTCGGCACGGTAATGCCGGAATGTTTTTCGTTGTGGATCTAGAACATCAACACCCTTGCTAAAAGTACCTATCCAAAGATTGTTTTCTGAGTCTTCATAGATTTCCCAAATACTATCATCTAAAATACTTCCCGGATCAAGGGGATCGTGCCTGTAGTGGGTAAACTTCTTTCCATCAAACCTATTTAATCCACCGTAGAATGTACCAATCCATAGAATATTTTCGTGATCTAAAAATAAGCTTACAATTACATTACTACTTATGCTATTGCGGTTACCTGGTTCATTCAAATATTGGGTGAAAGTGTTTTTATGGCGGTCAAAATAAACAAGTCCGCCGCCATTCGTCCCGATCCAAAGATTTCCGTTTTTATCTTCCGCGAAGCTGTTAATATCTTCGAACGGAAGGCTACTCGCATCCGAATTCAGGTGACTGTATACACTGAACCTGAAAATGTTTTTGTGATAATAGTCAACGCCTTTCTTGTAGCTGCCTGCCCATATAATACCCTGGTCATCTTTATACAAGACATTGATGCTGTTCTGACTTAAACTCTTATTTCGATCAGGTTCATTTAGAATGTGCTTTATTGAACCGTCTCTCTTATTAAGGATATTTATTCCCCCATGATCAGTGGCAATCCATATTTGGCCGTCGTCGTCGTCAACAATTCCCCGAACGAGGTCTGAAGTAATTTTCCATGGTGCTGACCTTTTATCAATATGTGTTAGAATATTTTTTTTTGTGTCGAAATAATCAACTCCCCGGTTACTGTTTCCAATAAATATCCATGGATCATTATCGTGATCGACCCAAAGACTATAGTCGTAAGTTATTCCCCGCGTTTTCATCCTCAACTCATCATTTCTGTACAATACCTTTCCGCTGTTAATATCAATACGCTCAAAGATGCCATCGCGATGAACAACCCAAAGGTTTCCTTTTTGTCCTTCACGGATCACAGAAATTTCACTGCTTACCGGTGATGTTTTGTCGTCAGTGATATTGGGAAAACTTTGGGTAAGTTTTGTTTTAGGAGAATAACGGAATAATCCATGGGTAGCATGTACAAACCAGAAGTTCCCCTTTGAATCCGATAAGATGCTTGTGATCGTACCGTCTGGAATAGCATATTCCCTGAGAAATGGTGACGCCCTGTTGAAGAAACGTCCGAGTTCCATATCATAGAGAAGCCAGCCTGCTCCAGTATTGATCCAAATTTTGTTATCCGGACCCTCGTAAAGGGAATTGATATCATTGTTTGCGATAGTAGTGGAGTCTTCCGGGTCATTCAGGAAAACCTTCACAGAATATCCGTCAAAACGGTTCAGGCCAGAGATGGTGCCAAACCACATAAAACCCCTGTTGTCCTTCAATAAACACTTAATCTGGTTGTGGGAAAGGCCTTTCTCTGTGCTGAGGTGGGAAAAACTGAACTGTTCCGGCTGGGCACGCAAATACGACTGGAAAACCAAAACTAAACTAATGATGATAACAATCACTCTCATGTACAAACTCCTCGCAGAAAAATATGAAATCCTGATCAACCTCGCTGATGATTTTGCAATTATTTTACCATTAAGCATTTACATCAATCATCAAATAACCTGCACGACACATTAAACCCCATATTTGGACTCCACCGGCCGGCCGAAATGAATCAGATACCTTTTGTTTCCCACTCGAAAAGTGACCATTAATCGCTTTTGTCATGAAACGGTCCGCGGAACTTTAACAGTTGTTGGTGTAGACTACGGTACCCAGAACGCGAAACTATAACCTCACTAACCTGTTATTCTTCTAAATTTCACTCTACTAGTCTCAGATTGAGGCCCGAAAATCCACTGATGAAGCTGGCCAATCATTTGCGGTAACATTAATGAGTTGCATGAGTAAATGCTAACATAAAGATGCTCTATTTTTTACAAAAAGATTTTTGGAATCAACCTTGGATGGTTGTGGTATTTGTGAGTTCCCTGCTTATGATCATTTTTCTTCGTTATGTCGCATTCGCCGGACTATATCATGCAATACTCAAACGGTTCTCGACGAGCAAACGGCTCATTTACAAATTTAAAAAGATTCAGGTCAGGCGGGAAATCAGATGGTCTTTTCTTTCGTCCATAGTATTTACTGTATTTAGTGCATGCTGCGTTTGGGCATATCAACAAGGACTCACACAAGTTTATGTTGACCTTGGCAGATATCCGATCTGGTATTTCTGCGTCAGTCCGTTTTTGATTTTGTTCCTCTATGAGACATACTACTACTGGCTACATCGGTTAATGCATGTTCCCTCTGTCTTCAAGATTGTTCATAAAGTTCATCATGAAAGCCTGCATCCTACCGTTTTCACCTCATTCTCATTTCATCCCCTGGAAGCTGTTATGCAGTTTTTATTCTTTCCTATCGTAGTTTTTTTTGTGCCGATTCATTTTTCGGTTTTATTTGGAGTACTAATCCTTATGACCGTTTCAGCAGTTGTTAACCACAGCGGAGTTGAAATTTTCCACCGAAAGTTCTTGTTAAAACATCTGATCGGTTCTTCCCACCACGACCTGCATCACCTCGAATTCAAAAGTAATTTCGGATTATACTTCACTTGGTGGGATCGGATTATGCATACAGAGAGTAAAAATAATATCAAAATCCAGAAGTGATAGATTAACATATTGCAATCCCTCTGTTAACTCTGTAGAACATTCCATTTACATAATTCATATAGGATGTCTCATCCAATTGCATTAATTTCATCATTATAACATATAACAATTGAGCATCAAATCTTCAGCGTTATGGATTTATTGATAAACGAAAAAAGATATACAGTCGACGCCAACTCAAATGAAAGTCTTCTGAATATATTAAGAGAAAAACTCGATCTTACCGGAAGTAAATACGGATGTGGAGAAGGTTCCTGTGGTGCCTGCACCGTTTTAATAAACGGAAAGGCTACACGATCGTGCATCACAATGGCCGGCACCGTTGGCGAAAAGAAGATTACTACCATTGAAGGCCTGGCTGATGAGAAAAATTTACATCCTGTTCAAAACGCACTACTTGAAGCCGATGCATTTCAATGTGCATACTGTGCTCCCGGAATGGTAATGTCGGCAGTTTCTCTCCTGAAGTCGAATGCCAGGCCATCGGAAGCTGACATCGTTCGGGCTATGCAGGGGAATATTTGTCGTTGCGGAACGTACCCTCGGATTGTGAAGGCTATTCAGAATGCATCAAACCAGTAGAACTATGCACAAAAAGATCAAAGACATAACGCTTGCCCCAGAGCAGTATGAACTTCATGCTGAGCCTTCATATCAGTTTGGAATGAACAGGCGTAAATTCTTCAGTGTACTGGGTAGTGGTATCGCCATTTCGTTTACAGTAGTAAACAGTATCCGCGCTGAATTGATTGATAATAAAGATACAAAAGATTCCGAAGATCTGATTAGCGCCTGGATACATGTAGGTGAGACTGGTTTAGTCACCGTATACACAGGCAAGGCAGAAGTCGGACAAAACATACGTACATCCCTGGCTCAGATTGTAGCCGATGAATTGGATGTGCCATTTAATAAAATTGATATGATTATGGGCGATACAGCCCTTACTCCATATGACCGGGGAACGTTTGGGAGTCGTTCGATACCTTATATGGGACCACAGTTACGAAAAGCTGCAGCCTCGGCACGTGAATACCTGATTGAAATGGCTGCTGTTGAGTTGAAAACAGACCGAAAGTCACTCCAACTTAAACAAGGTATCATCATCGATCAGAAAACTAAAAAGTCTGTCGCCATTGGAAAACTTACCGCAGGAAAAAACTTAGTCAAACCCATTAATAATGCTGTAGTATTAAAGACGGTGGATCAATGGACGGTTACAGGTAAATCTGTTTTGAAAGTGAATGGAGAAGCGTTTATCACCGGTAAACACAAATATGTATCAGATATGAAGTTACCTGATATGTTGTATGGAAAAATTCTACGTGCTCCATCCTATGGCGCAACGCCCGCGGAGGTGGATATCTCAGCAGCCAAGGAGCTTAAGGATGTCATAGTGGTACATGATGGAGACTTCATCGGTGTTGCAGCGCTAACTTCTAAAATCGCCTCGGATGCAATCAAGGCGATAAAGGTTCAATGGAAAACAACACCTCAAACCGGAAGGAGTGAAATTTTTAAGTACTTAAAAGACAAAGGATCACCGTCAAACCGAAAAGATCAAAAGACTACCGGAAACGCTGATGAAGCTTTTAATAAATCAGATATTAAGATCAGTCAATCTTTTAATATCGACTACATCGCCCATGCGCCACTTGAGCCTCGTGCAGGCGTTGCGCAGTGGATCGATGATAAACTTACCGTTTGGACCGGCACACAGCGACCATTCGGAGTTCAAGAGGATCTTGAAAAGATATTCAATATTCCGAAAGAAAATATCAGGGTAATTATGCCTGATACAGGTTCTGGCTACGGAGGAAAACATACTGGAGAGGCAGGCATTGAAGCCGCACGTCTGGCGAAAGAAGCTAAGAAAGCCGTAAAAGTTGTTTGGTCACGGGAGGAAGAATTCACGTGGGCATATTTCCGTCCGGCCGGTGTAATCGATGTAAAAGCAGGTATCACAAAGGCCGGAACTTTGTCTGCCTGGGAGTTTCACAATTATAATTCCGGAGGATCAGGGATTGAAACTCCGTATGTGGTGCCGAATAAACTAATTGAATATCATCCAAGCGATTCACCCTTGCGGCAAGGATCCTATCGCGGACTCGCAGCACCTGCCAATGTATTTGCCCGCGAATGTATTATGAACGACCTGGCGCAGGCGGCTAAAATCGAACCATTGGCATTCCGTTTAAAAAATCTAAAAGAACAGAGAATGAAAGCTGTTTTAGAGGCAGCTGCCGAAAAGTTTGGATGGAGTTCAAAAAAAGCATCGCCAAATCATGGTGTCGGTATTGCCTGCGGAGATGAAAAAGGAAGTTATGTTGCTACTTGTGCAGAGGTGCTGGTGGATCCCGCAGGTGAAGTTAGCGTCACGCGGGTGGCAGTCGCGTTCGAATGCGGTGCCATAATCAATCCAATCCATCTTGAGAATCAAATTATGGGATCTGTAATTCAAGGAATGGGTGGAGCTCTTTTTGAATGGATCGACTTTAAAGACGGAAAGATCATAAATCCTACTTTCTCTTCTTACAGGATTCCTCGGTTTAGTGATTCCCCCAAGCTTGATGTTGTGATGATAAATCGCAAAGATATACCGTCATTGGGCGCCGGGGAAACGCCAATTCTGGCAATAGCTCCGGCTATCCGCAATGCTATTGACGACGCTACAGGTAAAAAACTTTATACACTACCTATGGCTCCGAATGGTATTAGTTTATAAGACTGAGCCTGTTAATGCATCGACCATTTTGTCTTGGTCGTTTAGATCATACTTAATTTAAAAGATGAAGCATGTTAAAAATCATTCATCAAAAAAATTGTCATTCGATTACTGATAATCACATAGGAACAAACCATTCATCTTGTAGTTATATATATGAGTATCCAAAAATCACCTCTATGTTAGTCATTACCTGCATTTTTATAAGTTGTATGATTTCCGAGTCGAAACCACTTCAGTTTGCCAGTGAGAGACAACTCCTCATTTTCGGAAAAGAGAATAACAGTAAACTGCTTAAAGAACAAAAGGAAATTCTTGAAAAAGTTAATGATGGTGTTAAAGAGCGTGACCTGAAAACCACGTTTTTAGATAAGGGTGACCCGCTTTGCAAAACTTATCGGGTTAAAGCAGGTGAATTTACGGTCGTTCTGGTTGGTAAAGATGGTATGGAAAAGCACCGTACTGATAAATTGCTGACCGCGGAAGAGCTATTTTCGATTATTGATTCCATGCCAATGCGAAAAGCAGAAATGCGCAAAAAAGGCTGAAAAGTACCGTATCTCTGATCGTAATGGTCATTGAGTGGGGCAAGTAAACAAGAAACGTTGTACGTTAAACTGTTCTTCCTTACCAATGTAAGGTTATAAGTAATCCCTCCCATTAAGATCTCCTAAGTACAGTTCCTTTGTAAGAGGTCGAAACGAAGTCTCGCTGTTGCTTGCAATATAGAGACACCAATAAAACGAACCGCAATGAAAAGCGGTTTAGTTCGGCACATTTTCCTTTTTTCCGACAAGACAGATTACTATCTCATTTTTGTAAATTTCGGGACAAACCACAAGTTATGGTAGAAAAAAAGAAGTTCTGGATACGGTGTGTTATCGGAATAGTGCTGGTGCCTGTCTTGCTTTTTTTATCCCTTCTTGCTGTTATTTTTTTTAAGCAAGATTCGATTGTGCAGGAACTGATCACAACAGTAAATGAAGACTTTACCGGAAAACTGTCTATCGAGGACAGTCATATCTCTCCTTTTGCGAATTTCCCTTATGTTTCTATAGACCTTGATCATGTAAAGGTATACGAAGGAAAATCCGAGGGATTATCACCTATATTGGATATCGAGGATTTGTACCTGGGCTTTGATGTCTGGACGCTGTTAAACGGTTCAATGGAAATTAAATCGATTAAGCTGAAGGAAGGTAGAATAAACCTGATACAACACAAAGACGGAACCTTCAATATTGCTAACGCCCTGTCGGGTAAAAAAGAGATTGAAGATGCCGGTGAAGAATTTCATATGGATATTAAGTCGATTCAATTGGTCAACATTGATCTGAATAAGTTGAATGAAGAGAACAACCTGATGATCGATACCTATATTCATGATGCTAAATCAAAATTTAAAACCAGCCCGAATCATGTGATGGTTTCTCTTGACAGTCGATTTCTTTTGCAAGTGATTATAAACGGTGATACAACCTTCGTAAAGAATAAACATTTTGAAGTAAATACACAACTCGACTATATCGGTGACGAACAAATTCTTTCCATACAACCTTCCACGGTTAAGCTGGAGAATGCATTCTTTAAAATGGATGGAAGCATAGATTTTGACGATGATATGAACCTGGACATCCGATTCAGGGGAGATAAGCCCAATTTCGATTTGTTTCTTGCGTTTGCACCGGAAGAGTTAACGCCCGCGCTGGAGCGTTACGATAATGAAGGAAAGATATTTTTCGAAGCTTCCATTAAGGGAAAATCGACTAACGGCCACAACCCATTAGTGGTAGCTGACTTTGGTTGTAAGGATGCTTTCATCAACAATACACTTTCGAAAAAGAAACTAGATCAACTTTACTTCAAAGGGCACTTTACAACAGGTGAATTAAGAAATGCATCAACGATGGAATTCTCACTGCTGGATTTCTCTGCCAAACCAGAGGCCGGCATTTTTACAGGTAATCTGATTGTAAAAAACTTTGAGTCTCCCGAAATTGAAATGAAGCTTCGCTCGGAGTTTGATCTCGATTTTCTGTCCCAGTTCCTCAACATAACGGATCTCGAAGATTTAAGAGGTCAGGTAGCACTGACAATGAATTTTCATGACATTATTGATTTAGCAAACCCGGAAAAAAGCATTGAAAAATTAAATGAATCGTATTTTACAGAACTGGATGTAAAAAACCTTAGTTTCAGATCGCCTGCATATCATTTAGCTGTAAAAAACATTGACATTAAAGCAAGCATGGACGGACATAAGGCTACTATTGACCATTTCAATGTGAGAGTCGGAGATTCGGATATATCAATTAAGGCAACCATAAGTGACCTCCCTGCAATTTTACACCATACTGCCAGTCCGGTAAGTGCAACCATGTTTGTCACATCATCTTTTCTGGACATTAAACAACTCACCTCGGGGGATACATCGAAGAGTAAACCGGTCAATGAACAGATCAAGAACATTAGTATGAAGCTTAAATTTAACAGCTCGGCACGTGCGTTTACTGAGTCGCCCAATCTTCCTGTAGGAGAGTTTTTCGTAGAAGACTTGTATGCCCAACTCACCCACTACCCCCATGTTCTTCACGACTTCCATGCTGATGTTTTCGTCGACGATCAGGATTTCCGGATTGTTGACTTTACAGGTATGATCGACAAAAGTGATTTTCATTTTACAGGAAAACTCAAAAACTATGGTCTGTGGTTTAAGGATGAACCTCTTGGCGATACTAAAGTTGAGTTTGATCTAACGTCAGCGCTGCTTCAAATGGAAGATTTATTCTCTTACGGAGGAGAGAATTATGTACCCGAAGATTACAGGCATGAAGAATTTAAAGACTTAAAAATTCACGGCAATGCCGATCTTTATTTTAACAAGGGACTAAAATCCGCTGATGTTTATATTGATCAGCTGCGTGCAAAAATGAAAGTTCACCCGATGCAATTTGAAAAATTCAAAGGCCGTGTGCACTATGAAGATGACCATATCATTGTTGAAAAATTCAGTGGCAAGCTTGGTAAAAGTGAGTTTACAGCCAATCTCAACTACTATCTTGGAGAGGATGTGGCCATAAAAAAGAGAGACAATCATTTTTCCTTCAGTGCCTCGCATTTGGATTTTGATGAGCTATTCAATTACAATCCTCCTCCCCCATCAAAGACCGTAACTCCGGAAGATCATGAAACAGTCTTTAATATCTATGATCTTCCTTTTACAGACATGACATTTGATTTCGATATAAAACGTCTTAACTATCACCGTTACCTGATTGACGATTTTTATGTAAAAGCACGCACACAAGTAAATCACTACATCTATGTTGACACCCTTTCTTTGGGTGCCGCTGGTGGTAAGATCAGATTAAAAGGATATCTCAATGGTTCAGACAGAAATAAAATCTATTTCAACCCCGACATGCGGATGGAGGACGTAGATCTCGACAAGCTGCTGTTTAAATTTGAGAACTTTGGTCAGGATCACCTCGTTTCTGAAAACCTACATGGAAAAATCAGTGGACGGCTTACAGGAAAGGTTCACCTTCATGCCGACATGGTCCCCATTATCGATGACTCAGAAATACACCTGGATTTAGAAGTAGTGCAAGGAAGGTTAGAGCGGTATGCAGCATTGGATGCGCTATCCGACTATTTCATGGACAAGAATCTATCGAAAGTGATCTTTGATACACTCAGTAATAGTCTTGACCTCAATAAGGGAGTTTTATCCATCCCAAAGATGACTATCAACTCTAGCCTGGGTTTTGTTGAAATATCAGGAAAACAGGACGTCAACATGAATATGGAGTATTACTTGCGTGTACCCTGGAAGTTAGTAACGCAGGTAGGTTCACAAAGATTGTTCGGAAAAAAAGACAAGGCCGTTATTGATCCCGATACCGAAGATGCAATTCAATACAGAGACGAGTCTAAACGCGTACGTTTTATCAATTTGAAACTTACAGGAACACCTGACAACTATAAGATTTCTTTAGGTAAAGATAAGAATACTTATATCAATTGATCTTGACTAATGCGCCAGAAACGGTGACTTCTCTCTGGAATAGGTCAGCGTCAACTGATGCATTGCTCTGGTACAGGCTATGTAAAGCATACTTCTATCTACTTCAGTATAATAGTTACGCACAGAGGCAAATGGTATAATCACCTCATCAAACTCAAGTCCTTTTGCAAGATGAACCGTTGTGATAATGATACCTTCATTAAACGAAGTGCTATCTGCCGAGAGCAAATGAACATCGGGTAAGTCCACAACCTCATCAATCAAACCCGCCTGATCCTGCGTCTTGCATATTATTCCAAGCGACTTATATCCCGAGTTCTTGAATACCTCAATCATTCTTCGGATCTCTTCAATCTCTTCATCATTGTTTTGAAATACTTTCAACAAAGGCTGAGCCCCATGACGTTCCATGGGAATAAGATCGGGATTTTGAGATATTTTTTGCGCAAACGTAGTAATCTCCAACGTCGAACGATAACTTCTGAAAAGCTTCACCGTATCGCCCTGAGGGAATACACGGTTGATACCTTCCGCTGAAGAAGCACTGTAAGGGTTTACGGTCTGACTTACATCGCCAAGTATTGTCTTTTTGCAACTGAATAACCTTGAAAGAACTGCATACTGAACCGGGGTGTAGTCCTGCATCTCATCTACAAGCAAATGCTTAACATGTGAATACGGCTGCATACCTTCAAGTCGGATCTTACAATAAATCAAAGGAAAAACATCCGCATACTCCAGTGTTCCATCAGCGCCCATCCTAAATAGTTCGGGCTTTTCCATCCAACGGTAAAAGTCTTTGTAGAGATCAAATACATTGTTTATTTTGAACATACCCGGTACGGCTTCCCATATCTTCGCCTTATCGTTTCCGTTCAGTTTTCGTTGTACATTGTTTCGTACAAACTGCTGCACATCTTTGACCACCTCCGGAAAACGTTTCAGCAACGGAATCCTATGATAAGCCTTAAAACGTTCGAGAATAAATGGGAATGGAACAACCGTACCGGCTACACGCAATTCGGTAAACGTAAAATAGTTGTTCTCAATATGAATCAGGAACTGGTTAAGTTTGCTAAGAAATTCAAACGACGACTTAAACTTAATACGTTCAACAAAACCGTCGTCAGGGTTATCGAGAAGAGCCGCTACCTGATCAAAAAAGGTTTGAAACTTGTATTTATTCTCCAGCAAGTCGTTCGCAAGTTCTTCCATTCCCATCTCCGGGATATGTTCTTCTCCCAACTCAGGTAGTACGTTCGAAATGTAGTCCGCAAAAACCTTATTTGGAGAAATGATAAGAATGTCTTTGGCAGCTATGCTTTCGCGAAAGCGATATAACAAAAATGCAATCCGGTGTAGGGCAATAGAAGTCTTACCAGATCCGGCGACACCCTGGATAATCATCACTGGTGCAGTTTCATTTCTAATAACTGCATTCTGATCACGTTGGATAGTAGCGACAATATTTTTCATTTTATCGTCAGACGACTTGCTCAGTTCCTTTTGCAGAACCTCATCATGAATGTTTACCGAATTCTCGATGGTAAACTCCATCTTACCTTCCCGGATCTTGTATTGCCTTTTCAGTTCAATGGACCCTGCAATATCGCCGGAAGGTGTTTTATACCAGGCCTCACCTAGTTCAAAATCATAAAACATAGAAGAAATTGGAGCACGCCAATCGTAGATATAGTTAACCCGGAGTTGATCGTCGGAAAAGGTGTAAATTCCTATGTAGATGGCTGATGGTTCAACATCGCCGGTGCTGCGGAAATCAATTCTTCCAAAATAGGGTGAGTCACCCAGCTTCATCAGTTTACGTTTTTTAGCAACTGCCGATTCACCTGTAAAAGCCATTCTGTCAATAGATTGTCCAGCTGATACCATATCAGCCTCATCCATTCCTGACTGATGTTCATGAATATATTCCTTGCTTTGGCGTAGCTCGGTAGAGTATTGCTTTACCCGTTCATCCACCCGTCTGATTGCCAATAGCAACTTCTCTTTGATCTCCTCAAGATATTCCCGCTCGTCTTGTTCCGTTTTATTGATCATTTTAAACATTCGAAAATCCTAGTCAATTAAAACGCGAGTTTAATGCATCGGGGTTAAAAAACTCAATTTAGATGGAAGTAATTCCTGAGACAGGAAAAAATGTCAGGAAACCATAATTGGTGATTTATCGTACTCAGCACCAGCAAATCCGGAAATTTACACCCTCCCTGTGGACTCGTAAAATATCAAGTGCCGGGCATGCGCACGCTGAGCGGACGTTTTCTGACAATTGTGCCAATCCACTTGTCGCATCAAAACGTTAACATTGCATAATTAACCCTCTCTATGAAGTCGATTTGGAAGAAAATCAGTCAGTATCCTGGCTTGTCAGAGGAACAACAACCGACGTATCGGAACTTTAACCTATTCCTGATCATCGGGCTATTTGACCTTTTTGTTATCGGCCTTGTCCTAAAAGACGTCGAACCACGCTGGCCTTTTTACCTATGCCTGGCCGAGTTTACACTTTTTGTCGCAATGATGGCATTGCACATGAAAGGACACTTTTCAGGACCTCGATTTGTAACTTTCCTTTTGACAATTGTGCTACAGATCGTGGCATCACTCACTCACGGACAAGAGTCCGGCCTGGATTACATTTTTCTCGTGCTCTGTATTCTTCCTATGCTTTTTTTTGAAAATCCTAAGATTTATGGCTCCCTTTTCTTTATCAGCCTGGGTTCAATGTTAACCGTGCATTATCTATACAACACTGTTACACCAATAGTTTCGCTCGACACCAATTTCCTTTTCTACTGGAATATAATTTTTGCGGCAAGTATGATTTTTATTGCCGTTTATGTTTTTAAATCAGGATATCGGCAGCAACAAACTTCATTGGAGGAACAGAATCGTTTAATCCTTCTACAAAAGAAGGACATCGAAAAAATTAATAACAACCTCGAAAAAATTGTGAATGAACGCACTTACAAAATTATCCAACAGCAACAAAAATTGCGGGAGTTTGCAAATATTAATTCTCATAAAGTGAGAACTCCACTCGCAAGAATGTTGGGACTGATTACTGTGATTGAAATTGAAACCAAACCTGACAAAGCACTCATCGAATACCTTCCTCTGCTTAAATCAAATGCGGAAGAACTGGATGTACTATTGAAGGAAGTAAATGACACACTTCGTGACCTTAACACTCCTGAATAAAAAAATTGACTAGTTATAAACCCTAAAACAACAAACACTGTGATCCTAAAAAACAAATGGATTCCCACTACAGGAATCCATCGTCTTAAGATCAACATGCCAGACTATTTGGGCAACACAACAGCGTCAATGACATGCACCACGCCATTACTACCCTTCAGGTCAGCAGCAACAACGTAGGCAGATTTGCCTGATTCATCTGTTAACTTAACTTTATCCTTTTCTAATGATGCAGTTAACTTTCCACCACTTACGGTTGTAACTACTGCCTTTCCACCACCACTCTTAATTGCTGCTACTACTGCAGCCGCGTCCATATTACCACTAACTACGTGATAAGTAAGGATCTTTGCCAACTTAGTTTTGTTCTCTGGTTTTAATAAACTAGCTACAGTACCATCCGGTAGTTTATCAAACGCAGCATTCGTTGGTGCAAATACTGTAAAGGGGCCTTTGCCTTTCAACGTTGTTACAAGATCTGCGGCTTTTATCGCGGCTACAAGGGTTGTATGATCTGCTGATCCGATAGCAATATCTATAACATCTTTACTCTGGCTAAACACATTCACTGATGATGCAAGAGCGACTAAAATGACAAATAATTTTTTCATGGTTTTAAATTGTTAGTGTTAATTGTTTATGTAGTTGAAGAACAGTCAGACAATCAGTTAGTTTATAAGAAAGGGTTATATTTTATTTTTAATTGAAAAATGATCCCACAAAAAAACTTTATTGAAACGATGATGTTACCGGACTCAAGTCCGTGCTATGAAGAAATAGAGTGCCTAAATTCCACAGCTATTTTTCTATTCGTTAAACAAAGTGGACGTTAATGGCTTTGCGATGGTGTTCCTAAGCATTATCTTGTGGCAGCAATTCACAATGACCCGAAAAGTGTTTAACAATCTCAACGGCTATACTTCGTTGAATTCTGTACAACTGATAAGAGGCGGCTCACCTTACTTCGACCTGTTAGAGTCATTGATCGATCGAGCGAAACAATCTATTCATCTTCAGGTTTACATTTATAAGGACGATGAAACAGGAATTCGTATCACAAATGCGCTATGCCGTTCCGCCCGTCGCGGAGTATCAGTATATCTGTTGCTGGATGGTTATGCGTCACGCACTATCTCAGACGAAACTATTCTAAATTTTAAAGCAGCAGGAATACACTTCCGGCGGTTTATGCCATTATTGAAAGGCCGCAACTTTTATGTAGGCCGGAGGTTACACCACAAAATATTTGTTGCTGATGGAACAAGTAGCCTGGTAGGCGGTATTAACATTAGTGATCAATACAATGACCTGCCCGGTAAGCCTGCCTGGCTGGATTGGGCTGTTTATGTAAAAGGTGAAGCATCAACCTTATTGTATAATCGTTGCAAACAAGTATGGAACAAGAAGTTAAGATTGCCGGTTTCCACATCCATACTATCACCCATGGTTTTAGACACGGATTGTCATATTAGAGTACGCATTAATGACTGGGTTCTAAATAAGAATCAAATATCCCGAAGTTATCTGGAAATGTTCCATCGTGCGGAGTCGCAAATAACGATTATGTCAAGCTACTTCATGCCAGGCAGGGTGTTTCGACGAAACTTGAGCCAGGCTGCAAAACGTGGTGTTCAAATCAGGGTAATACTTACGAAAGTATCAGATGTTAAGATTGCTAAATTAGCAGAGCGCTTTTTTTACAGCTGGCTTTTAAAGCGAAACATTGAAGTGTATGAGTATCGCGATAGAATTGTCCATAGTAAAATAGCAACGTATGATCAACAATGGGTAACTATTGGATCTTTTAATTTCAACGATATCAGTGCCTATGCCAGTGTTGAATTAAACCTGGACATACAAAACAAATCGTTTGCACAACAACTTGATCAGACACTCGACAACATTATTGCAAATGATTGTGATCAGATTACAAATGAATCGTTCGACCTCAAGACAGATCTGTGGCACCGATTTTTGTATCGGATGGCTTTCGTCATCATCAGATCCCTTTTTTTTCTCTTCACCTTTTACATCAAGCAGGAAAAGGTAAAGTAGATTTTCTAATCTATTCCTTTGATCCGTTCCATCAACGCATTCGTTGCATCAATATCCCAATTATCAAATCTTCCTCGCTGTAAAACCATTCTGTTATCTAACGCCGGCCTTAAATAATAGTGAAACACAAAACCTTCCCTGGGATTCTTCCACCCAATCATTTGCCCAAACCTAAGGTCATTAAAAATCAACGTATCGCCTGCCAGTTCAACCGTGTAATGACCTTGCGAAAACCGCTTTAACCGATGGACATCATCCTGGCTGATCGCGAGCGAAAGGAGTGAATCCTGTCGTGAAAAAAACTGAAAATCGACACGGTCACTTTTGTCAAACACAGACCGATATCCAACATAACTTCCATTATCGGTTGTGGCCACAACGAACCATAACAAAGTATTAAACGGCGTTGGTGTCGTGAAATAATTATCAGTTGGTATCTGTTGACATTCCATTGCGGCTGTGACATCCGAATCAATTTTTGCTTTATTTATGAGTCCATAAGTCAAATAAACCAGACTAACCAAAATTCCTGCAAAAGCCCAGTGCGTTCGTTTTTGGTGATCCGTTCGAAGGAATATTAACACCAGGGCCGAAACACCCACGGAGATAGAGAAGAGCGGATCGGCGACGAACAAAGTATTAAAGGAAACGCGATAATGACTAAAGGGTTCAAACCATGCGGTTCCATAGGCATTAAAACCATCTAACAGAATGTGCACGAAAATCTGGACGCCGAAAAAAATTAACCAGAAATTAAACGAATGAGCCCCACCCCATTTTCTTTTGAACAACCATGCAAATAAAACGGTTGCCAACATTCCGAACACGAATGAATGGGTGAATCCACGGTGTGCCAACACGTTCTCAGAAGGATCGAGTGATAAGGAAAAGAGGACATCAATATCGGGAATCAGCTGTGCAACTGCGCCAAGCGTTAGGGCATGCTTACCGATCTTTTTATTACCCAGTACTTCACCGAGACAAGCGCCAAGTGCGGCATGTGTAATGGTATCCACAAAGTGATTTTGTTATGACCAGCTAAAAGACAATACTATCAGGAAATTATCTCAGTATTAAGGGAATGTTTTGTCCCAGAAATCTTCATCATATCATTAAGCCCTTCCTAGTTTTCGCAAGTGAACAAGATGCGACACTATAGCCTTGAACATCGAAGAATATTCATGATAGACAATATTGGATTCTTTGCAGGCCTCCTTAACGAACCGACTTATCTGCGGATAGTGTACATGACTAACTCTTGGAAATAAATGGTGCTCAATCTGAAAATTTAAACCTCCCAGCAGCCAATAAAGAGATTTACTGGAGGTCGCAAAGTTAGCCGTTGAGTTAATTTGATGAATCGCCCATTCAACCTTGTCGTCATTCGTGGATTCGGCCGCATTATGAAAAGCCGGACCTTCAACCACATGAGCAAGCTGAAAGACAATACTTATAGCAAGCCCGCAGACAAATGTAACTACCAGAAATCCAACTAACCATGGAAGCCAGCCTACAACAATTACAGGGATCACCATGTAAAATGTAATAAAGGAGATCTTGGTAAGCCAGAATATAAAATGTTCTCTAGCCGAAAGCTTTTTCGGCTCTGAGTTAGCTGAAAATCTACCGGTAAAATATTTTTCAAAATCCTCATAAAACACCCATGCCAGATATGATATTCCATATAAAACGACCCAGTAGTAATGTTGAAAACGATGGTATGACCGATGAGGCTGCCCATCGTGTAGTCTCATAAAAGGTTTGACATCAATATCAGAATCCATGCCTTCAATATTCGTATAGGTGTGATGATTGACGTTGTGCTTAATTTTCCAGAAATATGAGTTTCCCCCAAGTACATTCAAAAAATGCGCAGAAAGGTTATTTACCCAGGGATATCGTGAATAACTCTGATGACCGCCTTCATGCATCACGTTGAAACCAATTACAGCCAGATTTAATCCAAGAATTGTACACAAAATAAGAGAAACCGGTGCAACTGGAGTAAAGAAAACCAGAAGGATATATAATCCCAACGCAGAGCTTACTTGCAAGATGCTCTTGAAGTACAAGCTAAAATTTCCAGTAGCCTCAATTTTATTTTCGCTAAAGTAGGTGTCTACTTTTTGCTTCAGTATTCGAAAGAAAGAACTTTGGTCTGAATTGAAAGAATATTTAAGCATAAAAGAGATTTATGATATTTCAACACAATATGCTAATATTCGTTCATTCCGGACTAATTTATTTCTGGAAATTTTGAAACATCGTAATATATCCGTTAGTCATCAAACATAATGCACAGCATGGAGCCGACCTGACAAATTTTGACTACCTTGGAAATTGGAAGGGATTAGCTTTCACTAGCATTAAAATCCGGTTTCTTTAAAGAACTTCAGGTCAATATAGGAATACTGTATTTGGCTTGCACAGAAAGGCACTATTGGCATTAGCTTAATGGTGCTTTTTTGTTTCCCGATAACTATCTTAAAAATTATGAGCTACAGAACAAATTCCGATAACCTCTACAGCGAAGGAACACTCATACTTGCAAAATTAAATCCAGGGTCATCGCTGATTATTAAAAAATATTTCAACAGGATTTATTATTGCCAGCCGGTTAGTAATCCCGAAAGCAAGCTGCTCGTCTACTTTGAAAGAGAGCTAGTTCTTCCTATAGCTGAAGTTTAATTTTAAACTTTCAAGAAAATCCGATTTCGTAAAAAATACTCAACTCTAAAGGAAGATTTTTTGTTGTTTATTTCGTCATGAAAATTCTTTGGAAGTACCTTGCTCCGCATAAACCCCTTATACTACTATCGTTACTCCTCGCGGCAGTATCACAATTGCTTAGCCTGATTGATCCTATAATTTTTGGAAAGATCATAGATGATTATGCTACGAACCGCGATAACCGGCCGGAGCAGGAACTCATTGAAGGCGTTCTTTTCTGGCTCGGCGTCGCAGTTGGAATTGCTGTGCTGGCCAGGGTGGCAAAAGGGTTTCAAGAGTACACCACACGTCAGGTTGTAGCGCGGTTTGGCATGCAAATCTTCAATGATGGCTTACATCAGACGTTGCGGCTTTCATTTCAGGAGTTTGAAGAGTCACGCAGCGGTGAAACTCTTTCAGTTTTACAAAAGGTAAAAACAGATACTGAACGATTTGTTAATTCATTCATCAACGTTGTTTTTTCGTCTATTGTCGGAATCAGTTTTTTAATCTGGTATAGTATTACAAAGAACTGGCTTCTTATACCAGTTTTTGTAATTGGTATACTGGTACTTGGGTCTCTAACCGGACTGCTTTCCAAGAGGATTAAAACGGTTCAGCGTTCTATCAACCGGGAGACAAACAAGATGGCAGGTGTTATCACCGAAAGCCTGCGCAACATCGAATTGGTTAAAAGTCTCGGACTGACATTTCCCGAAATCCGGAGGTTGGGTGAACAAACACAAAAGATATTTAATCTTGAAATGATTAAGGTACGTAAAGTAAGTGTGCTTTCCTTTCTTCAAGGTACGACGCTTAATTTGTTACGACAATCCATCTTGTTCATACTGCTTTGGCTTATTTTCCGCGACGTCCTTACTACTGGAGAACTAATTACGATGCAATTCATCTCCACTAATATTTTCGGACCTTTACAGGACTTAGGTAATATTATCTTACAGTATCGGGAAGTTGATGCCTCAATCCACAATTTTGATATCCTGATGCACAAACCGATTGAAGTCAGGCCTCAGGATCCGGTAGAGATTGGTACACTGCAGAATCTACGCTTTCAGGATGTTGTTTTTCATCACAAGTCTTCCGGCTATAACGCCATCGATGGAATCTCCTTTGCAGTAGCGACGGGACAAACTATTGCTTTTGTGGGTCCATCCGGTTCCGGAAAATCGACGTTGGTAAAATTGCTTGTCGGCTTATACAGGTCTGTTTCTGGTGGCATCTATTTCAACCAGCAATTGTCGGTAAACATACGGTACAATCAACTGCGCAGGCAAATTGGATTTGTAACACAAGACACTCAACTTTTTGCTGGCACTATAAAGGATAACTTACGATTTGTTAAGGCCGATGCCACCGACGAAGAAATTCACGAAGCGTTGCGAAAAGCCTCGGCGAGTGGGCTTATCAACAGATCATCGCACGGGATTGATACTTTACTCGGCGAAAATGGGATGAAGTTGTCTGGTGGCGAAAAGCAACGCATTTCTATTGCCAGAGCGTTATTGCGAAATCCACGGTTGTTAATTTTCGATGAAGCAACGTCAGCCCTGGATTCACTGACGGAGGAAGACATCACCAATACTATTCGTGAAATTTCAGCCAGTCGCGACCAGATCACGATCCTGATTGCTCACCGACTTTCCACCATCATGCATGCCGATGTAATCTATGTGTTAGAGAAAGGAAGAATTACAGAAACGGGGACACATAATGCACTTCTCGAACAAAAGGGGTTGTATTACGCCATGTGGAGACAACAAATTGGTGAACGTCGACCGGTGGGAAAAAATCAGCTGCCTGTGTTATAAGAGACAAAGAAAGTCATTAGGTTGCTCCAAATAAAAACTCGACATCCTCGCGCGAAAGATTTTTAACAAATCCCGCATCCTCCTGGATAAGATCATCGGAGAGCATCTTCTTTCGCTGCTGAAGCTGCAGAATTTTTTCCTCAACAGAATCTTTACAAATCATCTTATAAGCAAATACCTTTCTGGTCTGACCAATTCTGTGCGCACGGTCAATTGCCTGAAGTTCTGCTGCCGGATTCCACCAGGGATCGACAATGTAGACGTAGTCTGCAACGGTAAGGTTAAGCCCGACTCCCCCTGCCTTTAAGGAAATTAGGAATGCTTTGATGTTTACATCGTCCTGAAATTGCGTTACCTGCTCTTTCCGTTTTGGTAAGGCTGTTCCTCCATCTAGATAACAATACGTTACTCCAGCTTCATCAAATTCCTTTTTAATGAGCTGAAGCATTCCTGTGAACTGTGAAAAAATAAGTACCTTATGGTTACCCGCATTTTCCTGAACCTCCCGTGTAAGTTCTTCGATTTTTACCGCGCTATAGGTACGGTCCTCCGATTTATCAACCAATGCAGGATGGTCGCAAATCTGCCGAAGTCTTAATAACCCTTCGAGTACATCAAGGCCTGATTTTGCCAGACCATCTTCATCTATTTTATGTAAGAGTTTTGTGCGATATCGATCTCTGTATTCATTGTAAAGCCTGCGCTGTTCCGCTTCCATTGTACACCATAATACCGATATGGTTTTATCGGGTAAATCGGTGGCTACCTGTTCTTTTGTCCTTCGCAGAGTAAAAGGATGTATAAGCTTTTTTAGGTGTAAGGTTTTTTCTTTACTGCCAAGCTTATCAATAGGTACCGCAAATTCTCGATTGAAAAATTCCCGATTACCCAATAATCCAGGGTTGAGGAAATTAAATTGAGCAAAAAGGTCAGATGTGTTATTCTGAACCGGGGTACCGCTGAGGATTACACGATTCACTGAACGCAGATGCTGTACAGCCTTCGTCACCCGGGCATCCGGATTCTTGATTGCCTGGCTTTCATCCAGAATGATATATTGCCAAAGGAAGTTTGAAAGGTCTTCGAGATCATTTCTCACTACCCCATAGGTTGTAAGAACGATGTCGTACTCCTCAAAATGAGTTGCATTAAACTCGCGTTGTAATCCATAGTAAGTATGATATTTCAACCCGGGGCAGAACTTCTGAAGTTCATTCTCCCAGTTAAAAATCAAAGACGTAGGACAAATTACAAGCTGTGTGCTTCCCGGATACTTATCCTTTAAATACTGAAGAAATGAAATGGTTTGAAGTGTTTTTCCTAACCCCATATCATCGGCAAGACATCCCCCCCAGCCCAATTCATCCAACGCCTGCAGCCAATGAAATCCCGACAACTGATATGGACGTAGCGCAGCCTTGACGTTTAATGAAAGTGGAACCTTTGGAATTGAATCATAGTCAAGCAATTTCCGTTTTCTATTTTCAATTTCTTCGCGTCCGATTTTATCAAATTGATCAACGATATCCTCTAACAGCGTGTAATGAAGTTTACTTACCTTCAATACACCATTCTCCTCCTTACCCGTTCTTAGCAATAAACTATACTGACTAATCCATTCATCCGGTATATGTCCGAGGTTTCCGTCTTCCAACATTATCGTGGACTGATGATTCAGAATGGCGTGTCGTATTTCTTTTAGGGATACTTGTTGTTCACCCCATTGGATGGTTACTTTTAAATCAAACCAATCATCCGACGCACTCGCTGAAATATCAAATTTTGGAATGTGCGGGCTATACCTGAATTTCTTCAGTGCACCCAGGCCATGAATGCTGTAACCTTCATCCTGTACACGCCGCATCATCGCGATGAACCAGCCCTTTTTCATTACATCAGCGAACGGCAGATAATAGTAATGATTATTCCGTTGATTCTGGAATGATGGATGAAGGCCTCGAAGAAATTCATACAACTTATCTTCAATTGCTTTATCTCTCGAGATGATATCGATTTTACCTTCGCTTTCTGACACAAAATAAGTTGACTTATCGTAATCAAGCGCCTCTTGGTCATAGATGAACTCCGGCCGAATCATCAGATTACTTTCATTAAGCTCACTGAGCATAACCCTGCAAACCGGCACGGTGCTTACACTATTAATACCCAGATCGCTGCTGATTGAAATTTTGTAGTTACTGAGCCACCGAACAATATATTTGGTAACAATCTCTTTTTTCAGCGTCAGCGGAAATACGAGCGGGCCCTTTTTAAATTGATCAATAATGTTTAGGGCTTCCGTTGTGGGAGGTAAGTAAAGTACATTATCTTTCTGTAATAGAATTCCGCCATGCAACAATACCTTCGATTCCTTACCATCAATAATCAACAGCATTTTGATAATAATATTGCTGGCTTTTTTTTCAACCGCGAATGCAATTTCGACAGGATCTTTCCCCAAGGTGATTTTGTGCTGAACATTGTTATTAAATCTGCCGGATGCCAACAAGAATACATTTGGCTGTACAGAAAGTGCTGACCATAATTTTTCCAGCAGGTTGCGATAATGTCGACGGAGATTAACCAGTTCTTTGGCTGTCTTATGCGACCACGTTCCGGTATTTATATTTCGGATGAACCGATTACCCGTCGCTGTCATCCATGCCACCACTTTATTGTCAGAGAACTGAATCAGGTCGTTGTAAAAAGAATCTTCGAGTGGTTGAAGGTATGCAAGTCCTTTATCAGACTGGATTGAAATCCTTTTGTATTCTAATGCTTCGCCTTTTTTTAAAATCAGTATGGGTTCAAGATCAAAACGAGTTGATTTACCTGAAACAAAATTGAATAAAAATCCCAGGTCATAATCTACTTCCGTTCCTTTTGGCAAAGTTGGTCTGGTCTCAACTTTCGGCACCACCTTCGGTTCATCAAAAAGCATCCTTCAAAGAGTCATCAATTCGGTCGCAATATAGTACAGTTATAGAAATGTATCTCGGAATTTAAAGCGACTGACAACCAAATCAATAAGTGAATCAATTGAACACGCACGGTTAGCTATTAAGCTGATAGTCAACTAAACATCCCCTTTGTTTCTTTAAATCCCAACCTATCCTAAATCATCCCTAAATGCCAACGGGTAGCCGCAAGATGACGTATCTAGCCCATTGTCTAGTGTATTTTTATTTGTTAAGCAAATACGAATATAATCATAATATTTTTTTAGTTTTACCAGTATGGAATATCCATGCAATGCGTGTGTCCAGAAGCATGATTATCCACATGATATTCCCTTTGTTTACATAAAAACAAAATGCAGCAATACACATGAAACTATTGATCCTTTTACTAATTACTTCCAGCAGCTGCTTTTCGCAAACGCGCATGGTGATCACAGGAAACATTTTCGACGCAAAAAGCAAAGAGCCTCTGCCATTTGCTACCATTGGTGTCAAAGGCAAGGTGGAAGAAACGATTTCCAAACTCAATGGAAGTTTTGAGCTGCTTGTGCCTGATACATATTTGAACGATACGTTGACCGTCACATATCTTGGTTATATGTTTTTTCAAAAAAGGATATCAACCCTTCAGTCCGTTGAAAACATTTACCTCGAACCCTCCTACACCCTGCTGGAAGAAGTAGTGGTAACACACGCAAAACTAAATCTTCGAAACGTAGAAAAAGATCTGCGTTCCATCCGCGGAAATCTTTATGCTATGGAAACTGAAGTAACAAATATTCAATACAATGTTTTCCTGAGTTCTTTGGAAGAACATAACGAAGCTGCGCTACGTAAGACGTGCGACTATGATCTATCCAATTATGATGTGGCGTCACAATCGTTTTTTAAAAAGTACGTATCTCAGTTTAAGGGTTCTGGCAAAATGAAAGACTCGGTAAAGGTTCCCCACATTGGGCCACATCAATGGAATGACTATCCTGCTGTAAACATTCCCCATGAAGGCGCACAACAATATTGTGCCTGGCTCACGGAGCAATACAACGCATACAAGGGAAGGAAGAAATTCAAGAAGGTAAAATTCCGGCTCCCTACCTTGCAGGAGTGGCAGATTGCTGCCCTCGGTTATGATAAGTTTCAAACCTGGAACCTGGAAGAAAACACTGTGGAAGTTACAATCCCGTCAGATAGTTTGAACATGACCCCAAAAAACAGGTTACATAAAAACATTCCTGTTGGAAAAGATATATTGTACCCGTGGTATGGAACCTATTACTATCGAAAAAGTCCGCGTAACAATATGGGCTGCTTTCTTGGAAACTTTAAGGTCACCTATGTAGAAGTACCCTGCGCCGCAAAGAATCCAGCATATGACGGATGGAGTATGATGGGCCGAACAGCTTCTTACTTTCCAAATAACATTGGCCTATACGATGTTGTTGGAAACGTCGCGGAGATGGTTGATGAAAAAGGGAAAGCCTGCGGCGGAAGCTGGGACGATACTCCGATGGAATCAACTATTCATAGTATAAAGTCTTATAAACATCCTGATGCAACCATTGGATTTCGGGTATTTATGGAAGTAGTCGAGTAGCGCATTATTTTTTGAAGAAGAGAGCTAGAATCGATATTCGTGGAGGTTGTAAGTTGGCGTTGCATGACTTTCGTTATAAACTTTAAAGTCCACCGTTTTGATGGTAAATCTAGGCCTTCCACTGAATAACTTAAACTGCCAGAGGATTGAAGTAGATTGCCCGTCAGCTTTGACTGCCTTCTGCTTCATTCTTTTTCCAATTCAATCCAATGCTTCTACATCAGCCGCTGCTGGATCATATTCCTGAACGCCGCCATATCAAGTTTATGCACCTGATTAAAGAGTAAACATACACGGAAATTTTGTCCGCTTACGCTGAATATCTATGATGATTTGGCAGAATGAACGATTCCGTTTGATAAAGCCTCAGTCTGGACGAAGACTGGACACAGACTGGACTAGCACTGGAGACAAAATGAAGGCAACAGAAGCCCATGCACAGTATTTTTTGTTTCAACGTGCTGTAGAACGTACCTGGTGCTTGATTTTATCAACTGTCGCTTGGGGAGAAAGTTGCGTGACCTTACTCTCTACCGCACCATCATCCCGCTTATATCGGTATT
>JBGTEP010000119.1:0-82695 GCA_041747735.1 Chryseolinea sp.
GATCATCTCTCCCAGCTCTTCAAATCCATACCGTTCTACCAGATAGTTGAGGATCATCTCCAATGTCTTTCCGTGCAATGGATTATTCGGTTGCTGCTCCATTTGTTACTTCAGTTGTTCGAATTCATGTTGGTAATCGTATTGTAAGTCTTCAGGTAATTTATTCAGAACTGCTTCAATTTTTTTTAGCTGTTGATGGTAAATATTAAAAAGTACCTGACTCTGAATCATATGAATGCCAAGACGTTTTATACTAGAACAAAAATACAGTCTCAACTCAACTTCAGTTTGCTTAACACCAGAATATTTAATCTGCTTATTTACTAGTCGTAGTATTTTCCGTAGACTTTTTTTAAGCAGGTAGACGCCGTTCGGCAACATCTTAAAGCTCTCATCCATTGCACTTTTTACTCCATTGACATATGCAGTTTCATCATTGGCTTCGAAAAGAAGGTACGTAAGAAGCTCTTTGTTTTCCTTTTTATATTTTGCTAGGCGCATGCAAAGATCCTGAACGCTTTTTAGCTCAAGGTAACTCAGTTCTTTCTTTATTTCAGATATTGAAGCAGCCTTCATGGTACAAATCAATCCATTAAAAAAACAAACCTATTGTTGTTTATATTCTTCAACCAAAGTATTTATAATTTTCTGAAGTGGTTGAATCTGTTTAACATGTTCAATCGCAGGCCCGGCACACCAAACGGTTTTATAGGTAGCACCAAAGGCTGCGTTCTCCACCTGTTTCATTCCGCGAAAAGCAATTAACATTTTTGCATACTTTTTCAACGTCTTATTGTTGTTCAGTATCCATTCCAAAAAATTGGCTTTAGTACCCAATTGCTGAACATAGGGTGTATTAATAACAGTAAGCGGTGAGCCAGAGAGTTTATTGGTCATCACAATATCCTTCTCGCCATAGTCGATCATAGCCTGCTTATACTCCGGTGAAATATCAGCTTCATCACAAGCAATAAAGATTGTTCCAATAGAAGCGCCGGCAGCACCCCAATCCATGACCTGCTTCAGGTCCTTGCCCTTTGCAATACCACCGGCCGAGATAACCGGAATTGAACAATTTTCCCTGATTGTGGTAATCAGTTCTTTTGGTGAAAGATTTCCAGCATGTCCTCCCGCCCTATTGTTCACGGCGATGACAGCATCAGCACCGAGGTCCTGCACTTTCAATGCATATTTCAGATCTACAACATCACAAAATACTTTTATACCGGCTGACTTACATTCATTAATTACTTCCTTGGGACTTCCAAGGGATGTGATGATGTAATCAACCTTTAGTTCTAATAAGGTCTTTAGCTGACTTTTATACTTCGGGTTAGATCGGTTTACAATAAGATTTACGCCAAACGGTTTTTTTGAAAAAGCTTTAATATCCAGGATGGCATCCCTGAGTTCTTTGTCGGTTCTATAATTCAAAGCAGGAAAGGCAGCCGTAACTCCTGACTCCAAAGCAGCCTTAATCATCTTGGTATTGGAAATGAGAAACATCGGCGCTACGATGACCGGATAATCAATACCTAACATTTTGTCGAGTGTAGTAGTAGTCATAAGCGCTGCATTGCTTTATTCGCTAACCAAACCTTTCTGCCATGGCACCTTGAATTTTTCTGAATGCCGGATAATTAAATAAGATCAACGCTACAATTATAACCAAATAACCGGCTACCTGAATCATTTCAATGCGCTCTTTAAAAACAATAAATGCCACGGTGAAATTAATGATTGGATTCAGGTACAGCAAAATTCCTATTGTGGCTGAGTTTAGTTTATTCAAGGCGTAAAGATTCAGAAATAAGGGCAATACCGTAAAGACTAAAGCTACAATAACAATTATTGAATAGAAATCCGTCGACGCGGGTACCTGTTGTAGGAGAAAAGAATAGAACAAATTTAAAATCAGGAATGAAACCAGCATTTGAATACCCAACATAATCAGGCGATCAAATCCTTGATTCTTCCGTTGCGAAACAAGATACAGTGCATAGGTAAATGCAGTAAGGAAACTGTATCCAAGCTCAAGCGCGGAGTTTAAGCCAATAAGCACACAACTTAATGCACATAACCCAACCGCTATCCATTGCAATGTTGTTAACTTCTCTTTTAACAACACGTACCCTAACACGGCTGTGATTACGGGACAGATCATATAAGAAAATGAAGCTGTCTTTATATTGATGTTGTTCACAATAAAAATAAATGTCAGCCAGTTCACGATCAATAATGCTCCTCCCACCAGAGTAAGTGCAACAACCTTTGTGCGTTGCTTCCCGGACAATTCCTTCAGATTCTTCAGATCTCTTCGGAAGTCATTTTTTTTGAATACAAAGATTACAATAGCGAGGAAGACCAAAGAAAAAAGTATCCTGAAATAAAGAATCTCTCCAACTGAAAAATCACTGAGAGCCCGTAAGGGAATGGAGATGAAGCCCCAAATCACAAACGCAGAAATGCCAGCAAGATAATGTTTCTTATTATCCATAAAATTGAGGGCGAATATAGGAAATGGAAATCAGGTGCATTACATCTGTATTACAGACTACCGGTATTCGACCTAAAAAAATTTTACACTCCAAACCCTTGACCACGACTTCCCGGCATTTACAATTTCTATTCCTTCTTTCTCAACCAATTGCTGGTTATGGGTTACTGAATCTGCAATACCACACCAGGGTTCGATGCAAACGAAATCAGCATTTTTTGCCGCCCATATTCCAAGAAAAGGAAAGCCATCAAAATGAAAATCCAAACCATGTTGATGTTTTGAACACTTCAAGGAGACTACATCCGACTTAAGCTTTTTGATTACCAAAGCATCTTCATTGAACAGCGTTTTATTCAGTTGAATTTTGTTTGTCTCGTTCAGCAAAGGTTTGGTGCTGTCTTCGATCAGACCACCCGAGCTGATTGGCCACCGGGGCACATTCTCAACTTCATTGAATTCAAGATAATAATCTTCATAGTGCGTATTATCCACCATTGGTGCTTTAAAAGCAGGATGGCCACCGATGGAAAAGTACATATCATCTTCGCCAGAATTTGTTACGAGATAGTTTACATGGATATAATTTGCTTCAAGTGTATACTTGATATCAAGGCGAAACATGAAGGGATAATTCTCCATCAATTGCGGAGAACTATTCAGTGTAAAAACCGCAGCGCCTGCCGCTGAATCTGTTACCTCGAATACCATATCTCTGGCAAAACCGTGGCGGGATAAACGGTGGGGTTTGTTTTTATAGATGTATGTATCATCTTTCAGTGTTCCAACGATCGGAAATAAAACCGGCGAGGTCTTACCCCAGAATGCCGGATCAGCATTCCACATGTATTCCAGCTCTGTTTTTTTGTTAAAGACACTGGTTAGTTCAGCGCCTTTCGGTTTAATCTTAACAATAAGATGATCGTTTTCAAGTACAATACTCATAGAATTCGTTTACCTATTTCATCAATTCAATTTTTCTGTAATCGCGAATACTACGTCAATTCTTTACAGCCAGTATGAGCCGCTTCATGCATTGATTAATATATTCCCCATTACCCTGACCATACCAATTCATAAGCTGAGTTTCATAATGGTCGATGTCATAATATTTATCCGGAGTTACGTAGCCAATATAGCCACCGTTAAAACTTGTCACCATTGCACTCAGTCCATGACATTCAGCGAATTCGTCCAATGACCGATTGAATTCTCCGGAAAAGTCACAAGGTGTTCCTAACATCACCAGATTACCAAGGCGAAGCACGGTAAGGTATTCCGGATAATCACCAAACGCCCAAGAGAACAACCAGGGGCGGATGCTCCAGTCTTCCAAAACCTTTACTTGCGGGTCGCTGAGTAACAAAGGAACACGATACATGGCAACGGTGGAGTCTGAAACCTCCTCTAACAAATTTCGATTTGTAATAAAACCGTTTGTTATCTCTTTGGCCATCCATTCCGTACAACTTCTTCCCCGTTCTGGAGCTGTACCTCTATGGCTACCCACAGATCCAGCCATAAACATCGCGAAGACGTAACCTTCTTCTTCCATCGAATCTACCAACTCACCTGGGTAGTCTCTAGAAAGTTGCAGATCGCGGGAAGACAAACACGTTGCATGAGCAGTAAAACTCATGAGTAATAATTTACTGCTGTCATTGCGGTGTACTTCTATCACGCGAAGCAGGGAATCAACCGGCCCATCGTCAATCAACCGATTCTGCACTATATGATCTAATGGAATGGCACCGGCTTTCAAAATAGATGGAAGCAAATTTTGCGATGCCTTCGTTATACTTTCTTTAATTTTATCAACGATAAACCGGACAACGGACTCGTCATACGATCCATAAATAAAAGTTGTAGCTCCTTGTCCCCAATTGCCAATACTGTTGTGTGAATGAATGGCACCGAGATAGGTGTTATCAAGAGAGAATCCAATTTCCGGAAGTTCTGTTTCCAGTAAAGCCGTCACCGTTGGCGGAATGATCAACAGATCGGCGCTCACGATAGCAATGCGCTGAATACCATTATCAATCACCATGGTTCGTACATATATCGAATCATGAACTGACTCATATAATTTATTCCTTCGGTTTCCATAACCCGCCGTGGCAGTTCGATGAGGTGGTGTAAGATTCTCTTTTGCAAAGCCGATAGAAAAACCATCGCTTTTAACTTCTGAGTGCTCAATTAAATCTATTCGGGCCATCATTTCTTCCTGAAGTTGATCACGATCAACAGAACGATCAAGCGGAACGACACTGACGACGACGAACACAAGCAACAAGCCAACGATTCCTATCAAAAGAAATCCAAGAAAACGTAGGGGCTTTTTTATCATAGTTTGCAAGATAATAATTAACCTTTCTATTGAATTTTATTTGATTTACGTCTCCTGAATTCCCACGGAGTAATCGGATTTTCCTCTTGCCACAATCCTGCTTTTGTACGCTTGGCTTCCTCCTGCAATCTTGCCAGTTCGGGATCATCACTATAACGAGTGAAGTGCCAGGCAAATCCAGCCTTTACAAGTTCACCATTTACGAAAGTGTTATCCGTTACATAAACCTCTCCCACAGTACGACCATATCGGTCTTTATTGTGTACAATTACCTGTACATCCTTATCTGCAATCAGCCCGTCCAAAAATTCTTTTGCCTTCCGATTGTAGGGTTGACCACGTTCGGGTGAATCAATACCAAATAAGCGCACCCTGATCTTTGTTGTTCCAACCATCATATCGAAAGTATCTCCATCGATAACCTTTACTACATGACCCTCAAGTTCCTCATGAGAAGTACAGGAAAGAACAAATATCAGAACAACCAGATTCAACACTAACTTCATTGCGCGATGTAAATTTTATACCGAGACAAGATCCTAATAACCGTTAGCTTAATAGTACCCTTCTGGTTATTTTTGGGCTTAATAATCGTCATTTGTAAAATGAGCACCACTACAACCTCAGAAAAAACGATAAAAAAGCAAGATATGCTGGCGGGACATCAGTCACCTGAACCGTATAAGCCAAAGAATAAAGTCAGAATTGTTACTGCTGCCAGCTTATTCGACGGTCACGACGCAGCCATCAACATAATGCGGAGAATTATTCAGGCTACGGGCGTTGAAGTTATTCATCTTGGGCATGACCGCAGTGTTGAAGAAGTAGTTAACACTGCAATTCAGGAAGATGCGCAGGCTATTGCAATGACCAGTTATCAAGGTGGGCACATTGAATACTTTAAGTATATGTATGACCTGCTTCAACAGAAAGGCGCGGGACACATCAAAATTTTTGGTGGTGGTGGCGGTGTGATTTTACCCGAAGAAATAAAGGACCTGATGGACTACGGGATTACCCGGATTTATTCACCAGATGATGGGCGATCGTTGGGACTTCAGGGAATGATTAACGATCTGGTAGAAAGAAGTGATTTTCCCACAGGTGACACGTTGACGAATGAAACAGACCAATTACCGGACAAAAATCCATTGGCAATTGCCCGGATTATTTCCGCAGCCGAAAACTTTTATGATCGTCATAAAGATGTTTTTGCGAACATCAAAACCGCAGCCAACACTTCCGAAGTACCCGTACTTGGAATCACCGGTACCGGTGGGTCTGGAAAATCTTCCCTTGTAGATGAAATTGTTCGTCGGTTTCTGATTGACTTCAAAGACAAAACAATCGGACTGATATCCGTCGATCCATCGAAACGAAAAACCGGTGGAGCTTTACTCGGCGACAGGATTCGGATGAATGCCATCAACAATCCCCGGGTGTTTATGCGATCGCTTGCTACACGGCAAAGTAATCTGGCGCTTTCGGTCTATGTAAATGAAGCTGTTCAGGTATTGAAAGCAGCAGGTTATGATTTAATCATTCTAGAAACTTCAGGTATCGGACAAAGCGATACAGAAATACTGGATCACAGTAATGTTTCGCTTTATGTGATGACGCCAGAGTACGGCGCAGCTACACAATTGGAGAAAATTGATATGCTTGATTTCGCCGATGTCATTGCGCTGAACAAATTTGATAAACGTGGCGCACTGGATGCACTGCGAGATGTAAAAAAGCAATACCAACGCAACCACCAACTTTGGAATGAAAAGCCGGATGATATGCCTGTGTTTGGTACTATTGCCTCACAGTTTAATGATCCTGGAACAAATCAGCTCTACATCCATGTAATAAATAAGATTGCTGAAAAGACTGGCTCGAAACTGAAGTCAACTTTTGAAGTTACTCACGAAATGTCGGAGAAAATTTTTGTGATTCCGCCGCAGCGAACAAGATACCTGAGTGAAATTTCCGAAAGCAACCGATCGTATGATGCCTGGGTAAATGAACAAGCCACGGTTGCCGAAAATCTTTATGCTATTACAAAAACAATTGAAACACTGGGCGAGAACAACCCGGAAATTGTGAAAGTTTTACAAGCCGAGTTCGATCGTTTAAAACTAAATCTGGATCCAAAGAACTGGAAGCTTATTGAAAGCTGGCCTGATAAACTAAAACGCTACAAAGAACCGTTGTTTAAGTTCAAGGTACGGGATAAAGAAATTGCTATTGAAACCCACGCTGTTTCTCTATCGCATACACAGGTACCAAAAGTATCACTGCCGAAATACAAAAGCTGGGGCGATCTTTTGCGATGGAACTTGTTAGAAAACGTACCGGGGGAATTTCCCTACACATCCGGAATCTATCCTTTTAAACGCGAAGGTGAAGATCCAACACGCATGTTTGCAGGAGAAGGCGGTCCGGAAAGAACAAACAGACGATTTCATTATGTTAGTCATGCGATGCCTGCCAAGCGTCTATCCACAGCGTTTGATTCTGTTACGTTGTATGGAAATGATCCAGACTATCGCCCTGATATTTACGGGAAGATTGGCAATTCGGGTGTTAGTATTTGTTGTCTGGATGATGCAAAAAAACTTTACAGTGGCTTCAATCTTGCGGACCCAAAAACTTCCGTGTCGCTGACCATAAACGGTCCGGCGCCAATGTTGCTAGGGTACTTCATGAATGCAGCAATAGATCAGCAATGTGAGTTGTATATCCGGAAGAATAACCTGGAAGCTGAAGTAAGCGAAAAGATTGCATCAATTTATAAAGACAAAATAGCAGAGCGTCCGGCGTATCAGGGTCCTTTACCAAAAGGAAACGATGGCTTGGGGTTGATGTTGCTAGGTGTAACGGGTGATCAGGTTCTGCCACAGCACGTGTATCAAAAAATCAAATCAGATACTTTGCAGCAGGTTCGTGGCACCGTTCAGGCAGATATACTGAAAGAAGATCAGGCGCAAAATACCTGTATTTTCTCTACAGAATTTGCGTTGCGTCTTATGGGTGATGTACAACAGTATTTTATTGATCAGAACGTAAGAAACTTTTACTCCGTATCCATCTCCGGGTACCATATTGCAGAAGCAGGTGCAAACCCAATAACACAACTCGCTTTTACCCTCGCAAACGGATTTACCTATGTAGAGTACTACCTCAGCCGGGGTATGGACATTAACGAATTTGCACCTAACCTTTCATTTTTCTTTAGTAATGGAATCGATCCTGAATATGCTGTTATCGGAAGAGTTGCGAGAAGAATCTGGGCTAAAGCGTTAAAAAATAAATATGGAGCCAATGCCAGAGCGCAAATGCTGAAGTATCACATTCAAACCTCAGGGCGATCGTTGCATGCCCAGGAAATCGACTTCAACGATATTCGTACAACATTACAAGCCCTGTACGCCATTTACGATAATTGTAATTCTCTTCACACCAATGCATATGATGAAGCGATTACTACCCCTACGGAAGAGTCTGTTCGGAGAGCGATGGCTATTCAACTTATTATTAACAAAGAATTAGGACTGGCCAAAAATGAAAACCCGCTTCAAGGGGCATTTATCATTGAAGAACTTACTGATCTGGTAGAAGAAGCCGTGTTGATCGAGTTTGATCGCTTAACCGAACGCGGCGGAGTATTGGGCGCTATGGAAACGATGTATCAACGCGGAAAGATACAGGAAGAAAGCCTGTATTATGAGACATTAAAACACACTGGTGAGTTCCCTATCATTGGCGTCAATACATTTTTAAGTTCTAAAGGATCACCGACAATCATTCCACAGGAAGTAATTCGGGCAACTACTGAAGAGAAAGAATATCAAATTAAAATGCTCGAAAGTCTGAATGCTTTTCAGGGTGAAAAAGCAACGGATGCACTATCGGGCGTACAACTTGCAGCCATTCAGAATAAAAATATCTTCGAACTACTAATGGAGGCATGCAAAGTATGCTCATTAGGACAAATTACCAGTGCGTTATTTGACGTGGGAGGACAATACAGAAGGAATATGTAAAAGGTATGCTTCAAAAATAGAACCAATACGCTGATAGTACATTTGCCGTACTATGCCTTTTTGATCGTGTATGTCCAAATAGGACAATCGATGTGATTTACCACATCCTCTGCGACGCTACCACTTACGATATGACTAAGTCCCTTTCTGCCATGCGTACCCATAGCAATCATATCTGCTTTTATAGAATGGGCAAAGTTAATTACCCCTGATTCTTCATACGTTTCGTTAAAAACATTCAGGGTATAGTCCTTCAACATAAAACGACTCGCAAAATCCTTCAGGCGCATTAATGTAATCGTATCGCTCATGAAATTGCCCGGGGTATTAATCCACACAACGTGTACACTGGCCTTAAAAAAATCCTGCAAGGCTTTCACATGTAGCACAAGATCGTCCTGATTCATTTCTAATGAATTCGGAAAGACAATTTTTTTTATCGTGGAGACATCCGTGTATTTCTTTACCGTAATCACCGGACAAGCAGCACCCCGTACAATTCGTTCAGCGGTAGATCCTATGATTAACTCCTGAAGTCCGCTTGCACCTTTTGTTCCCATCACAACTAACTCGACTTCCTCGTCAGTAATATAATCCATAATAGAGATCGATGTGTTTCCAAAAGAAATTTTGGTAATAACAGCCATATCCTTTGCATATTCGTCAAGGATTTTTTTAAACCGGTCTTCTGCATTCGAAGTAAGATCTTTAAGTAACGTGGCTTCAAAGGACAAAGTAGGCATCAGCATAGAGTCATGCATGACCGGGAGTTCAACGACATGCAGCAAATGGACTTCACTAACGGATTTTCGTGCTACATCAAGCGCAAATCGAAAGGCACTGACGGCCTGATCTGAAAAATCGCAGGGAACAAGAATTTTTTTCATAGTCCGGAATTTGGAGGAAGGAATGTGATACTTGCTTCTCCTAAGTTACGGATTGTAATTAATAATGTAGTCGGAAATATTGATTAAATAGAAATACGGTTGATGTCAGTCCGCTCCGTAACAATAGCCCTTCAGGTAATCCCCGGCGTCATCCATACCACGTTCAAAAGCTTTGACAAGGCAGCGACAGCCTTCATCTATTTTTTCGTCGTCAACGAGCGCGACTCCTTTGTAAAACAACAGCGTCAGATTCGTACTGTCAATTTTGAATCCTGCTTCGATGTATTGGAGTGCCAGGGCATTGGCACCTTGTTCCAACGCTAGCGATGACGCATAGAGGTACGTCTCAAAATATTCCGGGTTCTCAGCAATTACTTCATCAAAGATGACAAGGGCGCTATCCGCATTTTCCTGATAGTAATAGGCAAGTCCGAGGTAAGCCTTCAATTCCGGACTTGATTGATACGCCAGTAAAAGACGAATATCCTTTTGTGCTTCAGCATAGCGTTCAGATTCCATAAATATTGAAGCACGCCACCGAAGTAACTCGGGATTACCTGGGTTACTGGCAATAAATTCATTGAGATCCTTCAGCAGATCGTCGTAATTCTCCAGTTCCTGATTGATGTAAATGCGCAAAAGTTTGCCTTGATCATCGGGCACTTTTTCAATGTATCGATTAACATCGCGCAATGCATCCCCGAATTCTTCCAGTCCGTAATAGCAAAAGGCCCGTTTATACAGGACTTGATAATCGGCGTCTGTAGTCAATTTCGATTTGTCGATAATCTTGTTTAACACAACAAGAGCACCAGCATAGTCCTCGCGGGCAAGGAGCGTATCCGCTTCGGCGTGTAAGGCTACATTCTTATCAACCTTTGATTGTGCTATAAGAAAGAAAGGATTCGCAATCATCACGATGAAAACGAATCCTCTCATACGCTGAATCAAAAACTGTTTTTGCATCGCGTTGATTTAGATAAGCTAAAAAAACTACTGTCTATTTACTGTTGCGCTTTCGCTCATTTTCATTCAGGAAAATTTTGCGCAATCGTATAGACTGTGGCGTTACTTCAACATACTCATCAGCCTGAATGTATTCCAAAGCTTCTTCAAGGGTATGCTTCAACGGAGGTGCTATCTTCATTTTTTCGTCTGAACCTGAGGCACGCATGTTGGTAAGCTTCTTGGTTTTGGTAACGTTAATAACGAGGTCACCATTCCGGCTATGCTCACCGATTACCTGACCTTCATACACTGCTTCACCCGGGTTGATAAAAAACTTACCACGATCCTGAAGGTTGTGCAAGCTATATGCAATCGCTTCACCTTGTTCCATCACGATTAATGATCCATTGATACGGCCTGGTATTTCACCTTTATACGGCTGATATTCTTTAAAACGATGGGTCACCACAGCCTGACCTGCTGTAACGTTCAGCAAATAATTTCTCAATCCCATAATACCTCTTGAAGGGATCATAAACTTAAGAATCATTCGGTCAGCTTTCGGGTCCATGTTCAACATTTCACCTTTGCGCATTGAAACCGTTTCAATAGCTTTTCCGGCTACTGCCTCGGGAAGATCGATTGTAAGTTCTTCAACAGGCTCACATTTTACCCCGTTGATTTCACGGAAGATAACCTGAGGCTGTCCAATTTGCAGTTCATATCCTTCGCGACGCATCGTCTCAATCAATACAGACAGATGCAGTACACCGCGACCAAACACCATAAAACTATCAGCCGAACCCGTGTCACCTAACCTTAAAGCAAGGTTTTTTTCCAACTCTTTTTCCAGCCGCTCTTTAATATGTCGTGAGGTAACAAACTTGCCCTCTTTCGCATAGAAAGGTGAATTGTTAATCGTGAAAAGCATACTCATTGTAGGCTCATCAATTGAAATAGATTTTAAAGCTTCGGGTCTTTCAACATCCGATACAGTGTCTCCAATTTCAAATCCTTCCAATCCAACCAATGCACAGATTTCTCCTGCATTTACCTGTTCTACTTTTTTCTTATCAAATCCTTCGAATATGTATACTTCCTTAATACGGGTTTTTACGATTTTTCCATCACGCTTCACCAGTACGATCTGCTGACCTTGTTTAACCGTTCCTCTTTGAACCCGACCAATAGCAACCCGGCCGATGTAAGCAGAGTACTCCAATGAAGTGATCATCATTTGGGTTGGTCCCTCATCAACCTTCGGTTCAGGGATGAACTCAATCACACCTTCTATCAGTGCTGTAATATCCTCGGTAGGTGTTTTCCAGTCCTTACTCATCCAGCCTTGTTTTGCAGAACCGTAAAAAGTTGGAAAATTAAGTTGTTCTTCTGTGGCATCCAGCGAAAACATAAGCTCAAATACCTGCTCATGAACTTCATCTGGTGTACAGTTCTTTTTGTCTACCTTATTGATGACCAAAATTGGCTTTAAACCCAATTGCAGCGCTTTCTGTAACACAAAACGAGTCTGAGGCATAGGACCTTCGAAGGCATCCACAAGAAGGAGGCATCCATCGGCCATATTCAACACACGTTCTACTTCACCACCAAAGTCACTGTGACCAGGAGTATCAATAACGTTGATTTTATAGTCTTTATAACGAACCGATACGTTTTTAGCCAGAATCGTGATACCACGTTCCCGCTCAAGATCGTTGCTATCCATGATCAGTTCACCCGGAGTTTCATGATCTTTGAAAAGATGCCCGGCATGTAAAAGTTTATCTACCAGGGTTGTTTTGCCGTGGTCAACGTGTGCAATAATTGCGATGTTTCTAATTTTATTAACCTCCATAAATCCTCTAAATACGCTTGATTTTCGAATTAAGCCGCAAAGATAAGACTTTTAATCGGCTAATAATTATGCTGGTATGAAGGTTTGAAAGAATAGATGATCCATTTGTTAAAAATGGAATTCTGTGTTACCGAGTACGACCGAACGAATCTTTCCAATGTAGGTTTCAGGTTCACTGTATTTTCCGTCTTTTATCAGAAAACCCGTTGTTTCTTTCGTTTCAGGGTCTACAATCCAGTATTCGGGTACTTTGAATTTTTCGTATAGATCTCTTTTACAGATAAGATCATGATCGGAATTGGAGGGCGAAAGAATTTCAATCACGAGATCCGGTATTCCGTGAATGGCATTTACCTTAATGATAGATTGATTGGCGGGTACGATGAAAAATATATCCGGCTGAACGGCATTAGCGTGTTCATCCAGGAAGACATCGCAAGGCGCAAAAAGAACCTCTCCTCCAGTGTTTTTTGTGGTTTCATAAATAGAAAAAGCTATCTGGCGTAATATTGCCTGATGTTTTGTTGTTGGAGACGGGGACATAAAAATTGATCCGTTGATAATTTCAGCTAACGTTCCCTCTGGAAGCATCTTAAAAACTTCCATCATCGTACGGGGAGGTGTTTTAACGACATGCATGCTTAAAGATAACACGAATCGAACGAAAATACACTACAGTGTAAATCTCAGGAATGTCCCCATGGGTAAGTCTTTTCCCTGCCCCGACCTCAACAAAAACTCGCCAAACTCGGCATCCTTAATATTAAAATGAGTCTTTGCTACATTCAATCCAACGACGGCAGATAATCCAATCGCATACATGCTCATCATAAAAAAACTGTCTTTCTTTTCCAGAATTTCGCTACTCATACGAATGAGTTCATCAAGCTGTTCCTGTAGCGTCCACTTCTCTCCTTCCGGACCTCGTCCATACGGTGGTGGATCCATGATTATCCCGTTGTATTTATTACCACGTTTTGCCTCTCGTTTTACGAACTTAAAGGCATCTTCATACACCCAGCGGATGTCCTTCAGATTGTTAAGTTCCATATTCTGGTTCGCCCAGTTCAATCCTGGCCGGGAGGCATCGCAGTGCGTAACCTGAGCGTTAGCTGATCGCGCCACAACGGAAGCTGCACCGGTATAGGCAAACAGGTTAAGGATTCGCGGATTCGGTACTTTCCACCCTGAAATTGTATCATAAATAAAATTCCAGTTATTCCCCTGCTCTGGAAAAATGCCCACATGTCCAAATCCTGTAAGGGCTAGTCGAAGTGTAATGCGGAGAGAATTATAGTTGTATTGAATATTCCAACTCTCAGGCATTGCTGGATCTTTCGACCAACCACCTTTTACATCATCGGTAAACCGAAACTTGTCGGTTTGTTCGCGAACAAATTTAGCATGTGCACTTTTTTTCCATTCCAGATCACTTAGCGACCTGCTCCAGATCGCCTGTGGCTCAGGGCGGATGAGAATATACTTTCCAAACCGTTCAAGTTTTTCAAAATTACCGGAGTCTATTAACTCATAGTCTTTCCAGGAAGAGGGATATAATAATTTGGCGTTCAAGGTGCTTGTCAAAGTTTACGGCCTTAAAGTTAGAAGAAACTTAGATTTGAATAACTTTAAAGTTTCAGACTGACCAACACGCATGCATCCGCTTATTACCAGCACTCAAAATCCTAAAATAAAAAACATCCTATCGCTGGAGAAATCACGCGAGCGCAAAAATCAAAATCTATTCATTGTTGAAGGTGTAAAAGAACTATCGTTAGCGATAGAAGGTGATTACAAAATCAACGGTGTGTTTTTTTGTCCTGAAATAATTTCAGTTGAAGACGTTAAATCTATCATTCGTCATGACAACCTGCTCATACCAGTACAGCAGAAAGTCTTTGAAAAAATTGCGTATAGGGAAAGTACGGGTGGTGTTATTGTAATAGCAGAAATGAAGACGCATACATTGCAAGATGTAGTGCTTCGCAAAAATCCATTACTTCTTATTCTTGAGGCTGTAGAAAAGCCCGGTAATCTTGGTGCTCTTCTTCGTACAGCTGATGCCGCAGGTGTTGATGCTGTAGTCATTTGTGATCCTCAGACCGATTTTTATAACCCGAATGTAATACGATCAAGTGTTGGTTGCATCTTCACTACACAGATTGCTTCTGCGACCTCCGCAAGTGCTATAACATGGCTTAAGGAAAATAATATCCAGATTTGCGCTACATATTTGCAAGCATCAAAACCTTACTTTGAAATTGATTTTACACAACCTACTGCGATTGTAATGGGCACCGAATCGACTGGATTATCGGACCTGTGGGTAAAGGAAACCGATTCAACCATTATTATTCCGATGCAGGGAAAAATTGATTCCATGAATGTTTCAACAGCTGCTGCAGTGATTGTTTTTGAAGCGACGCGACAACGTAGAGCCCGAACAGATGCAGGGCTCTAAAATATTTCTGGAAATCATTTCCAACTAAAACCAAAAAATGTAAATTTAGAGTTGAGCCCAAACCATTCCAATGGATAGAATTCCGTTATCTAAAAACTTCATTCAAACCGATATTTTCCTGAACGCTCTGGCGGAAGCTTACCGTTTACAGGAGTCTATCATTAGTACGACTGAGCTCTCCATTATTTCTACAAACACTGAAGGTACAATCACAAGTTTCAATGCGGCAGCAGAAAAACTTACAGGTTATACTGCTATCGAGATGATTGGAAAATCCTCTCCCCTCATTTTACATGATAAGTTTGAAGTGATCGGACGTGCCGCAGCACTATCGCTGGAATCAGGGATCGATATTGAACCTGGCTTTGCAGTGTTTACCTCAAAAGCAAAAACCAAAGGTGTCGCAGACAGCAAAGAATGGACGTATATCCGGAAAGATGGCACCCGATTTCATGTACTGTTATCAATTACCGGACTTTGGGATGACTATGATAAACTGATTGGATTTGCCGGTATCGCGACAGACATCACCGAACTAAAATTAGCGGAACAAAAGATAAAAGAATCGGAAGCCCACCTGCAAGTGCTGCTTAATTCAATCGACGATATCGCCATTGAAATCAACCGAGACGGGGTGTACACCAACATCTGGACGAAAAAAGAAACCATGCTTTTCGTTACACCTCGTGAAGAGTATGTTGGGAAACGTTTAGATGATGTTTTGTCGGGAGAGGTTTTAACGCTTCATAAAAATGCAATTGCTAAAGTTCTGGAGACTCAGCAATCTGAGCATATTGAATATTATGTGCCCGGTGGAGACCGTTGGAGTTCCGGAAAAATTTCATACATCAATCAGGATAAAGTTCTTATCCTGATCAGAAACATTACGGAACAGAAAAAAGCTGAACTTCAGCTTAAACACAGCGAACAAAAGTTCAGGACACTGGCAGAGAATATTCCCGGAGCAATCTACTTATGTAAGTATGATGAAGCTTTTTCCATGATTTACCTGAATGAATGTGTTAGGGAAATCACGGGGTATGATGCCTCTGAATTTCTTTCCGGAAATGTGAACTTCACACAGCTTTACCATCCCGATGATAAAGACTATATTTTTCGTGAAGTAGAAAAAGCGCTTCGTGAACGAAAAAAGTTTCAGTTAAAATATCGTATTATCCAATCATCAGGAGAATGCCGATGGGTTGAAGAAGTTGGGGTTGGTGTATACAATGGAGACGAAGTAGATTTAATCGAAGGATTTATCAGCGATGTCACACTTCAAACGGAAGCTGAAGAAAAACTGCGGGTGGCTGCTGAAGAAAATTATCGTCTTTTCAATAATAGCGTAACCCTTAATCTTATTGCTGGCTTTGATGGCTACATCAGACGATTGAATTCTACCTGGACTGAATTACTCGGATGGACAGAAGCGGAATTGAAGTCGAAAACATTTTTTGAGATCGTTCACCCCGACGATCTTGAACTTACACAACAGGCTGTGGCATTCATGCAAGAAGGAAACAACCTTCGATCATTTGAAAACCGATACCGATGTAAAGACGGTACTTACCGCTCTCTTTTGTGGGCCTCAGCTGCCGATGTGAAAAATCAGCTCATGTATGCTTCTGCCATTGATATCACAGAGCGCAAAAAATCTGAAGATGAAGTACTACGCTCCAAACAAAATCTGGAAGCCGTTGCCTTGAAACTCCAGGAACAAAACCGGCAACTGGATGAATTTGCCCATATCATCTCACACAATCTTCGTTCTCCTATCGGCAACATAAAGGCTTTGATAGGATTGCTGGATTCAAAAAGCACCGTGTCCGACTATCAGCAAATTTTTGAGAAACTAAAAAAAGTTTCTGATAACCTGGCAGAAACCATGAATGAACTCATGGAGACACTAAAGGCAAAGAAAGAAACCGATATAGAGAAGGTTGAATTGCGCTTTAAGGAAACCTTTGATAAAGTTGTACAGTCGCTGGAAGGTGAACTGATTCAAACCGAAGCTCTCATTACCTTTGACTTTAACGAGGCCCCGTTAATTACGTATTCCCGCACTTACCTCGAAAGTATTTTCCAGAATTTGTTAAGCAATGCAATAAAGTATCGTTCACATATGCGCAAGCCTGAAATTAAGGTTAGTACTTCGCTGGTAGATGGTTTCATCATACTTCGTGTCGAGGACAACGGACTGGGTATTGATATGGATAGATTTGGCGAAAAGCTTTTTGGGCTCCATAAAACTTTTCATGAACACAAGGACGCACGTGGTGTAGGACTCTTTCTTGTTAAAACTCAGATCGAGGCGTTGGGAGGTTCTATATCGGTGGAAAGCGAAATCGACCTGGGCACTATCTTTACTGTACGATTCCAAAGGCTGGATACTTCATCCTAAAATATTTTTGAGCTTAAAAAACAAAATCATGTTACTCTTTACTCTATGACAACTATTACGTTAGATTCAGCAAATCAACCACAAAAAAATCAAGACGTACCTATATACTTGTATGTTACCGTCTTGTCATCACTCAGCATTTTAACCGGACTCATTTGGGATATTTCGTGGCACATGAGTATCGGGCGGGACGGATTGCTTTCGCCGCCACATCTTGCCATTTATCTGGGAGGAATAACGGCAGGGCTGTTCTCAGGATATCGGGTATTGAAAATTACGCTGGCTGGATCTGAGCTTGAGAAAGCAAGCAGCGTGAAGTTCTGGGGCGTTTTTTACGGTTCTCTCGGGAATCTTTTTTGCATCTGGGGTGCACTGGCAATGATTACCTCAGCGCCTTTTGATGACTGGTGGCACAACACGTATGGGCTGGACGTAACGATTCTTTCTCCTCCTCATACTGTATTGTTACTGGGAATGATTATGATCCAGTTCGGAGCGATTGTCAGCGTCCTTGCGTACCAAAATCTCGGCGCCATAAAAGACGAGAACAAAACGAAAAACACATTTACGCTCTTGTTCGCAGCATCGTCAGGTTTTTTGATTTCAATGGTTTACACCATGTCTTCTGAATATCTCAGTCGACATGAAATGCATGGGGTTTTGTTCTACCAAATTTCATCGTTTCTCTTCCCGCTATTTTTGGTAGCTTTTTCCGTTTCCTCAATATCGAGATGGGGTGCAACCCAGGCATCGATTGTATATTCAGTTTTTATGATGTTGATGGTCTGGATACTTCCGCTATTCCCCGCGGAACCAAAACTGGGACCGGTATTAAATCCCATTACATCTTTCCAGGCATTTGATTTTCCGCTGCTCATCATTGTTCCGTCTCTTATAATAGACATTGTAACACAGCGCTTCAGCAAGCGAAACAAATGGCTTCTTGCTCTCATTTATAGTGTGTGTTTTCTGGTCGCATTTATTATTGTTCAATGGCCGTTTGCTAATGTGTTGATGGCCTCCAACGGTCATTGGTTTTTCGGGACAGCCAAATGGTATTTTGGGTCCGAGCCGGATTGGGAATATCGCTACTCATTCGGCCCCTGGATGATTTCTTCCGGGATGGAATTAGTGTATGGGTTACTCATCGCATTCCTTATCGGTATAGTATCATCAAGAACAGGGCTGGCGTGGGGCCATTGGATGAAGAAAGTTGTCAGATAAAATTTGTACTGTATAATGAAAAAGCTTGCATTATCATTTATTACGTGTTGTATTTCCTTTTTAGCCGGGTCACACATCGGTAGCCCTGGCGTTAGTTTTGAAGGAAAGGCAGGAGCCTATGACATTATGGTTTTAGTGAACCCTCCCGATGTTATTCCGGGCACTGCCACCATTGATATTTTTACACAAACTTCCGGTATAAATTCTATTTGGGCTAAACCGGTGTATTGGTATGCAGGCGATGAAGGAACACCTCAAGCTGATGAAATGATAGCCGTTGAAGGTGAACCCGGACATTACCGTGGAATAATTTGGTTAATGGACGCTGGCACCTCAGGAATTGAAGTAGAAATAAAAGGAGATGCAAGCGACGGAAAAACTATGGTTCCTGTAATGGCTGTTTCCACGCTGCAAAAAGAAATGGACCCATCCCTTGGATGGATGTTAGCGGGTCTTTGTATCCTGCTCGTTGTGTTAATGATTACCATTATCAGCGCGAGTGTAAGTGATGGTCTGGTGAAACCTTTTGACACAACTGCTAAATTCATTAAAAGAAAACGAATCGTTGGCGCACTCATAAGTTCAGTTTTGTTAATCCTGATTCTTTGGGGTGGAAAAACCTGGTGGGACGGATGGGCGAACGACTATCAGCGCTATATGTATAAGCCGTTCCAGGCAACCACAACTATTGCCATAAACGGGGACGACCGTCAACTGATTTTCCGGGTTGATACTACCCAACTCGGTAACCTGAGGTTCACGCGAAACATCAGTTACATTATCCCGGATCACGGAAAATTGATGCACATGTTCCTGGTACGGGCAGGTAGTATGGATGTGTTTGCTCACCTACACCCCAGGCGAAAAGATTCCGTAACGTTTGTCTCCAGCATTCCTCGCCTACCCGTAGGAAAGTATTTTGTCTTTGCAGACATCACCCGTATAAGTGGTTTTTCAGAAACTATTCCCGACACTTTTGAAATTAAAAAATCAGAAACACCAGCTGTTTTTGCTTCGCTTAACACCAACAAGCTCGATCCGGATGACACTTATTTTTCGACCAATCCCATCACACAGATTGATCCATCGCTCCAGGGAAATGATGTGATCATTTGTGGCAAGCCTGGGTTTCGAACCCCATTAGCCGATGGGTCAACCATCACTTGGGAACACGATCCCTCAAAATCACTCATAGCGAATAGTCTTTATTCCTTAAAGTTCAGCGTGCTTGATAGTGCTGGTTCTCCTGCTGTACTTGAACCCTACCTGGGAATGACTGGCCATGCCGTTGTGATGAAAGAAGACGGAAGTGTCTACATCCACTTGCACCCTGTTGGCAGCTACTCTATGGCATCTCAGGAAACAATGCTTACGCGGTTTGAAACTGAAGTTGGTCCGGTAGACTTTAAAAAAATACCGAAATCAACTGTATTCATGGACAGTGTGGATCGGGCGATAGAAAGAATTTACGCAATGTCGGAAGACGAAAGAAATACCTTGTTGATGGCGAATATGAACCATGAGCAATTTGATCCGGAACATCCGGAGCATTCTATTGTCTCCTTTCCTTATGCCTTTCCGTCATCCGGACGGTACAGAATCTGGATTCAGATGAAACGAAATGGAAAAATTCTTAACAGCGCATTTGACGCGGTGGTGGAGTGAGGGAATGGGAGGAAAACCTAAAACTCCGAATAGAAAATCAGATGCAGGCTGTAATAAATAAAAAGGGCCAACCAAACCCTAACCTAAACCTATGAGTTAAAAAGCTGGCTGAACCCCATCATAAGAAATGTAAATTTTACTCTACAATTTCCAGACCGTAAACATCGGCCTAAACTTTTTATCCATTTAAGCCTTTTAAACAAATGGCAATGAAAAAAATCCGACTTAGACTGTTCATAAATATATGCAGATAGTCCGACGCGGACGCTGCTCCAGAAGTACGTCACGGATAGTATGCAAATAGCCTATTTTTCCAACAGCCAGAACCAACGTATGGCCCACTCCAAATCAAAATCGTCCTTCCCAACGGTTGGGCCATCTACTTCTTTATCAAATAGAACAACGCCTCCTAATCGAAAACGGCTATGTGATTTATCGCAGGGCGTTGACCACTGCCAGGGTTTTACACGTGCCCTTACCGTTTGAAATCGGATGAGCGGCAGACAGACTGTTTTTACTCGTTACCAACAGGATCAGTTATCCAGCCAGGCCTGATTTCCATTCGCTACCTTTGTACACCACTCCTTCTTTTTAAGCAACAAATCAGTTTACTGGCAATACTTCCCTGTTCCGTAACAGAAGCGAACTTATAATCGTAATCACAATTCCAACAGGAAGTATCTCCGCAAGAGTCATCCCAAACCGAATAAACGGATTCTTATACCACTCTTTATACATCTCCATCTGTTGCACAAAAGCTTCGATTTCCGCTTCGGTCTTACCTTCCGTTTTCATATTCTCCAGGTAATGGGCTGACATTTTTTCTAAAAAATTAATATTAATGGTATGGTACGAAATCTCCCATGCCAGGGCATACATCACAGCTGCAATCAGGGAAATGAGAATACCCACCTTAAATGCTTTCCAGAAAGAAATTGAACCGTTGAAGTGGTTATCACGGCATGTCTTAATACCGAAAAATACCATCGACAAAGAAATGACCATCGTGGTGTAGCCGACGAATTCGCCATTGTCGAAAGTAATAACGCCACTTTCCCAGAAGGGCATAGTGGCAAACATGAGACCGGCAACAATAGCACCAGCGATAAGGCCATAAATCAGGATTGTTCTTTTCATAGTTTTTTTTGATCAAAAGAATCGTCAACCACACAGAAAGCATTCACCCGAAAGTGTGATTTTATTAAAAATAGTGGAAATCACACAAAAGCATTACGGAATAAGCTGTAGTTCCTTCGCCTTTTGAACCGCCTGGGTTCTCCGTCTTACATTTAACTTGAGGAAAAGATTGGATGAATGTGTTTTTACTGTATTCAGTGAAACAAAAAGTTTATCTGCAATTTCCTGATTGGAATTACCCTTCGACATGAGGTCCAAGACTTCATACTCACGTTTACTGATATTCAGCGACTGAAGGCGGGCGGCATCAAACTGAAATTCAGGATTAGTAATGACGACCGTCTTTTTGCGGGAAAGTTTATTACCCGCCCAGATACCAAGAACAGTAAAAAGAATAGCAACCAGGCCAACATAAAACTCAAGTGAAAGATCGCGTACAAAAAAACGGTATTCGATAAGCTTGAGAATAAAGATCAACGCCGCCAGGGATAATGCATAAAGTAGAATCGTGCGCTTCACAGCGGTAATTTAGCAGATAATCAATAAATCGGATAGACTAAGGCACAGAAAATCACCTTCCCAAACATCTCGATCAAGACTTCGGTACTGGATTGCTTCCGGCTGATCTGGTTGTTAGGTTTCTTTTGATCAATTATCTTTATAGTATGAAAAAGAAAACGGCAGATTTTGCATTTATTTTTGTGCCTATGACGATTGGCAATTATTTCTTTTTTGATCACGATATTTGGAGTACGTTATTCGTTGCCTTTTTTACTGGACTTATCCTTGCGTTCGTTTTTTTTCCATTAATGCAAAAACCATTTGATCACCTGATGAAGAAATTATCGGAAAATTTTCGCAGAACCGATAAGTTTTAATTTCTAGTCATAGTCTAATAACAAGAGGCTGTCTCAAAAGGGCAGCCTCTACTTTTAGCTTAAAGCGTTGTGAGCTTATACTGAAAAGATTGCGGTTGACGAATTGAAGTAAGCGGCTCCTGAAAGCTTTGCATCTGAGTCCTCTCACATCCCCCTGGCGTACATTGCCCAATTGCACTAATTAATTAATAATCGGGAACCGGGAATCAATGAGCACTTGAAACAAATGCCAAATGATTCATCTGTCAGAATCCACAGGTCATTTATCGTCGTTAGCACATTTATCCACTCTATCTCTCGGGAAGGAGTAGATGTTAGAAAAAAAGCAACTTCTATTTGGCAGGCTTATAAATTATCTGCCATTGCGGCTTTTGGGTGTTCAGCCTAATGAAATTAGCAACGGGTTGGCATTTGATAAGACTAGTAGGCTTACTTTTCTTACTCACAAAATGAATCAACCTGCCCAAACATCGCGATCGAGACTTCGGTACTGGATTGCTTCCGCCAGATGTTCAACTTTAATCTCATCACTCCCGGCGAGGTCAGCCACTGTCCGGGATACCTTTAAGATCCTGTCATATGCCCGGGCTGAAAGTCCAAGTCTTTCCATTGCCGTCTTGAGCAGACTTTTACCTGCTTCATTTATCGAGCAAACTTTCTTTACCATGTTTGAAGGCATCATGGCATTGCAATAAATAGCATCATTTTCTTTAAAACGCTCAGCCTGAATTTCCCTTGCCTGCACTACACGTTCACGGATCTGTTCACTCGTTTCGGACTTGCGGTTAGCCGTCATTTCGTCGAAGCTTACCGGTACAACTTCAACATGCAGATCAATTCTATCAAGTAGTGGTCCGCTGATCTTGCTAAGGTAGCGCTGTACAATACCTGGCCCGCATACACATTCTTTTTCAGGGTGATTAAAGTATCCACACGGACACGGGTTCATGCTGGCGATGAGCATAAAGTTGGCCGGATATTCAATAGATACCTTTGCCCGTGAAATCGTAACGCGGCGCTCTTCCATGGGCTGCCGCATGACTTCAAGCACTGTACGTTTGAATTCCGGTAGCTCATCTAAAAATAAAACACCATTATTAGCCAGTGATATTTCGCCCGGCTGAGGATGACCTCCCCCGCCAACTAAAGCAACATCAGAAATTGTGTGGTGGGGTGAGCGGAACGGACGTGTGGTAAGCAATGCTGCATCTCTTCCCAGTCTTCCGGCGACTGAATGAATTTTAGTAGTCTCCAGTGCTTCGTTGAGCGTAAGTGGTGGAAGTATTGTGGGTAACCGTTTGGCTAGCATAGTTTTTCCGGCACCGGGTGGCCCTATCATAATTACATTGTGCCCACCGGCGGCTGCAATTTCCATAGCACGTTTAATATTTTCCTGGCCCTGCACATCTTTGAAATCAGTCTCATAGAAATTGAGGCGGGCTGCAAACACTTCGCGTGTATCAATCTTAACCGGTTCGATAGAAATTTTGTCTTCGAGAAAATTTACAGCCTCACGTAAGGATGTAACCGGATAAATATCCATGTTACTGACGATACCCGCTTCACTGGCATTGTCGGCCGGCAGAATAAAACCCTTAAAGTTCTCGCTCCGGGCCTGGATCGCGATGGGCAATACACCTCGTATTGGACGAAGCGTACCATCAAGGGTCAATTCACCCATAATGATGTATTGCTCCAGCTTGTCCGTGGTAATTTGTCCCGATGCACTCAACACAGCAAGTGCGATGGAAAGATCATAAGCAGAACCCTCTTTACGGATATCTGCGGGCGCTAGATTCACAACGGTTTTGTTACGCGGCATGAAGAAGCCTGAACTCTTCAATGCCGATTCAACACGATGCTGGCTTTCTTTAATTGCACTGTCGGGAAGGCCACTCATAAAAAATTTTGTGCCCTGGCCAACACTGACCTCAACCATAATCGTTCGGGCATCTACCCCGTGAACGGCGCCGCCAAAAATTTTAGCGACCATACATTATTTATTTTTCTAACTGGTTTTCGGAGTGTTTCTGGCGGCTTCTGCTTCTTTAGCAGTCTCCTGGAGATCAAAAAGTTTTGCTTTCAACGTGTTAAGCTCGTGCGTGAGCGCAGCTTTTTCCTTCTGAGAATCCCGGCTAACGATCCATGACCAAACAAAATCCACAACGATGAGAACTATTCCCAAAAACGTGATATACTTAAATAACCCAATATGCTGATAAATCCTTGTTAGAAAACCAAAATCCTGAATAAGAAGTGTGAATATGAAAGCAGCCACATGGAATGCGGCAAAGATGATAAATAAGATAATCCTGTTTCTACTCATGGGTGACTGGTTAATCTAACCGCGTTAACAATGTCTTTAAAGGTAATTGAAAAAATTTAAGGTTTCAAACTGTTCTTAAAGTTCTCTCAGCTTGGGTGAATACTCATCCAGCATGTCCGAGATAAGTGACCCAACGGAAATGACCGAAAATGTCAGACTTTCTGTATTTCAATCAGTTTTTTATAAAGGCCATTTTGGGTGATCAATGTGTCATGGCGACCGCGCTCCACGATCTGACCTTGCTGGATGACAATAATCTCATGAGCATGTTGAATAGTACTAAGGCGATGAGCAATTACGATTGACGTCCGGTTTTTCATCAGGTTAGTCAGCGCTTCCTGAACCAACCGCTCAGATTCAGAATCCAGCGCCGATGTTGCTTCATCTAAAATCAAAATCGGAGGATTCTTAAGCACAGCACGCGCAATACTGATGCGCTGTCGCTGACCCCCGGAAAGTTTTGATCCACGCTCCCCGATCAGGGTTTGGTATCCATGCTCACTTTGGACTATAAATTCATGTGCATTGGCAACCTTCGCGGCATGTATAACATCTTCTTCTTTCATGTCCTTCATACCGAAGGCAATGTTATTAAAAATGGTGTCGTTAAATAAAATTGATTCCTGTGTTACAACGCCCATTTGTTTCCGCAGTGATTCAATCTCATAATCCGTAAGGGGCACTCCATCTAATAATACTTCGCCGTGTGTCGGATCATAGAACCGGGGCACCAAATCAGCAAGCGTTGACTTTCCACCTCCCGATGGTCCGACCAAAGCAATCGTTTTGCCCTTTTCAATCTTCAGGTTAATGTCCTTTAGTACTAGCTCTCGATCATAAGCAAAGCTTACATTCTTAAATTCTATTTCGCTGTGGAAATCCCGCAAATGAATGGCATCGGGCTTGTTCCTGATGGCGGACTCGGTATCAATAATCGTAAAAATCCTTTGTGCAGATACAACACCTTTCTGAAGAGATGTGATCCCATTCGAAAAGTTTTTCGCGGGTTGAATCATGGATGCATAGAAGGTGAGAAACGTAAGGAAAGAAGACGGAGTCAAGCCTTCATCTCCGGCCATAACCGATTGCCCACCATAAAAAAGAATAAATGCCACGATGATCACGCCCAGAAATTCAGAGAGTGGTGAAGCCAGCTCATTTCTTCGCGACATCGACAAATTTACCTTTCGGTGAAAAGTAGTTTCATCTTCTACCTTCTGTATTAAAAAATTTCGTGCATTGAACGCATTGATAACCCGCATGCCACTAAAGGCTTCATCCAGAATATTTACAATTCGCCCCATAGTCTCCTGACTCTGTACCGCTCTTTTCTTAAGTTGCTTTATAATCATTGAGATTAACCCACCCGTAAGGGGCAGAACGATCAGCGTAATCAGCGTAAGCTTAACGGAAATAAGGAAAAGCATCACGATGTAAATAATCAGTGTAATAGGTTCTTTGATCGCCTTAAAACCACTAACTACTGTATTCTCCACTTCACTAACATCGTTTGTAAAACGTGAAATCAAATCACCTTTGCGTTGATCACTAAAGAAACCGATGTGCAGTTGCGATACATTCTTAAAAATATCTACACGCACATTTTTCACAACATCAGCTTTTACCCGCGAGGCAACCATCCTCTCCATATACCGAAACAGATTAGAGAGGAAAACAAACCCGATGATGTACATGCATACATACATTAAAGTGTTGACCGGCCCATACGTTGTGACGGCATTTGAAAATTTTAAATTAAACCAGGCCTTGAAGTATGTGGCCGTTAATGCGTACTCTGGTAGTTTTGATACTGGTTCATCAATCTTTTGAAGAAACAGAATATCAAGCATAGGTTGCAGTAATCCGAGATAGGCTGCACTAAAAAGAGAAGCCAGAATCGAGAAAAACAAAAATTTTAAAAACTGTGATTTTGCACCCGGTGCATATCGCAGTATCCGATAGTAAATCTTCATTTGATTAGAATTCGTAGAGGCGTTTTGCAATATTCCAGCGTAATGCCATGTGGCTTATAACGGTAGTGTTATCATAAAAAGGTAATACACTTTCACTTTTGCGTACTACGACACCTGCATCTATAAAAAGATTGTGCTTCAATTGCCAGGATGCGGTGAAGCTTCCAAATAGTATATCGTTCGCTACTCCCTGACCGATTTTATTTCCGTAAGTCTGCTGCCGGGTTGTGGTAGGTTTTAAAATATCACTACCCCAGTTTACACCGGCTGAGTCCCTTCCAATTTTGATATACGTCAGTTTCCCGACAATATTCAGCCGAGGAAGGGGTTGATACCGAAGTATCCCGACCAGTTCCTCGAAGTTTGCTCCTAATGGATGAGCAAGCGATTGTTTGTAACTTGAGTAACTACCAAAGGCTGTATTGTGGGAATACGTATAGGGTCGGACCACGTTTACTTCTCCCTGCAAATCAAGATTTGAGATACCAAAGGCGTCAACATATTTTGCTCCCGCCTGGATACCGTATTTATTTGCCCACCATCCATTACCTGAAGTAATTTCATCTAACACAAATTCATCCAATACAAATTGACCGTACATTGACAGCTTCCGGGCGAGATTCCATTTAAAGTCTAACCCGAGAATTACATTGTCGCTGCTCCCATTTTGTTGTTCAATAGCGCGATAGAATATTACAGGATTAAGGTAGTCGAGACGAAAATTATCATTACCGGTTGAATCTCCGCTGAATACAACAGCCTCAAAAACACCGAGATTGAATTTCTTACCAATATTGATACTGAGATGGTGAAACGCCGTAAATTTATTGGGATACCCTCCGAATGCTGCCGTCAGTCCTCCACGACCTCCGGTCACATCCGCCGTCATTTGATTAAGCAGAAACATATAATTCAGTTTCCACACCTTCAGATTGCCTTTCAGGAATAAAGCCGGAGGTGAAAAATCTGACAGTATAAGCGAACGGTATCCGTTGCCAATATTAAAACGATCGTGCCCAAACTGGATGTTAATGTGTTTCGTGGCTTCAAAGCTGATGTAGCCTCGTGCCTGAAAAAAGTCTACACCCTGGCCGTCGCTGTATTCCTTCCAGAATCCTTCATGGGGAATGACTGGATTCATCGTCATTTGCTCCCACACATACGAAGGTAATATGGCTTGATTTTCAGTAAGAGAGGTATAGAATCCCAGTTTCTTATCGATCATACCCCGTATTTCAACCCCACGTGTGTTGATGAAAAGCATATCATCTCGTCGGGAATCTTGTGCTGCTCCCAGGTAAAGAATCGGATTAACATGGAGATCGAAAGCCTCTTCGTCGACATAGAAAAAGTCAGCCTTCTTTTTGTATAATTTTTTCAGGATTGGTTTCCTGTCGGTGTCACTGGTTTCTGCGCGTGACCATTCCCAGCTGTCATTCCGGAAATAGTCATAATTGAACTGGTCAGCGCGGGAAGTGAAAATGTCCTGCTGGTGTAGTGAATCAATAAATGCAACTACATCGGAGCGTTTATAGGGCTTGACAGTAGTAAAAATCCGGGGTGATATCCTACCTGATTTTACCTCATACCGATCGATGGTATGGTACAAATCCTCATTTAGGGGTAAATAGCTACTCTGGCTATGAACAACGATTGAAAAAACACTGAAAAGCGCCGTAAACAGTCTGAATTTCATTGAGTATCGGTTAACGCCGCAAATTAATCATTTGCCACGATCTATCAGGATGTTAAAATTTCCAGAAATTACTCCTTGCTTATCTGTTTTTGGTACTTATCTTTGCAGTCCTTTTAGGAAAAACACGAGAATTGATATGAAAAAAGGCATTCATCCGGAATACAAAGAGGTTATTTTTTGGGATACCTCAAGCGACACGAAATTTAAGAGCCGCTCAACATCAAATACAAAGGACACTATTACCTGGGAAGACGGAAAAGAATATCCAGTAATCAAGGTAGAAGTAAGTTCTGCTTCACATCCATTTTTCACCGGCAAAAAGCTGTTTGTGGATACAGCCGGACGTGTAGAGAAATTCAAAAACAAGTACCAAAAGAAAGCTTAATACTTCTTCAATGAGGAAAAAAAGCCTTCGGTTTCCGAGGGCTTTTTTTGTGTCCATGCCCCCAAGTTCCTCATCCTCGATAGCCCGGTCTAATATTCCAGAATTTAAAAAGAGGAATCTCTTCATCCTTACCGGCCAGCCCCTATTTTTGGAAAATGAATCTTATTCTATTCGATGACCCGGATATCCGAACAAACTTGTTACCCTTTACTTTTACACGTCCCGTTGCTTCCATTCGCGTTGGAATCCTGACCATTGCTGAGAAATGGGAAAAATGGCTTGCTACAACAGCTTCTTTCAGGACTGAAGAATACCTCCAGAAGAAATTTCCATTTACTAATGCATCGGACAATCTGCTAATCAACGGCGCAATATGCCCTGATCCGGTTTTGACCGCTACCATAAAGGCTTTGCCCGAAGGATACTTTCTGGTGAAAGGTACAGTCTTACTGGCAGCGCGAAATCCTGGTGCCGAGATGAACGAAAAGAACACAATAGAATACAAGCATGAATTAACCATTATTGATAGAACCTGGAAAATTTTCCGCGAGAACGGAGCCCAACTGCGGATTGATTTTAAAGTTCTAACCGAAGGAAGAAAATCCCAGGACATTAACGATCGGCATACCCGCGTGTATGGTGAAGAAAATATTTTTGTTGAGGAAGGTGTTTACATCAGGGCCGCCACGCTTAACGCTGAAAATGGACCGATCTACTTAGGTAAAAACAGTATCATTCAAGAAGGAGCAATCATACGGGGAGCATTTGCTTTATGCCATGATTCCCACGTAAACATGGGCGCAAAAATAAGAGGCGACGTCACTATCGGACCATTTTCAAAAGTCGGTGGCGAAGTAAGCAACTCTGTTATTTTTTCATACAGCAATAAATCCCACGACGGTTTTTTGGGCAACTCGGTACTGGGCGAATGGTGTAACATTGGTGCCGACACCAATACATCTAACCTGAAAAATAACTACGACATGATTAAATTATATAACCATGCCGAACAAAACTTTGTAGACACCGGATTACAGTTTTGTGGATTGATGATGGGTGATCACAGCAAATGTTCCATCAATACGATGTTCAATACCGCGACCGTGATTGACGTATGTACCAATATTTACGGAGAAGGTTTCCCAAGAAACTATGTCCCTTCATTTGCATGGGGTGGCGCTCATGGATTTGTTACCTTTCAGTTGGAGAAAGCCCTTGAGACAGCCGGAAGAGTAATGGCTCGCCGAAGTATTGCGTTGGATGATTTTGACAGAGATATTCTTTTACATGTATTTAAGATGACCGCCCCAGCCAGAGTCTGGGAGAAAAATTAACTATGACGTTTTCAAATATTCCCGGATTAGAAGAAGTAAAATCACTGCTGACAGAGGCTGTTAAAAGTAACCACATTGCCCATGCACAGCTCTTTGTCGGTACGGAGGGAGCTTTGAATTTACCGATGGCGCTTGCGTATGCCACCTACCTGCATTGTGAAAATAAAGGTGTCGATGATTCCTGTGGCGTGTGTGCCGCTTGTTCCAAGAACAATAAATTCATACACCCTGATACACATTTTGTTTTTCCCCTCAGTAATGTGAAAAGTGACAAGGATGAAGATAGATTCAAAGCTGAGATTCTGAAATCATGGCGTGCCTTCCTCCTGGAACAACCTTTTGGCAACCTCATTGACTGGACGAACTATTATGGCGGTGAAGATAAACAAGCATTGATATCCCGGGAAGAAAGTCGGGCAATCGTCAAAACATTATCGTTGAAACCTTTTGAAAGTCAGCATAAAGTAATGATCATCTGGCAGCCCGAACTTATGCATCCATCTGCTGCCAATGGCATATTGAAAATACTGGAAGAGCCTGCACCCCATACTTATTTTATACTGGTTACCAATGCGGCGGACAGACTCCTTCCTACCATTATTTCAAGGACACAGATTGTTACAGTTCCTTTGCTAAAAGATGAAGTAGTAGAATCTCATCTTATAGAAAAAAAACAGGTAGAATCGTCAAGAGCTGCGAAGATCATGCAGTTGTCAGAAGGCAATCTGAATTACGCCTTAAAACTTATTGACAGTGAGGAAGACGACAATGCCAAACGCTTCACGGATTGGATGCGTGCATGCTTTAAGAAAAGTTATCAGACACTGGTATTGCTGGCCGATGAATACCATGCACTGGACAAACTTAGTCAGAAAACACTGATGACGTACAGTATGAACATCATGCGGGAAACACTCCTTCGTATTTCCGGCGCTTCACAGATGAATCGATCGCGGGGAGAAGAATTAAAGTTTATTGAAGACTTTAGTAAGGTGATGAATCTGGAGAAAATTGAAAAATCATTTACCTTGATGAACGATGCTAATTATCATCTCGAACGCAACGGAAGCGCGAAGATGATTTTTTTGGACTTGTCTTTAAAAATATCCAGAACCATCAACCCGTAAGCTATGAATAAGCTCATTCGTATTGGAACAAGAGGAAGTAAGCTTGCACTGTGGCAGGCTGAGCATGTTGCAAGTCTGATCAGGCCTTCAGGCTATCAAACTGAAATTGTGCCCATTGAAACGCGTGGCGATAAAATTCTGGATGTTACGATTTCCAAAATCGGAAGTAAAGGTGTTTTTACTGAAGAGATAGAAGCCAGCCTTTTGGATGGATCAATCGACATCGCAGTACACAGCGCCAAAGACCTTTCCTCTGAAATTCCTGATGAACTCGAACTGGTTGCTTTCACCGAAAGGGAACTAGCAAACGATGTTATCGTAAGCACCCGTAGAGATATTAACCTAACAACCGATAAATTGAAAATCGGCACATCTGCAACTCGTCGTGTCGCTTTCCTGAAACACTTTTATCCAAACCTTGAAGCTGTAACAATTCGGGGCAACCTTCAAACACGGTTTAACAAACTACACGCTGGTGAATATGATGCCCTGCTGCTCGCCTATGCTGGTGTTCACCGTATGGGATACGACGATCTGATATTCGAAAAAATAGAAACAAGTTATTTCGTACCGGCTGTCGGCCAGGGTAGCATTGCTATTGAATGCCATAAAAAATTAGGTTTCCAGAAAAAGGAAATCATTGCACGTTGGGTGAACCATGAAGAAACGGAAGTTTGCATTCGGGCAGAACGTTCCTTTCTTAAAACCATGCAGGGAGGATGTAGCGTTCCGGTTTTTGGTTATGCGCACAATGACGGAGGAATGATCACATTGAAAGGAGGTATAATTTCGCTCGATGGTGAACGGATTGTAAAAGCAAAACATACAGCCTCTCCTGAAGATGTGAAAGAACTAGGAGAAATAGTTGCGCGGGAGGTTCTAAAGAACGGAGGAGCGGAAATACTACAGGAAATCCGAAACCGCGAAAAAGAAGAAGTAATAAACCGGTAACAAAGGATTTTTAACTTTGTGCACTTTAAAATCAGATCATGAGAAGAGTTTCAACCATAATTTTATTTTCAATTTATTTTATCATTGCCAGCAGTTGCGCTCAGAACAAAGACCATGTCGTCACTATAAAAACGAGTTATGGCGATATGACAGTCATCCTGTTTGATGAAACACCAAAGCACAAAGCGAACTTTATCAAACTGGCAAAAGAACATTTTTATGACAGCACCTTATTCCATAGAGTCATGGAAGGGTTTATGATTCAGGGCGGAGATCCCGATTCAAAAAGCGCCATGCCTGGTCAGCCGCTGGGGAGAGGGGGTCCGGGATACACAGTGGACGCCGAGATCAATGCCAAATATATTCATGAAAGGGGCGTCTTATCCGCGGCGCGATTGGGCGATCAGCAAAACCCAACGAAAGCCTCCAGCGGAAGTCAGTTTTATATCGTGCACGGTACAAAGATGACCGAAGAAGACTTGAGGCTTGATCAATCCAAATATGACCAGGCGTTACAGAAGTATTTCCAAAATCCAGCAAACCGACCAGCATATGATTCGATTGTAGCCAGCTATCAATCGGGCGATATGAAGGTTTACCAGGCCATGCTGACACAACTTCGTCCACGCGTGGAAAAAGAAACCGGAATGGCTTTTACAAAAGAAGTATCACCGGAAAAAATAAAGGCTTACACAACCGTTGGTGGAGCACCTCATCTGGATGGAGAGTACACTGTATTCGGGAAGGTGATCAAAGGAATAGAAGTGGTCGATAAAATAGCAGCTGTACAAAGAGACAGAAGTGACCGACCCCTGGAAGACATTCCTATGTCTGTAACTGTGGAAGAAATGCCCAGGAAAAAAATCGAAAAGGAATACGGATACAAGTATCCCGAAAAATAACAATCTGTTCGGCCCCTTCTCTAAATCATTGTATCGCAATCTGAATCCCTAGTATTCACTATGAAAATTCTCGTCACTGGTTCAAATGGCTTGTTAGGCCAAAAGTTAACGGAGTACTTACAACAGAACCAGGAAGTGCATCTCATTGCCACCGCTAAAGGAAATTCTGTACTTCCCATTAACAGGGGTGAGTTCCACAGACTCGACATCACCGACAGCGATGCAGTACAGAAACTTGTTTCTCTTTCTAAACCTGATGTTATTATCAATACTGCTGCGATGACGCAGGTAGACCAGTGTGAATCAGATCGCGAAGGCTGCTGGAAGGCGAATGTCACCGCAGTAGAGAATCTTATTACAGCATCCCGTGAAAACAATACTCACCTCGTTCACGTATCGACCGATTTTATTTTCGATGGAACGAAAGGGCTGTTGGATGAAACCGCTACGCCTAACCCTATCAACTATTATGGTGAAAGTAAACTGGCAGGAGAAAAATTGATTATCGAAAGCGATATCTCGTGGTGCATCGTACGAACAGTACTGGTGTATGGGATAACCAGAGACATGAGTCGCTCCAACATTATTTTATGGGTGAAGGAAAACCTTGAGAAAGGAAAAACAATCCAGGTTGTTAACGATCAATGGCGTACCCCTACACTTGCTGAAGATTTGGCCATAGGATGTTTTTTGGCAGCAACGAAAAAAGCCAAAGGTATTTATCACATTTCAGGTAATGACTTCCTTTCGCCATATCAGATCGCAATGGAAACGGCAGATTTTTTTAAGCTCGACAAATCCTTCATTAAGGAAACCGATTCAACAAGGTTCACACAGACAGCTAAAAGACCCTTAAAAACAGGCTTCAATATTTCGAAGGCACAAAAGGATTTAGGGTATACTCCACGTTCCTTTACCGAGGGTTTAAAAATCGTCAATGCACAAATATCCTAAGTATAAAACGTTTGGAATCCGACGCTAAACTATGCAGAAGGAGCACCACCGGATTTACGACGCTGCATGGCAGCATAATAGATAGGGATACCCAACAACGTAATGATTAATCCTGGCCAGGTAAACTTTGGTTTGTAGATAATCAGTAGTGTACAGAATGTAATTCCCATGCTGATATACACCAGCGGAAGAACGGGATACCCGAATGCCTTGTACGGTCTTTCCGCTTCAGGCCGCTTTTTACGAAGAATAAAAATTCCCAAGATCGTAAGCATGTAGAACAGTACCACTACGAAGGAAACCATATCAAGAAGGTCACCATACTTACCACTGAGGCACCAGACGCAGGCCAATGCGCACTGTACCCACAGTGCCAGTTGAGGTACGGCAAATCTATTCAACTCACCCGCCTGCTTAAAAAATAATCCATCTTTAGCCATTGTGAAATACACGCGGGCTCCTGCCAGAATCAGTCCGTTGTTGCATCCAAAGGTTGATACCATGATCATCAACGCAATGATCACTGTCCCGATATTTCCGAAAATCACATTTGATGCAGATACGGCTACCCGATCCTTTTCTGCGAACGCAATTTCCTCTAGAGGCAAGACTGCAGTGTACATCAAATTTGCTGATACATAAATAATTGTTACGATCAACGTCCCCAGAAATAAACTCAATCCAATATTGCGCTGTGGATTTTTAATTTCTCCGGCAATAAAGGTTACGTTGTTCCATGCGTCGCTGCTAAATATCGAACCTACCATTGCGGCGGCAATAGCACCTACTGCAGCAATGGTGGTATACGCTTCGAGACTTCCATCGGCATTTAGTCCATTTAAATTCCAGGCATTGGTCCAGTTCGCATCCCACACATCGCCATCCATCATAACAAATCCGAAGATGATAAGTCCGAAGAGGCTCAAAATTTTTGTCACTGTAAAAACGGTTTGGATTGCTTTACCACCCTGCACTCCTCGGGTATTGATATACGTGAGCAATACTATGATGACGATCGACACCACCTGCGCTGGAGAGATACTTAGAAACCCAAGGTCAAGCAGAACCAGTTCTTCGCTTACACCCGGAACGATGTAGGCCATAAATTTTGAAAACGCCACCCCTACTGCAGCAATAGTTCCAGTTTGAATGACAGCAAAAAAACTCCACCCATATAAAAATGCAATCAACGGGTTAAAGGCTTCCTTCAGATATACATACTGACCACCTGCCTTCGGAAACATTCCACTGAGCTCACCATAACTTACCGCAGCCGATATGGTCATGAACCCAGTGATCAACCAAACCATGATCAGCCATCCTGATCCTCCAACGTTCCGCAAGATGTCAGCACTAACAATGAAGATACCCGACCCTATCATGGATCCGGCAACGATCATGGTCGCATCCCACAATCCTAAAACAGGTTTAAACTTAGGCTCACTCATACGATCCAGACGAATAAGGCTTGAAGATAGGGAAATCACTTAGAATCACCGCCAATGTTTTAATGCTTGAAATAAAAATAAAGGCGCCACATAAATAATTTTATGGGATGTATCAAACAACGGATGTTACTCAAACAGTTCTTCGATAGGTTGGCCGGTACAACCGTTTGGAAATTTTATACTCAGCAAGGTTGAAATTGTCGGAGCGATATCTGTGACCGAATGGTAACGAACGGACGAACCTTTTTTTATTCCCTGACCAAAAAACAAGATGGGCACATGTGTATCATAGGTGTAGGGTGATCCATGCGTTGTGCCTTGGATGGAACCAGAGGCCAACCAACCTGGCTCCAGCGAAATTAGAATATCACCAGATCTTCGGCTATTGAAACCCCGAACAAACAAACCCTTTATGCCACCCTCATCAAAATCACCATCACGAAGCTTTTCTTCAGTGTAATAATTTGAAACTCCATTCACAGTCATTAAAAATTTACCAATGAGTTCAGTGACGATGAACATGTCAAGGCCAGAAGTTTTCGGATCTTGCCGGAAGGCATCCTGATTCAAAAAAATTTGGCCGTTGCTAATATTTTCAATGAAATCCCTGCCGGGATAATAAGTAGCCAGAAATTCTTGAAGTTTCGCCTTCACATAATTTTCATTAAAATAACCACCAGGCATTTTATTAACGACCATGAACTGAGGTACATCAGCAACGGCATGGTCGGCGGTTAGAAAGACTGTATACTTCCCTACTCCGACTTCTGCATCTAGTTTTTTCAGGAGATCTTCAAGATTGCGATCCAACCGAAGGTAGATATCCTGAAGTTCAACAGCATTTGGACCGACCATATGCCCGACGATGTCGGTGGTGGAATAAGAAACGCACAGAAAATCACTAACGTCTCGTTTTCCCATTTGCTCATTTACCATCACAGCTTTCGCCAGTTCAGTAAGGTAGTCGTTAGCAAAAGGCGTATAGCTTAACAGTTCGTAGTTCCCATTAGCCTTTCTTAACTCGCTTAACTTGTAAGGAAAGGTTGGCTTTTGCTTACCTGCAAATTTGCGTTCATAGGGATTATCATCAGGTCCACTTTCAGTGTATTGCTCAATCGGAAGAAGGGTTTTCCATTCCTGCGAAAGATATTTGTCTGGCAGGTTCAGCGCATTGAACTTTAATACCCATGCTGGCAGCTGTTTCATGTAGTACGTGCTGGTGATAAATTTTCCTGACTTGTTATCATACCAATACGCAGCATCTGCCATGTGCCCGGCAGGTAAAACAGCACCACGATCCTTAAACGATATTCCAATTACCTTGGCGCGTTTTTGTGTAAACAGTTTTAATTCGTCCGTAACTGTTGACGAGAGCATTCTCCATGGTGATACATCACCATTACCCGCATCGTTGCCCACAGGTGTATGTAAAGGATCCTCAACGCAATTAACCAATTTCTTTAGCTGCTTGTCATAGAACTCATTTCCGATAATTCCATGCGTGGCCGGAGTTGATCCGGTATAGACTGAAGCATGACCCGGGCCTGTAACCGTTGGCGCATAATTATAATGCCCATTTTTAAGCATGAAGCCATCGTTTATCAGTCGTTTAAAGCCTCCTTCTCCAAACTTATCATAGAAACGATAGAGATACTCCTGCCGCATTTGATCGACTGTAATACCCACAACTAGTTTAGGTCTGTCGGACGGAGACTGGGCGATTGAACACTGAATTATAAAAACAAGGAAAAATAAACTGAGAATCCCGCGGCACATAGTGATAATTTCAATGTGCAAGTTAAGTATTCAGACAACTTTTTCAACGACTACTATTTTAACGTATTATTATTTACTGTTTGAACAATAAATTTTTTCGTAATCATCGTCTTCATATACCTCCTTGCGTAGCATTTTACCTGTTGAATCGTAATAGATAACGACAAAAATTGAAGCTTCCTCAACATGCTTCTCTGTAAAGTACATCGGTTCATCTCGTGATCCGACATTTACAATATCGCTAAAAGAAATGGGTATGACGATCCCTCTACGGTTGTGAATCACACCATAATATTGTTCCTGCTGTATAATAGCAAGCTTTTCACCGTTGCGGTCCTGAATGAGGTTGTAGCGCTTGATTTTATCGAACAGTATCCGCTGCGTTTTTATCTCATACAAAAAGCGATCAGCATTTTTACTTACAATGGCAACCGTGTCATTCCAATAATTGATTTCACTAAACTCAATCTTACCAAATGGTTTATTATCCCAACCTATAAAACCATATAATCCCTCTTTGGATGCGATTAGAACATGATTGTTATACACAGTCAGGTTATTGCCATACACCGGCTTTATTAGTTTACTCCTTTTACAGTCAAACAGACCAAACTTCGTAGCTTTTAGCAATGAGACCACGCCTTTATTTACTGTACCAATGGCATCGTACTCCAGGGGAATTAGTATTTTACCAGAGGAAGAAACAAGACCTTTCTTTTCCTTTTTATGCACAACAAAAAAACCTTCACCGGCATACAGAATACGATCGTACACTCCCACAAATAACTTCTTCCCACTCAGTGAATAAACGCTCTTCTTGTTTCCCTGATCCAACAACAGAAAAGATGAGGAATCCTGCCCCGGAATAAACTCATAACGCACTGGCTGCTGTACATCCACGAAATTAGACGCCGTAAAGTAGAAACGCACGCTGTCTTTCTTTTTCCCTATGGCAAATGGGCCGGCGAACATGATCGAGTCGAAGCCCGGACTTTGATACTTATTTTCCTGTGGATCGAAAAGATTCCAAACGACATTTTCTTTGGCTGCTACCCAGGGTTGCTTAATTGTAACGTCCTTAAAATTTATGGATTCTTCATATGCTCCATTATACACCCTGGCTCCTGTAGATGACGTTGCAACTGCACCAAAAAATGTCTCCGTAAGAAGGTGATCATCATCCGACAATACAAGTACTTTTAGCTCTTCGTCTAGTATCATTTGATGATTTTCGGTACGAGTCCAAATCAAACTTTTCCGCCAGAGTTTCACCTCATCTGCTGTAACCCATTGTAGTTTTTCCTGATCTGCGAGCCGGGCAATACCAGCGGTAGTTGCAAGGTTGAATTTAGTCTCTCTGACAAATACAATAACATCACGAAGTGCATATATCTCATCGTAATCGTAGGATAGTAACATTCTGCCGGTCAGTGTCCAAAGTGACCAGTGATTGTTTTTCTTCAGCGCCAGAAATTTTCCGGTCAGCAACCTGGCTTCATCAATACAATCGTCTCCAACTGTAAATCCGGATTTATGAATCAGACTTCTGCAGGTCTCGTTCTCAATCAAAATAAAACCATTGCCAATGTCGTCGACCGATTCAGCAACAAAATCACAGATTAATTCACCCGATGGGGTAAGGATTTTTCCATCAAGAATGATAACATCATCGGTTATATTCCCGCAGAGATACTCTGCGTTGATTTCATCGTACTGGGGTTTTATCACCTCGGTTCCCTGATGATTTATGAAACCAAACTTGTCTTTCCTAAAAATGGGGACAAGGTAACCGCGTCGCATATCAAACACGGCCTGGAGAGAATCATTCATTAGGGCTTCGGGAAATTGTTCCTCTAGCTGGTCTTCTGGTAGCAAATGCAGTACAATGTTTTTTGCTGTATTGGCGAAATAACCTTGTGGATATGCTTCTAAAAAATCAAAATAGCTTTGAATCGTCCCCGAAGACGTGCTGATCTCAAAAATGTTTTGTTCGGCCTGTTGCTGAAAAGCTGTATTGGGGTAATCCCTCAGATATCCCTCATAACTCCTTAGCCTCTGATCGCTGGTCATGGAATAAAAGAGGAGGCTTTCATACTTCGTTTTAGCGTCGGCTGCCCGTATTGAACCGGGGTATTTCGATAGATAGTCGGAGAATGCCTCTTGAGAATTTTTATCAACGGCATCCGTGTAGGCCGCTTCATCGCGAAGCATCGTGACGGTATCCCGTTGTTCTGCTAATAAAAAGTTAGTCAAAAAATAATTGTAGGCATCTTCGGTGTCAGTTTCCCTTGCACGGGTGAAGGCTGCACGATTAATTTTCTGGCGTAAACGGACCAATTCGATGCTATCCAGGGGAAAGCGATAAAATCGTTCACGCTGCTTCGTCGTTGAATTTTGAAGGTCGCCGATGGCCTTCTGCGTATACCGGTACGCAGAGTCGATGTGAAAGGCAGGATTATCCTTGCTAAAATAGTATTCCGCCAGGACATAGGATGTAACACAATTGATGGTATCTTTAGCAATAGCTCTGGTTAACTGAGCATAGGCTTTTGACCATTTGCCCTTCTGAATATTCTTAAGGGCCTGGCGTTCAATAGAGCTCTGACCGAATGCCGGTACGGACAGAAACACTACAACACAAAGTATGACGATTTTCCGGATCAACTATTCAATTACTTCATCGATAGCCGCAAAACTACAAACTTCGCACTAAGAATTAGCCTTACTACAGTAAAGGCTGTTGTATGATGTAATAAATTTTGTAAATTTTCACAATTGTTACTTCTCGCGCATGGCAAAGCTTAAAAATATCGTCAAACAACTCTCTGAAAAAGACTTTAAAGCAATTCATGATTCCCTCATTGAAAGTAATGCTGAAAAGTCTGCCTACCTTCTGAAGTCACTTCGTGAGCGGCAACTCTCAGACAACAAGATTATGTCTGAGCTCGATGTGAATGCGAATGCCTACTATACCCTTCGGTCCCGGCTCAATCTAAAGATTGAAGAGTATCTGATGGGACAATTGGAGAGTCCACGTACGGATGTTTTACGCAAGGTGGCCAACATTAATGAGGTTTTATTCACGAAGAAAAAAGCCATCTCTGTTGCCACGCTGAAGAAATTAGAGAAAGAACTTCTTGACTATGACCTGGCAAATGAGCTGACCGTTATTTATAAGTCACTCAAAAAGCTCAACATCAACTCGCCGGATTACTTCCAGTATTCGCAGCTGTATAACCGGCATGTAGCCTATATGCTTGCCGTGGATAAGGCAGAAGATCTGTTGGCCGATTATTTCAAAAAGTATGGCGACTTCATGCTGAACAACGGTGACGGAGAGAAGTTAGGTCTGGTTTTATTGATGAAAGAAATGCAGAATGTTGCCAAGCTGTATGAATCACACCGGCTATACGTTTATCAAAGCTGTATGTACATTTTCCACCGGCTTTTCGTAGAAGTCGATGACAATATGCAGCAGGACGGAGAGTCCATTGAAGATATCTTTGAAAAAGTCCAAAAGATTTTTGAAAGCTATCATCTAGACTCTATTTATTACCACATGAATTTGGTATTTGAGTTTTTAAAACTCGAATATTATAATCACTACAAGGTGTACCGCCAGGCAGAAAAATATTACGAAGAGGTAAACGATGCCTGCGCAAATCTTCTGGTAAACTATTCGACCTTTACTTTCCCGACCCAATTTCTCATTTCCAAAATTCAAAGACATTTAAGAACCGGTACCGAGACCGAGTTGTATACCGAAAATGAAGCCATCTTTCTGGATTATGAAATTGATATGCTGGACTTGCCAAAGCACATTATCTATGTAGTGTACAGAGCGATTTCGAGTTACTACACCGGAAAATTTGATGAGGCCGCCAAACTTATAAATGGTCTGCTTAACGACGTCAGTCTGAAGAAATATCCATACGCCCAGCTGGAAATAAAATCATTGCTAGCGTTACAATACACGTTGCTTCGCGATTTCGAATTATTTAATCAACTCTCGAATAGCATTCAGCGGCAGATACGACTATCGGGAAAAGACAGTTGTGAAAACATCCAGCTGTTTCTTAAAATATTAAAGATTGCCACAAGCGAGGCGAAAAAAGAGAAAGCCAAGAAAATTCAGGCTGTTATTCCACGGCTTAATGCCGCTACTGTCGATTACTTCGCTCCTACCAAACTGATCAAGCTGGACGAAAGATTTGTAGACCTGCTGACTGACTTCTAAAGATCAAGTTTCGCAATACTATCGTGCGAAAGAGGTTTGTTCAGGTAAAGTCTTACGTTTTCGTATTTCTTGGAGCGGTTGAAGTCCTGTGGATTGATGGATGATGTAAGCATCACAATCTTGCACTTTTTCTTGGCTATGTTGGTTAGTTTTTCAAACTCATCGAGAAACTGAAAACCGTCCATCAGAGGCATATCAATATCCAGGAATATCACATCGGGTAATACCTCGTCAGCCATTTCAAGCTTTTCCATATTCTTTAAAAACTCAATTGCGCTTTTAGCGCCCGTATGCGTGTAAATGTTATCTGTAACAGAAGCTGCTTCAATCATCTTCTGATTAATGAGGTTATCGATCTCATTATCATCGATGAGCATCACGGTACGGTATTTCTTTCCTGCCATAATTAGTTTTTGAATGCTTTATAAAAATAGGTCTTTGATTGCTATTTGCAAAGGGTGGATTTCAAATTGTCTTTAGATTCAGATTAGCCGGGTTAGAGCCTCTTCCGTTTTAACTTTATATCCATAGACAACTTGAAATACACCATTTCCATTTATCTAAAAGTCAAATTTAATCCCTTGAGCCAGGGGCAGGGAGTTTCCGAAATTGATCGTGTTGGTTTGTCTGCGCATGTAGACTTTCCATGCATCAGAACCAGACTCACGGCCGCCGCCAGTTTCCTTTTCACCTCCAAAGGCTCCTCCTATTTCCGCCCCTGAAGTACCAATATTTACGTTGGCAATACCACAGTCGGAACCAACATGCGAAAGGAACTTCTCCATCTCCTGAACATTGTTGGTCATAATAGCAGAGGAAAGTCCCTGCTTTACTCCGTTCTGTTTCGCAATTGCCTCGTCAATAGTGCTGTACTTGATCAGGTACAAAATCGGCGCGAAAGTTTCATGCTGAACGATTTCATATTCGTTCTCTACTACTGCAATAGCGGGTTTTACATAGCAGCCGGAGTCATATCCTTTCCCTTGTAAAACTCCCCCCTTTACTACAAACTCACCCCCTGCGTCCTGTATCTTTCTCAGCGCACTGCGATAGATTTTGACAGCCTCGACATCTATCAATGGACCCACATGGTTGTTGCTATCCAACGGGTTCCCTATCATGAGTTGAGAATAGGCTTTCTTCAGACGTTCCTTCACTTCTTCAAATATAGATTCATGAATAATCAGGCGGCGTGTAGACGTACACCGCTGGCCTGCAGTTCCAACGGCACCAAACAACGCACCACGAATGGACATATCCAGATTTGCATTTTCGGTGATGATAATGGCATTGTTTCCACCGAGTTCGAGGAGTGCCCGACCGAGTCTTTCACTGAGTGTTCTTGCTACAGCTTTTCCCATCCGTACGGATCCGGTTGCTGACACCAACGGAATACTTTCATGCTTTGAAATAAGCTGACCAATTAAGCCATCGCCATTAACAATATTCGACACGCCTTCAGGTACCTTATTTTTTTCAAAGACTTTCATGGTAATGTACTGACAGGCGATACTACACAATGGTGTCTTTTCAGAAGGCTTCCATATACATACATCACCACATACCCAGGCTAACATTGCATTCCAGGCCCATACTGCAACGGGGAAGTTAAATGCTGTGATTATTCCTACCACACCGATGGGATGCCACTGCTCATACATCCGGTGATTCGGTCGCTCAGAATGCATTGTAAATCCGTGGAGCTGCCGGGATAACCCAACGGCAAAATCACAGATGTCGATCATCTCCTGTACCTCTCCAAGCCCCTCCTGGTACGATTTGCCCATTTCATAAGAAACCAGTTTACCCAGAGGTTCTTTATACTTCCGCAAAGCATCCCCTACCTGTCTTACAACTTCACCTCTTTTTGGTGCAGGCCAGGTTCGCCATTCTTCAAATGCGGTTTGTGCTTTTCCAACCACCTTGTCGAACGTTTTTTCGTCACCGGCATACACAGCCCCAATCCTTTTTCCATCAACAGGTGAAAAGGATTCTATAAGACCACCGGTTGATCTCAACCAGTTTGAACCTGTCGATACACCCAGATTGTTTTTTTTAATTCCCAGCGTTGAGAGTGCTTCTTTAATTCCAAAATTATTCATCGAACTACTTTTGTTTGTTTATTCACTTCAAAGGGCTTTGACAGCGTTCGAGCAACAACCAACCCCGCCTGTAAGATAAAGGATTAAAACACATATGAATCAGGGGCAAAGCTAAGAAATTGTGCGGGATGCGTATAGGTACTTAAAAAGAGACAACTGAACAGGTCGGAATTACCATTCTATGCCGTAAATTCCTTTTTCACCTCCGGGGTAAAATCCTTCAATCAGGATTCCTCCCTTTTTATATTCAAGAATACGATTAAGGTCCTCAAGGTTGTCAACCGGAACTTTGTCGACAAAGGCAATTACGAAACCTTTTTTTACGCCAGTCCCTTTCCATTTTCCAGATGGCACATTTGAAATTCTTACACCCCCCTCCAACTGAAGATCAGCCAATTCTTTATAGGGTACATCTTCTAATTGAACACCACCTAGATCGTGCTTTACTTCTTTCTTCTCGACTGTTTCGTTGCCTTCGTTGTTGCGCAGGCGCGCTTTTACTTCCTCAAGATTCCCTGCCCGGAGATAAGAAACATTTATTTCTTTTCCAGGCCGGTTTCGTGCTACCCATTCCTGAAGTTCCGAAACAGAATTTATACTATGGCCGTCGATACCAATAATCACATCACCCACTAACAATCCTGATTGCTCTGCTGCACTGCCGCTGTTAACCCGGTTTACCAATACACCCTGATTTACTCTCAGGTTAAGATCTTCCGCTATCGCCGCATTCATATCCATGATTTGAATACCAAGAAGTCCGCGTTGAACCTGTCCGAATTCCAGCAAATCATCCATGACTTTCTTCACCAGACTTACAGGTATGGCAAACGAATACCCCTGATAACTTCCGGTGGACGTAGCAATCGCCGAGTTTACGCCAATCAGTTCTCCTTTTAAATTTACCAATGCGCCACCGCTGTTTCCCGGGTTGACCGCTGCATCCGTCTGGATAAATGCTTCCACCTGTAAATTATTGCGATCACGCAGAATTCCAATGTTGCGGGCTTTTGCACTGACGATACCTGCTGTTACAGTAGAATTGAGATCGAAAGGATTACCCACTGCAAGGACCCATTCGCCAGGTGTAATTTTATCCGAGTCACCATATTTTAAAAACGGTAAATTTTTCGCACGTATTTTCAACAACGCCAAATCTGTGGTTGGATCGGTTCCGACGAGTTTAGCATAAAACCGTTGGTTGTTGTTCATGATCACTTCGATGTTATTAGCATCTTCGATAACATGGTTATTCGTTACGATGTAACCGTCATCTGATATGATTACGCCAGATCCTGAAGACCGCGAAGGAGAACCATCCAGATATCGGCCCAAAGGGTTTACACTAAAATCACCAGCACCATAAGATGTACGGATGTGTACCACGCCCGAAGTTACACTCTTCGCTGTGTTCAAAAAATCCATTCCTCCCGGAACGTTGTAAGCGGTATCGGGAGAATATCCTGTTAAAACAGATTGCTGACGTGCTTCAATAGATTGGTAGGATGCACTAGAAGAATCGAGAAATCGTATTGTAAACATTGAACCCAATATTCCACCTACACACGCTGCTGAAATCACTATAAAAATTAAGATTGCTCGCTTCATACCTTTCCCAATTAATCTTACAAATACTGACTGAATAAGAAAGTTAACGTTTCTTTTGAAAAAATGATTGCGGACAAGGCCCAACATCTGAAGATTTTCTTTGAGGCGAAGTTTTCTTTTGTCAGACCCGTTTATTTGTGGTACAGGTGGATTCTGAGAACCCCAGGTGAAACTGTATTGCGAAAAACTGCCACAATAACTTTTTTGCTGACCTTCCTGGAAATTTTAAAACGTCTCAAACCAGTGTTGCAATTTCGGGCTCGACTTCATTTTTCTGCTCCCTGTTGCGAACTATTGCATTTCCTAACAGAAGAATTAAGAGGCTTATCCATGCACAGAGTGCCATCATCCCCACCATCGGCAAGGCGGTAGCATTGTGGAGCACACTAACAAGCGCAGAAACCAATGCTCCCGCACCCATACGCCAGCTGCCGAGAATAGCAGCGGCACTACCGGTATGCTTTGAAAACGGCGCCAATGAGAGCGCAGTAGTATTAGGTCCGATTAAACCTTGTCCGGTTAAGAACGCAAACATCAGAAAAAGAAGAACATATAATCTAAATCCGAAAAACAACGTACCAGCTACTAGCAGAATGCCAATAATTCCCTGGTATAACAATGCAGCTTTGATGATCTGTTCACTGGTGAATCTTTTCAGTAAATAATGATTGAACTGCGTTGAACCGATCATCGCTCCGGCAAGCAACGCAAATATCCATCCGTATTGTTGTTCACTTACGTGATAGATATTCATAAAAACATCCGGTGAACCAGCAATGTATGCAAAGGGTGCAGCTGTTGCCAATCCACCTGCCAATGTATAAACCAGAAATTGTGGATGCTTTACTACGATATAAAATCCACCAAGCACCGCTTTAGGCTTAAGTGAAATTGTGGGATCTGCCCGTTTACCCGTCGGCAGAAAAAAATAAACTGCTGCAATAATCCCCGCGGTAATGGCAGCTAGAATAATGAATACCCACTGCCATCCAAAAACTGCGGTGACATATCCTCCCAGTGTAGGTGCTATCATCGGCGAAACCGCGATAACTAATGTGATCATTGAAAAAGCCTGCGCTGTCTTGTTTACAGGAAACAGATCGCGAACCAAAGTCTGCGCTGCAACCATACCCACGCACCCTCCCAGCGCTTGAACCAGTCGCATGAAAATAAGCGCATGAATGGATTCCGTGAATGCACATGCGATAGAAGAAAACACGTAGATTATCAATCCTATGTATAACGGAAGTTTCCTTCCATACCGATCAAGCAACGGACCATATAACAGCTGGCCAATAGCTATACCAAAAAGATAGCTTGTAAGTGAAAGTTGAACCTTATCAATGGTGGTGTTTAAATCGGTTCCAATGGCCGGAAACCCGGGCAGATACATATCGATTGAGAAAGGGCTGATCGTCGCTAATGTTCCTAAAATCAGAATGATAAAGAAGTACTCTCGCCGGGTCATGAATGTTCATTAATGCGCAAAGATAAGATTAACCCTGTGGCCGAAGGGTAAAGTTCCACCCTTCGCAAAACAATTATAGCCGACATCAGATATCAATAACAACTACGGTAGTCCAAAGTTATTTCCATGTGAAATGATAACGATTGCGATCACCAAAGACGTTAGTTAGATCAAAAAAAGGGCGCTCCCCCCGAAGCGCCCACTACCTACCTACTTAACAAACCCTACTCTTAATTGACCTTGATGGTCGCCTTTAATGTTTTCTTTTCATCTTTTGGCACTGTGATTTCCAGAATGCCATTGGTATACTTCGCCTGAATTTTATTAGCGTCTACATTCTCCGGAAGTGAAAACGAGCGGCTGAAGCTTCCATATTGTGTTTCCACTACATGGATATTGTTTTCTTCCTTTTCCTTAGCGAATTTCCTTTCCCCACTAATGGTTAAGAAATTATCGTTCAGATCAATTTTAAAATCTTCCTTGTTCAGACCTGGAACAGCTACCTGAATTTCATAGGCTGTTTCATTTTCCAGGATATCTACCTTTGGAACGAATGAATAGGAAGCACCTCCCGCACGGGACACAGAATCGTTAAAAAAACGATCGATCAAATTGCTGAATGAAGTCGGCACGAAATCATTTCCAGCGCTATAACGAACTAGACTCATAATACTTTTTTTTTGCGTTTAACTTTTAGTTTTTCGAACACAAAGGGTATTAGGAAAAAATGTGCCGATCCAAATTCAGCTCCATTTTACTGTCATTCTGGCTATATATGGCGAAATTATAGGACATATTGATGTCAATATGGCCGATTTATTGAAATATTTTAAGTCTTTCAATCACCTTGAGGTGTTAGACTTCAGCCTTTTATCAAATAGTATTGATATCCGGCCATTCATTTTAATACCGGAATAAAAATCCGGAAGAGCGTTGTCGCTCCCCCGGATTTATCAAGAAGATACCTTTTAGGGTATCGAATTTTATCTGTGAATCTCCTGGCCACGGTTCTCGCGCCAGTTGCTTTCTACGTAGTCAGCATCCTCGTCGTTCCTTGGGCGTACGCCGATAACGATGTTGCCTTTCTTAATCCCGGATTCATAGAGCTTAGCTCTGGCTTCAGGAATACCTGATCCTACTAATGCACCTATGATTCCGCCGGTTAATCCACCAGCTCCAGCTCCGGCTAACCCTGCGGCTATTGGTCCGGCAAGAACGATTCCAAGACCTGGTATAACCAAACTTGTTCCCAATGCAGCGATTACACCTACTATTGCACCAACAGTACCGCCAATGGCAGAACCTTTTCCTGCGCCTTCCGCAGCTTTCGTTCCAATTTCTGTTTCTTCAACATCTTCATCTGAAAAATGCTTCTTACGGGTCTCATCCGTCATGATGAGATCAATCTCATCGCTGGTATAGCCTCTTTCAGACAATGTGTTATAAGCATTTTCTGCGCTCTCACGATCAGAAAACATTCCTGTAACCATACCACGATCGGTAGGATTGTTACTATCATCTTGGTTGTGTTTCATTTTTTTTGGTTTAAAACTTTGAAATAAATTTTACTAACCCGTATTTCTTGTTCGATACACTTACATAATTTCTTGTTCGATACACTTACATAATACAAGATCCGGACATGTACTCTTGCCTAAAATAGCATGCCAAAAGTTCTATCGTTTACGGCTAGGCTTACGCGCGTATAATGGTGCGCAGCGATAAATTGAATGGGGAAAATCTTATATCGCTGAGGATTTTTATGCCCGGTCGGAAGGCTAGAGAATTTATTCGCGGCGAGTTCCCGATTAGTACTTATGGTAAGTCAGTTTAATTGATCCCTTGGATAAACCGCACGTATAGTAATGACTATCAATGCAGCGAAACAAAACCGAACTTTGGCTGTTCCTAACGATGAAGCTTTCGGATGAAGCTCTCGTCTGATGATAGAGTCGTCTTTGGATTATAAAGGAAGTTGTCTCAAAGACCACGCTAGCGCTAATGTTATAAAAAGTCAAATTTTCGGAAATACTTGTAATGAATAATGTTTTAAAATATTTAACCATAGTGGTGGGTTTAGTTGCAGGCCATACATCAGTTCTCGGACAGTCAGCAAGCTCCGGATACACGATAAACGGGAAAGCGCTTGATGAACGATCCAAAGAGCCGGTGCCCTTTATGCAGGTAGCTCTATATGCCGGAGATGCAGCAGAACCTGAAACATTCACATCTACCGAATTGGACGGAAGCTTCACCCTTCAAGCAAAAGGCGGAAACTATACCCTGAAGTTTTTTATGGTGGGGTATGCTAATAAGGAAATGCAAAATTTGAATATCTCAAGCAATCTTAAGCTCGGAGATATCGGTATGGAGGAAGAAAATCTGCAGCTGGATGAAGTGGTCGTGCAGAGTAGCAGAGTTATGATGAGCACTAGCGTTGAAGGACTTACCATTAATCCCAGTCAAAATTTATCAAATCTTGGTGGTACCCTGTTAGACATCCTCCGCAATACACCATCTGTTCGCGTCACCGATGATGGTTCAATTACCCTACGCGGTAGTACCGGTACCAACGTTTTGATCAATGGCAGAAATTCATCTTTGACCAGAAACCTTGATAGGATCCCGGCAAGTGCAGTTGAACAAATTAAAATTATAAACAATCCCAATGCGCGCTACGATGCAGAAGCAGAAGCGGGTATCATTGATATCATTCTAAAGAAAGGTGACGACCTGGGTACCAATTTAAGCGTTGATGCATTATACGGTACTCGTGGAAGAATGAGCACCGGCCTTCAGTTGAACCACCGGACAATTGACTTTAACGTATATGGTGGTTACAATATGAGAAGATGGCGCAACGTCGGATTGAGAACTATCGACCGGGTTATTTTTGGGGATGGTGAAAGCTTAAGTCAGCAAACTTCTTCACGCAGCGAAAATCTTGGACATACTTTCAACTATGGCGCAGATTACTACTTCGGAAAAAACACATTGAGTTACGAAGGAGTGTATAACACAAGTTTAGATAAAGACTTCGGATCATTATATTCCCGACTTTCTGATATTAACTCCGGCGATTTGTTGTTGGAGTATGTACGAACCAACGATGAATCTGAAACCGACGACGGAACAGACAATGCTTTGATTTATGAACGCACGTTTGATGACAAGGAAAGATCTTTCAAGTTTATTGCCAGTCAATCATACACCAACCAGTTCAAGACCCAGAACATTGATATCTTCAGAGGTGCCTCGACAGCCGATCCTGCCGGCTTAGACGGAGAAGAGCTGGCAACTATTGATGAGAAGCGATATACTTATATCTTTCAAACAGACTATATCCATCCGATGCAAAACGGGATGAAGTTTGAAACAGGATTAAAATCAAACATCAGAAACTTTAATTACGATTATAAATACTCCCGGCTTAGTGATGTAAGCGAAGGTTTCGTGGAAGATCCCGCGATAAGCAATCGCTTTGACTACAAAGACAGGGTTCATGCCGGTTATGTGGTTTTCTCAAAAGGTTCTGACAAACTGGATGTAACGGCAGGATTGAGAGGAGAATATACTACCCTGGATATCTTTCAATACAATACGCAAGACCGTAATAAACAGGATTACTTTAATCTTTTCCCAAGTGTACAGGCACTGTATAAAGTGACTGAAAAACACGCCATGAAACTAACCTATAGTAGAAGGATAGAAAGACCTACAGCGTGGAGATTAAATCCTTTCCCGGACATTACCGATTCCTTGAATGTAAGACGAGGTAATCCTAATCTTCAGCCAGAAATGATTAACTCCATGGAACTTGGACACATCTATGAAGGGAATAAGTCGAGCATTACGTCCAATCTTTTTTACCGGCAGACTAGCGGACAATTGGATTTCATAACTGTAGTTGAAGACGGTATCTCTTACTCTCAGCCTCAAAATCTTAACAACGCACAATCTTATGGTTTTGAAATTATAGGAGTAACCGAATTTACACCCTGGTGGTCTATGAGCGGAAACCTTACGGGATTCCGGATCAGCGTCGACGGATCAAACCTGGCGGAAGAATTTGTGAACAGCGGCGTAGCGTTAAATTCTAAAGTAACGTCTGACTTTAAACTGCCTTACGATATTTCGTTGCAGTTTGTTTTTAACTATGATTCACCGGAAATCGAAGCGCAGGGTCGTGACCTGGCACAATACTTTCTTGATGCCAGCATGCAGAAAAGTTTCTTTAAAAAGAAAGGTAGCCTATCCGTTAGTGTGCGAGATGTTTTTGATACCCTTCGTTTTGCAGGAACCAGTTTAACCAACACATTTTCACAATCCTTCTACGCCAAAAGGGAGACTAGAATCATTCTGGTTAGCGCGAGGTTTAATTTTTAAGTCGAAGGTAGAGTTCCTTTACTCAGTTGTTTGTCAGACGGCGGTTACAGATTCATCCGTTGATATATTATCCGCGTTTCACAAAGTGATTTTATTGCCAGTTCCTGGAAAGTTTACTACGGTGCTTATCTGCGTAAAGTGTGAAGGTTGCAGGGATCGTATCCCATTTTCAAGTTTTGCGGAAGTTTCTTTTGAAAAAAAGAAACTTTCCTGAGACATGTGACATCTAAGCATAAAATAATAAACTGGTTTATTGATTATCTAAACTTCTTATGTATGTTCAAAGGTATAACGTTAGTTTCATTTTTATTAGTTTTTATCATCACAGCAAATGCGCAGGAATCCCCATCCAATAATATTCTCAATAGGTTCGAATTTGTTGTTGGACCTTCCTTTTCCAAGAACAAAGGCTATCTACCTGATCATGATTCAAAAACTGGATATTCAGTTGGTGTAGGCTATTATCAGAAGTTCTCTAAATCCTTTTACCTTAATTTCCGCACCTTATATGAGAGTAAAGGAACCTCGGCTACATATCCTTTCGGTTTGTCGAACATGGATGGCAGTATAGTTAACATTGATGATAAATCTACGTCAGAATTCAAATACTTAACTTTTTACCTGTTGCCCACTTTAAAACTGGGGCGAAATAAAAACATCCACATCGGTGCCGGCGGCTATTATTCCTTTCTGCAGAGTCTTTCTGTAACTTCTTATCGCACAAATAGTGACACTGGTGAGTTCATTTCAGAGAACACCAGTACCGATAAAGGTTATTTTAGCCCTGATTACGATGCTGGTGTAACCTTCCAGGTAGGCTATTCCTTTAAAGTAAGTGATAAGTATCGATTGATGCTTCAGGCATTTAGCAATCGGGGACTAGTCGATTTGCACAGTAGCTGGATAGGCTCACACAGAAATAACAATTTTGGTCTGCTCCTATCTTTTAAAATGCAATAGGTTGAACTGACTATTGCATCGGTTATTTTTTCTAAGTAGGACTAGCCTTGGAAATCTTTTGCTTCATTGCTCATTATAGGTGATAAAACAAGGTAGCCTATACGTTAGTGTACGCGATGTTTTTTGATAACCCTTCGGTTTGCCGGAAACAGTTTAACCAAAACATTTTCACAATCTTTCTATTCTAAAAGGGAGCCAAGAATTATTCTGGTTAGTGCGAGGTTTAATTTTTGAAATGGAAGTAGATTTCTTTTACTGATTTCAACCAGATATCAATTTAAAATTCATCTAGTAGCCGTAAAATTCACTTGCACGGCTGGTGTTATCCATCCTTGCAATTCTAACAGACAATGTTCGATTTGCAAGGATGAGTTTTGGGAGAGATTGACTATGAACCTCAGAACTTTAAGCGCGATCGCCAATGCAACGGCGGAACAACAGGGGTCACCATAGACAAGTGGATTAAAAAACTAACGGCTGTACTAGTTCGTTAGCTCACCATGTACTTCCGACCTGCTAAGCAAAATCTATTACCAAAGGTCACGGAGCTTCGAATTTACCCTCCATTTACTATATTACGCATCGAAACGTTGACCCTAAACAATGCCGAAAATTTACGACAACATTGAGAACCACCTTACCCAAGGACTAAATGAGACTTTGGGACTATCCTCGCGAACAGACTTTTGCGTAGGTTACTTTAATTTAAGAGGCTGGAAAGAGGTTGCCGAAAGAATTGACGCACTTCGTGGCGAGATCAATTATTTCAACTTATAAAGTATACTAATAGTAATATAAAAATTCTGCTAAATTCATTACCTAAATTGTGTGTTGATCTTGAAGCTGGAATAATTTTAAAAATGCAGAAGCAAAAAAGCAGTTTAGTTCTGCATCAAGACAAGTTAGGGAGAAATGCGATCTACTTTTCTCGCAAGGTTGGTTACTTTCTACAGATACCCAACTTTGAACCTGAGGTTCTTAATAGCAAGAATGAAAGGCGTCCCCCTTCCGAATTTAAGGAGTTAAGATTCAAGTCGAAGGTACTGGCTGATTGCGCTCTTTGCCTTCTTAACTCAAACCTTTTTTACTGGTTTATAACCGTCTTTTCGGACTGTAGACACTTGAATCGGAGAGAGATTGACCTACTACCCATAAACCTAGATAGCCTTGCAAAGTTTGAAGGAGAAACATTGAGCCTATTAGCGAAACAACTTATGAAGGATCTCCAAAACAATTCAGAGAGTAAGATGATGAAATTCAAACATGATAGTTTAACAATTCAATTCAATGTATTTATCCTAAATATTCAAAACTAATGATTGATAGAATAGATGGAGTATTGGCAAGTCATTATGGATTGACACGAAGAACTTGATTTCATCACAAACTACGACATAAAATACCGTATGGGTAAGGAACTGGAGGAGGAAGATTGAATTCTTATGTAATGAATGCCGTTGCGGCAGCGCTGAAAACCACTTAAAGTACTGGTTTTCAGCATTTTACTTATGTAACGGTTATGTAACTGAAAGAATATGAACGACTGGCAAAACAAGGCCATTTTACTGCTGCACAAAAGCTTAGGCACTGTAGCCACCGAACTGAACGAGTTGGACTGGAAAAGCGGCCTGTCCAATAAATCCGAGCGTCTGGCTCAGCACCTGAGTGCGTTTGCCAACTATCCAGGCGGAGGAATTTTGGTATATGGGATTAATTCAGATGCAACGCTGGCGGCGACAACTAAAGCCGAAGGTGATGAGATCATTCAGCGACTCGGAAATATTGCCCGTAATAACCTAAACCCACCGGTAAGCATTGAGCATGCCTACCAGAGTTTTAAAGGAAGCGAACTCTTATTTATTCATATTCCTGAAAGTGGCGAACTGCCCGTTCATCTTCGCGGAAGCGATTTGTTCGACAGCTATAAACGGTCTGCCGGGCAAACGGTAAAAATGTCTCGGGTAGAAGTAAAAGATTTGATTGCCAAGTCGCGCGGGTTTTCTTTTGAAGAACAAATAGCAAAGCACCAGGCTTCCACCGATGAAGTTTTAACCCTGCTGGATTATGAAAGTTATTTTAAGTTGATAGACAAAAAGCTTCCTGCCGACCGGACGAAGATTGTAGAAGTATTAGAAAATGAAGAGCTAGTTAAAAAGAACCAAGACCTGTGGGAGATTACCAATTTAGGTGCAGTACTATTTGCCAAAGAGATAACGCAGTTTAAAACGTTAAAAAGAAAAGCCGTACGCCTTGTGGTATATAAATCTACAGGCAGAACAGAAGCTATAAAAGAAAGAGACGGCCAGTATGGTTATGCGGCCTCGTTTGAAAGACTGATCCAATACATCATGGATCAACTACCGGGTAATGAAGTAATCGAATCGGCATTGCGCAAGAAAGTAAAAATGTATCCAGAGAAAGCTATTCGTGAATTTGTTGCTAATGGATTAATCCATCAGGATTTTTCAGTGACAGGTGCAGGAGTTCTTATTGAAATCTTCACGGATAGAATTGAAGTCACTAATCCGGGTGTTCCTTTAGTAGATACAAATAGATTTATTGATACCGCTCCAAAATCCAGAAATGAATCGTTAGCATCTCTCTTGCGGAGATTGAATATCTGTGAAGAAAGAGGAAGTGGAATTGACCGTGCGATTGAAGCCATTGAAGAATACCAACTTCCCGCGCCTAAATTTGAACGAGGAGATGATTATACCCGCGTTTTTATTTATGCGCATAAATCTCTTACTAAAATGGATCGTGACGATAAAGTGCGTGCATGCTTCCAACATTGTGTTCTTAATTTTGTAAATAACCAGCAAACCAACAATCAATCGGTACGGAGGCGTTTTAATATTTCGGAGAAAAATTATCCGATGGCCTCAAGAATTATAGCAGAAACCATCGAGGCCGGGTTGATCAAACTTGCCGACCCGGATAGTAGTTCAAAAAAGTATGCAAGCTATATCCCTTTCTGGGCTTGATGGTAGCTACTTGGACATAGTGTAATCAATTAGTTGCACATAGACATCATATGTAGTTCGAGGATCGCTTTAGAATGCCTCAACTAAGTTGAAATAACTGGTAATGTAAAAAGTGGAAATACAAGCACAAATAGGGAATGAAGGACTACTAAAACTTATTACAGTAGCGTTTCTATGTAGTCGTCAGGTCCCAGCGTCGACTGTACTTAGATGTTACGATTGGGCAATTGCACAACGAGAAGCTGGGAATTGTGTTATTGGTGGTTTTCATAGCACGATAGAAAAAGATGTACTACACTATTTGCTAAAGGGAAAGCAGCCCATAATTGTAGTTCTTGCCAGGGGATTAAAGCGGAAAATAGAACCTGTATTTAAAAAACCTATCGATGAAGGAAGACTACTTATAGTTAGTCCATTTGAAGCTGATGAAGACAGAGTAACTAGCAAAACTGCAGAGATCAGAAACAAAATGATGATTGAATTAGCAAATCATATTACCGTTGGTTATGTCCGTAAAACAGGTCATCTAGAGGCACTGCTGGCTGGTTCCGGAAAGGAAATTCTGTATTTAACGTAAAGGAACCATCTCAATGCTACCGCTCGAAATACGAGTTTAAAGTGGGACGAAAAGTTAAGTAGTTAAATGAAGGAGATTAGATGAAAAAACACCCAATTTGTGCCCTGAACAACCTCGTAAACAAAAAAGGCAGCTACCTTACGTAACTGCCTGATTTTAAAGCTCCTCCTTTTGGACTTGAACCAAAGACCCTCTGATTAACAGTCAGATGCTCTAACCAGCTGAGCTAAGGAGGAATTTCCCTAAAAGGGAGTGCAATATTAAGGACTTGTACTATAAATCTCCAACGCCAACCGACAATTTCTTCCTTTTCGCTGAAAATAAATTCATTCAATGCCCTCAAACCGGGTCACCGGAACCCGCAAACACAAAATTATTCGGTGTGGGGATATAACCCTTGCAAAGTAACTTCCGTTCATTAACTTTGTAACTCAAAGTACTTTCAAATGAAAGAGATTCCGGAATACGAAAAAGACCTCGCTTCCATCCGCAACATGATGGAACGTTCGGCTAAATTCATTTCATTAAGTGGTTTATCTGGCGTCCTGGCAGGAATCTATGCCCTGGCTGGCGCGATAACTGCCTATTATATTATTCACTATCCCATCTCCCCTTTCCATTACCGAATATATTCCGTTAACGCTCCTGAAACGTTAATCAAACTGATCATCATCGCCGCCATCGTATTGGCCGCGTCGCTTTCTACCGGACTCTGGCTGAGCCACAAAAAAGCAAAAAAGAACGGCCTGTCTTTATGGTCACCTTCAAGCCGGAAATTACTCACCAACATCGCTATCCCTCTTGTAACAGGCGGTATTTTAATATTGATCATGTTGTCCACAGGCCACTTCGGACTCGCAGCTCCGGCTAGTCTGATTTTTTATGGCCTCGCCCTTATACAAGGTTCTGCAAACACTGTTGATGAAATACGATACCTCGGCTTTTCTGAAATTATTCTGGGGCTGATGTCAGCACTTTATCCTGGCTATGGCCTCGTGTTTTGGGCCCTGGGATTTGGGGTGTTGCATATCGTATACGGTGCCATCATGTATAAAAAATACGATACGTGAAAAACCCTTTCGAAAATTTAGATAAGGTACTCGAACATCGCGTCCGGTTACAGATCATGTCTGTACTGATAACCAACGATGGCTACGAATTCAATGCTTTAAAAGATATGCTCGGTGTAACCGATGGAAACCTGGCTTCCCATATCAAAGCGCTGGAGCGTGAAAAATATTTGTCGGTTTCGAAATCTTTTGTCGAGCGAAAGCCGAACACAAAATATAAAATTACCGAACGCGGTCGTGGCGCTTTTCGAAAACACCTCGATGCACTCGAAGCTGTAGTAAAACAACAGAAATAATTTTTTTATGCTTTCACTTTTAAATACAAAGTACTTTTAAAAACATTATAAAAGAACAATTGATCATTCTGTCACGGACTGCACCTTAACAACGAACATAAAACTTTTAATCTTAAACTTTAATCAAATGGAAACAATAACACAACCTTTAAACATTTTTGAACGCTTAAATCGGTGGATACAGGAATCCATCATGGTGAAACTCTTCTCCATCGGCTTTCTAATCCTCATACTTCTGATTCCATCATCGTGGATTCAGGACATGATCGTTGAACGGCAGATACGGGCTGAAGAAGTAATGACAGAAGTCGCAAACAAATGGTCAGGTAGCCAGACCGTTTCAGGCCCGGTCCTCGTCATCCCCTACCGCAAACAAGTAGTCATTGATCTCGGCAAGGAAGGAAAAGAAGTTCGTGAACATGTTGAAAAAGCATACTTCCTCCCGGAAGATCTCGACATAAACGGAACCATCAATCCCGAAATTCTTCACCGTGGAATTTTTGATGCTGTGGTGTATGAATCAGCGTTATCATTGAAATCAACTTTCAGTCCACCGGACTTTAAAAGTCTTTCTATTGCAGAAGATATGATCTTGTGGAATGAGGCACATCTGGTTTTTGGCATCACCGATCTCCGCGGTATCAGTGACAACCCAACGTTCCAGATTGGTGACAAAACACGACAGGCGGAGCCCTCTAACAATATCGGTGTTGTAGTCAAAAGTTCACCCAATGAAGCCTTTTCAGAAACGTATGAGACAACATCACGCCGAAACACTACGTCAAGCACCGGGATCGTTGTAAAACTAGGATGGGATGAGCCCCTGATCGCTGACGAACACGTTTCTGTAAAGCTAAATCTAAAGGGAAGTCGCAGACTTGACTTTGTACCTGCCGGAAAAACAACGTCCGTAAAATTATCAGGTCCATGGACCGACCCTAGTTTCGATGGAGAATTTCTTCCAGCAAGTCGCGAAATAACGGAAGCCGGGTTTACTGCTTCCTGGAAAGTGCTGCACTTCAACCGTCCTTTCTCGCAGCAATGGACAGACAACAACCAGCAACTGAGTGGCGCTGATTTCGGACTTAAATTGTTAATACCAGTCGATCAATATCAAAAAAGCATTCGTACATCAAAATACGGTGTACTGATTATCCTCCTTACTTTCGTGGCGTTGTTTCTAGTTGAGATCACTCAAAAAATCAGAATTCATCCATACCAGTACATATTAATTGGCGCTGCGTTAACCATCTACTATACATTACTCCTCAGCTTCTCAGAACACATTGGTTATAATCTGGCTTATGTCACTGCATCGCTCGCTACGGTAGTATTGATTAGTTTATATTCGATCTCCTTCCTGCGAAACACAAGGCTCACGATTGTATTCTCATTACTGCTGGTGATCTTCTATACCTTTATTTTTGTGATCATTCTGCAACAGGATTTCTCATTGCTACTGGGAAGCGTCGGACTATTCATAATTGTCAGCTTGCTGATGTACTTCTCCCGAAAAGTGAACTGGTATCAGGAAGCTGTTGCCTAGAAATACATTCCGGATTGCACACAAATACAAAGAGCCTACGCGTTTGTCGTAGGCTCTTCTTTTGTGGTGTACTTCTTTACTTAATCATTCTCCAGGAATGGATAACGATAGTCTACCGGAGTAACGAATGTTTCTTTGATTGTCCGCATGGAAACCCAGCGCATCAGATTCGCTTTAGCTCCTGCCTTATCGTTTGTTCCTGAACCTCTGGCTCCACCGAAAGGCTGTTGACCCACAACGGCACCGGTAGGCTTATCATTGATATAAAAATTACCCGCGGCGTTCGACAGCCTTTTTGTAGCCATCTCGATCGCATACCGGTCGCCCGACAAAATTGAACCTGTTAGCGCATACGGCGATGTACTATCCACCAGTTCTAGTGTCTGTTCAAAATTTTCTTCGTGATATACATAGATGGTGATTACCGGACCGAAAATTTCTTCACACATGGTAAGTGAACTTGGATCCTTTGACACGATGACGGTCGGTTCAATAAAATATCCTTTTGACTTATCATACTTTCCGCCAGCGATGATTTCATTCAATGGATTCTCACGCGCCTTTTCAATGTACCCTGTAATGGAGGTAAATGCTTTTTCGTCAATAACTGCATTGATAAAATTTCCGAAATCTTCGGTACCACCCATCTTGAACGACTTCAGGTCATCGAGCAAAAATTTCTTCACATCTTCCCAAAGATTCGATGGGATATAACAACGCGAAGCCGCTGAACATTTCTGTCCCTGAAATTCAAAAGCTCCCCTTGAAATAGCGGTTGCAACTTCTTTAGGATTTGCACTTTTGTGTACCATGATAAAATCCTTTCCGCCTGTCTCACCAACAATTCGGGGATACGACTTATACTTTTGAATGTTGCCACCAATCGTTTTCCACATACCTTGAAAAACGCCTGTACTTCCGGTGAAATGTAGTCCGGCAAAATCCCGGTGATTAAAAACTATTTCCCCAACGGTAGGCCCATCTGCATAGATAAGATTAATAACACCATCCGGAAGCCCTGCTTCCTTTAACACAAGCATAATGATATGCGCTGAATAAATTTGGGTATATGCAGGTTTCCATACTACAGTATTTCCCATCATCGCCATGCTGGTAGGTAGATTGCCAGCAATTGCTGTAAAATTAAACGGTGTCAAGGCAAAGGTGAATCCCTCTAACGGCCGGTACTCCATCCTGTTCCAAACGCCCGGAGCAGACTCAGGCTGCTCATGATAGATCTGTGACATGAAGTAAACGTTGAAGCGAAGAAAATCAATCAGCTCGCATGCCGCATCGATCTCTGCCTGATAAGCATTTTTCGATTGTCCTAACATCGTCGCTGCATTGATTTTATAACGATAAGGGCCCGCCAGTAAATCGGCAGCTTTCAGAAAAATACTTGCGCGATGTTCCCAGGCCAGGTTTGCCCATTGCTCTTTCACCGCCAAGGCAGCCTGGATAGCTTGTTCTACGTGACCACTGTCGCCTTCGTGAAAATATCCCAACACATGTGCATGGTCGTGAGGGGGCGTTAATGGTTTTTTATTTCCGGATTTTACCTCCATATCACCGATGTACATCGGAATATCCAATTCCTGCTCCCGGGCCTCAGCAATTGCTTTTTTCAATGCAATGCGCTCTTTACTACCCGGTGCATATTGCAGAACAGGTTCATTTTTGGGATGAGGTACGTTAAAAAAACCTTTAGGCATATCGATAGATTAAGTTGATTAATAGTTTTGGAATGGGGACAAAAAACCCAAATCTCGTGTAAAGGCGCAAGTGCATAAAGGTATTTTTTAGGGTTTGACGGATTTATTTTGCGTATCCGGTTTGCCGATTCATTTTCAACCCAAACATCAGTTTTGCAAAACTTACAACATATCCTTCAACTGATTCAACACCGTAATTTCAAAATCGAGTTTTTCCTGGTGCTTAATATTTTCTGAATTAAAAAACACAGCATCAATCGAAGCATTGCGTGCTCCGCCAACGTCGGTGATCAGATTATCACCAATCATCAAAGCCTCATGCCTTTTTATTCCATTACACAATAACGCATGTTCAAAGATTTCTCTCGAAGGTTTTTTATGACCCGCTTTCTGAGACGTGATCACATGCTCAAAATACGTTTCTACTGCACCCGACTTCAATTTCTGATGCTGGATATCTTCAAACCCATTGGTAATAATCGTCAGCCTATAATGTCGTGTTAAGTAATTGAGAATCTCCATTGCATACGGCATAAGTTTCCGTTTCTGTGGACATAAAACCAGATAATCGTGTGAGATATCCTCGCTGAATTTTGGTTCATATGCCTGAAACGGCTCCAGAATTTTTTTGAAACGCTCCTTACGTATCTGGTCACTATTTATCAATCCACGATCATACAAATTCCACAATTCTATATTCACTTTTTTGAACGTAGTCAGGAACTCTTCGACATCAGGAATTCCTCTTGAACCTAAATCGTATTCCTGATAAAGTTCTTGTAGTGTTTCGCGCGAGTTAGCCTCATAATCCCACAAGGTGTGATCCAGATCAAAAAAAATGCATGTATACTTTTTGTCCGTTAGTTGATCGTTGTTTTTTTGAAAATTGCTCATATCGGTGATGCCGTCGCTTTCTGCCATTCCTGAATTTGTAATTTGTTAACCGCCAATTCGCGATTGGTGTACAGTGTTTGATACGTTTGTTGATCTTGCTGCAATTGTGGGTCTTTTCTTAGAAACTGAAATACTTGTTTGATGATATCTTCCACCCCATCTTTAATCTGATAAAACACCCAGTGATGGTAGCGTCGGGAGTTGAGAATACCTGAATTTTTAAGGTAAATAAGATGCCTTGATGTCTTTGCCTGCGTGAAGTCGAGGATTTTCTCCAGATCTGAAATGCACATTTCGCCATTCAACACAATCAGGCTGAGAATGCGGAGACGCGATTCATCAGCACAAGCCTTGAAAATCTGCGATCCTAGCGTTAGATTAAAGTTTTTGAGCCGCATTTGTACGCAATTTATGTGCACACAAAGGTAGAGAAATTAGGCTGGTAAATGCCTTATAATTATATTTGAAAGTCGTAGCAAACATCATCCTGTGAAGTTGAACATGAAGAAAATTCTTTTACTTACCATCCTGACAATACTCTTCGCCGGAGTGTTCGAAACTGCATATTCGCAGCAGAAGAAGCGTATAATTCAGCTATCCGGGGTGGTATTGGAGGAAGATTCTACTTCAGGGCGGCCTCTTCCCGGTGTACACATTTATGTACCAAAGGCAGGGCGTGGAACTACTACGAATAGCATGGGTTTCTTTTCCACGCCGGTGCTCGAAAACGATGAAATTATTATCAGTGCAGTAGGATACAATCGCCAATATTTCACTGTACCTGCAAATTCCAAAGAATATGAAACCATTATCGTTACGATGGTTCAGGATACAACTTTTCTGCAGGAAGTTGTGATTATGTCCTTCCCGACAGAAGAGGTATTTAAACAAGCCGTATTGGCGCTGAATATGCCTTTGGATAATAATGGGATTGACCAGCGAAATTTCAATCAGGAGTTAATGGCATTGATGCTTCAGACTACTCCTATGGATGGTTATCAGAACCAACGTTACTATCTGGATCAATGGGCAGGCTCTGCAAACAACAGATTCCAACCAGTAGCCAATCCGTTTCTTAACCCCTTTAACTGGGCAAAGTTTTTCGGTTCTTTGAAGAAGGACAAGAAGAAGTAACTCACCTTACTTATCAATATTTCAATGAAGAATTGGCGATAGGGCAATATTTATGACGATAGATAGTAAACTATTGTTGAGCCTGCCTTCTCTGCAAATTTCTAGTCTACTTTAACGGTAGCCCTTCGGGAATCGGATAAAAAGCAAGGCCACTAGCATACTTTAATTCTGTACTTGAAATCGTTACCTCCGGGCTCACCTTCCCCGCGTTCTGCAACTGTTGAGGGCTTAGCATTCCAAATTTTCCGGTGGACAACGCGGTCCACAATCCTCCGTTTTCATCAAAGGCAAGTGAATGCAAGAGGACACCTACACTAAGTGTGATTTGTACATCGGGGGTAATCGTATCCGTTGTATTTTGTTGCGCTGAGGTTATCATTGCAATTACGTTCGGGCCGTAAAAACCTACCCACAAATTTCCATTTTTATCAAATGCCAAAGCCTTAGGCCCGCTTAATGTCATTGTAACCGGTGGTTTTGATTGACAAGTTAACATCACACTGGCTTCTATTGCAGAAGAAGAAGTTGAAAGTAATGCGGCATCGATCTTCACAATTGATTTTTTCTCATCGTGATTTATCCACATGTTTCCCTTCACATCGAATGCAATGTTCTGAACACCACTGATACCGTTTCCCGAAAGGGTGATATCGGGAGTGGGTGATCCGCTTGCATACAACTTTGCCGCTGGAATTCTGGATAAAGTCCCTATCTTCTTTCCATTGCTGATCCACAGATTACCCCCCAAATCAAACGTAACACATGGAACAGGATCCTTTAGCGTAAGAACTACTTTTGGCAGAACATTACTTTTACTCAATGAACTCCACTCATACATTTTAAGTGTGTAAGCATCCGCCATCCAAAGATTTCCATATTGATCAAAGGCTATTCCTTTCGGGCTCGTTGCTTTATCGGTAACTTTTGCTGTCGCGCTACTTGTTTGTGTGGCACGAAGGACATCTTTATCAAAGCCAATAAGCTTCGTGCTGGTGTTGGGCAACGCGTTTTGATTTCCCATCCATAATTTTTCGCTTCCCGGCATCAATCTGTAAGCCAGGTTGACTCGTTGTGTATCATTCTTTACCACAACTTTTAACGCCAGGTTTTCCAATCGGAATGCCTGACTAATGAACGGCTGACGTTTCTCTATAATTTCTGATTTAAATTCGTACGTACCCGAAGCCAAGTTGGTGAATGTTTCAGAATTGGAAATGGTCTTCGAAAATCCATTTGGACCACTTACAGAAATTAAGGGTGTTGATCCTGAGGGAGCTCCGGAAAGTTCAATTCGCAGCAGTCCCTTTTGACAATATGACTGGAAGGAGGCGAAAATGAATAAAGAAAATAGTGTGACTATTTTAGACATCAGATACACGTTTACGAAAATGACAATACCACATCAAGATAGCCAAATAAAAGAACTAGCCCCAAACATATACCATAGATCATCCAATGACAGTCCATTCAAACGTTGTAGAAATGCTAACCTGAAATTTACTTTTCCGATCCTGTTTTTTTCAATGAATTCAGTGTAACTTTTAACACTAACTCATTGATATGCATAAGACAACTATCCTCATCCTCCTCCTTTCAAGTGTAATATCCAGTTTTGGTCAGAGTGATCAGGAGATACAACATGCACTTAAAACGGTTGGTCCGGATGAAGTCAAATCGGTTATGACATTTTTGGCAGACGATCTTTTGGAAGGAAGGCAGCCAGGTACAAGAGGTTTTGCTTTGGCATCAAGCTACATTAAAACGCAGTTCATGTCACTCGGATTGCAACCTGGAGTACAAGGATCGTACGTTCAGCGTGTACCACTTGCAAAAGGAATCGTAAATGGTAGTGAGAGCAAATTCATTCTTGAGGCTGGAGGAATGTCAGAAACATTTTCCTATGGGAGTGACTTTATCATGTCACCTTATATGACGAATAAAGAATCTTCTGTTAGTGCATCATTAATTTTTGCAGGCTTTGGTGTATCTGCTCCCGAATTAGGATACGATGACTATAAAGGTATCGACGTAAAAGGTAAAATTGTTGTGTTGTTAGATCAGGCACCCGAGACTTTTGGTAATAATGAAAGAGCTTATTTCTCCTCTCCCACAATCAAATATCAAGAAGCTGTTAATCGAGGTGCTGTCGGTGTCATCATCCTCGTTATGAGCAGACGTTCCTCCTGGGAAGCAACGGTGAGACGCAGTGCACAAGGTACACTTAAATGGACAGACGATCAGGGAATTCCCAGCAACAGCTTTGAAGGTTTAAAGGCTATTGCCGTGATCAATCCAGCAAACGCGGAAAAATTTTTTAAAAAGTCAGGCAAAAATCTTGATGCGGTTTATACAGCCCTGAAAGCAGGAAAGCCACAATCTTTTCCACTGAAACTGAGTGCACAATTAAGTGTTACCACCCGCCATAGCCATATTGAAAGCTCCAACCTGATCGGAGTAATCCCTGGAAGCGATCCAAACCTCAAGGATGAATACATTGTATATGTAGCGCACCTCGATCATTTCGGCATTGGTAATCCGGTAAAAGGCGATTCCATTTACAACGGTGCGCACGACAACGCTTCAGGAGTTGCAATTTTGCTCGGCATTGCAAGAACATTTCAGTCTCTGCCTGTAGCACCAAAAAGGTCGATTGTCATTGCAGTGGTAACAGGGGAAGAATCGGGCCTCCTTGGCTCTGACTATTTTGTTAGTAACCCAACCGTTGATGGTCCCATTGTAGCAAACCTGGCGTTAGATATGCCATTCTTCTTCCATCCGATTTTAGATGTTGTACCGTATGGGGTACAACATTCCAGTTTGTCCAAACAAGTTGAGGCGGCTACTAAGACGTTAAACTTAAAAATTAGTCCGGATCCATTCCCTGAGCAGGTTGTTTTTGTGCGCAGTGATCATTTCAGTTTTATAAAAAAAGGTATTCCGGCACTCTTTATAAAAAGTGGATTCATGACCTCCCCCTCAGATACGGTCAACAGAGCAAAATCAGATGTAGCATGGCGAAGTACAACTTACCATACCCCGCAGGATGACATGAACCAGGCTTTTGATTTCAACGCAGCGCTAACGCACGTACGATTAAATTTTTTAATTGGCCTTATGGTAGCGAACGATCCCTTGCGACCCCAATGGAATAAAGGTGATTTTTTCGGGCTAAAATTTGGGAAGAGGTAAGTGCATTTCATTGACGTACCAGCAGTCTATCAACTAGTCGTTTTTGGAGGTTAAAATCTTATTCTTAATATTGCACCCCTGTCCGAAAGGACAAATGTTCGGGGCGTAGCGCAGCCCGGTTAGCGCACCACGTTAGGGACGTGGGGGTCGGATGTTCGAATCATCTCGCCCCGACAATTAAGAAATTAACTATCGGTAAAAGCCTGCAAATAATATGATTTGCAGGCTTTTTTCATTTCTGCCCATCAGAAAATAGCTTACAATTTCAATGAAAATGAGAACTAAACGGTGAACCAAATTTGGAGGCAACTCCCAGTTCACCGGGTTCGTTACAACATTCTGTTAATCAGATGATTGCGACATTATTTTTAGTTCAATTTAGTCCATTTTGGTGCCGGTTTAGTGCTGGATTTTTAACCTTCTCGGTGAACTGAAACATACGAATTGAAGCGAGTTAAAATTTATTGCATTATGAGAACCACAAACACTTTTGGTATCCAGTTTATTATCCGCGTAAATAAGTCGAGAGAAGGGCTCGTGCCACTTTACTGTAGAGTTACAATAAACACCCAACGAGTTGAGATCTCGTTAAAAAAATTCATTGATCCTAAAAATTGGAATCCAGATAAAGGTGTGGCTAAAGGTTTACGTGATGAGATCAAATCGTTAAATCAATTCATGGATCAAGTGAAAGCACAATTGATCGGATACTATCAGGAAATGCAGTTAGAGAGAAAAGTGATTACTGCTGCAGCTATAAAAGACAGATTCTTGAGGGCTGATGATCAGGAGCATACTTTATGTAAAGCAATCGAGTATCATAATGACCAAATGAAAGACTCTCTTGCGTGGGGTACACAAAAGAACTATTACACAACACAAAAATACCTGCGCATGTTTTTAACAAATAAGAAGGGTGTGAAAGATATTTTCCTATCTGAACTTTCTTACAAGTTCATTTTAGATTTTGAAATTTTCCTTAAGACATATAAACCCGTCGATCATCATAAGCCACTTCGAAACAACGGGATAATGAAGCACATAGAACGATTCCGGAAAATCATTAATATGGCTATTCGTTTGGAGTGGATAGACAGGGATCCCTTTTCTGCGTATCATCAGAAGTTTCATAAAGTTGAAAGAGGGTTTTTGAGTAAGGAGGAATTAAAAGCAATTGAGAACCGTGAAATGAATCTCGCTCGCCTGGACTGGGTCAGGGACCTTTTTGTTTTCAGCTGTCATACTGGTCTTGCCTATATCGACGTAGTGAAGTTAACACGAGCAAACCTTACTACGGGACCAGATGGCGATAGGTGGCTAAAAACTAATCGGAAAAAGAATGGAAATCCGGTACTGGTACCATTGCTTCCCAAGGCACTTCTGATCATAGATAAATATCAAGAACACATACGAGCCAAAGCCAGCGGTACATTATTTCCAATTATATCAAATCAACAGATGAACAGTTACCTAAAGGAGATAGCTGATTTGTGCGGGATACAAAAAAACCTGACGTTTCATTTGGCCCGCCATACGTTCGCTACGACCGTCACACTAACCAATGGGGTGCCGATAGAGTCAGTAAGCAAGATGTTAGGCCATTCCAGTATCACAACTACCCAGATATATGCAAAGGTTATCGAAAGGAAATTAAGTGAGGACATGAACGCATTGAAGAAAAAACTAATCGCTTTGGATTAGGCCGTAAGAGAATCCTCAAGGAATTATCTATTTCCGAACCGGAATCTCCAATGTGGGACTATGTCTTACTGACGAACCACTTTTTAACCCGCATGCCCGAGATCAACTATAAATGGAATAAAAGGGAAAATAGGGCCAAATAAAGATTAAACTAGTCTAACGAAGGTCAATACTTTTAAATCAAGGTAAAACAATGCCAAGCATAGTACACTTACAAATAGTTTGGTTCAACTGCCCCGTAAAATGCAATATCAAATAGATAAAAGTCCGGCCGCGGACTTAGCAAGATGTACAAATGCTAGCGCATTTGGATCTTGCTCCTCATTCCGTAGTCATTCGGAGGTATCCCACGGAACTCGGAATCTTAGCTCCATTGTGTAGTTGACAATATGTTGCGTGTTTGACATGTTCGGGTTTAAACTAAACTAGCTTTATGGGTTTGGGGTTCCATCATTTGTGAAAGCTCAAAACGAAGTGAAGAGTTATTTTTTTTGTTTCAATGTTAAAGCCGTTGAAGCGTAGCGGAAACATGGCTTGCTCCGTACTTGCAAAGCTTATCGGGTAGTTGCCTTAGTCTGCACTTAAAAATGATAATATGCCTCAACTTGCCTTTGATTTAGATTCCCTGCTTTTACCTGCTTCAACCTGCGGCAGTTTGAACGTGTTATCAACCGTTGAAAGCAACCAACGCTAGATGATGTTGTTAACCTATTGTTTTTTATTATGAGTGCTTTAAGAAAGCACCTCTCGTTATCGCAATCACGGTGATAACATGTGAGTCAAAAAGGATCTCCAAAAAGAGATGTGTTTTAAGCTCTTAGATTTAAAAATGAACGGTAAGTTTTACAGGCGCATTTTGATACTAACACCACCAACCCAGCAACATTATTAGTCCGCAGCTGACATCCATTTTTGAAATAATTTAGAATAATTCTAAATAGTTTTGTGTTTTGTAAAATCGTCTTTTATGTTTGTGTCTCTAATCACACAAAATAGCATGAGACGCATCTTACTGATAATCAGCATATTCAGTTTAAATTTCGCCTGGTCGCAAACTCAAAATAGCATTTCTGGAATAGTTAAAAGCGTTGATGGACTACCAGTACCATCGGTAAACATTCTAATTAATGGAACCGAAATAGGGTCAGCCACGAATGATTTAGGGCAATTCACCATTCTTAACGCCCCTTCGGGCGAGCTTTCACTCCTTATCTCATCTATCGGTTTTGAGCCAGTTACTAAAATGGTAACCGTGAATGGAAAGACTCTGGTTGACATAAAACTCAACCAGTCCAGTAAGGAATTAGGAGAAGTCGTCGTGCTTGGGCAAAAAAGGATTACCTCTTCCGCTACTAAAACGAATATCGAGATAATGGATATACCCATGGCGGTACAGGTGATTGGTCAGGATGTGATTCAGCAGCAGGCTATCATTGACTTGAAAGATATAGTTAGAAACGTGAGTGGACTTAATCAAACGGGTTCTTACAATGGCGGTTATCAGTACTTCAATTCACGAGGTTTTGATATGAACAACTGGACAAACTTTAGAAGAAATGGAACTTTGCTTTGGAACATGGGCAACCACTATGCAGACTTTTACGAAAGCGTTGAGTTCTTAAAAGGCCCTTCGGCTATTATGTTTGGTGATGTCGCGCCAGGTGGAATTATGAACTTTGTAACTAAGAAACCACTAAACTATGATTATCGGAGGTTTGAATTAAAAGTGGGGCAATATGGACTTGTCCGCCCTACGATTGATTTAAGTGGCCCCCTGAACGAAAAGAAGAATGTACTCTATAGAGTCAATGCCACTTACGAAACTTCTGAAAGCTTCCGTGATGTTGTGGAAAATGAAACCTTCATGTTAGCGGCAGCTCTTCAGTGGAGGATTTCGGATAAAACGTCCTGGCTTGTTGAAACTATGTTGAAGGATGATGAACGTGTTGGCGACCCTGGTGTTGTTTCTCCTGATGGAACCTTTGAAGGATTAAGTAAGATCTCGGAAAAAACGTTTTTAGGCGAGAGAGAAGCGACCTACTCGTATGGAAACAAAAGCGTTTTCTCTACAGTCAAACATTATCTCAACGAAAAGTGGAGCTTACAGAATCTGATTAGTTATACAAAAACTGAAAGAACGCCACTGAATGTGTATGTTAATAATGATGCTGATGCCGAAGGAAATATAACACGTTATCAGTACTTCTTTAAGCAACGTTTTGACACATGGACTGCGTCGTTGGATTTGGCGGGCGAATTGCAAACCGGAAGTATCAAGCATAAAATATTATTAGGGGCCGACTTTGTGGATGATGAAGTTCGTGGAGGTGGTTTCCTGGAAGAGCCTATCGATGGAACAATAAATCTATACACCGCCGAGCAAGGATTACAGCCATTGCAATACCTGCCGCAAGTATGGGATAACTACTCGAACTTTACCATGCGTGTCGGTCTATATGCTCAGGATCAAATCAGTTTTTACAACGACAAACTTCAAGTTCTTTTAGGTCTTCGATACAACAACTATGTTAGTGGTACTCGTTATCAGAATGCAGAAGATAAGCCCAACGATTATCAGGAAGTAAAAGAAAGTCCAGTTGTCCCTCGCTTTGGTCTGGTTTACAAACCACACCCGTGGATGACGGTCTATGGTTCGTATGCTGAGAGCTATGAGGTGAATGGTTATGATTGGATACAGTTAGACAGATTAATCCCACCGACAAGAGGCAAACAGATTGAAATTGGCGTAAAGGGTGATTTCTTAAACGAAAAATTGGGTGTGACTCTTGCGGTTTTTAACATCGACAAACAGGACGCCTACAATTGGGGATACTCTGAAGCACCTCCCGAATTTGACTACGTTAGTTGGACACCAGACTATGGCGGTTACTTTACCTATCTTGCTCCCAAGCATCAAAGTCGTGGAATTGAACTAGATTTTAACGGCAAGATAACCGACAACCTGAAAGTGACAGGAGCAGCATCTCACATCATTGCACAGGTCATTGAAGATCCAGGGTTTGATGAAGGTAATTGGTTACCCAACCAACCGAGGAACATGGCAAACCTCTGGATTTCATACACGTTTCCAGCCGGGCTGAAAGGTTTTGACGTTGGATATGGGATCTTTTACCGAGGTGAATATTTCGCAGGGATCGACAATGATCCTTTAAACAAAGCGAAGGCGAATCATACCATGGACATAGCGCTTGGTTATTCTTTTAGAAATTTCAGAACACAGTTGAACGTTAGCAACTTTACTAACGAAGTAAACTACCTGGGTTCTTTCGGAGTATGGGAACCTCAGTGGACAAGGCGCGGTATCTTGTCGGTGTCGTATAAGTTTTAACATTAATCGGTGAAGGCGAGCAGAAGAATATTTGTCCTGCACACATGGTTTGGATTAGTAGCAGGTCTGTTTATTTTCGTTTTTTTCTGCACAGGTTCAATAATAGTTTTTAGAGAAGAGTTAAACGTTTGGCAGAACCCTCACTTGTTTCGGGTAGAACCTCGGGATCATGCTCTCTCTTTTAATGAACTTTACACTCAAGCGAAACAGCAAGTACCTGATCTTTATCTTTATTCTTTTCGATACATTCCTCGAGCTCCTGATGAAACCATCGAGATGCGTGTGTATGATCCTGTTCAGAACGATTATCCGTTGCTTTATCTCAATCCCTACACAGGAGATGTTTTAGGTGTCGAGCGAAACTCAATTTATGATATTCTGCTGCACCTTCATTACACGTTTTACCTGGGAAGAATAGGCGAGTTAATGGCCGCAATTTTTGCGCTTTGTTTATTAGGATCGATTATTACAGGAACAATTGTGTACAGAAAATTTTTCTTTAAAGCGCTCCTTTTTAGAATTCCTTTGAGCTTTCAAAATTGGCGCTTCGCGATGTCGGGCTTACATCGTTTGCTTGGGTCATGGGCGTTGCTTTTCAACCTTGTGTTGGCGTTTAGTGGTTTCTATATGATGCTTTATGCTTTTGACTTTTCAGAACACTTTAAAAGTCAATCGTCGTTGTTTGAGTCTGAGCCTCCTTTAGTCATGCAAAATCTGGACTCCCTTATCAACAGAACGACAGGCATTATACCAAATTTTAAACTTCACTATGTTGACTTTCCAAGAAAAAAAGATGATCCTATTCGTATTACAGGTAAATCAAACGCCTTGCTTTTCGGAGATTACAACAACGCTGTTTCCTTTAACTATGAGACAGGTGAGGTAAAAGAGATTTTTAGAGAAGAAGAATTGACAAACTTGGAAAAATTTGAATATGCACTCTACACATTGCACTATGGACAGTATGGAGGTATATCCATTAAAGTTTTATATTCATTCTTTGCGCTGGCTGGAGTTGTGATTACAGTATCGGGGTTTTCTTTGTGGTATCGGAGAAAAATAACAATATTTCAAAACCGAAAAAACTGGTAATTATATCTCATGTTTTAAATTAAATTCACTCGACGTAGTTAAAACTGTTTCAAGACTGAAATCTTTCCAATTACTGATTGATTCACTATTGAAGAACTGCTAAAATTTGTCTCATTAAAGACGACATACAGAAAACTGAGCGGAGCGAACTGCCAGCTTCCCCTCACATTCCATCTGCCTTGTTCTGTAGCAGAATTGTATTGGTAGAAGAGTGAGGCCTGAATGTTGGCATTCGCCGCTAACCTTAGTCCGCCTGTTATAAGCGATGTTTTTTTGTTTTCCAATTCACTACCTACCATCTTAAAATCATTGTATTCATAATCAACGGTTAACGCAGCATTGGGAATTGGCGCTATTCGAATTCCCAAGTTGGCTGATTGAAGCTTACCATTATAGTAATCACCGAATTCAAAGCTTCCTGTAGCTGAGTATTTTTTCGACCGATCAGTATTGTAGGTAAACCGATGCCTCGTATAGTAATAACTCTTTTGATCCAATTCAATTCCTAATATATTAAAATCGAAATTGATGTTTTGCCAGGTTGGCGTTATTGCGTATTCAAAGAAACTACCGTCTTGGAAAATAGTATATATAGGGAAGAGGTACAGGTCAGCTTGCTGAAAAGAAAGGTCGTTAGAGTTCTGATAATAGTTTACAAAGAAGCCCGGATCAAATCTGCGGATGAAGTTCCATTTCTTGGGCCTCCAGATATAATATGCGCCTGGATTGTGATGAATGGTGTTATTGGCAAATACGAAGCCCATACCTGGCACATATTTTTCATCAACAAATTTAGTTATCCACCCGTAGTACCACTTCGGCAATTGCCTTCCGGCAAATAAACTTCCTGCAAAACCAATCGAGTCATTCGAATTGTCGCGTGATGCGGAGGCCAGGTACTGAATAGTCCACGTGTTGTCAGGCCTGATGAAACCATCTATAGTCGCTGTTGTATTGTTACGTTGCAAAAAACCTTTTTCAGAATCGGCTTCATCGAGCTTATGTGTAACCATAACACCAATGTTGTTTTGTTTGCCGTAGTTTTTTAGATAACGCATAACTCCAAAATTTGCTGCACTCTGATATGGTGAGCCTTGTTGATGAACATATACACCTGCGATGGATCGCTCCGGTGTTCTATCCGTAAAGCGAATACCGGCATCAATGCGTACAGGGTCAGCATTGAATTGAGAATTGGAAAGACCAATGGTGCGGCTGAAAAAAGGTTTGACTCCATTAATATCAGCTCCGGCATACACACCTGAGTTTTCCAGAAAAAATTGTCTTCGCTCCGGGAAGAATACATTGAAACGGGTAAGGTTGTTTACGGCACGGTCAACATCGGCTTGAGCAAAATCGGTATTGAACGTTAGATCAAGAACACTATGTGTATTGAGGGCCCACTTGATTTCTCCACCTGCTTTCCATTGATGCTTGTCCGTTACTTTTTTATTCTCAGTTGTACTTCTGTCGTATTGATAAAGCCCATACGGCTGAACGCGAATATTAGCCGATGGTGGCGGCAGTTTAAGCCCTTTCATTTGCGCTGCATAGGTCATGCGGTACGGTGAGTATGCCTGGGGTACGGCAGGGAAGACAGTGACTTCATAATCTCTTCTGGCCATGCGGGCAAACGTAACACCCCATGAAACAGAATCGGAAGTTTGCTTATTGTAGCGAAGTGATTTGAAGGGAATGGCGAACTCAGCATAGTAGCCGCTATCTACAACATGCGTGCGCACACGCCACAAAGCGTCCCAGTCATTGTCTTTGAATGTGTCATCAAATACCTGAACATCTCGCTGTGTTCCTAATGGCGTAACCTGGAATGAAACACAGTATCGTTTGAGGTTTTGCGGGTCAAGCTGAAGGTAGAAAACATCATTATCTCCATACAAAAAATCCCTTCGATAGTCTTGAACACGTATTCCTTTTCGACCTACACTATCTTTGCAAAAGATGCCGAAGTAGAGATTCTTTTTATCATACAATACCTTCACAGATGTTTGATACAAAAGCGTTCCTCCTTGTCGGGGTTCCATTCGAAAGAAATCTCTCACTGGCTCCGCTCTTCCCCAATCCTTTTCGAGTAGTTTTCCATCCAGTGTAATTGGCACGGTGGTCTCCACTGCACGGAAAGCCGGTGGCGTGGCCGGAGGTTCAAAACTTTCCTGCGCAGTCGTTGCGAAAGACATAATTGTTAAGAGCAGCAAAAAAAAAGGTGTGCAGTATTTTTCCATGTCTATTTTCAAATGATAAACCCAGTTTATCTTTCGGAGATCATTATTGGATTTGAAAATGTAGTCGTTATGCGATTCCTTCTAACCCAGCCAACCCGCAAAGCCTGTAACCTGTACGAGTAAATAGTATCTTACCTTTATTCCTATAAAGAAGAATCTCAAGATCCGAACCAATTGTAGTAGACTTTTTTAAAGAACTCCGCTGGCCCGCTTTTCAAAGTTACCGTCGTCTACATTATTCTAAAACATATTTACGTGTCCTAAAAAACCCTGCAGTGAGCAAGATCCAACTCCAAAAAAATAAAGAACCTGCAAGCATCAATTGCTTTGTAACGTTAAAAAGTTGAACAAATGAAGGATCTGGGAGTTTAGAAAATTCCTCTAAAGTAAGGTAGCGGTTTGCGAGCGAGAGCGGATGGAAGTAATTTCTCCATGCGCGACTAGCGGAATCAGCAAATCTGGAAAACGAAAGATGTTGCGATAACGAGTGACCACTAAGTTCTTCCAATGCTTCTTGAAAAGCCATCGAAGGAATTGTTGAAGCCAATATGCTGATCATTTTTTGTTGAGCCTCTAGCTTCTGCTTATAGTCTTCCATAACCGGCTGTAATTCTTCGCTTGTGTTCATCTCCTTAATTACATATTTGTACATGAACAACGGCATCAGCTTTGCGCTGTCTTTTATGACAAAGTCAGGATGGTCTGTATAAAACTGATCTAAGATATCCGAGTTCTTTTGATCATTTTCTGTAAACCTTTCCCGTACCTCATCTAACAAAAGTAATTTTCCAGGAATAGGTTGGAATGTGGTGACTACTATATTTAGTAATGCAGGCAGAACAATAACAAGGGCTATCCACACTGTAAAAAGTAATCCAATGTTATAATTACTACTGTGTTTAGATAAATTTACTAACAACGCTAAGCTGTGCCAAAAAATAGTATATAAGGCGACAAGCCCCGAAAAAATAATGAAATCAGATATCGGAGGTATGGTTTCATCCCATAGTAAGCCTAGCCATATTACTATATTTGTGAATAGAAAAATAGAGATGAATCGGAAACCGACCCGAGTGAGCAATAATTTTTTTATTGATACACCTTGACTAAGCAGCAGCTTTAATGTCCCTTGCTCTCTTTCTTTACTGATAACGTTGTAGTTAAAAATGACTATCACTAAAGGGAGTAACCATACTAATACAAAGGCAAGATCGAATGTACCGTAGATCAGGTTTGTTGGATTGTCTAATTTTTCAGACTTACGCAAAGCGCTAAACCAAAATTCGGGTTGCGTTGTGAGTTCATGATCTGAATGATGCAGATTACTTTGACCAATTGCGATTGGAGCAAGTGCATTTCTTGGCTTAAAGAGCGTCCTTTTTCCGTATGTTGAGCCGATACCAAAAGCGTTACGAGAATCTTCCCAATATACAGGTGCTATTTTTTTGGCTGTCGCGAACGAATCCATTAGCAAGAGATGGCTTGCTAAGCGTTTGGTTTGTTCGCTCTTTACAGAATCCATTAGCTGCTGTCTTGATTGCACTAAAGTGCTCCCCGTAGATAGTGCAAAAAGAATAATAGCAGCCCAGAGAACTAATAGTATAATCGTAGATCTATTTAAAAGCCAATTGTTAACCTCAAAGTGTAGCAGTGTCTTAACCATACTCAAACAATTTTTAGGGAATTAATTGAAAACTGCATTGCCCCGATACTTACTAACAGCCATAGTATGAGAATGCATATATTGGTTTTCGTTCTGTCAATTTTTGTTTTAAAATCTGGCGGAGTATAATGAAACACAGGAAGTGTTTTCCAAACGGCTACCGTCCCAGTATCACGTTCGTTATACCTACTTTTATCGCGTAATCTGTTGTTTAGCTTCTCGATGAACTGTTTACGGTAGTTGTCAGCCTTATCCATAAAGTGAATTGTTGCAGGCAAATCTGTACCACTTAACGACATGCTAACAGATCTCGCGGGAATAATAGGCGAAAAAAATGCGCTTAATTGTTGGATACCTTCCTGTCGTTCATACTGACTATGCAAAGCTTTATGGTGCTTTTCATAAATCAAATTATTCGTGTTTTCATCCGCCTGAAGTAGTACCCCAAGCCAGTTGAGTGGAAGTTGTTGAATACTGTCGACCTGATATTTATTAAGCCATTCCTCTTTTAGCTTTTTCATTTTTTCATTCTCTCCCCCGTGTCCATTAATTCCATGTATGGCAATGTCTTCCGCAATCTTCTTGAGAAACACTTCGGTGGAAGGTGACGGGAATAACTGCTCACTTAGCTGAGTTGAAACCCGTGGAATAAACCAAACCATGATTAGCCAGAGACCGATCATGAACGCAAGTGCATTGCGTTCATTTTTCGTTCGAAGACTTACAAATAAGCTGAGGTGTATGAATATACCATTAAAGAACAGGTAAACACCAAGTAGCCAAAACGACTCAAACGTAAAAAAGCTTTCAGACCGCGCCACACTCACCAATACACCAGCAATGATCCAAAGCAATGTGATTAATACAAATGCAATAATCCAGAGTGTAAGAGCTTTACCCCAAACATATTTTTTTAACGATATACCTTGGCTTAGTACTAATTTTAATGTTCCATCTGTTCGCTCCTTAATTACACTGTTGCAGGCCAACCAAATCGTTAAAAGAGGTAAAAGAAAAATTAAGACATAAGCAGGTGTTAATTCTCCCCACCGGGCTAGTAAGGGATTATCTTCAACAGCTTTCAATTGAAGATCATTTCGCTTGTGCGCCTCAATAAACAGGCTGACTCCTGTGTGTTTGTCAACACCGGTATCCCATAGCGCAAGAGGCGAAAGGGGTTTAAACAAATATATTCCAAAGTGTGCAGCACTATGGCTATTTTTTGTTCCTTGCGTTTCCCAATGTCTTCGCGCGTTATCAGTGGTTTCTTTATGAGTGTGCGAGTACCACTGATGATACTGCCAACTCATCAACAATGAAACCACAAGTAAAAGTGTAAAACTGATTAGAAGAATTGAAGAGACCTTGTCGCGTCTTATGTCAAGCCATTCTTTTTTTATAAGTGTTAACATAGTTACAAAGTAAATTGGACTCTAAGCATAAAATTACGAGGCTTACCAGGCTGCATGTAAAATGCATTCGATGCACCATAGATATACCTTTCGTCAAAGAGGTTATCTACATAAAGGTTTAATACTACATTATCGAAGCTGTAGAAAACTCCACCGTCAACAACGGTGTACGCAGGAAGTGTAACCCGTGCCGCAGATGGGAAATCCAGTGTTCCATCAGTTGTTCTGTTCCCTACATGCCAGAGTCCTGCAGAAATGCTAAAACCTTTCAAAGCACCCGTAACGAAATTATACCGCGTCCAAAAATTACCATTGTGATAGGGCGCATTGTTGGCTTGACGCTCAAATAAAAATGTGTAGGTACTATTAGTTATTCGGCTTTCATTATATGCATAACCTGCCTTAACATTCCAATTGGGTAAAATTTCTCCAAGTAAATCGAACTCAACTCCTGTGCTATTTGCCTCTCCTGTTGCCTGACTTCTTCCAAATGGATTTGCCGGATCTTCAGGCACGAGTATATTTTCACGATCAATTGTATACCATGCTGCGGTAGCCGTCCACTGTCCGTTCAAGAATTCCTTTTTCACACCAAATTCAGCCTGCGAACTATACTCTGGATCAAAAGGTCCACCTATGTCAGGACTCTGGGTATTTTGCGGTAAAAAGCCTTTGGAGTAACTGCCATATATACTTAAGCCACCCAAAGGTTGGTACGTTAACCCGATGTTTGGTAAAAATGCTTTTGTGTCGTTGGGTGTTTTACCAGGAAAAGATTCAAAGTTGTACTGATCGTACCGAGCCCCTAATAATAGCTTGAGCTTGGTTGAAAATTCAATTCGGCTTATCAGGTAGCTTCCAGTAAATGAGGTGAAGTTAAATGCAAAAAATCCGCCTGTTACATCGTAAGAATTTGTAGTGACAGTCCGGTAACTCGGTTGGAAGACATTAATTGGTGGTACACCATCAAAAAATCCTGCTTGATTAACATTATAGAAATATTTGGTTTTGAAGAAATCAACTCCACCGGTTATCGAAAATTTTATTGCACCCGCTTGCGGGTTCCATGTTAAATAGTTGCTAAAGTAGGTGCCACTATTATCTTCTATAACTTCTCTATATACACGTCTTACGAGACTGTCTGGCCCCGGAATGGGGTTAAAGAACAAAGGTGCGTGTGTATTTCCATCTGTTCTGTTTTGGCTGCTGTTGAATCGTGAATGAAAACTTAAATTTTCCGTTAATTCCTGATCGAGTTGAAGCAAAAGCGCAATATTGTTATAAAGAACTTTATCCGTAGGCTCATGTGGGGTATACGATATCGGAACTGCAAATACATCATTATTCCAGGTAGGAACGCCCCAATCATACCAAAATGTTTTGTCGACCTTATTGTAAATAAACTCCGCTGTGACAGTCGTTTTATTTTGTTTATAAGAAATCGTAGGTGCTACAAGAAGATTATTTCTATACACAAAATCGCGATAATCTGGATCACTTTGATAACCAGCATTTAAGCGGTAGAGTAATTTTTTGTCTTTGGTCAATGGCCCTGTCAGATCAATATCAGCGCGATAACGACCCCAGGAACCAAACGATGCTCCCGCAGTATAACGCTCGACCTCCAAAGGTTTTTTTGTGATGGCATTGATTGACCCACCCGGTGAATTTGCACCGAAAAGAATTGATGCAGGGCCTTTTAACACTTCTACGCTTTCGATATTTGTTAAATTTAGATCATTAGAATAGCCAATGTAAAAATTGCGCATACCATTGAGGAACTGGCTGCTGCCAGAAGCAGAGCCTCCGATAAGCGAAAAGCCACGAATCATAATATCATTAGTAGAGCTTTGAAGGCTAACTCCGGTTGTATTTCGAACGACATCTTTATATAGAAATGACTGTCGGTCATCAATAAGTGATCGATTAACCACATTAATAGTTTGCGGAAGGTCAATCAAATCCCCGGATAGTTTCTCCGTTTTTGTTGATGTCACATTATAATTTTTTTCACCGGCCGCAACTATTTGTACTTCATTTAGAAAATTCTCCTCTTCATTTAGCTGTAGATTAATCGTTGTTATCTTTCCGCTTTCTACACGTATGTCTTGCTTTTGCAGGGTAAATCCAACACCGGTTGCCTGAAGTATATATACACCTTGAGGAACATTCATTATTTTAAAATTTCCCGCAGAATTCGAAGAACTACCGAGGGTTGTTCCCAATAAAATAATATTGATTCCTTCAATAGGCGTACTCTTAAAATCTAAAATTTGTCCGGACACTTCGCCTGTCGACTGAGCAAGGGTTACTTCTATGTTCAGTAGTGTTAATAAAATAATTAAGTGTATTTTCATAGAGATCACTTGTTTACTTAGTAGTGTTTGATTAATGGATTAGTAGTTCTTATTCGTTTATTTAATCATTCAATTCATATGCTTCAAATACAACTTCTCCAAATCCGTGTGGTTGATTTGATCCGTGGTGAGTTGTTCTACAAGTTGACCTTCACGCATAATGCCTATGTGCGTTCCGGTTTCTTTGGCGCGGAATAAATCATGCGTTGCCATGAGAGTAGCCACTCCGCGTTTACTCATGTTCACCAACAATTCTGAAAATTCGTTGCTGGCTTTAGGATCCAGACCGGATGTAGGTTCATCCAATAATAATACTCTCGCATCTTTGGCCAACGCCAAGGCCACACCCACTTTTTGCCGCATACCTTTAGAATAAGTAGATACTCGTTTGGTTTGCGCGTCGGCTTGTAGTCCTGCCTCTGTTAAAAAATTTCGTAGGGCATCCACAGCATATTTCTTTCCTGACAGGGCCGCGAAATAATCGAGGTTCTCCAACCCTGTAAGGTTAGGATAGAGCGTGAGGTTTTCAGGAATGTAAGTCAGTAGTTTTTTTGTTTCGAGGGGTTCGGTTACCACATCCTTATTTTCAATCAACGCTTGCCCCGAGGTGGGAGCAATGAAGTTGAGAAAAAGATTAATGGTGGTTGTTTTACCGGCACCATTAGCACCCAGCAAACAAAAAATATCACCGGGATTTACATCAAATGAAACATTACTTAATGCTGATGTTTCATTGTACGATTTGGTTAGGTTAATTGCTTTAAGCATGAGTTAGTTGATTAAGAGTTATAGTCGAGCCGAAGGAGTAGACGCTTTTCGCTTTGATGCGCAATGAGGGGCGAGCGATGCACAATACCCTTGCAATTAGGGTGGTATGATGGTTCGCCTTTTAGCACAGCTACTTCAAAGGATTGCATGGTTTGAATGCGAGAGGTATCTTTAATAATCTCTTCATTCGTGCCACCCAATAATTTATTTCGGTTTACATGTTGGTCTTTAATCCACTCTGTACCGCTACCAATGTAGGTGCATAACAGGCGCAGGTAGTATGCATCGGTATGAAATTTACGGCAAGCATCGTCAGCTATAATTTTTAGAATTAATCGCAACTCGTTTGCCCCGGTTACCAAAAAAAATGATTGCACCAGTTCAACTACATCTTGCATAAATTTTTCTTTGCCATGAGAATGCACTGCCAAAGAACTTAAGTGCTCAGTGACAACTTCTATAAGTGACTCCGTACTAACAACAGCGTTAATACCTTTGAAGGAGTTTTGGATAAGTAATCGTGCAAAGTCAGCTACGTCATTTTCAACAGGTCGCCTTAAGTAAACCAAGTTTACATCTGGCCCATGAATTAATGATAAGTCTACTAACTGGTTAACTTCCAGTTGTTGTGCATGTTTATTTTTGATGAGTTCGGTTAACCACTTCATATCGGCCAATGATCTTGAAATTTTCCGCCTTGCATGTAATAATTTATCTCTGCTTCATTGCACAAACATTCTTCTAACTCCTTCTTGACTTTTTCTTTATCCATATGCTGCCCAATGATTACCAATTCGTTCAAGCGATCTCCCCATATTTTGTCCCACTTTTCTTGAATAAAATTTTGGTTCTCCATATAGGTCGGACTGCTCGCGCGCTCTTTCAATGAAACCGATGCCCACCATTTCCCATATACTTCCGCTTTTGTTGATCCACCCGCCTGACTCCAAAGAAGTACACTATCCGGTCGGGATATCATCCAAAAGATTCCTTTACTTCTTACTACATTACGGGGCCATCGATATTTAATGTAACTCCACAATCGGTCTGGATTGAAGGGGCGATAATCCCGGAATACAAAGGAGCTGATTCCATACTCTTCTGTTTCAGGTGTATGAATGTTGTTAAGTTCTTTTATCCATCCTGCGGATTGCTCTGCCTTTTCATAGTTAAAAAGCTTTGTGTTCAGAATATCTTTTGGATGGATCTGACTATACGAAGTTTTAATAATACGTGCATCCGGATTTAATTTAAGAATCGTTCCTTCCAGCAGTTTCATATCTTCCGCAGAAATAAGGTCCGTTTTATTTAGTACGATAACATTAGCAAACTCAATCTGATCGGTTAATAGATTTACTATACTTCGCTGGTCTTCTATGTCATCGTTTAACTTTCTGTCTAATACAGTATCGGCACTACCAAAATCTTTAAAGAAGTTGAAAGCATCAACGACCGTAACCATCGTGTCCAGCCTGGTAATATCTGAAAGTTTAAGAAGCTGTTCACCTGTATCGAAAGTAAAAGTCTGTGCTACTGGAATAGGCTCAGAGATTCCGGTACTTTCGATGAGTAGGTAATCAAACTTGCCTTGTTTAGCCAGTATACTTACTTCTTTAATTAAGTCCTGGCGCAGCGTACAACAAATACAACCGTTACTCATCTCTACCAGTTTCTCTTCAGTGCGTGAGAGCTTCACTTCATTTTTCACTAATTGTGCGTCGATGTTCAATTCGCTCATGTCGTTGACAATCACAGCCACTCGCAAGCCTTTTCGATTGTTGAGTAAGTGACTGAGGAGGGTTGTTTTTCCTGCACCCAGAAATCCACTGAGCACGGTGACAGGAAGTTTTTTATCTCTGGTAAATAATTTCATATAAATTAGAATTATTGATCCTTTAGAAAATCAATAGTTAAAGAATACCCTAAATGATTAGGAAGCCTTAGCGGTGCCTAGGAGGTTATAATGCAGACCATTACTTCATTGCAAAATGAAGTGACGTACTTCAAAATACGAAACGCTAAAGAGTGTAGAATAAAGAATCAGATTATCGGCGGAGCACGGTCAGAGGTATGGATTGAAACATCCGTTACCAGAAACAATATGGCAACAGCTCTAAATGAACTATGCTGAAGTATAATTGTAGCTGACTCCTGGGAATCCAGGTGTTTAATACGTTCAGCCGAGAATTGACATTCGGAACATGTATCAGATTCGGTCAGGTGACTTTTATGCTCACACGAATTTTTTTCATAATGATATATACTTCGATGGCACGGATCACTCTCATTTTTTACGCAATGCAAATCCTGTAACTCTTGTGTATGAGAGAGACGGTGAAGTATATCGGTTTTCGCGGAACAGAAAACATAGAGGACAAGCAGTATTGCCGCGATCCAGGATGTGACCGAGCTCCTACTACTATGCTTCCCGTGTTTTTTAATCACCTTTTTCGTATGTGCGCTTAAAACTAATCAATGATTTTTTCACATGCAACAAAGTTGCATGTGATTTTAAAATATTTAACGCCACCTACTATATTAAATCTGGGCAGCAAAGTCGGCCTATAAGAATGTAATTTTTAGAATCACGAAACCATTTCATTATTCAACAAAATCAATTAAATTGAATTTAAATTCACGATAGTTTAATGTATGAGAACTAACCGGTGAACCAGATTAAAGTTGTTCTTGTAAGTTACTGATTAAAAAATATTTGCAGTAGACGAGCGTCGTCATCTCGCCCCGAC
>JBGTEP010000120.1:0-9928 GCA_041747735.1 Chryseolinea sp.
GTTGGCGCTATTCGCCTCGTTATTTCTCAATTAACATTTAAGTGGAAAAAAGGTATGGTGCAATTAAGCGTGTACCAACAGGCCTGACTGAGATTTAAAAAAAAATGCACAAATTTTTTACAGTTGTGCTTCAGGGAAGCAGTTCAGATGGTATGTTCAAGGAGTTCAGTGGTCTTGTAAATGTCTGGTTTTGTGATTGCCCTGGATGACGCATAACAACGTCTTTAAAAAAGCCATTTCCACTTCTTACTCTTAAGTGCGAAACACCAGTGTAGATTTACAATGAAGTCGGGTTCGACAGGCTGTACAAAGTAACGTAAAGTTGGCATAAAAATGGGAAGTTAAGCACGTGACAAAGTCAATAAAAATTCTTCCTTCTGCTAACCAAATTCGAAGCACTCATGAAAACACCCACATATCTATCTACAATTGGTTTTGTTTTCTGTCTACTATTTCTTGCCAGTTGTGCCAAGAATCCGGTGACCGGAAAAAGGCAGTTTGTGATGATGTCTGAGGGGCAGGAAATTGCAATGGGTAAAGAATCTGATCCACAGATTATGGCCTTCTTTGGATCTTATGACGATCCACGGTTGCAAAAATTTATAAGTGAAAAAGGCCAGGAGATGGTAAAGGCTTCGCACCGATCAAAACTGGCCTATGAATTTAAAATCGTCGATTCACCTGTACTAAATGCCTTTGCTACGCCTGGAGGGTATGTGTATTTCACCCGGGGCATTATGGCTCATTTCAACAACGAAGCTGAGTTTGCAGGCGTGCTAGGACATGAAATCGGTCACATCACAGCGCGGCACTCGGTGATCCAGCAAAGAAATGCGATGTTGGGTCAACTCGGGCTTATTGCCGGAATAATTCTGGTACCCGAAATTTCTCAATTTGTAGAACCACTATCATCAGGAATGCAGCTTGCACTGATGAGTTTTGGAAGAGATGCAGAACGACAGTCAGATAAACTGGGTGTAGAATATTCTTCCCGCATTGGGTATGATGCGTCCGAGATGGCAGAATTTTTTAAGACGCTGGAGCGACAACAAGCAAAAGCCGGTGGAGAGAAAATTCCAGATTTCCTTTCTACGCATCCCTCGCCGGAAGAGCGGAATATTACTGTAGCCAAGCTAGCCGGGGAATGGAAAAAAAAATTAAAGTTGACGAATCCAAAAGTCAACCGGGAAAGCTATTTAAAGATCATTGACGGACTGATTTTAGGTGAAGATCCAAAGCAGGGATTCGTGGAAAACAATTTCTTTTATCATCCTGATCTTAAGTTCCAATTTTCAATTCCCAGCGGATGGAAACTCCAAAATACTCCACAACAAGTACAAATGGCACCGGACAATGGAGAATCATTGATGATGCTAACCATTGTTGGGAAAGGCTCGCTGGAAGAAACTGCCAACCAGATGCTGGAACAATATAAGCTTACGCTGGTCGAGTCGCAAAAAGAAAATATCAATGGGTTAAACTCCATCGTAATGATAGCCGATCAGAAACAAGAACAGGGAACAATCCGGTTGCAGTCATCATTGATTCAATATGAAGGCAATATTTATAGTTTAATGGGGATCACGGAACTGTCAAAATTCATCAATTATCAACCTGTTTTTCTTTCGACTATTCGAAATTTCAAACCCCTTAAGGATTCAGAAAAGCTAAATCGAAAACCTGATGTGATACGGATAAAAACGGTACCCCAACAGATGACGGTACAAGCCGCGTTTCAGAGTTTTAATATGCCCTCAAGCCGTTTTGAAGAATTAGCTTTATTAAACGGGATGGAATTAAATGAACAGCTTACTAAGGGCACGTTGATCAAGGTGGTAGGAAAGTAGATAAATATTATTTCGCTATCGGATTGCATACTACTTCGCATTCTTGCAATTACTACCTTTCGCAGAGGAAGAAAATTTTTAAATGATCTCCGAAGATCGGCATTTAGTGTACGCCTAAGTTTCAACATATTTATACTAACACTTTCTTAATGAGATCACCGGTTATTGTTTGCAGGACAAAATCGGCCGTGTACACAATAAAGATATCCTATCGTTTACCCAGTATATTTAGGGTACTCGAGTTAAAGTTGTCCACTGAAACAATTGCGGAAAACACAGATTAAAAGTTATCTTTAGGATCTAAATTTAGAAAATGAAAGCCATCATTACACTCCTTTTTACAGTTATCGTGTTTGTTTCATTAGCTCAACCACCGAGTGTTTCTGCTGACCCCGGAGCCACTTTTGGTGAAAAGATCACAAAAGAAAATGCTCAGGCAATTGCCGTCCTGCCAGAACTATTGAAAAAACAAGAGAGTTTAGACGCGAAAATTGAGGGAAAAGTAATTGATGTTTGCCCGCAAAAAGGGTGTTGGGTAAAACTCGAGATCACCCCTCAGCAATACGCCTTTGTGCGAATGAAGGACTATGGGTTCTTTGTGCCTACAGCGTTAAAAGGTCGTCATGTTGTTGTTGAAGGAAATGCAAAAACAATCGTGACGTCTGTAGAAGACTTGAAGCACTACGCTGAAGATGCAAAAAAGAGCCAGGCCGAAATTGACGCAATTAAGGAGCCCAAAGAGGAAATCCAGTTGATTGCTAAGGGTATTTTGGTGGTTAAGTAACAGTATATTATACCTGAGAGCGTTTCCCCTTTATCGGCAAAGTATTTAAGGACAACTAAATGAAAAAAATATTTTTCAAAGTCTGATTTTTTTATAACTTCGATTAAACGTTAGGTACCATGAGAAATAAACAAACAATCCAACTTATCCATTTAAGGATTCAATTACTCCAGTGCAATAGTAAAACTCACGAGAGCAAAAGGCACTCTGTTTTTTGGTGGTAAAAATTACTCAAATCTTTTTTAAGTTTGAAGTAGTCGAAATCGAAAGAATAGGGGCGCCATAGCTCAAAAATTGTCTTTGCAAAAATGGCAATGCGTGACCTTCGCATAAGCTATGCTTCAAAAACAATGCGTAAGACAAACTTCGCTTGAGCGAGTTAACCAAGCCGACACAGTGAAGTAAGGCTCGAACCTTAAGCTTTATACCGATGACACGATACTACGTGACGCGAATTTTCCTGGCCAATTTTTTTGACCTCCAGTTTTAAATACAACAAAAATCCCAGATGAAAAAAATCAAGTTAGCTGTTACTGACGATCACGAAATGTTTCGGAAGGCAATTAGTAAATTGATCGATTCTGAAATTGATATGGAAGTTATTATTGAGGCAGAAAATGGTCTGAACCTCCTGGATCAACTAAAGAAGAATCAGCCAGATGTGATACTAATGGATATTAGAATGCCAATCATGAATGGACTTGAAGCTACAATAAAAATCAAACAGCTTTATCCTAATCTCAAAATTATTGCCTTTTCACAGTATTATTATGAGGAGAATATTATTGAAATGAATATACATGGCGCCAAAAGTTTCATTGGTAAAACGGATAAGCCTGATGAACTTTTTACGGCGATAAGAGTAGTTTTTAACGGTGGTGTTTATATGACTTCGCAGTCGGCTCAAATTGTGCAAAAATATCTAACACACAAATCATCGTCGAAAATTCAATGTTCGTTACTTAACGATGTAGAGGCGAAACTTGTAAAGGGGATTTGTGATGGACTGGGTAGTAAGGAACTCGCTGAACTGCTTTATAAAAGTCCCAGGACAATCGAGAAATATAGACACGAACTCTATAGGAAATTTAATGTCGCAAACAAGGAACAGTTGATAGCTAAAGTTTCAAGGCGGGATTGAATAAAGATTTGGGTTTAAGCCCAAATTAAAAATAGTGAGTTGATAAAAAAAAATAGCAATGTTACTATACCAAAAGTAGTAAAGTCCCGATTGACATTTTTTACGTAATAGAATAATCTTGTATTAAGGCCGTATAGCTGAAACTAATCGTTAACTAAAACAAAAAAAAATGGAAAAATTAACTCCTTCTGTCATGGAGAAAACCCAAGGTGGTTTTCTTGGTGCTTTTCTTTTAGGTATCCTCGCAGGTGCTCTATTCTTAATCTTTCAGGATGGTTACGCCAACTCCAAAGGCTAAAATTAACATAATAAAAATTTAAATTAGATTGACATGAAAAAACTAAGTGACATTCAAATGGAACAGACCAAAGGCGGCTTTGTATGGGGCGCCTTTTGGCTTGGATTTGCCCTCGTTGTTGTCGGCCAAACCATTATTGACTTAATAACTGGTGGCAGATGATTGATTTGCCAAAAAGCGCTCAACACGCATTGCTTTCTCCGTATTTAGAATGAAAATGGGGCGTGAACCGCCTCATTTTCTTGTATGAATAATAACTTGGATTTGAAGAAGGAAATATTTTACAGGTTTCACTCGGAACAAAAAGCAATCGCCGAATGCGGTATTGCCTGTCTTGAATCTGTTTTTAAAGTACATGGGTTTAATCCAAGTAGAGAAATACTTATAGCGCTGACAGGAACATCACGTACAGGCGCATCGCTCTTGGGTTTATCCGAGGCTTCCATTAAACTTGGTTTGAGTGCCGATGGATATGAAGGCACAATAAATGCGCTTAAAAAACTAACAACCCCGTCAATACTTCACGTTGTAATTAATAGCAATCAACTTCACTATGTCGTGTGCTATGGTTTTAACGGAACACATTTTATTATCGGTGATCCCGGTCGAGGGATATCTGAAATTTTGCCCGATGACATTGATGCAATTTGGCAAACAAAAAGATTATTAGTATTCACAGGAACAGTTGAAAGGCAAAAGTTTGACACCCACAATAAAAAAGGGTTGAGTAAAACCAAAATCAGTATATGGGAATTGGTTAAGGCTGATAGTAGATTACTTATTACATCTTCGGTGATCGGTTTGGTGGTTTCTATACTAAGTCTTTCACTGGCATATTTTTCACGATACTTGCTGGACGATTTATTATTAAACGAAGGCGGTCAATCGAAATTTTTAACAGCTTTGTTTGTTCTCCTATTAACTCTTCTGACTAAGAACACCCTTACTTTTATACGGGAATTGATGTTCCTTCATCAAAGCAAAAACCTTAGCAACCGAATGAATGGTTTTTTCTATAAAAAATTATTGAATTTATCACTTTCGTATTATCAAAGCATGAGAACAGGGGATTTGGTGGCACGATTGAATGATACAGTCCGCATTCAAAATGTTGTTAACTATATATTTAATTCACTCGTTATTGATGGATTTTTATTTATTACAATTATCGTATTTGTGTTTTTGATTGCGCCATGGTTGAGTATTTCGTTTTTAGTCTTTTCGACATTATTCTTTCTTATTGCCTTTTTTCAAACAAAAAAGGTTATGAAAGCGCAACGACTTGTTTTAGAATCATATGCACTCAATGAATCAACCTATATAAATACGTTGCAGGGGATTGACACGATTAAATCACACAACCAAGAAGACTTGTTCAGCAAATTCACCAATGATGTGCACGGTTTTTTTCAAGATAACCTATTTCGATTTGGGAAATTCAAAAGCAATTTAAACCTGGTTTATGCTATATCGGGAAGTCTTATCGTTACCTTAACCATATTCTTTTCGTGTCAGATGTATTTTCAAAACTTACTTCCTCTTGGCACTCTGGTTGCGTTGCTCCAGGTATCATTAATGATTTCATCGCCGATTACTAATATTTCGCTTGCAAATTTTAGAATTCAGGAGGCAAAAGTCGCATTTGAAAGAATTAACGAGTTTGTTGAATCACAACCGGAATATGAGAAGGAAAATGATTTGAACCAAGTAACAATTGGACACTTTGATTCACTCATCATTACACACCTGTATTTCAAGTTTCCAGGCACTGTTAAACTAATTGAAGATATAAATTTAGAGATCGTCCGCGGTGATTTTGTTGCTTTGATTGGGAGTAGTGGTGTGGGAAAGAGTACATTCCTTAAAATTCTCCAAAAGTTTTATGATGTACACAGCGGTAGTATTTTCGTAAATGGTATTGAGTGGAATGATCTCTCTGTTTATCATTGGCGGAATGTTGTTGGCGTTGTGCCGCAGGAGATCACGTTGTTTAATACATCAATAGCCGGTAATATTGCTATAGGCGAACCGGCTTCTTTGTCAGAAATCGAAAAATTCTGCGTAGAGGTTGGCCTTGATGAATTTTTTAAATCAATGTTTGATGGATACAATACTATTGTAGGTGATTCGGGTATTAATTTATCCGGTGGACAAAAGCAGTTGGTTGGGATAGCACGTGCGCTTTACAAACGGCCTCAATTGTTGATGCTCGATGAGGCTACTTCTTTCCTTGATGAAGAAAAACAGGTAACCGTATTTGGTTTGTTAAAAAAGCTAAACGCTGAAAATGGAATGACGATAGTATACGTTACCCATGATAGTAAATTAGCAGCTTATGCTACAAAGTCCGTTTGTTTGAGAATTACTTAATATCATGAAGAAAGAAGCTATTTTGATAGTATTTTCTTTTCTTGTATTGCCAAGCGCGTTTTCACAAGTGAAACGATATTCCGGCGTCGTCATTGACAAAGAGACGCATTTGCCCATTGCGTGGGCGCATCTGTTACTCAAGGCGAATGGTACGGGAACAGTAAGCAACGCGGAAGGTCAGTTCTCAATTAATGTTCCCGTAAATGTTGTCTCGCCTGCATTAAAGGTTTCTATGATAGGTTATAAAGGCAGATCAATTGTGCTTCCGGCTTACGAAACAACTAGTATAAAAATACCATTAGAGCCTGACACTAGACTATTAAATGAAGTTGTTATAAAGCCGACAGACGTACGAGAATTAATATTGGAAGCCGTCAGGAAAATACCTCAAAACTACCCTGGTCAGCCGACGATGTTAACAGGATTTTACAGGGAATCATTACGGTATGATAGTGTCAACTACATTTACATTTCCGAAGCAACACTCAGAGCACGAAAAGAGTCATACGAGGATGCAAATCATAAGGGTCAGGTCAAGATACTGAAAGCGAGGAAAAAAGAGTTTGAGGACTCGCTACAGGCATTAAAAAAAATTCACTTTTATGCGGGACCTCATGTTATGCACCGTCGGGACTTTGTAATAAATCGATTTGATTTCGTCAACGAATCAAAAATAAAAAACTATGTATATACGATAGAAAAAATCACATCCTTAAATGATCAAGAAATCTATGAGATTTCATTTGAACCAATTGCAAAAAGCTGCTCCTTTCAAGGAACGCTTTTCCTGGATGTTAGTTCTGGCGCATTCATTAGGGCGACTGTCAAATTAACAGATACAGGGTTGCAGCGAGAAAAGCGATTAGGTGAGTTCTCGAGATTTTTGAGTCGAGAATTCCTGATTAATTATATGCAGATAGAAAATAAGAAATGGGTTATTCAAAATATTTGGCAGCAAGGATCACTAAAGATCAACCAGTTAGATCATGCCGTTACTTATGCAAATGAATTCGTTACAACAGAGGTGGATACTACTGATACATGGCCAATTTCTTATGACGAGAGATTTCAATACCGGGACTTTTTTATTGAAGAAGCTAACAATCTCGACCCAGCCTTTTGGGAGAATTTTAACATTTTAAAAGAAAATGATTTTATTCGTCAAATTCAGGATAGAGAACTAAATGCAAAATCTCTATCAACGGATTACTCTCCCGCAATTAACAATTCCGAAGCTGTAACGATTAAGCGTCGTATAAAGTATTCAGTTGATTTGGGCCTTCTGTCAATTTTTCCGGGATACTCTGGTGCCAATGTAAATTTAACAACTAACGACTTTAATACTTCCGCCGTCATTAAAAGTCCTGATCCTGTAATTATGGGGCTTTATTCATCGCTGGATATACAACTTAAAAACGACTTTATATTAGGATTAGGCTCTACAGGTACATTTGGTAAATTGGCTTTTGATAATATTAGTTTAGGGATTGGTCATACTATTTCGACAAAAATTGGGACAAGGCCATTTTATGTTATTAACAGCGTAGGCTTTTCTTACAATAACCTTCGATTACCACTCGGAGAAATTGAAGTCCCGCTGACAATCAAAGGGAAAAAACTTGATAACGATATTGATGTCAGGATGCAAAAAATTTACTATTCGATTCAGCCATCTGTAAAATTGTGGTTGGAGCTAACACACAAATGGAACTTTTTCGTCACAGCCAATTTTCTTTTAAATGTGAATACCCAGGATAGAATTCTTTTTAAGGAAAAGGATGGATTCTTTCTCACCAGAAAAAGCGCTTCGCTTAAGACTACGGATTCTTCTCTTGATTTCAGTGTTAATGGTGTTGCCGCTCAAACTGTGCCCATATCTATTAACCCGATATTTTTATGCACAGGGATTACGTTTAAATATAATCGTTAGATTAGATTGAATTTCTTCTTCAAGCTATATGCACCATCTGCCCTGAGTCTTCCAAAAATGACGATGCCTAGTTCAAGTTTTTGTGAGTAGGCAAGTGTGTGAGGTAACTTGGACTTAAGTTGGTTCCAGTTTTCAAACTGGCGTTTAAAAGGTTGACCAAGAACTATCCAAAATACCTTAACTTGTACTATAGGACAAAGTTTCAGACGCAAGAAAATCTAAGGAGTACCACCTAATGCTGAAACTCTAAATGATGGAGGTTGCTTGATACGCAACGATGTTGGTGAGAATGTTCCGTCCTTGCGGTCATAGGTTTTAGGATGAATCCAGTTACAAAATACGCCACGATCACTAACAGATTCAACCGCCATTACAAGCTTTGGGTCTGATAGGTGATAGACTGCATCACCGGGTTTAAAAATTGTTTCTTCCATAGTTAAGAAATTACCATTTGGATTTGAATTCTTCAAGTAACTTCTCCTTTATGAATGTTTCTTCAATTTGGGAGAACATAAAACCACGATTTCCAGCGTCCTTGATGGAAGCTCCAATATGATAAAATTCGCTTTCATCTATTATTAGAAACCTGTCGTGAAAATCTTTATTGGTCTTTACTTGAAGTGAATTTTTGTATTGCCTGTTGAAATCGTCGATGAATACTTGAAGGTCTAGTCCAATTTTAAAAGTTAGAATTCTAACATTTACCTTTCCTTCAAATTTTGTAAAAAGGCTTAAAAGCTTTTGGTCTATATAACCATCAATTACAATAACGTCTTTGGTTGCTGAATGAACAATTTCAGACATCTTAAGGAATGCATCAAAGTATTCACCGCTCAAAAAAATTCCTTCTTTTGTAACCTTCAACGTTGGAAGAGGGTCTCTAACTTTTGGTGGAGGTGGAATAATATCTAGATAATAGTTAATGTCGCCAATAATGTAATGCGCGACACTTCGATTATAAAATTTCCCATTGTCAACAGGTTTATAATCGTTGGTGTGCAAATGTTCCGCATAATTGTGACCCTCAAACCCATCAAGCATGTGTGGGTACATTCCACGCAATTCTTCCACTGCGGGAGTAAGTTGTTCCAATACGTTATCAATCAACTTACGTGGAAGTATTGTGTTATAGTAGGCACCCTCAAGCCACTTGGTTCTAGTTCTTAAGGCATCAAGCTTAGTTATAAGTTCACTAATTGTCATCGATTACTTTTAATATTTCAAGGTACAAATTATATTTTGGGCAGGTAGCAACGTTAACCCAAAACGTAAGACTATGATATTAGGTAAAGTTCCAGTCGGGTCTGTGGAGAACCCCGAAGAGATTTTTGGGTAAAATATTCAGGTTAAGAGAATTCGGTACACAAATAAAAAAACCGTCTTGATGATATCAAAAAGACGGTTTTAAATGATTTTTGTCGGGGCGAGATGACGACGCTCGTCTACTGCAAATATTTTTTAATCAGTAACTTACAAGAACAACTTTAATCTGGTTCACCGGTTAGTTCTCATACATTAAACTATCGTGAATTTAAATTCAATTTAATTGATTTTGTTG
>JBGTEP010000121.1:0-2949 GCA_041747735.1 Chryseolinea sp.
GTGATAATGGATTGGGTATCGATGTCGATCGATACAAAGATTCGGTGTTCAAACTTTTTAAAAGATTTCATACTCATGTTGAAGGAAGAGGACTTGGGTTATACCTTGTAAAGTCCCAGGTCGAGGCTTTGAATGGCACGATAGAAATTTCCTCTGAGGTAGGAAAAGGTACCCACTTTAAAATTACCATTCCGTCGGCACCCGGTTAAAAGCTTTATTTATACTTCAGCAGAATCTATTGAGACAAATCCTTACCTTACTTTGATAGGTGCATGAACGTGACCGTATTCGCACAAGTTAATCCGCATGTGAACATAGATATAAATGGGATCTATCCATAGACCCAATTAGAACACATTCGAAATGGCACATTTGTTGGAAAGTCTTCCACGTTATTCACCTAACTACAACCCGCCAACGATACCTAACACTAAATACCAACTCTATGTATAAAAGTTATCTAACAATTGGGTGGCGGAATCTTTTTAAGAGTAAAACACATTCCATCATCAACATCGGAGGACTGGCACTTGGTATTGCAAGTTGCATTTTAATCAGTCTTTACATAAATGATGAATTACAGTATGATCGTTATCATGATCATGCGGATCGGATTCAACGCGTAGTAGCGGAGGATTGGGCGAAAATGCCGGCCGCACTGGCGCCTGAACTGGTGGCAACCTACCCACATTTAGTTGAGCACGTTGTTCGTCTCTGGCCTCTGTTTGCTCCAGCGAAAATGCGGCACGAGGATGTTGTGTTTGTAGAAACAGGCGTTGTGTTTGCTGATCCCGGTATCTTCTCTGTTTTTACGTGGCCACTTATTAGCGGTAGTCCGGCAAATGCATTGACCGCGAAGAACTCTATTGTACTCACTGAATCAATGGCCAATAAATATTTTGGTACGAAAAATCCGTTGGGTGCACAAATGAAGTTTTGGGGAAATGATTTAACGGTTACAGGAGTAATGAAGGATGTACCTCATAACTCCCACCTAAAGTTTGACTTCTTGTTATCTTTTTCAACCCTTCAGTTAGTGATGGGTGATAACCTTGATGAAAACTGGGGCATGCCAGTATTCTACACCTATATTCTTCCCAGAACCGGCGTTGCTGTCGATCAATTAAAAAATTCTCTTCAACAGCTTACCAAAACTAATTTTTCTGGTACATCCTTTACACTTGCGTTACAACCACTTTCAAGTATTCACCTGCACTCAAACCTGAAAGCAGAATTCAAACCAGGTGGCAATATTTCATACCTATACGTTTTGGGAACAGCAGCATTGTTTATTCTAATCCTGGCAAGCATAAATTTTACGAATCTCTACACCGCCCGGGCGACTACACGTGCCAAAGAAGTAGGTATGAGAAAGGTACTAGGGGCGATGAAGGGTCAACTGGTTGAGCAATTTTTTGGTGAGGCGCTCATTACCAGCACGGCCGCCTTGTTGATTGCAATCGTATTGATATCGTTGATGATACCCGCATTTAACCAATTTTCAGGTAAGGCAATTCAACTGGGTGAAACACTAACTCCTCAATTCATTGGTGGCTCCGCGTTGCTTATTGGGCTGATTGGTTTTTTTGCTGGGGTTTACCCGGCTCTTTTCTTAGCACGCTTAAGACCCATTAGTTCTCTGAAAGGTTCAGGCAGCCTGCCAAATTCAAATTCGTTAGTGCGGAAGGGATTGATTGTATTTCAATTTATCGTTTCCACTTTTTTTCTAACAGCAATGGTAGTAGTGCTGCTTCAGCTTAACTACCTGCAGAGCAAAGAACTCGGCTTTGATAAAGAACAGATTATTGTTTTGGATGGCGATGGCTTTCCGCAGATCCAGGCAGAACTTCGTGCCATCACGGGAGTAGAACAAGTATCCGGTGTTCCTCAAATCCTTCCTGGACTTCTCCCGATTATGCCATACCGGGCCGAAGGAGCTATAACTGATTCTACTAGTCAGATGACACATTACGGTGTAACACCAGGCTTTATTGAAACCATGGGAATCAAGTTGATTGCAGGGAGAAGCATTGCTGAGAATTCTAAAAAGGACGAACAAGAGGCATTCATATTAAACGAATCAGCTGCAAAAGAACTGGGATGGAATCCCAATGAAGCCATCGGGAAATCTTTTTCTATGCTGGTACCTCCTATCAATGGCGGTTTGGAAGTCTGGAGACATGGTTACATCACGGGTATTGTTCAGGACTTTCACCACGAATCGCTCTATAAGAAGGTAAAACCTATTGTGTTGTATCCATGTTATGATATGAACTTGACGCTGGTACGCATTCAAGTAAGTCCGACGGTTATTTCTTCGATTCAAAAAGTATGGGCCAGGGTCAATCCTGATTCGCCTTTCCAGTACTACTTTCTTGATGACCGGATCAAACAACAATATGAGTCTGAAAATAAGCTCGGTACACTTATGACAGCGGCTACCGGTCTTGCTGTTGTCATTGCATGCCTTGGGTTGTTAGGCCTGGTCTCCTTTTCGGCGAATCAGCGAACCAAGGAGATTGGTATCCGGAAAGTAATGGGAGCGTCCAGTACCCAAGTAGTTGCACTTCTCTCAAGCGATTTCATAAAGTTGGTGGGGCTTGCATCGATTCTATCTATTCCCATTGCCCACTATGCTATGAGTGAATGGATAAATAATTTTGCTTACCATATCAAACTTTCATGGATCATTTTTGCCATAGCCGGTTTATCCACGCTATTCGTAGCCATGCTGGCGGTTGTTCTTCAATCATTGAGGGCTGCAATGGCACAGCCAACGGAATCTTTGCGCTCTGAGTAGCTTGAAAGGTGTTCAATATTAAAATTGATAAGGAAAATATCTCGTCCCTAAATAACTTATCAGGTTTTACTGGTAAAATGGGAAGGGCAATGGGAAATTGTTGGGGGCAAATACAATGAGCCAATGTCGATCAGAGAATTTTTGAACAA
>JBGTEP010000122.1:0-13147 GCA_041747735.1 Chryseolinea sp.
CTTCCTCTCAACATAAAACTTGACGCCAGCACTTTATATGCTGCCGGACCGAAGGGCTATATAGATTATCCCGTGTTCGAGGAAGAGTCAGTGAGTGCATAAAAGCTACTAAATTCTAAATCTATAATAGTATGTCAACAAAAATTAAATCCATTACGGCGGTAGCCAGCCGTATTATTTTAGCACTGATTTATTTTGTTTTCGGTCTTAACTTCTTTCTGCATTTTTTGCCTACACCTCCGCAAGATGCCGGACCTGCGCAAAGTTTTACTACCGGGCTTTTTCAATCCGGGTATTTCTTTCCTTTTCTGAAGGGAGCTGAAGTTCTTCTCGGCGGCTTGCTCCTGATCGGTGCATTTGTTCCTCTTGTATTGGTCGTGTTGTTTCCAATCAGTCTCAATATCCTATTGTTTCACACCTTTCTCACAGATAATGCAATTATGAGTATTATCATCGTGGCGTTGCATCTGTATGTTGCCTGGTGTTATCGTGACTATTACAGACCCTTGTTTGAAAGGAAATCGTCTGTGACATTGTAATTCCTTAAAAGAGACAAGCCGTGGTTGATCTACGGTTTGTCTCTTATAGTTTTTGTTGGACTGTAATCAAAACTGGTTTGTTTCGTGTAGGTTTGTAACCGTTATTTAGGGTGAGAATTGATAACGAGATGAAACCAGGTAAAAATTCAGGGAAAGAGCAGATTCATGTTTATGTTCATCGCGAAATGGTGCTTTTGGAGAAGGCATTTTTGCATGTAAGTGACCTTTCCGTTCAACGGGGCTACGGCATTTTTGATTTTTTCAAAATCAGTGATGGCCATCCTTTTTTTCTGCAAGATTACCTTGACCGTTTTTATCATTCTGCCAAAGTGATGCGCCTGGATGTACTACACACGCCAAAAGAATTACGGTCCGTAATAATAAAGCTTATTGAAAAAAATGATATGCCCGCGTCGGGTATTAAAATGATTTTAACGGGAGGATATTCGGCCGATGGTTATCAACCGGGTACACCAAACCTGATCATTACACAACACAACCTTTCATTACCGGGTCGCGAACAGATTGAGAAAGGTGTTAAAGTGATCACCCACGAGTATGTACGCGATCTGCCACATGCGAAAACAATTAATTATTCCATGGGAATCTGGCTTATTGACAAGATCAAAGAAAGTCAGGCGGCCGATGTATTGTATCACCAGCAAAGCATCGTAACTGAGTTCCCACGATGTAATTTTTTTATTGTTAAGCATGACGGAACCGTTAAGACACCTTCCGAAAATGTCCTTAACGGAATAACGCGTAAAAATATTCTCACGCTGGCAGCCCGGAGATTCAAGGCTGAAGAGGGTATTATAACCTTGGACGACATCCATCGCGCCAAAGAAGCTTTTCTCACCAGCACCACCAAGCGCATAGTTCCCATTGTTCAAATCGATGATAAAATGATTGGGGACGGAAAACCAGGGGACGTTTCGCTTGCACTCCTGGACGATCTGATCGCATTGGAAGAGGAGGATCGAATAAAAAATGCTATACCCCAGAAATTCTACCGATTCTAAAATCTTTTTACTTTTCTAAAAAGCTGTTGACATAGGGCTGTCACACCTGTGTATTTGATTAGCATAAAAATTAAACGATTATGCAAATCAGACAAGTAAAACCCATCAATTTTCTGTTCTTCAGAACGGAGACACGCGTACAGGAACTCGCAAATTTTCTCCAGGTTGCTAAAGAGCTCTTCAGGGAGGCAGTACTACACGATTTAATGATTACCGGCCCGGTTCACTGGCACTACTTTGGTTTTACGGGCGACGAAAGCCAACCGTTTACACTCGAGATTTCACTGCCTGTTGCGGAAGTCAAAGATGCCTATGATGGAAAGTTCCATTTTAAGAGGACCGAACCCTTTACTTGTGCTTCTATGATTCACGAAGGAAGCTGGCATGACATTCCACAGTCGTATGGAAAACTTATGGAATTTGTCGGGAAGCAAAAACTTACACCGAATGCCTTAAATCGGGAGTTATATGTAAACGTCGATTTTAATAATCCTGAAGCAAACATTACGGAAATTCAGATGGGCGTAGTAAACGCAGATAGCTGAATGTATAACAATGGAAACAACAACTAGCATGAGAAGAATAATTATCCTGATTGGAATCCTTATCGGGATTATAGGAATGCTTACCGCATACTCGTCGCAAGGACAAGATCAATCACAAACGAAATCAAATACGATGAAATTAAATGCAGGTATCATCACACCAAAGTTGAAAGAATCGAAAGCATTTTACACCGGGATATTGAATTTCGGTGTTACATTCGAGAACGAATTTTATTTACTTATGCATACCCCTGGTAATGGTGCAGAGATAAGTTTTTTATTACCAAATCACCCGACGCAACGTCCTGTTTTTCAAACAGCTTTTGCGGGGCAGGGGATGTATCTCACCATTGAAGTAGAAAATGTGGATGAAGTATATAAACGCATCAGATCACTTAACGTACCCATCGAGATAGAATTACGCGATGAACCGTGGGGTGATCGTCATTTTGCTATCGTCGATCCAAACGGTATTGGAATTGATATTGTAACGTATACATCACAGTAAAAAAAACATACGTATGGGAAAGGTAAAAGCAGTAACCCAATCGAAGAAAGCTATAAATGAGTCTAAGCAATCCAAACCATCGGCAGGTAAATCGTGGACGGATAAACTGCAGGCACCAAAAGAACCCCTGGTAAAACGTATTGAAAAAGATTTTGCGGATATGCCTTCCGGCAGCAATATGCTGATTGCTACCCCGAAAATTATTGATGAATACATCAAACAAATACCAAAGGGTGGGAGTGTATCACTTCAAACCATGCGAAAAGATCTGGCGGTTGGATTTCATGCCGACAATACTTGTCCGGTGACAACCGGCATCTTCCTGCGAATTGTTTCTGAAGCTGCACATGAGCAGATAGAAAACGGAAAGCGAACCGGCAGTGTAACTCCTTTTTGGAGGGTTGTAGATGAGAAATCTTCCTTGGCAAAAAAACTATCGTTTGACGTTGAGTTTATAAAGGAACAACGCAGTAAGGAAGGCATTGATGTCCCTGAAAAGAGGGAACGGAAGAAGTAAGTCTTTAGTGCGACAATCCAATCGCTGACAACCATCAATTATTACTGGATGCAAATGGTTATCTTGTGGATTATCCATTGCTTTATGCACGAAAACGAAAAATTGATCCATCAGTTCTACACAGCATTTCAGCACAAAGATTATGTAACCATGCAGGAGCTCTATCATGCTGACGCTACTTTTTCAGACCCGGTTTTTCATAATTTGAAAAGTAAGGAAGTAAAGGCGATGTGGGAGATGTTAATTACAGCAGGTAAGGATCTGTCTGTTTCTTTTCGCGATATCGCGGCGAACGATACAACGGGAACCTGTCGTTGGGATGCCCGGTATACTTTTTCGCGTACAGGTAGAAAGGTTCATAATATTATCGACGCGTCTTTTGAATTCAGTGATGGTAAAATCATAAAACATCAGGATACCTTTAACTTCTGGCGCTGGTCGCGACAAGCTCTTGGGTCGACGGGTCTGATGCTGGGGTGGACATCGGTTATTCAGGATAAAATTTCTGAGACTGCCCGAAGGAGTCTGGACAAGTTCATGAAGAAAAATGATCGCTGAAGCAGGGCGAAAGCCCCCCGGACTTCTATAGATTGCTCCACACTTCAGTGTGGGTATTGAACGAAACTTTACGTCCCTTGCGAGGCATGGTAGACATTTTAAAGTCCCAGGAGGCAGACTTACTGGGTTAAAACCGGCTCGGATTTTTGCTCAAAATAACCGCGCACAGTGCGGGGTTATTGAATAACGTAAAACGGACTTTAGTCCAACGACCATTCGATGCACATCGCATTCGCATAACTGTAACTAGCAGGTTGATCATCTTTGATCTACCTTTGCCATATGTTGTTAGAGAAAGTGAAGGCTGTAGAGGAGGTTTTTGAAAAGCTTGACCACGAGATAGCGGCATTTCAATCACGGTCAGGTTTACACTGTAGTTGGGGTTGTGGTAAATGTTGCTTTAAGTCAGATATTGAGGCTACTATTCTTGAGTTCCTCCCCTTTGCCCATTACTTATACAGACAACAGCAGGCAGAAGCGTGGTATGAAAGATTAAAGCATCCTGAATCGTCTATATGCTTAATTCTAAATCCTACACAAGGTGGTGCCGGCCTTTGTTCAGAATATAAACATCGTGGATTGATTTGCAGATTGTTCGGGTATTCATCCCGGATCAACAAGTATGATAAGAAGGAATTAATCACATGCCAGATTATAAAAGGCGAACAAAATCAAAATTATGAACTTGCCACCGTGCGTATTTCTGAAGGCGATCCCGTTCCGGTAATGAGCCAATACTACATGCGGCTTCATGCTATTGATTTTGAACTTACCCGGGAATTTTTCCCCATCAACGAAGCAATAAAAAGGGCAATTGAAGTTATATTGCACTACTATGCGTATCGGGAATAGATTATGGGCTGGGGCGTTGATTTTCCTTTTTATGGGAGGGACCGATTTGTTTGCACAGCAGCTCGACTCTGTAGCTATTGCTCCGAGGCCATTTGAACAATATTGGACCAAGCCCCGAATTATTCCGAAAGCTGGCTTAGGGTTAATGGACCGCGCTTTTGTGGAGGTAGGGGTACAGTGGCATGGAATTTATAAACATCCGCTCACACTTTTGTCAAAGGGTCCTTATTGCACCGTAGACGTTTTTATTGACGACAGTAATATTTTACTTGGTCCCAAATTAGGCTATGAATTTACTGCCGGCTTAGTCGGTGCAGCTGTTGATATGACGTACTTCATCGACCATAACTTTGACAATGAAGGCGGTAACCGTCAGGCAGTTCAACTGACTCCAAAAATTGGAATTTCTATTCTTGGGTTTGCCAACCTCTTTTATGGCTATGCGATACCACTTTCCAATGAACGTATCACTACTCTTACCCGAAACCGGTTTTCACTGGTGTTCAATCTCAATACATACTATTTTGATATAAAAGCCGCTCCTCGAAAAAAGCATAAATAGGAGAAGTAGTGATGAGCTAATCAGAATCTAATAGTGGAAACAGACTTTTTTAAAATCTCCACAGCCACCGGTATTGCTATTTTCGGAGTCTTTTGTGTATCACCGGAATAGTTGAGATCTCCGCCGGTATAATTTGACCATAGCGTGAAACCAATAATTACCGCGACCACGATGCCGAAGACTAATGTCAATTCCTTATAATAGCTGCGTCTCTGGTTCACGGGTACAGGCTTTACCAACGGCATGCCAGTCTCAAAGACAGCCTTTTTGGCTATTTTTTTACGGTTCCGGGTAAAAGGTTGTTCAGTTTTGAACATTTGTTTTTATAAATCGCACAATAAGTACTGATCACTCCGGCAAAGGTTACTTCTACTGAAGCCTTAATTATTAAGCGTAAAACGAACCAGTTTTCTCGTTAAATTTGTTGGGAAAGAACGGAAGGAATTACAGTATGAAGAGATTATTTGTCAATATAGCTTGTTTGTTAATCCTGGTGTCGGTTACGTCTATGACAACCGACAGACCGGAAACGCCGGATGAGAGTCCGGTAAAGTGGTTAACATTTGAGGAAGCCTTAAAAAAATCAAAAACAGAAAAACGGCCCGTTTTTATCGACGTGTACACCGACTGGTGTGGTTGGTGCAAGGTGATGGATAAGAACACCTTCAGCGATCCTGAGGTGGCCAAACTGTTAAATGAGAAGTTTTACGCCGTGAAATTTAATGGCGAACAAAAGGAAGATGTGGTATTTGATGGGAATACATTCAAATTTGTAGCAAGTGGTAGAAACGGATATCATCAGCTTGCGGCTGCTTTGTTAAACAACCAGTTAAGCTACCCCACAGTAGTATTTCTGGACGAAGAATTCAAGATGATTCAGCCATTGCCTGGATATAAAAAGCCTAATGAGTTTCATCCGATTGCACAGTTTATTGGCGGCGGTTATTATAAAACCATAAAGTGGGATGACTGGCAGAAACAGTATAAGTCACCCTATTAATGACTGGCAGAAACAGTATAAGTCACCCTATTAGATGAGTGCTGTTAAACCCGGCCAAAGAAAAAGCCCTGACATTGAAATGCCAGGGCTTTTTTATATAGCATTCAATGGAAAAGGTCAGTCTTTCTTTCCTTCCTTTTTAGACTTCATAAAATCAACATAACCAATTGCAGTGGCAAAACCCACCAGCACCGCTACGATTGTAATAAAAATACTTGCCCCGTCTCCGATAAATTGCTGAAACATCTTCTTAATTGTTTTTGAACACGACAAAGGTATATTTTGAATGACTACCGTGAAAGCATTTTGTGTTAAAAATTAGTTAACGGCAGGATTTTTGAGACGGCGCCCACAATTGCGATTCTGTGTATGATCAACTAACTGTTTCTGTGTGTATTATTGTTTAATGGTATGAGCTTTTCAGAATTTGTAAATCGTTTACGCCTTGGTTCTGGCGATTTCCTTCTTGACCTTAAGAGATTTCTTTTTGTTGATGTAATAGAAATTTAGTCCTCCCAACGTTCCGAGTACTACAAATACTACCAGAATAATAAACAGACGACTGCTTCTTAGCTCAAGTTTGTTGATTTCATTTTGCTTGCGGAGTAAGTCAAACTCTTTTTCCTGCTCCTGGAAATCGATTACCATTTCCATCTGCGCAATCTTTCGGCTGCTTTCCTCACCGTAAATCTTTTCGCGCACTTCGTCGTACTTTAACTGCGTTTCATACGCTTCTTTCCAGTTGTTTAGCGTGGCTGCATTTTGAGCGGTAGCCCGGTAAATTGGCGGTAAAAAAGAGAATGCCTGAAGCTCATTCGCCATCTTCATAGCTTCATCAAGATACATTTTAGATGGGTTGGGTTGTTTTGCTTTAGCATAGGTTATACCGAGGTTGGTAATAGTGTTCAGCATGCCCAGTTTGTTGTTGTTATCCCGCTCGAGTAATAATGCTTTTTCGTAAAATTCAACCGCCCGCTGATAGTTTCCCTGCCGAAATAAAATATTAGCGATGTTATTTATCGCGTCGGGAAATTTTGTCCCGAGTTTCTCGCTGATCTCAGTGGCTTCCACATAATAAGCCATCGCTTTCTCATAGAGTTGTAGTTCCATATTTACATTTCCAAGATTATTCAGGGAACCAACGATTTTAGGTTGATCGTTCAATTCAACGAGCAGGGTATACGATTCCTCCAGGTATTTCAGGGCCTGAGAGTAGTCCCTCTTTATAGAGTAGATGGTGGATATATTATTTTTCGTTGCTGCAATTCCTTCTTTGTTTGCAAGCGTATCATAGATCCTGAGCGAGGTGGCATAATATTCTAGTGCTTTATCCAGCGCACCCTGGTTCTTATAGATTATCCCCAGGTTATTGTACGACGCGGCCATCCCTTTCTGGTCATCTATTTCAGTCGCCAGGTTTAGAGCTTCCCGGGTGTAGCCTAAAGCTTTGACCGGATCACTATTTAGGTTAGCACGAAAGAGCTCGTTGAGTGTCTTTACTTTTTGATCATTTTTCGCTGTATCCAAAACTGCATTCAGACTGTCGTTTTGGGCAACAAGGGTTAAAGAGAACAGTAGACTTAAAAAGAGGGTGACAAAGGTTTTCGGTTTCATGATCTGCTAATGAGGAGGTTAAAATTAGTAACTATTCTCCACAATTCGCATCTGTTGCGATAAAGCAGGTCACTGTCTTATAAAAAAGCAGCTACATTCTGCGGATAACAAAATCTGTTAACCATGCTCCTCGCTATTTTGTTCATCCTGGCTTTCTGCTTTCTTTGTGCTGATTACAGACTATGATAATGCGATCAGGATTTTTACCCCTATTGGTCTATGCAGTAATGCTCGGCGCGACTTCTGCCTCGGCACAAAATCCCGATGACGATGCCATCACGGACGTTATCCGGCAACTTTTCACAGGAATGGAAAAAGGTGATAGTGCTCTGGTACACGCGGCTTTTGCTAAAGAAGTTACGATGGTTACGGTTACCCGTGATAAAGAAAATAAGCCGGTACTTGTTCGCCAGAATTCACTCGAAGGTTTTTTGAAGGCTGTCGGAACACCGCATCCCGAGGTTTGGCATGAAGAAATCTGGAATATAAAAATTCAGCGCGATGGAGACTTTGCACAGGTATGGTGCGACTATGCCTTTTATGTCGGCAAGAAGTTCAGTCATTGTGGTGTAAATGCCTTTCATCTTCACAATGGCAAAGAAGGATGGAGAATATTTCACCTTGCAGATACACGCAAAAAAGAAGGATGCATTATCCCCGAAGAAATCAGTCGTAGATATAACCAATAGATGTAGCATGCGAAAGATTGTACTACTATCGATCGTCATACTGTCCACGGTATCAAACACCCTGGCACAAAAAAATATTACAACATTCATTCTGGTTCGCCACGCCGAAAAGGCCAGTGATGGAACCGAAGATCCTGACCTGAAACCGGAAGGTGTAGACCGCGCTAACCACCTGGCTACTTTATTGGAAAAGGAGGAAGTCACCGCGATCTATTCAACATCCTACAAAAGAACACACAACACTGTGATCCCGCTTGCCACAGCAAAGGGCCTTACTGTAAACACTTACGAAGCTTATAAGATCGGCGAGATTGAAGCCATGATCAAGAAACATGCTGGTGGTACTATCGTTATCAGCGGCCATTCCAACAACATCCCGTGGATAGCCAACCTTCTCATTGGCGAAGAAAGGTATAAAGATTTTGAGGACAGCGACTACGGAAATGTACTCGTAGTATCTGTGGTGGAAAAGGGAAAGGTAGCAAAAGTTACCAGGCTTCGTTTCTAACCTTTTTCTAAACTTAATCTTTTGAAGGCTTCCCAAGACCATCATCATTTTTCTTGCGCTAAAATCTTTTGTGCATTTAGGTTGTTACTGAAGGGAACAATAGGATTAGTGTATGCCCTTACTTGAATTTACAACCAGCGGAATCTATTGCCCACAGGCAGATGTCTATCTGGATCCGTGGAAGCCAGTAAAAAAGGCATTAATCACCCATGGCCATGCTGACCATGCGCGGTGGGGCAATGAGCATTATCTATGTACGCACGCAGCGGCACCAGTCATTCGGCACCGTTTAAATCTTTCTGATACCGTACAGTCCGTTGCATTCGGAGAAGACGTATTCATACATGGAGTTCAATTTTCATTTCATCCCGCAGGTCACATTCCCGGGTCTGCCCAAATTCGCGTAGCCCACAAGGGAGAAGTATGGGTGTTTTCAGGAGATTATAAACTTCAGGCAGATGGAATTTCGGAAGCCTTTGAGCCTGTAAAATGCCACACCTTTATTACAGAATCCACGTTTGGGTTACCCGTCTTTAAGTGGAAGCCTCAGCAAGAAGTATTTGACGATATCAACCAATGGTGGCGTAAAAATCAATCGGAAGGTAAAGTATCGGTTCTCGCGGGCTATGCATTGGGAAAGAGTCAGCGCATTCTAAAAAACATTGATGCATCCATCGGGAAGATATTTCTTCATGGAGCCATCGCAACGGTCGCGAATATTTTCAGCAAGCAAGGGATGAGCTTACCTCCAACAACCTATGTAACGGCAGAAATGAAGAAAAAAGATTTTGAAGGTGCGTTGGTGGTTTGTCCTCCGTCTGCGATCGGGTCTTCATGGATACGAAAGTTTGATCCTTTCTCTTTAGCGATTGCGTCCGGATGGATGGGATTACGCGGTGCACGCAGAAGAAGAGGCGCTGACCGCGGATTTATTCTTTCCGATCACGCTGACTGGACCGCACTAAACGATACAGTGGCGGCAACGGAGTGCAGCGCTGTATTTGTAACACATGGTTATGCTGAAGTATTTGCGAAGTGGTTGCGTGAAAAAGGACTGGATGCAAAAGATGTAAAGACGCGGTATGAAGGCGAGCTTTCAGAGATAGTTGAATCAAGTGTGGAGGACATTAAAATGGACGTGGAATGAAACGTTTCGCCAGACTTTTTACGGAACTTGATCAAACTACAAAAACACTGGCCAAGATTAAGGCCTTAACTTCTTACTTTGACCAGGCTTCTGATCGTGACAAGCTTTGGGCAATCGCCATCCTTTCACATCGGCGTCCGAAGCGAACGGTAAACACAACGTTGCTTCGGGCATGGTCTTCAGAGTTATCCGGATTGCCCCTTTGGTTATTTGAAGAATCATACCATGTTGTTGGTGATCTCGCGGAGACTATTGCGCTTGTGCTTCCGGAAGCGACCGAACAATCCGATGAAACCTTATCATTCTGGATAGACTTTATTAAACAACTTGAACCGCTCGACGTGGAAGAAAAGAAAGAAAAGATCTTTGAAGCATGGCGTAGACTAGAGACGGTAGAACGCTTTGTGTTCAACAAACTTATTACCGGTAGCTTTAGGGTTGGCGTCTCACAACAGCTTATGGTAAAGGCATTATCCAAACATGCCAATGTGAAGGAAAATGTTGTGGCGCATAGGCTCATGGGTAACTGGTCACCAACGGAGAACACCTTCAGTGACCTTGTGCTTTCCGATGAGAGCGACGATCATTCCCGACCGTATCCATTTTACCTTGCCTATGCGTTGGAAGGAGATGTGTCCACGTTGGGAGACCCTGCATCCTGGCAGGCAGAATGGAAGTGGGATGGTATCCGCGGGCAGGTTATTGTTCGGAATGGTGAACTCTTTGTATGGTCGCGCGGAGAAGAACTGGTAACGGATAAGTATCCGGAGTATCAGGAATTTTTATCGCTGCTTCCCGATGGTACTGCACTGGATGGAGAAATCCTGCCTTTCAAAAATGACCAGCCGCTTACCTTCAACCATCTTCAGACGCGCATCGGAAGAAAATCCGTCAGTCAGAAATTGCTTGCAGAAGTGCCCGTTGTCTTCATGGCTTATGATCTGATTGAGTTTGAAGGAATCGACGTCCGTCATTGGAAATTAAAAGATCGAAGAAAAAAACTTGAGGAGTTAAGCAGCACCACCAATAACGTGTTTAAGACTTCACCGATTATCACTTTTGAAGATTGGCAACAACTTACCGAAATAAGAAAACGATCGCGTGAGCTTTTTAGCGAGGGTATTATGCTCAAGGAAAAAAATTCTGTTTATCGCGACGGACGCCGCCGTGGTGATTGGTGGAAATGGAAGATCGATCCATTAACCGTAGACGCGGTGATGATTTATGCAATGAGTGGCCAAGGTAGAAGAGCAAATCTTTACACCGATTATACCTTCGCAGTCTGGAATGATGGTCAGCTGGTAGCATTCACCAAAGCCTATAGTGGATTGACTGATGCTGAAATCCGTGACGTCGATCGATGGATTCGCCAAAACACAATCGAACGATTCGGGCCTGTTCGAAGTGTAAAACCTGAACTGGTGTTCGAAATTGCATTTGAAGGTATTGCAAAGTCATCCCGCCATAAATCGGGAGTGGCCGTGCGATTTCCACGCATGAGTCGGTGGAGGAAAGATAAACCTCCCGCTGAAGCGAATACGTTACAGGATTTAATGACCCTTCTCGAAACTAAATCCTGACTCTCCTGTTCTCTCAGAGAACGACGACAATTACTCCATTTTATTATGGTATTCGGAAACTCATATCGTTATCTTTATTCAGTGAATAAACTAGTTACCTTCTGTTTGCTCATGCTGACAAGCATAGTGCTCCAGGCTCAACAAGATGAGATAAGGAAAAGTATATTCTTTGGGGGAGGAAGCTACAGTGTAGATGAATTGCAAATCGAAGAGCTTTATTTTTGGCTTGATTCAATTCCCAACATGTTAGACAAATACGATATCCACATCATTAGTCATACCGATCCGATCGGAGGAAAAGAATACAACGAATGGCTATCGAAAATGCGCAGCGAAACGGTACAACGGATTCTTTTGCAGCGCAGCATCCCCGAGCAGAAGATCACGATTAAGGATTGGGGCCTTGAAAATCCCGTTTATAACAACACTTCCTATCGCGGCATGCAGATGAACCGGCGGGTAGATGTCATTTTATATCCCATTATCTTTTAGAAATCAAGGCGTCCGGAATAGGACACCGATTTGCACAATCGGACGTTTACACCCTTAACAAAGTGCAATTAAGGCTTTCAGCTGGCATATTCCCGTTGGCATTATTGTTGGCTTTAAGCCGATCCGAAGGCCAATGATGGTCGATAACAACTATAATTCATGATCAAACTACAGGATATTGACAAATACGTGGACTCGCGGTTTCAGCGCACATTCGTATTGAAAGGCATCAATTTAGAAGTACAACAGGGAGAATTTCTCACCATCATGGGACCCAGCGGTGCGGGAAAATCCACCCTAATGAACATCATCGGCATGCTGGATGAACCTTCCGCTGGGGAATATTACTTCTTTGATGAGCCGGTTCATAAGATGAAGGAGAAGCAGAAGTCAGAGATGCATAAAAACTATATCGGCTTTATTTTTCAGGCATATCATCTCATCGATGAACTTACTGTTTATGAAAACATTGAAACACCGCTGCTTTACAAAGGTGTAAGTGGTGCACAGCGAAAAAGTATGGTTGCCGAGATGCTGGACCGCTTTAATATGGTAGCCAAGAAGGATTTGTTTCCCGAGCAGTTGAGTGGCGGACAGCAGCAACTCGTTGGTATTGCAAGAGCAATCGTGGGGCAGCCAAAATTATTGTTGGCAGATGAACCTACCGGTAATCTCCATTCCGATCAGGGAAGACAGATCATGGAGATTTTTAAAAAACTAAATGATGAAGGGATAACCATTATCCAGGTAACACATTCAGAAGAAAACGCCCGGTTTGGAAAACGAATTATCCGCGTTGGAGATGGTGCCATTGTCGCTGATGAAATTGTAACCGTTAATGCATAAAAGAAAAATGAAAAAGATTATTGTTTCGATCATAGCCGGTAGTATTCTGCTAGCTTCTGAAACATGGGCGCAGGATCCGGCAAAACTAACCTTTAAGGAAGCTATAAAGATTGGATTGCAGAATAACGTTACGCTGAACCAACAGAAGAATCAGCTGGAGTATACCCA
>JBGTEP010000123.1:0-27846 GCA_041747735.1 Chryseolinea sp.
CGCAGATAGTCTTCAACCCATTCAATAGAAGGAAGATCCAAGTGGTTGGTAGGCTCATCCAGCATGAGAAGGGATGGCTTTTCAAGCAGCAGCTTCGCCAGCATTACGCGCATACGCCATCCTCCGGAAAATTCTTTTAAAGGACGATGGAGGTCAGCTGTAGCGAAGCCAATGCCTTCCAAAACTTCCTCAGCTTTTGATTGAATGGTATATCCGTCCAGATGGTCATATTTTTCCTGGAGTTTTGATAGTTTGTCCACCAGATCTTCCGAATACTCAGTTTCAAGCTTTTTGATGATGTGTTCAATCTGCCGTTCGATATCTACAACCTCTTTAAAGGCACCCATCGCGACTGTTAAAATGGAATCTTCGGTTTGATAGGAGAGGAGGTCCTGATTTAAAAACCCAATCGTGCAATCACCACTTTTGCTAATAGAACCTGCATCCAGCTTTAATTCGCCATTAATAATCTTAAGTAAAGTTGATTTTCCCCGCCCATTTAGTCCTATTAGCCCGATTTTATCCTTGGGCTTAATAAACATGCTGGCATTTTCGTAAAGTGGACGCCCACCAATAAAATAGGAGATATTTGATACTGAAACCATAGCGGCAAAAATAATCACTATGGATGGATAACAGAGGATTAGTTTTAAACTTTTCCCGGCGAAATGAGATACAACCACTCATAGAATCGTATTGTTATTTCTTGATGGAAACGCCTAATTTCAACTAATGCAAATCGTAAACAGGATGCTGTGAATTGGTAAATAAATATGATGCTTGTCGGCTATTCTAAATCTCAAAATTATCAACTGGTTGAACAACTTATCACAAAATGAACTGACATGAAAACTTTAAAATATACTTTCTTTATTTCGTTAGTGGTACTTGCCTGTAGCAACGCCAGTACAACGGAGAACGTCAAGCGGGGATCCGAACAAAGTGAACCTGCATTGACAGAATATGCCGAGACTTTACCTTTATCGACCATCAGGCTTCCGGTGGGCTTTAAAATTGAAGTGTATGCTGAAGTTCCGGATGCCAGGTCCTTGGCTATGAGTCCTTCGGGAGTGCTCTACGTCGGGAACAAAGACAAGGATAAAGTATATGCAGTAAAGGATACTAATGGCGATTTCAAAGCTGATAAAAAATGGGTTGTAGCGTCAGGCCTAAACATGCCAAATGGAGTAGCATTTCAGGATGGTGATTTATATATCGCCGAGGTAAGCCGGATAACCAAGTTAGTAGGGATTGAATCTAAACTCGAGAATCCCCCTTCGCCGGTAGTTGTGAATGATGATTATCCTAAGGAAACGCACCATGGATGGAAGTATATAGCTTTTGGCCCGGATGGAAAATTGTACGTCCCGGTAGGCGCTCCGTGTAACATCTGTGAGCGAAAGGAAGATATTTATGCCAGCATTACGCGGATAAATAAAGATGGATCTGGCCGGGAGATCTTTGCGAAAGGTATTCGAAACACTGTCGGTTTTACCTGGCATCCCGAAACAAAGGAGCTTTGGTTTACGGACAATGGTCGGGATAATATGGGCGATGATGTCCCTTCATGTGAACTTAATCATGCGCCTAAATCAGGCATGCACTTTGGATATCCCTATTGCCATGAAGGTTCTGTAAAGGATACTGAGTTCGGCAATAAAAGGTCATGTTCGGAATTCACGCCGCCGGCGGATAAACTGGGTGCCCATGTAGCACCACTTGGACTGAAGTTCTACAACGGCAAGATGTTTCCCGGTACGTATAAGAATCAGCTATTTGTAGCAGAGCATGGTTCCTGGAACCGTTCTAAAAAAAGTGGATATAATCTGACGCTTGTAAAATTTAATAATGGTAAGGTTTCTGGTCACGAAATTTTTGCAAGTGGGTGGCTGGATGTTTCTTCTCAAAAGGCATGGGGTAGACCTGTTGATGTTCTCATGCTTCCTGATGGGTCGATGCTAGTTTCGGATGATAGGGCAAACGTTGTTTACCGAATCTCTTACAAGGGCTAACGATAAGTCGTGCAGTGCTTTCTATAAAAAAACACTACACAGCGACAACGCATTTCCAATTTTAACTATTATGCTAATACTCTGTGGCTGAGTTGATGAACTTGATTATCTTAGGGCAATGGATTTAACTGATAGTGAATGCATCCCATATTATTTGAAATAGGCAACGTTTCAGTTTATAGTTATGGATTTATGATTGCCCTCGGTGCGATCGCAGGAGTTGGGTATATGGTAATGCAAGGTAAGGAGGAGGTCGGATTAACATTCGATCTGGCCAACAGCCTTTTCTTGTGGATTTTTCTGGCTGCTGTAGTTGGAGGAAAAATATTCTTATTTTTTGAGGATGCTTCCTATTACATTGATAACCCTGGTAAACTATTTACTGGCAGAGGGTTTGTTTTTTACGGGTCTTTCCTTTTCGCTATTCCGACCATGCTTTTATTTTTCAGGAGACACAAACTACCAGTGTACACGATGCTTGATGTGATGGCTGTAACCACATGCCTTGTGCACATGTTTGGAAGGCTTGGATGTTTTATGGCGGGTTGTTGTTATGGTAATACCACTACATGGGCATGGGGGATTACGTTTACCAATCCCGTTTGTAGTGCTAATCCGTTAAATACGCCGCTTCATCCCACGCAGTTGTTGGAAGCTTCTTACATATTTTTGGTGATGATAGTATTGTTAATCATGCGTAAACGCAAAAAGTTTTATGGTCAGTTGTTTTTGATTTACCTGCTTCTATATGCCGCTGGAAGATTTGCATTGGAATACTTACGGGGAGATCTGAAGCGGGGATTTGTTATCGAGAATTACCTTTCACACTCGCAGTTTATCGCGCTGTTGATTTTTGTGTTTTTCGTTCTGGTATACTTTCGGTGGGCAAAAAGAAACCGCGTTGACCTTTTCAAGTCACCTATTTAGCGGCGGCTTTAAATTTCGCTAGAAACGTACCGTCTTCATACAACTCTAATTTTTCGCCTTCTATCTTATAAGAGTTTGCTGTAGATAAAGTCTTTGAAAAAAAATCCTCAATCTCCATCTTTTCTGGTGGACACATCATCTTTGTCGAGGCAACAGTAAATGTTATTGCTTTGCCGCTTGCGGTGTAGGTCCCGGCGATAGAATTGCATCCGGCAAATCCCTGTATGCGCTTCGTTCCATTCTGTGATACTAACATGAAATGCGCATCTTGAGAGCCATCCGGGGTAAAGATTGGATTACCATTTATCTCCGACAGGTTCCACTTCGTGTTCTCAAGTGTATTTCCCTCACTTGAAGTGTCTTTGGTCGTCTTGCACTGGATGAACAGAACAACGAATACATAAAATAGAATAACTCTTTTCATCTATTAATCATTGAGGTCTATAACAACTACTTTAAAAGAAGTAGTTCAATTTAATTTAATTCCAGTTCCAATTTTTATTTAAAAACCTAAACAATTATAATTCCCGAATCCAGATGTTTCGATAACTAACAGGGTTGCCATGGTCCTGAAGTCTTATCGGCCCGGTTTCATACGCTTTGTAAACCGGGAAGCCAATGTACTCTGTTGGACCCCAAATGGCAACATGGTTTAGTGTTAGTACTCCATTGTGAAGCACGGTGACATATGCTGGCGAGATAACGCGGCCTTCTTTATTGAAGCGTGGTGCTGTGAAAAGTATGTCGTATACCTGCCATTCTCCTGGTTTTTTACAGGCATTCACCAAAGGAATATGTTGCTTATAGATTGAACTTGCCTGACCGTTGGCATAGGTTTTATTGTTGTAATTGTCCAGCACCTGAACTTCATACCGCTCCTGAAGGAAAATTCCACTGTTTCCTCTGCCTTGTCCGGTTTTTGTCGGATCTACTTCCGATGGAGAACGCCATTCAACATGAAGTTGAAAATCACCAAATTCTTTCTTGGTCTTGATGTCACCAGAACCGGCTACAACGGTGAATGCTCCATCCTTAATACTCCATTTTGGTGCAGAACCATCGACACTAATCCAGTTCTCAAAATTCTTTCCATCAAATAAGACAACTGCATCAGACGGGGCATCAACCGGTTTTTCGCCAGGCGTTATTATGCGGGGTTGTGGTTCCCACACTTCGGACGACTCTGGCGTTTTCTTGTTGTCTGTTTGTGCATTGACGATACCAAGAAGTGTAGTAGTACAAAGTGTCAGCAGTATAATTGATCTCATAGGACTGGTATGGTTAATTAAAAATCATTCGCGATGTCGTCTACTTTTTTACTCTTATCATCCTTCATCGCTTTCAGCAGATTATAAGAAATGTAAAGAAGTTCCAGCTTGTTCTTCCCTTGCGACTGAAACTTTAATATCATATTATCAGACTTCCAGAAGTAGGTATCATTCTTGATGTCGTAGTCAGCTTTTCCGTAAAGCGATTCCAGCGCTTTCATTAACCTGGCATCTTTCTGCGCTACTACTTTGATCTCATAAATGAGGTTTGTATAGGTTTTTAATTCAACCTTATTCACCTTCACCTCTCCAATTTTTTCATAGTCAGGATGATTAACCGCAAATAGTTTGGCGGAAAACTCATCTTTCTCTTTGAATTCTTTCAGCAGCTTAATGCCGTTGATCGAATCAATCGAACTTCCTAACTTAATATCTTTGAAACCATTGCGTTTGTCAAGTTCCGTGGTGTCCTGACCAACGCATTTTAAAGAGACTATTATAAAAAAGAAGGCGTATTTTAACATACTCGTCAGTTAATAAACTTGAGTGGAATGGAAATTTTAACTCTATCCCAGAAAATCAGAAGGTCAGCGAGTTCGTTGCGCTGGTTGAATTGTAATGTAAACTGCTCTGCTATATCCGAACCGGTCGATTGCACCGGAATATCGAATCTCATCTTATCAAGTTTAGGGTTGTAATTATACGCACCCCAAAGCCCAACCTCACTATTGATTATTATTGTCCATTTGTCTTTTCCAGGTATCGTAAACAAGGAGTACGTTCCTTCTTTTAATAATGTGCCGTTTATTTGCATACTCTTCGTCAGCGTGATTTCAGTTGCTTCGTTGGCACCCGTACGCCAAACCTGACCATAAGGAACAAGCTGGCCGAAAATTTCACGTCCACGTTTCGATGGCTGTGAATATGTGACCTTTACATAGGCGTCTTTATACCGCATGGATATAACATCCAGTGGACTAAGCCTTTTAGTGTCAGACTCCTGTGCAAATGCGCAAGCAGTAGCAATAACCATAAGTATTAATGAGAGTACAGGTGTCTTCAGGTACATAGCGTTTTAAAGATAACAATTTAGAATACATACCTCGATTTACTTTACATAAACCATGCTGAATTGGTTTTTGAATCCTATTTTTGGCCAATGAAGCGTCCGGAGTTTGATGATATTTATATGGAGTTGGCTGTAAATCTTGCCCGGCGCTCGCATTGTATAAAACGGCACGTTGGCGCTGTCCTTGCGAAGGACACTCGGATAATCTCCATTGGTTATAATGGGCCACCTTCAGGTACGCATAACTGTGATGTTGAATGGCCCGAGGTCGGCTGCCCGCGGGATTCCAAAGGTGGATGTTCACTGGCTATTCATGCTGAGCAGAATGCTATTTTATATGCGGTCAAAAACAAAACATCTGTGGAGGGTGCAACCCTTTATATTACGCTGTCACCGTGTCTTGCGTGTTCTCGCATCATCTTTTCCATGGGCATAAAAAAAGTTGTATACCTCAATTCCTATGCGGAGTTCAAAGGTATTGCCTCAGATGAAGGTGTTGATTTTCTTAGGAAGTTTGGTGTAGAAGTGGATCGATATGAGGGACAGTTGGCGAACGTCACCCAAATGATATGACAGCAATCCCGTCAACTCTGTCGATTGAACAACGGAGTTAGTGATAAATTAGAAATGACAACAGAAGGTTTTGTTCTTTCTAGCGGCTTTGCAGTGCTTTTTCGATATCCCCAATTAACTTGGTGGTGATACCTTTTGTTTTATTCTCTTTCGCTGCTTTGAAGACTTTTAATGATTTTTCAGCCATCTCATAGAGTCCGGCAGGATTCTTATCCGCTTTATAGCTTCCAAGACACCATTCAATATCCCTTTGAAGGGGCATATCCAGGTTAAGTTCTTTCAATTTGAGCAATGCTTCCTCACACACGGTATCAATGGAGAGAGTAACTGCTTTCGCTTTTGGGTTAGACGGAGCTTTTTTAGCTGTGGTTTTAGCCGGGGTCTTCGAAGGTGCTTTTGCCATTACGGAATTGATTTATTGTTTATCGAGAGTAAGTTACAAGCCTTGTGCGGGGAAGACAAGCAGATGTTTTAGAATTTTTTATGCAACCGTATGAACGGAACGTATGGGCTTCAAGCAGAAGTTTAAAGAACTCAGTCCATTCGTTATGTTTTCAACCTTAAAGAATTCGATCCTTATCTGAAGGGAATGAACGACAGTGCAAATACGTTTTAACTTTTCAAGGTGTAAAGTGAAATGTTACTATCTCAAAAAAACGAAAGGGAAGTAAATTGAATTTACTTCCCTTCGCAAAGTTTCTTTAGGCCTCGCCTAATTACTTCTTCTTCTTAGCAGCCTTCTTAGCAGTTTTTTTTACTGCTTTCTTTGCTGCCTTCTTCGCTGTTTTTGCCATAGCGTTTTGAAATTTTTGTTAAACTATACGAAAAGTTATAACAAATATTTTACACACAAAAATTTTTCACCAAAAATTTTTGTAGACGAGAATTTTTTACAGGTAAGATATTGCTTGTAAAAGAACAAAGTTCTCATCTGTTTTATCGAATAACATTTACTTCTGCTTGTAGTATGATGTTGAATTTTTCGTTAACACTCTCGCGAATGTTCATTGCAAGCTGCCAGATTTTTTCTCCTTCACCTCCACCATAGTTAACAATAACGAGTGCTTGATGAGGATGTACACCAATCTTATCCATCGTCTTTCCTTTCCATCCACATTGTTCAATTAACCATGCTGCAGGAATTTTTATAAGCCCATCACCAGAGGGAAATGAAGGAAGCGTTGGATATAATTTTTTAATTGAATCATGTAATTCAACGGAAATAGAAGGGTTTTTGAAGAAGCTGCCGGCGTTTCCAATACGTGACGGATCGGGTAGCTTGGTGCTTCGTATATGTATTACAGCGTCACTAATACTCTTAAGGGAAGGATGAGTTATTCCGTTTTCTTTCAGTGTTTCTTCAATTGCACCATAGCTTGTATTGAAGTGGTGATCTCTCTTCGTAAGTGTTAAAGTAATACTTGAGATAAGAAATTTATCCTTTGCAGATTGTTTGAATATACTTTCGCGATACCCAAAGTGACACTCAGCATTTGAAAATTTTTGCAACTCGCCAGTGCTGATTTCTACGGCTTCAACAGTAGAAATAATATTTTTTATTTCTACCCCGTAGGCTCCAATATTTTGCATCGGAGCCGCACCAACAGTTCCGGGAATCAATGAAAGGTTCTCGACCCCACCTAAGTTGCGTTCAACACAATGCTCTACAAAGCCGTGCCAATTCTCGCCCGCCCCGACCTGTAACGTTACATGGGCTCCATCTTCGGTGAGGATTTTTATCCCCATAAGTTCAACTTTTATAACCAGTCCATCGAAGTTGTTCGTGAGTAAGATGTTGCTCCCTCCTCCAAGGATGAGGTGTTTCTCCGTTTTGAAAATTTGTGATGTAAGTACTTCCTTAAACTGTTCTGTCGTTCGTACAATGGTAAAATATCTTGCATAGACTTTGATCCCGAACGTATTGTAAGGCTGAAGATCAACGTTTTCAAGAAATTTCATAGAAAATCATAGATAAAAGAATTGAAAGCAATGTATGAAAATCCTCCATTTGTGGACTAGTTATGTGAGGATTCTTAGCCAGACAACATGATCCGAAAGATTTCAATGGCAAGTTGACGGATGTTGATTTGATGTCAGTGGGTAACGTTCAACTATTTATTCACATCACTAATAAGCTGTTCTTTCGAAAGTTTGTAGATGCAAATACGCGGAAATCTTCCTGCAAGGTAGGTGGTACCACACACAGCAAGGCCTTCGTCGGAGGTCTGGATGATACTGGAAACCTCATACGGATTTGAAAACCCCAGGTAACGACTGCTAATAAATTTACCTGTGGCTTCCTCATAGAATAGGAGGCCGATTTGTTTTGATTTGGTATCAGTTGCATAGATGAGAACGTTCTTTGTATCGACTGTCGCACGAAGTATTCTTACTTTAGCGTTCGCTTCGAGTTCCGGTAAGTTATATCCTCCTAAATCTGTGCTGGATGTTATTCCGGAAGTAGAAAGATCCTGGTTTGGAAGAAGATAGTTATCTCCAAAATTGAAACGCGATGAAGCAAATTTATTACCCGAAAGTGGCAAGAGTGCACTAAAACCTCCGTCATCTTGTTGGCCTTGTACAACACCGATCGGATCATCTGAAGTCAAATCAGAAAACACCAGTGAAAATGTGTAATTATAAAATCCATTAAAATAGAACAGCCCGTTAGCTACTTTTCCTACTTCAAAAGGATATTGCCGCCCGGTTCGGATGTAGTGTTGTATGATGGGTTCTTCTATGTCTTCTCCTGTTCCGATACTGTATCCTTTCGAAGCTAATATCCCACCGTCTGGATTCAATATTGAAATCACAGATTGCTTATCGGCATTGTTGTATCCTAACAACACAAAATTGTTATCCACAAAAGATGCAGCGGCGGGATAAGTAAGGCCCCCCTGAACGGGTGTAATCGTTACGGCTTCCAGGTTTGCATCTACGCTTGCAATCTGTGCCTGCTGAGTTATCGCGTCCATGCAGAAGAAGTAGTATCGGGTCTGTAACTCTGTAAAGCGGGCGACTGGATTAACAGATGTTTGTTCAACTTCAATTTCCCGTTCGAAATTTCCAAACTTGTCGGCCTTTAAAAGATATATTCCAGTAAAATTTGAGTCATTTAGCTTTCGTCCCCCTAAAATAATATAACCGCCATCGGGTGTTTGACGCATTTCGATCGGAAAGTTTGAAGCATCAAACTTGTTACTATCAAAAATGGTCGTGAAGCTCTGTATGTCAAATTGCGGATTAGATTCCTCCACACATGATATCAGGATTGAGATGCTGAATACTAAATAGAGAAGGGAAGATACTTTTTTGAACATGACTGAGTGATTAACGATCTAAAGTTTTAAATCCACTTGACAAAAAGCGCATTGGGAAAAGGCATCCCAGTGAGATTGAAAGGTTATCCAGGGTAAGGTCATCCAATGCATCTCCTACACCAGCAAGACGATCGCTTCCATATCTGTTTTCCGTAGATGAGATGTTGCTCATTCCATACCGATACATTACGTCGAGGTTCAGGCGAACGTTGTTGCCCAGGTTATAATTTACACCGGCCCCACCCAACAGTCCCCAATGATTCTTCGCGAAAAGATCTTTTGCGCCAACGTTAATCGGCTCGTTCTGAAATTCATTATCTCCACCGGCAGCATTGTCAATTCCAGTAGCGGTGATGGATTTGGTGGCATTGAGCAGCAACGACGTATATACCCCTATCTGTACATAAGGTCTGAGTTTGTTTCCATAGATATCATACTTCAAAATTAACGGAAGCACTGCGTGGTCAAGTTTTTGCTCCTGATTGAAGTTCAACTCGACACGGTTAGAGACCTCATCATCTGATGCCCAGACAAATTGATTTGTATAGGCAAAACGGCTATGTTGGTAGGTTGGCTGAAAACTAATTAAGAAACGCTTATAATAAAATGACACTTCAATTGTCGCTTGCGATCCGACTAAATTAAAATTATCATACTTTTTTCCTATTGAGCTGGCATCATAATTCGTCGGGGCTATAATGGAGTAGGTCTTCTCTACCGTGGCTTTCGAAAGATTAGCTCCGGCCTTAAAGCCAAGCCACCACTGCTTTTCGAGAAATTTTTCATTTTCCTTGCTTTGCTTCGCCTGATTATAGGCTGAAGGTTTGCGTTTTTTCTCTTGTGCAACTGCAGCAAATGCCAGGATGAAGCAAAGGAGTGAGAGGTTGAGTCTTTTCATTTCTGATTTCGATTCTATTTTACAATGGCAAGCTTTTTTGATTCCTTGTAGAAACCAGTTTTCATTTGATAAATATAGTGACCAGCAGGTAATCCCGACAGATCAACATTAATTTTATGCTCGCCGGGTTCGTAAAAACCATCGACCAGGGTCTTCACCTGTTGCCCCTGGCTATCAATTAAATTTACACTAACCTGATAGTTACTGTTCAGCATGAAATGAACGGTAGTATTTTCTTTTGCGGGATTAGGGAAGCAATCTTTGAGTGAGAATCGGTCACCAATAAAGCCTTCTGTAGATGTAATCACTTGCTGAGCGAGTGGAAGTTTTTCAAACGTTACGCCATCTGAAGTTCCTGCCGCATTCATAATTCCAGGGAATATTTCATTCAATCTATTGTCATCAACTAACATCCAGTCTTTCATGATGTTTCCATAAATCAGGCGGTAATCGAATTGCATCTCTACATTGTTCCGGGATAAATCAGGTACTTTTCCAACAACACCTGGTTCGACACCTTTTCCAAAAATAAAAAGAGGGCCTCCTGTACCATGATCAGTACCGAAACTTCCGTTCGACTGAATTCTTCTTCCGAACTCAGAAGTAGTAACACTTAATACCCGGTCTTCTAAACCTCTTGCACGCAAGTCTTCCTGGAACGCATTCATGGCTGTCGAGATGTGATACATCAGGGCGGCATGACTTCCCATTGTAGGATCATATTTCTCAACCTGTTCCGCATGGGTATCAAAACCACCGATCTTCACGAGAAATACTTTGGTCTTACAACCTCCCGCTAACAATCTTGAAATGAGTTTTAACTGTGGGGTAAGATTATTCCGCAGGCTACCACGCGGCGCATTGAAAGGATAGGTTTCCGGATAGGTGATAGAAGAAGCTCCGCCAGCCAGATAAACTTCATAAAGCCGTTGCGCATAGTCTTTGGATTTATCTTCTAAACTCAAAATCCAATCGAGCTCCTTATAATAAGGAGAGCCTTCTAAATATTCAGGAGGAATTCCTCGTGGGTCTGCTTCTTCATCAACGAAGCCTTCAAGTTCTCCAACCAGTTCTGCAAAACGAGCAGGATCATTAAGTGAAATAGAGGTAGGAATGTTTCCTTGTTGATGAAAAATCAGGGAAACATCATTTCCCATTTCAATGGCCAGGGGATCTGGCATATCGTTGTTCGGAAAATCTTCCGGGTATGTTTGTGGAGCAAATTCTCCCTGTAGATAGCGACCGATCCATCCCGATTGAAGATAGTCGTCTGCTGAACCGCCCATAAACCATATATCTCTGCCGCGGAAATGCGATCCATTATTATTTTTATACGATACACCCTGCACGACAGCAAGCCTTCCTTTATCATATAAACCTTTCATGGCTTGCATGTCGGGATGCAGACCTACCTGAACATCTGCTGCAAGCGTTGAGTCAAGCGGGATATATTTTCGCAAGCTGTTCTTTGCGGGGATAGCTATATTTGCTCTGCGACTGTAATATTCATCATAGCTTTCTACCGGGATTAAGCAGTTTAATCCATCATTTCCTCCATGCATCTGAAGGATTATCAACACACGGTCGTTGTTACTTGCCGCTGCCATACGGGATAACGAATTACCTTCACCAAGTACACGCAAGGGTATCCCTCCAATGGTGAATGGAATACTCAACGCCAGCGGAAGCTTCTTCAGAAAATCTCTTCTTGATTTATTCATGTATCTTTTATTAGGCAAGTTGATATTCAGGCGACTGCATCATGGCGTTAAATAAGAATTCGAGCTGGTCTCTTAAATCTACAGCACCTTCGTTCCACCGGGTTGTCCAGTATGCTTCGTCAAAAGTTTGCAGTAGGCGTTCCAGAAAATAGTTTACTCGCCTTGCGGTTAAACCTGAAGTATCGTCTGCAGCATCATCATACGTGAGATTATCAGTAACGGGTAAAAGGTATTTTGCCAATTCGATTACCAGGAGTCTTGAATCGGAGGCAATACCATTCGGAATATTGTTTAACACAAAGTCGTAAACGTTGGTCTTAAACATACCAGGTTCGGTAGTAGTTATTAAACTTCTTATGAAGTTATAGCGGTTAGCTAAAGTATTGGGTGTGATCCAGAACCGATGATAAATAGGGAATTGGTGATAGGCTTCATATCCTGCGACGTCGTAGGGTTCATAAAAACTCATTGCCTGATTTCCTACGATATCAACTATTTCTCCCGTTGCCTCGTAAAATTCTTCAGGCGATGTTGTCATCTCCGGAATGGGTACTTCGAAGAAACGGAGCGTTTGAATTACCAGATCCAAAGGAGATTTAATGATCCCGCCAAAATTATCATCGGTTACTGTACCGCCCGTTGCTTCATAAAAGTGTTCGCTGCGCAATAAATTTTCGATCACAGGTTGGATCTTATAGTTATTTGCGACAAGCGTATTTGCCATTTCTGTGATGATCGGCCCATCGATAGCCAGATTTTCGGTCGGTGTATGGGGTGCATGAACATAAAACCGGTAGATCTTCCAGCAGATGTTTTTTGCAGTTTCCGGTCTCGAATAAATTATTTCAATCAGTTGTTCGATTTCATTGAGTGCACTCGCTTCCGTGGGGTTGGTGCCATTTAATAGCAATGCGTCGGGTTGAACTATTCCGTTGTTGAGTCGTGCACTGAATTGTTTTGGGTTATTGTCGTGCGCGGATGCATTCGTAGGTGAGCCTTTCACTATTCCCCGTGGAAGATTGGTATCAGGGTCAAGGTTCGTAAACGTGTTATCTATATTCCAGCCGGATAATACGCGGGCTGCTGCCTGCACATCTGCTTCCGTAAAAAGGATGTAGTCACCGGGTTCTGTTGCAACGGGTAAGGTTCCTTCTAATCCACGGCCAATGCTATATAGTTCGAGCAGTTCTCTGCCATAGTTTTCATTTACACTTCCCTTAACATTCAGATTACCATCCAACAACCGAAGCATGGCGTTGTCCACGCTAATCTTGACGGTTAGGTTTTTAAAATTTACTAACGGATCAGGATTCAGTGCATCAAGAGCAAAGAGTCTGAAAAGTTGATTTTGAAAATACAGAGATCTTGAATTTCCGACCTTAGAGGTTATGGTTGTAAAGTGGGTATGAAAAAAGTGTACGAGCTTTTCACGCGTGGAGTAGGCCAACGACAGACCTGGAGCGATACCACTGCTCATCATCTGGCCGACAAGCCATCCCTTAAAATAATTTTCCAGGTCACCACCATCACTGTTGGCATCAGTTACTCCGGAGAGAACCCATTCCTGACCTGTTTGTGGATCAATGGGTAGTACAGGGTCGGGTAGTGCTTGACGAAATAGCGCAGTAATGGCCTGAGCTGGTGTAAGAGATGCGAAGGTATCTATTTGTTGTTTTGTCGCGCCAAAAGTTGCTCTTCTTAAAAGATGAGCGGCACGTTTGAGGCCCAGTGCGCCACCAAATTCGGGTAAAGGCATAAATAAATTGGTTACAAGAGGACAATTAATCCTTCTAAATTCATAAAATTATTGAAATTGGAGACGAAGTGCATTAGCCTCCGTTAACTGTGATTTTTTTCCTTTCACTTTTGTTTACCTATTTTAATTTTCTGTTTTCAATGCACATTTGCTCAAACCTGTTTGTCCATGAAGATTGTTGAATGCCCCCGTGACGCTATGCAAGGTATAAAAGAATTTATCCCGACGTCATCCAAAGTTAATTACATTAATCAATTACTGAAAGTGGGCTTCGACACAATCGATTTTGGAAGCTTTGTGTCGCCAAAAGCAATACCTCAGATGCGAGATACAGCAGAAGTGCTGGACGCATTGCACATACACAATAGTAAAACTAAATTACTGGCTATCGTAGCCAATATACGCGGCGCCGAGGAGGCGTCTGCGTATGATGCAATACACTACCTTGGTTTTCCACTATCGATTTCGGAGGGCTTTCAGAAGCGTAATACCAATGCGTCAATCCCCGACGCCTTAAATACGCTTGAGTCAATCAAGAACATTTGCATAAAATCAAATAAACAGCTGGTAACATACATCAGCATGGGCTTTGGAAATCCATACGGCGATCCGTACTCCATCGACCTCGTTGAAAATTTTATGGATGTGATCCTCACCGTGGGATCGGATGTGATTTCACTTGCTGATACGATTGGGATTTCAAATCCAGAAAATATTAAACACTTGTTTAAAACACTTTCGCACGCTTATCCCACGAAAGAAATCGGAGTACACCTGCATGCTACACCGGGAAGTGTAGATGAAAAAATAAGGGCGGCCTATGAAGCGGGGTGCCGTCGCTTTGATGGTGCTTTGAAAGGACTCGGTGGATGTCCCATGGCAAAGGATGATCTGGTGGGTAATTTACCGACGGAAAATATCATTTCTTTTCTTGAAGAGTGTGGGGTGGATACGGGTATTAACAAAGTTGAACTGCACGCATCCTTAAAAATGGCCGCAGAAATTTTCCCATTCCATTGAAAAGGTACGCCCAGTTGCGTTGCATACCTATATTCATTTAAATTTGTTTAAATTAGTTTTATATGATTCGAATAAATCTTGTTTGTTTCGGTTTGATTCTCTTTTCGACGCTGGCATTTTCTCAGAACGCCAAAGAGTTGACGCAAAAGGGAAGAGAATTATATGAAAAACGAGAGTTTATGGAAGCGCTTTTGAATATTAACAAAGCACTTGAGATGGATCCAAACCACTCGCCTGCTTATTTTCTTCGGGGAAACATTAAAGACAATTTTGAAGATCGTCATGGTGCCATGAAAGACTACAATCTGGCGATTGAAAAAAATGCCAAGTTTGCCGATGCATTCTTTGCACGGGGGAATGTAAAGATGAAACTGCAGGACTATTACGGCGCTATTTCCGACTTCACCTCTTGCATCAACATGAATGAAAATAATATTGAAGCTTACTTCAACCGCGGACGAGCAAAACAATTTCTTCAGGCTTATGAAGATGCGATCAACGATTGTTCCAAGATCATCCAGATCAATCCTAAAAATGTGGACGCCTATTTTATGCGTGGAATTCTGCGGATTGAATTTGGGGATGTGAAAAATGGCTGCCTTGACTTAAGCAAGGCCGGGGAACTCGGTGATCTAAAGGCTTATGAGGTAATAAAGGAAAAGTGTAATCAGAAAGATCAGGCTCATGACGGCAGTTATTAATTTCTGATAAGTCTGTAAACCTTACCTGGTAAGGATGATAGCGTGCCCCTAAACTCCAGTCCGAGTAACAATGACGCAAGCTTGCTTATAGGCAGTGAAGTTCTCCAACTCAGTTCATCAATCATTAACTGATTATTGTTTTCAAGGAGTGTTTTTATAATTAATTGCTCATCCGGTTCGTATTGATCCAGATCGAAGTCATTTTTTTTCTTTCGATTGATGGCGCCAACATTCCAGTTCATGGCATACTCAAGATCTTTGGCACTGGTAACAAGGGCAGCTTTGTTTGATTTGATCAGGTTGTTGCATCCCTGGGAAAAACTTCTTCCAATATTTCCGGGGAATGCAAATACATCCTTGTTGTAACTATTTGCGATATCAGCTGTAATTAATGCACCTCCTTTTACTGCGGCTTCAACAACCACCAGAGCATCCGATAGGCCGGCTATGATTCTGTTCCGTGCAGGAAAATTATGAGCATCAGGGTTTGTTCCGAATCGATTTTCGGTAACAATTCCGCCACGATCGAACATTTTCACTATTGTTTCTTTGTGAGCTGCTGGATAGATTACATCTATACCACTTCCCATTATCCCGATAGTGGGCAAATTATTTTTGACAGCTTGTCTATGAGCAAGTATGTCGATACCATAAGCAAGACCGCTAATGATGAGCGGGCTATGAGGAACAAGACCAGCAATTAATTCTTCAACACACTCTCTTCCATAATCTGTTGATTTTCGTGTGCCAACAATGCCCACCGTTTTAGAATTTTCAAAGTCTATATTTCCTTTTACATAAATGAGCGTGGGAGCGTCGTTGACCTGTTTTAGCCTTGACGGGTAATTCTTATCAGTAAAAAAGATGAGTTGAACTCCCTCTTTTTCGGCAACAAATGTTTCTTTTTCAGCAGTAAGGAACGGTTTTCCTTTTATGATTATATCTGCAGTCATGATACCAACCCCCGGGATTTTCAAAAGCTTTCCTTTTGGCGTGCTGAATACTCTGTCAGCTGAGCCGCAATAGCTCACCAGTTGCCTGATCAAATAATCCCCCACGCCAGGAATAAAATGAAGCGCCAAGAGCGCAAGTCTGCCTTGATCCATGAAAAACTAAAAAGTAGGAATTCAACTATTAATAATTGTAAAACCTTACAGCAATATCTCCCAACGGTGTTTTACAACTTTTGATTAACAATTCTTAGTGTAACTTTTCACGTAGCTCAACCAGGAAGCCACGAACGCGTTTTAAGGAATCCATTACATCCATCTTGTCGCGTACCGACTGACTGTCATTACGTAACATTTCTTTCGCTCCCTGAAGGGTAAAACCTTTCTCCTTCACCAGGTGATAAATTGTACGTACATGATCAATGTCTTCTCTTGTAAACTGGCGATTACCTTTTCTGTTTTTCTTTGGTTTGATGAGATCAAATTCAGATTCCCAGAAACGAATAAGGGATGGGGCAACACTGAATATTTCTGAAACTTCTCCTATGGAGTAGTAAAGTTTCTCTATTTCTTTTTCTTTGTACGCCATCTTATTGAGCAAGGTAAGTAATTAAACCATTCTCGGCAATCTGAATTTGTGATTCAGGAAAATCTTTTTTTGTGAGCTCTTGAATTATCTTAATTACCTGATTTTGAGGATCAACGCGTACACCTGTTCCATAAGTCTGGTAGGTAGGTGTGATGTTTCCCTTATAGAATTTTCCATCCCGATCGGTATACAATTTCACAATGGGAGCCAGGCCGTTTACGCCAGATACACTGATGCCTCTGTACGTACAAAAATTTCCCAGACTGTATGCAATGAATCTTTCCTTGTATACCTCTATCGCTCGGGTTACATGAGGACCATGACCGAAAACGACATCGGCCCCGGCATCGATCAGGGTATGTGAGAAAGCATATACATCACCCCGGTTTTCTCCGTAAAAGATTTCGGTTTTGCGCGGAACATTTTGAAACTGCGCCCCTTCAGCGCCCCCATGGAAGGAAACAATTACTATATCACAGATTGAGTCGAGATGCATAACAAGTGCCCGGGCCCCTGCAATATCATTCAGATTTACGCATCCGCTGTTAGGAGCAAAGGCAACTAAACCATATTTGATGCTGTCTTTCTTTAGTATCACAAATTTCTGAGAGAGTTGTCCCGCATGTTTGATTCCTGCAGATTCTAATGTAGTCATCGTACTGCTTCTGCCGGCCTCCCCAAAATCACCCGCATGATTGTTTGCAAGGCTCATTAAATCGAATCCTGCCCTGGTCAGATTGTCGACATAACGTACGGGTGTACGAAACACATAGCAAACTTTTGGGTCTTTACATGTTTTTGGAGTGCCACCCTCATTCAATAATGTTCCCTCAAGGTTTCCGAAAGTAATATCAGCGTCACGTAGATAGGGCTCAACTTCTTTCATCAGAAAAGCGCCATCTCCGGGTGGGAGTTTGTTTTCAGGATAATTCGTGCCCATCATTATGTCACCAACACCAATGATGGTTATGGTATCTTTAACAGCGAACCCGATTGTTGTATCCTGAACTATTGCTACTGTTGAATCCTGAAATATTGCTACCGTGTCGGCTTCTATTTGAGCTGATAATGAGGAGAATATGAATGATGATAAAACGAGTAGTGAAAGACGCATTGAAGCTGTGATTAAAAACAGATACAAAGAAAGGTAGTTTTTCCGTCGACGCAAGAATTTAAACTACGCTACCTGATGATTAACGTGTCTTGATTCTGGTTGCAGGCAAAATCAATCCAGAGCCTTATCCTGAGTGCTTCCAATCTCGATGAGTCGCTCGTACTCCTTATTGCTCAGGTCTCTCTGAAAGAAGTTGATGGGGTTAACATGACGATTGTAAAAAAGCACTTCATAATGTAGGTGTGAGGAAACTGAAGTCCCCGTACTCCCCACATACCCTATTACATGACCACGTTTAATTTCCTGGCCAGGTTCGATAGCAATTTTTGCCAGATGGGCGTAGCGGGTTTCATAGCCATGCCCGTGATCGATATAGATCACATTACCATAAGTATCGGAATAGTATGCCATAGCTACTTTTCCATCTCCGGTTGCATACACTGGTGTTCCTTTCGGTGCAGAGAAATCCAGTCCATTATGCTCTTTAATAACTTTGTATATCGGATGCATGCGCGTCCCATAACTCATGTGTAGTTGATTTAATTGTTTGTTATTAATTGGCTGAATAGCTGGGCGTGATGCCCACATATGAATTCGTTCGTCTAAGAGTTCATTCAGCGATTTATAGGATTGCACTTCAACACCAAGTTTCTTTTCCAGTTTTAAGAGTATAGTGTAATCGTACACCAATGCGGGGAAGTTTTTGATCTCTTCCACGTTGAATTTTTCATTTCCACCAACACCGCCTTCCCGAATTTCCGGAGACAAGGGATCTGAATCCAAAATGACTCTGTAATTCTTATCATCTTTTTCAACGAGTGCATTCAACTCACTAAACGTCTCATGAATTCTATCTTCTAAAATTTGCCACTCCGCTTTGAGGGTCACGTTTTCACGCTTCAATAACTGTTCATCAAAAGATTCAAACATTTTGATAAATCCCATAAACATTATTACGGCAAGGGCGATCGAGAGACCAATGAAAATTGCAATTTGATCCTGTAGGGCTTTTCCTCGCAGATACCACGGTTCGTATTTACAGGTCTTTGTATTATATCGATATTTAACTTTGCTCATTAATCCAACGACTGGTTTATTTTACTGCTTAAGTTCAGAAGGTTGTGATGTTGTTCACTGGTTAAGCCTTCCATCAGATAGGCAACCGGATCCACTTGTTCACGATCACGGATTACTTCGTAATGCAGGTGAGGTGCGATTGATCCGCCACTACTTCCCACTGTTCCAATGATCTTTCCTTTTTCTACTTTTTCTCCTTTGCTGACTTTGATTTCATCCAGGTGGGCATAGCGTGTAACAAAACCGTTACCGTGATTTACGTCAATGTAATTCCCATAACCCGCTTCAAGTGAGGTTCTATTAAGTGCAACGACCCTTCCCGGAGCGGTTACAAATACGGGAGATCCTCGTGGTGCTGCGAAGTCAACTCCAGGGTGGTGATATTTTCCTTTATGAAAGGGGTTGATTCGTTCTCCAAATCCGGAAACAAGTAAATCTAATTGTGCATTTGCAACGGGTTGGATCGACGGTATTGAACCGATCAAATTCAATCGGTCTTTGGTTATTCTGATTTGGTTGCCAAAAGATGCATTGCTTTTAGCCGATTTTTCAGTCAGCATTTCCGATTTAGCTTTTATAACAGAAAGTAAACTTCTGAAATCGGAAGGATCAGCGAAAATCGCTTGTTCTTTTGAAACAGAAGCCGGTACTGAGAACGATTCCGGTTGATTCGAATCGAAAAGCCGTGCATGAAGCAATTTATCCTCTTCTTGTAATTTTGAAAGTGTCAGTTTGATTGATGCAAGTTGATTCTGCAGGATCGGCTTGTGTTTTTCAAGTATTCTATTCTCATGAAGCAACGCTTTTTTCGTTTCAGATTCTACAAAAGAATCATAGACGACAATCATGGCACCACAGAGTAATACACTGGTAATCGCGAGACCTGAAACATACCAGAAAACATCGGCGACACTTAAGCGCGCTCTTTCGTAACGAAAAGTTTTGGGATTGTAGTGATACTTAATAGTAGGCATTCAATACGAAGATTCTATGCGATATAATGTTTTATTAGTGCCATAAAAAATTCCTCGATACCTGCTGATACTCTGTCATCTGCGCTTAATTTTGTGGCTTACCTTATTTTTGGCGAGGTAATATAGTAAAAATCACAAAGTTGACGGTTTAAACCACACTTAAGTAATGGATTCGGGCTCGATTAGAAGGAAGTTTTTGGATTTTTTTGCCAGTAAAGGTCATACAATCGTGCCTTCAGCGCCTCTTGTGCTGAAAAACGACCCTACATTACTCTTTACAAATTCCGGAATGGTGCAGTTTAAAGACTGTTTTCTGGGAAACAGCTCGCCGAAAAGTTCACGGGTGGCGGATACCCAGAAATGTCTTCGGGTAAGTGGCAAGCATAATGATCTGGAAGAGGTAGGGATTGATACCTACCATCACACGATGTTTGAAATGCTCGGGAATTGGTCGTTTGGCGATTACTTTAAGAAAGATGCCATCGCCTGGGCCTGGGAACTGCTCACAGAGGAGTATAACCTGCCTAAAGACAGGTTGTATGTAACCGTTTTTGGTGGTGATAAGGATGACAACCTCCCCGTTGACAAAGAGGCTTATGATTTGTGGAAGGCTCTTATCAGTGAAGACCGCATAATATATGGAGTTAAAAAGGACAATTTCTGGGAGATGGGTGAAACCGGCCCTTGTGGTCCGTGTTCCGAGATTCATGTCGATCTTCGTTCTGATGAGGAAGTGAAAAAACTGCCAGGTAAGGATTTGGTTAATATGAGCCATCCACAGGTAATTGAAATCTGGAACCTGGTTTTCATGGAGTTCAATCGAAAGGCTGATGGATCTCTTGAAAAATTACCCGCGCAACACGTTGATACAGGGATGGGATTTGAGCGGTTATGTGTGGCAATTCAGAAGAAGACTTCGAATTACGACACTGATGTTTTCACACCGCTGCTTGATTTCATTGGTAACGCTGCGAATGTAAAATACAAAGCAGAAGAGCGAACTGACATTGCAATGCGTGTTATCGCCGATCATGTTCGCGCCGTTTCATTTGCTATCACCGATGGCCAGTTGCCTTCCAATACAGGTGCTGGGTATGTGATCAGAAGGATCTTGAGAAGGGCAGTGAGATATGGTTATACATTTCTCGGTTTTAAAGAACCATTTATATACACGCTGGTACCTGTTCTGGCAAATCAGTTGAAGGATGTTTTCACAGAACTTGAGGCGCAAAAAGACTATGTTTCAAAAGTGATTTTTGAAGAAGAAACATCTTTCCTGCGGACATTGGAAAAAGGATTGAAGCGAATTGAAGTTCTGGAAAGTGAACTGAAAAATAAAACACTAACCGGCGAACAAGCTTTTGAACTCTATGATACGTTCGGCTTCCCTTTGGATCTTACATCTTTGATTGCCCGTGAAAAAGGATTTTCTGTAGATGAAGAAGGTTTTAAGCTAGAAATGGAGAAGCAAAAGAAAAGATCCAAGGCAGATGCGGCGAAAGAAACCGGTGACTGGATTTTAGTAGGTGAGGATTATAAAACAGAATTTATTGGATACGATAGTCTCGTCGCCGAGGTAAAAATCATTAAGTACAGGAAGGTTAAACAGAAGAATAAAGAATTATTTCAACTTGTTTTTGATCGTACACCTTTTTACGCAGAGAGCGGCGGGCAAGTGGGTGATACGGGTTTTATTGAAAGTGCGAATGAGAAAATTTATATAACCGATACTAAAAAGGAGAATGAATTGTCCGTTCATTTCGCCGACAAGCTACCGGAAACACTAAAGGTTTCTTTTCAGGCTGTCGTTGATTCAAGGAAACGGCAATTGAGTATGGATAACCACTCAGCAACGCATTTACTGCATGCCGCATTAAGGCAGGTGTTAGGAAAACATGTGGAACAGAAGGGTTCATTGGTAAATGATAAGATTCTTCGTTTTGACTTCTCCCACTTTTCTGCAATGACCGCGGAAGAAATTTTGAACGTTGAAGAAATTGTAAACCGAAAAATTCGTGAGAACATTTTGCTTGATGAAAAGCGAAATGTACCTATCGACAAAGCGAAGAGCCTCGGAGCTATGGCGCTTTTTGGTGAAAAGTACGGTGACTTCGTTCGGGTCATCACGTTTGATCCTGAATTTTCTGTGGAGCTTTGCGGCGGTACGCACGTATCGGCTACCGGGCAAATTGGACTTTTAAAAATTACGTCTGAAAGTTCAGTGGCCGCTGGTGTGCGACGAATTGAAGCCATCACCGCAGATGCTGCTGAGCAATATGTTCGGGACGAATTGGGAGTCTTAGATCAGGTAAGAGTTCTGTTGAAGAATCCGAAAGATATTGTTTCAAGCACCAAAACATTATTGGAAGAAAAGCATGCGCTGGAAAAGAAGCTTGAAGTATTTCAACAGGAGCAGGCGAATATGTTAAAGGACCGATTAGCAACCCGGGTCCTTAAAAATAATGGACATAGTGTAATCATTGAACAGGTCACAGTACCAACTGCGGAGGTCTTAAAAAATATTGCCTATGGTTTACGGAATCAGTTCGATGATCTTGTACTTGTCCTTGCCGCTGATGTCGACAGCAAACCTCATGTTACCGTGATGATCGGAGAGAAGTTGGCAAAAAGCAATACATTCCATGCAGGCAATATGGTAAAGGAACTGGCGAAGGAAATTGACGGAGGGGGAGGAGGTCAACCCTTTTTCGCGACAGCAGGTGGAAAGAATCTGAATGGGCTGAGCGCTGTCATAGAAAAAGCACGTAAATTGGTGCAGCAATAATCCAAGGATAGTCGTGCGGAAACAGCTGAATTTTTAAATGATTGAAGACCTTTCGTTGATAGGTTACCAATTTTGCTTTACTAAATTTAATTATGGACAAATCAGTCAGAGGAAAATACACAGCAGTAATAGGATTAGAGGTTCATGCTCAGCTGTTGACGAAAAGTAAGATTTACAATACAGACTCTACTGAATACGGCAGTCTGCCGAACACCAACGTCGGAGTTGTAACGCTGGCTCATCCGGGAACGTTGCCACTATTAAATAAACGGGTGGTTGAGTATGCTATTAAGATGGGGCTTGCATGCCATTCGACAATTACACGTTTTAATATTTTCGACAGAAAGAATTATTTCTACCCCGATCTTCCAAAAGGTTATCAGATTACTCAGGATCGTACACCTATCTGCGTTGGGGGATATGTGACCATCGATACAAAAGGCGGCCCTCGAAACATGCAATTGCATCGCATCCACATTGAAGAAGATGCAGGCAAGTCGATGCACCTTGCCGCCGAAGTTGACACACTGGTAGACTTTAACCGTGCAGGCGTGCCGTTGATAGAAATTGTAAGTAATCCGGATATTAAAACTTCTGATGAGGCGTATGCATACCTTACCGAAATACGCAAGCTTGTCCGTTATCTCGATATCTGTGACGGCAATATGGAAGAGGGATCATTGCGTTGTGATGCAAATATTTCTGTCATGTTGAATGAAGCGAAGGAATATGGAAAAAAGGTAGAGGTAAAAAACATGAATTCAATACGCAACGTACAGCGCGCGATAGATCATGAAATAGAAAGGCAGATTGAAGAAATTGAAAAAGGTAATACCATCTCTTCCGAAACCCGGACCTTTGACGCATCGAATGGGTTAACATACAGCATGCGTACGAAAGAAGAACTGAACGACTATCGTTATTTTCCCGATCCTGATCTAAGCCCATTAGTGGTTTCAGAACCCTGGCTTGAAGAAATCAGAGCCTCCATGCCAGCGCTTCCGCGCGAACTATATGATAAATATGTTGGGGAGTTTAATCTTCCGGAATACGATGCTCATGTACTTACCGATTCGAAAGACATCGCATTATATTTTGAGGAAGTCTGTAAACTTACCACGAATTACAAAGCTACCTCTAACTGGGTGATGGGCCCGGTAAAATCATATTTGAATGAACTTACACTTTCCGCTGATGAATTTCCAATATCACCTGCAGAGTTAGTGTCACTGATGAACCTGGTGGAGGAGAATAAGACGAGCTTCTCGGTTGCATCACAGCGGGTATTTCCCGAGTTGTTGAAAAGTCCGAATAAAACAGCACTTGAGGTAGCGCAGCAACTTAATGTAATCCAGGATAGTAATCAGGATTCTATCATCCCGATAATAGATGAAGTTTTGAAAGAATTCCCCGGCAAGGTTGAGGAGTATAAGAATGGAAAGAAGGGTATTGTTGGCATGTTTATGGGTGAAGTAATGAAACGAAGTAAGGGTAAGGCTGACCCTAAAGTGACAAATGAACTGATTACCAAAAAACTGGAAGAAGTATGATGAATCCCGGAGATAGTTTGAACTGGATAGTGAAAAAGTATTCTTATCAGAATCCTTCCTTAAAGGCGGCTAACCGCAGGGTTGTTTTTACTTTTTTACTTTTTGCGTTTTGTGTTTCATGTTCCTTTTCAACCAAGGAGGAGGCAGTCGAAACTGCAGGGGAAGGTTGGACGGTGGTTATTTCGGGTAAGGTAGGATTTCCTACTCCGGGTGGTCAAATCATCGTGCAGGAGATTAAAAATGGTGCGGTGGGCTGGCAGGATACAGTGAACTTGAACAGCAAATATACATTCTCAAAACGGATAACGCTTTCACAACCTGGATACTATAAAATTAATTTCTATAATCGCCAGTTCGTTGATTTTATCCTTTATAAGTCGAACATTGAGATCAACGTTGATGGTAATGATCCTAATGGTTTTGCAGAAGTTAAAGGATCGCCCGAAATTGAAATAATCCGTAAAGCGCAACTTTTGTTGCGTGATGCAGAGGCAACGCCAGAGATCGCAACACTCAATTCGGAATTTTCTGCAGCAGCCCAGGCAGGCAACCAGGAAAAAATGGGCGACATTCAGGCGGCTTACATGAAGGAAATCAAAAAAAGTCATGACCAGGTTGCGGATTTGCTGCGCAATGAACCACCATCCCTCGGTGTGATTAATCTTTTGCAAAGCAACGTATTGGATAAAGATCAGTATTTCGACACGTATCTCGCTGTATCGAGTAAACTCAAGAAGGAGTGGCCCGACTATGATCATGCAAAGAGTTTTGTAAGTATGGTAAACAGTATGAAATCTATTGCCATCGGACAGCCGGCGCCAGAAATTTCTCTGCCGGATACTACCGGTCAGGTTGTGACGCTGTCATCAATGAAAGGGAAGTACGTGCTCGTCGACTTTTGGGCCAAATGGTGTGGTCCTTGCCGCCAGGAAAACCCGAATGTTGTCAGGGCTTTTCACAAATTCAAAGACCGGGGATTTACCGTTTTTGGTGTTTCCCTTGACCGATCCCGTAATGACTGGTTGCAGGCGATTAAACAAGACGGACTTGAATGGACCCATGTATCCGACTTGAAATACTGGCAATCGGAAGCGGCCAAAACTTACAATATTACCGGGATACCTTTTTCTATTTTGGTAGATCCTAACGGTGTGATCATAGCTAAAAACCTTCGCGGTCAGGCTTTGCACAAGAAGTTAGAGGAAGTACTAAAAAATTGACAATTGTAGAGGTGTTCCTAAATTTATCTTGTAATGACAAAGAATCTGATTCCACTAGCTCTTCTTTCACTCGTTTTTTACGCCTGTACGACAACCAGGACAGAAGAAAAAAAAGTACCGGTTAGTTATACAACAGAGACGCTGAGAACAGAATCTTCTGGAGGTTGTGCGTCTGATACACCTTGTGCTTACTATGCGGTGACCTATCCAGTATTTTCCGGTTTAGATACCAGTGTCTCTGTTGCGCTCCAGAAATCCATTGACAAAGCTGTTTCGATGAGCAATCCGGAAGCAACAGGACAAACGATGAAACAAATGGGTGATGGTTTTATCCGCGACTTTGAAGAATTCAAGAATGATATACCTGAATTCTCTGCAGGGTGGAGTTATAAAGCAGATATTGAAGTGGAAGTATTGACCGATACGTTGTTAAGTTTGTCTGTTCAGGAAGAGTACTATACCGGAGGCGCACATGGAGGCCATGGAGTCTATTACATCAATATTGATCCCAGAAGTGGAAGACAGTTTACACTTGATAATATGTTTAAGCCGGGCTATAAGGAACCGTTGACAGCGGTTGCAGAAAAAGTTTTTCGTCAGGTACGTGAATTACCCGACACTGCTTCACTCGGTGATAATTTCTTTGAGTTCCCTGACGATCAGTTTCAGTTAAATGAAAACTATGGGTTTAAACAGGAAGGCATAGTATTTTTCTACAACAACTATGAGATAGCCGCTTACGCTGCCGGTCCTACTGAGCTTTTGATTCCATATGAGGAGTTGAAAGATTGGTTGAAGTAATAAAATTCAAGGCACCTTGCAGAACCATCCCAATGCGTTTCATTAACCGCTGTTGAATCGCAATACTTGACAGACCTGCGTTAAAAATAGGAAATGAATACAATTTGGGCGATGTAAGCTGTTGTGGTATGCACTATGTTAGTTATAAAACACTACCAACTTGCAGATAAAGTGAAGTAATTTCTGGTAGTGTCACACTGTTAAAATTCGAGATCACTAATCCCCTAAGGATGATTATTTCCGGCACGTTTAAACTCACCGCTAAAAGTGTTGAATGTGGAGAAATAAGTATAACAAGTGGTCGATTTGATATCAGCGATGTAACACAATAATTCAAGTTATAAACACTCTCTAATCCTAATCCCTCCGATGTATGTGTGACATTATAAAAAAGTTCAGCTTTGTTTTCACAGTACACTCAACAGCGTAATGATACTTAAAAACAGAAAGAAGAATTTCTACAAAAGCACCCTGGCTATAAGTTTACAGACCGGGAGAAGGAAATGGATTTTTGAGACAGTATTTACGAGTAACGATGTCTCTATGAAAACGCTATTCACAATTCTTACCATTGCATCACTTGTGTTTTTAAGCTCATGCGATTTGTTTGATAACGATCCTGAGCTACCCCCCATTACAACAGAAGGGAAAGGAACTTTTGGGTGTTATGTTAATGGTAAATTATTTCTTCCTAAAGCTCCTTTTGGCTATGGAACTGGTTCGAGAGCTGAAATACTCATAAACGACACCATTAATGCAGTGAATATATACGCAAGTAATACTGACGCTAATGAAAATATTTTTATTTCAATACTTGATAAGCCGGGTCTTTTAATAGATAAGACATATGATCTAACTGATGCAAATCGCTGTGGCTTTGAATACCTTAATTACAATACAACTCCAAGTTGTAGGTATACCGAAGTTATTTCTGGCAGTATAAAATTGTTAAAATTCGAAGTCACTAATCCACAAAGGATGATTATTTCCGGCACGTTTGAACTCACCGCTAAAAATGTTGAATGTGGAGAAATAAGTATAACAAGTGGTCGATTTGATATCAGCGCTGTAACACAATAATTCAAGTTATAAACACTCTCTAATCCTAATCCCTCCGATGTATGTGTGACATTATATTAAAGTTCAGCTTTGTTTTCACACTACACTCAACAGCGTAATGATACTAAAAAACAGAAAGAAGAATTTCTACAAAAGAACCTTGTCTATAAGTTTACAGATCAGGAGAAGGAAATGGATTTTTGAGACAGTATTTACGAGTAACACGATGTCTCTATGAAAACGCTATTCACAATTCTTACCATTGCATCATTAGCATTTTTAAGTTCATGCGATTTGCTTGATAACGATCCTGAGTTACCGCCCATTACAACAGAAGGTAAAAATACATTTGGATGTTATGTTAATGGTAAATTATTTCTTCCAGAAGCGCCTTTTGGATATGGAGCTGGGGTTAGAGCAGAATTGTTGGTAAATGATACAATTACTACTGTGAATATCTAT
>JBGTEP010000124.1:0-2325 GCA_041747735.1 Chryseolinea sp.
TTACGTTTTTCTTTCTTGCTTTGATGGCATTGCTCATGCTGATCTTTACAAAGAAGTTTGTTCCTGAAACAAAAGGTAGAACGCTTGAGGAAATTGATCAGCAGTGGATGAGTTGAAAGAATGCTTTGATCAACACCTATCGATTAATGTTAAAGTGTTTCTCGAGGAATTACTTTTCAGGTTGGGTGTCAATTCATCTGCATTTTTTGCGGACTTTCAGAATATTCTATAAATCATGTAACAGAATTAGAGCAACTGGCACCAATTCAAAAAATCTCATTCGCGCACTATCGTGCTGAGTGGTCACGATTGAGATCGGTTATGTTAGGCTTTTGGACGGCACCAGAAAAAAATTAAGATTGGTAAAAGCCTTTTCAGGAGGAGCTTTCTTATAAGTGCGTGATCCCAACAAGTCAGAATTTGGGGGATTTGAAAGAGGCGAACTAAGGCCCGCACTCAACACCATTTGGGTCTTGGCTGAAGGGATGGTTATGAAGACGACATCATAAAAGAAGGGCGTATATGAGATCATTAACAACATGATTGTAAAATTTTACCATCATAGTGACGCGACAACGACGAAAACGGAAAGACATGCTAATTCTAGCCGTTGATGATGACAAGGATGATCTAGTGGTCTTCCACGACACATAGGTTACGAAATCAGGGGTTTTCCAGTATTTGCTTTCGGGTACGGCTCAGCGACTGTGGTTGGATGCCGAGATAGGAAGCAATGTAATGCTGTGGTATGCGCTCGATTACTTTCGGGCGGTCTTTTACTAATTGCAGATACCGTTCTTCTGGCGATTGATTGGTGAGTGATTCTGTTCTGTTGCGCACTCCGAGGTACGCACGCTCGGCCATTAGCCTGCCGAAACGCTCGAAGCGTGGATTTTGATCGTACAATGCTTCTAAGTGTTTCTTGCCCAACAGTAATAAATCTGTTTTCTCCAATGCTTCAACATTTTGATGCGAGGGTTGGCCGGAAAGAAAACTGTCGTAGTCGTTGTACCACCCATTTTCAAAAAAGAATTGCCCTGTATGTTCATCGCCATCTACTTCATAAAAATAACGCAATGCGCCTTTTACAACGAAGGCAGTGAAATGACAAATTTCTCCTTGTTGAATTAATAGTTCTTTTCTTTTTAGCGATCGGAATTGGTGTTGTTCCAAAAACTGCGAAAACTCCGCATCGGATATTGCAACAATTTTTGCAATGGTGACTTTTAGTGATTTGGCCGCTGCAGAAGGTATTTTCAATTTATTTGGCTTTCTATTAGATACCAATTTTAAAAATAGTTATAAAATGGTTGGTTATTTTGTTTATCAGGCTATGAAAACTACATAAAGGGCAAGCGGTATTTCCAAGAAAGGTGAGGTATATCTTTTTGTTTAATGATTGATTACTGTTGATTTGTTTATCCGCGATATCGCAACGCGTTGTTGCCGTCCGCACGTAGCATTTTAGGAAGGTTCGTGATACGATCACTCCATGCTTACTTTCTCCAATGCATGTGCGGCTCTTTGTTTACTTCCTTGCGCGGCATGTTTATTAACTCCAGCGGAAGCATCACATTTTCCAGCGCATTAAGCGGAGCAATCAGGTTAAAGCTTTGAAATACAAAACCGATTTTGTTATGGCGCAGATTAGCAAGTTCTTTTTGTGATAGGTCGTTCACGTTGGTATCCTCGATTCAAAGCTCACCCGCAGTAGGATAAATGACACAGCCGAGAAGTGAGAGCAGTGTTGTTTTGCCAGAAACGGATAGCCCAAGGATACGCGTGAGTTCGCCTTTTTTGAATTCCACCGTTGATGGATAAAGTGCTGTGATCACCGTATCGCCTGTTATACTACAGAAGTGATCAGGCGATTACTTAACCTGGGCTTTATTAAGGAGTTTGATGATCAGGAGGACAAAAGAAGTAAACGCATTGCTATCTCAGACGAAGGAAAAACTGAACTCTACAGGATTCTTCCCAAGATGCACGAAGTGACATCGTTAGCGGCCAGCAATTTAGATCAGCATGAACGCGCAACGCTTGCCTACTTGTTAAAAAAGCTAGATAATCATCATCACGATATTTTTACTAACGACAGGAGTAGTAGCTTTAATGACTTAACAATTAAATATCTAAAGTCGAAATAAAAATATTAGCTAACTCGACTCCCAAAATTATATTGAAATAACTAATGCTTCTAATCCGTAGTCACCCCAACAAACTAAACTACAGACAAGATTAATAAATAGGATATTGTGTAAGCTTCCCCGAAAATTGGGCCACTCAAAAGTTTCCTTTTCAGTCTATAAGCAAAAATAGGTGACT
>JBGTEP010000125.1:0-6998 GCA_041747735.1 Chryseolinea sp.
AGAGGACCGTACATTGAACATATTGAAGTAGATGGTTTGACCATAAGAGGTACGAACAAACTTCCCGTAGATACATATAAAAATAAGGATAGAGTTAAGATTATTGTAAAACGTGTTTCTGTGAATCCATACCCAATATCGGTCTCTTCCGGAACAGCTATCGAACTGCAAGACTATACTTATAACAACGGTGTTATTAAAGCTAACCTTTATGGTGCCGGGTTTTGCAGGTTAAAATTGATTGCAAACAAACGTCCCGCGGTTAAAATAATGGGTAAGAAAATACGTGTCTCTTATGACCCCGAGTCTCACATCGCAACGGTAGAGCTATTGTTAAAACCTGATCAATTGCAACAAATTGAAATCTACTAGAATCTATTCGTCGGCTTAATTCTTTTACCATACCCGTTGCAAAAATCTTAAACCAGATAGGTCGAAAAAATCCCAAACGCTTTAAAAGCGTGGGATTGGTTTACAGTTGTACAACTAGCGGTGAGCTCACGTCGAGTCCATTTTCATTTGTGGTAATTGTTGCAACTACTCATGTTAGAAGCAGAAACAAACGGATCAATACGATAACCAATTGAAATGTTCAACTTATACACAACGCCAGAGAAAAAATTATGAGATATAGTTTGTACCTTTAAGATGCAACCCGGCCATTGTGGTCGAAGCCTCCGACTTCCGGGAATTCAGGTTTTAACGGAGGGGGTAAATGTTTTCAACTTTTGCGTCTTTTTTAAGTGTGTTTGGTTTACGATAATACATTGAAACAATATTTTGATGCAGTGGAAAGAAATTTACTGTAAGAGACATGATAGATCCGGGGATGAAATATTTCCATAGATATCTTGTTGTTTTGTTTCTCCTGACGTTCGCCAGTTGTATAAACATGGTGGTTGCGCAAGATAGGTCACAAGACGATGTTGAGCTTGCGCAACTGTTCGAATCAGAAAAGGCTGACATAACCAAAATCAGAATCCTTTTTGAAGAGGGGAGAAAACACTGGTTTAGCCGTAACCTTCAAGAGGCTAATTTCCACCTGAGGGAAGTTGTAGAAATGATCGGGCAAAACGGGTACGACACACTTTTGGCCGACGCCCTTAACCTGTTAGGCAATGTCCATCTGAAGCTTCAGCAATATGATTCTGCCTTTTTCTACCTGCAAATGGCCCTGAAAACGGGAGAGAAAAATTATATACCGCATGTTGATGAAACATATAGCAAGATCTATTTTCAACTGGGTGACTACCCGGCCTCACTGGACTATGCATTGAAGGCAGCTGAAGGGTTTGAAAATATTTCGGATGACCGGTTTAATTTACTTGCTGTGTATTCCTATGCGATGATTGGCGATATCCTGCTCAAGATGAACCAAATGGATAAGGCGCTTTCGTATTACCACAAAGCGTACGCTAAGGGAAGTGCTTCGTCTGTCAATTGGTACATTAAGGAGCCTCTGTTAAAAATTGCCAATTGCTATATCCTGAAGAATGAACCCGAAAAAGCAAAACACTTGTATGACACCATTATCGCGACAGCATATGATTTTCCTAATCACGAACCTACCATGCACGCGCATATGGGGTTGGCGGATGTGGCCGTAAAGCAAGGCGAGTATGCCAGCGCCATTGCACATATCAAAACGGCCATTTCCTATGCATTTGAAAAAGACCTTTCCATAAACTTCGAAAATTTTTATGCGCGGCTTGGTGCTGTGTTTATTGCAAGCGGGCAATTGGATTCAGCACGTCGCTATTTAGAGTATGCAGTTGATAGGTCCGTACAATCGCAAAACTTCTCCAATCTTAGTGAGGCCTATTTTTATTTGTCAGAAGTGCATCGGGTAGATAGAAACTACCCGGAGGCTTTGCGAACCTTTCAACTGCACAAAGCTTACCACGATAGTATTTTAAATACAGAGAAAGTAAGGCAAGTGCATAATCTGGAAATACTTTATCAAACACGTAAAAAGGAAAGTGAGATTGACCAGTTGATAGAGGCGGGAAAATCGAAAGATCTTGCGATTCAAAAGAGGAACATATATGTAGGTTTTATGCTTGTTGTGGCGGTTATCATGGGGTTCGTTCTGTTCTTGCTGAAGAAGAACTATCTCCACAGGCAGCGCTTGTATCAGGATAGGATGAAACAAATTGAAGACCGCCAACAGGTAGCCTCACTCCAGGCTATGATTAACGGGCAGGAAGCCGAACGTACACGCATAGCCCGCGATTTGCATGATGGGCTGGGGGGATTATTTTCAACGCTGAAGATGTACATGAGCACCTTGAAACACGAGCGGCCATCGCTGCAAAGCCACAGCTTATTTCAAAAAGGCTACTCGCTGATTGACACTGCCGCAGAAGAAGTCAGACGCATAGCCCACAATATGATGCCGGAGGTGCTGATGAAGATAGGTTTGGTAAATGCTTTACAAGACTTGTGCGCCGGCATAAGCGCCGGTAGATCGCTGAACGTTTCGCTTGAAGTACATGGTATGGAGCAGCGCCTTGATGCTACCACCGAGACCATGTTATTTCGCATCGTGCAGGAGTTGTTGACCAACGTCATCAAGCATGCACAAGCCACCGAGGTCATTATCCAGTTTGTAAGAGAGGATAACCGGTTGAGCGTGGTTGTTGAAGACAATGGCCGGGGATTTCATGAAGAAGAAACGGGGAGTATAAGGAGAGCCGGTTTGGAGACTATTGAACGGAGAGTTGCTTACCTGAACGGCAAACTACACATTGAGTCAATCAAGAGCATTGGTGCTACAATAATGATGGACTTTTCAATTAAATAAATAATGAATAGCCCTGCAACGCACGGTTAGTACTGTTGAAAACCTGGCAGCATAAAATTATACAAAGCTACAGTTGCATTGGCAACTTTCGGGGTTGCACACTTCAGAATCACAGCGTTATCAGATGTCGTTCGCGGGCAATTTTCAGCATCATCTGTACGCTTCCGGCATTGAACTTACGGAACAGGTTCTTACGATGGGTTTCGACCGTAAGCGGACTTACATAAAGTTTTTCTGCAATTTGTGGCCCTCTGAAGCCATCAGCCAGCAATTCCAGGATTTGCTTTTCCCTTCGCGTTAGTGTCGGCTCTAATGGAGAAGATTTTTTGGACTGAAACTGTTCAATGACTCTGTCGTTAGCTTCCCTGCTCAAATAGGTTTTGCCCCGGTTCACAATGCGTATTGCAGTGATCAATTCTTCCCTTTCTACAGTCTTCAACAGAAATCCGTTTCCCCCGCGCTGCAACAGTCCGGTAATAATACCAGGCTCATTGGAAGAGGTGAGTCCTATAACTTTAATATTTTCATTCTTAGCTCTGATTTTTGTACAAAGTGACAATCCATCTTCGTCCGGAAGGCTAATGTCCAGCAAGACCACGTCCGGGGTTTCATGCTCTACAAATTTTAATGTTTCTTCTGATGTCTGGCATATACCGATTATTTTCATCGATTCTTCGTGTGCAAGCATGGTTTTTATTCCATCTCCAACAAGTGGATGATCATCTACTACCAGGATACGTATCATGTCGTGAAAATTATTCTTCCTTGACGTTTGCAGAAAGAGACGTAGTAAACTTAGTGGTGTTTCTGAAATAAAACATCTCTATTTCATTAATTTCAACCCGCACCCTTCCGCCAGCAACGGTCACATTAACCTTGTCTCCAGTTCTGCCCGAACCGCCATATAGGGTAACGGGCGAAGGAATGAGGGTAAAGTTTACCTTGCACTGTGAGGAACCCATGGTTGCATCGGGAGCTATCACATCGTAGGCCTGGCTCGCCCCCGGCTTTTCCGGGAAGGCAATACTAAGAACACTTCCGTCGCCAAGATTGCAGATCAACGAATTACCCTGGAAGAAAGGAAGTAAAGCAGGAGTCATCACATAAGTAACGTCTTCGATTCGCCAGGTGTTTTCCAATAGCGCCTCCCGGCCGTTTGCATCGTCGTCTTCGCTGCATCCGGTTATTACCAAGCCTGCCATTACCACAAATAAAACTATTGATATCGGACTGTTCATAGTTTTATTTTTTGAATGCATATCCAATTCGAAGGGCCAGATGACTTTCATTGCCGTGATTATTATTGGTATCCTGATTTGTAAGTCCGCGGTTGTAGTTCAGGTGTACCTGGAGTCGACCGAATGCATAACCGACCATAGCATTGAAAGAGACGGTAAGGGTCTTCTCCTGTCCATCTTCCTTGCCAAATTCATAGTCTGTTTTTGTTTGTGTTGTATTAAAACCATCGTCCTCAGTTATTGTCCGCGTGCCTGACACACCGTAGAGGATGGAAGGACCTACCCCGGCAAGGAATCCAAAGGATTTCGATTGCTTGTATACGAGTTGAAGGGGAAGTTCAAGATAGTTTACTGTCACCTTTGTTTTTATGGTTTCCTGAAATGTTACGTCTTCGAGTTCGTCCTTCCATACTTTGTTAAGCCAGTTTACTGAAGGTTGAAAGACAAGGATGTCAGAAATACGGACGTTGTAAAAAACTCCGAAAGTATATCCCATTGCTCCTCCCAGTTTGTCCAGGCCATCGTGAGTAGGGAACGCTTCACCAGGAACACCGACTAGTCCACCCTGAATACCGAACTGAGCCCTCGTCTGAATTCCGGTGCCCGCAAGAAGTAAGATGATAATAAATTTTTTGTGCATGACAAGTGAGTTAAAGGATTTACGATCGTTTTGGATGATCGAATTTATTCTCCACAACACCACCTGACAATACCCGGAAGCCGTGAGTTATAAGAATAAAAAACTACACGGAAACGGGTAGGGTGAGAAGTAATGTGATAAAAGAAAGCTCTTGTCTCTAAGGCCCGAATCGCACAGCATAAAAAATACTTTTGAATTTTGGAATCGGATAAAGAGTAGAAAATGCGTGATTCATTAGGAACTACTCCTCTGAATAGTTGCAACAATGTAATCAGCCGCGATAAACCATGAAGCATTATCTGTGAGTAAAGGATATATGCCAACGAGTTGATCTCCTTTCAGGTGTTTCTCAATTTGATCATCGGTAAGCGCTAAGTAAGTTTTGTCTTGGTAGTTCTAAAATGTTCCGCCTTTGCTTTATGAGCCCGATAAAAATAGGGATCGAATGAATGGGCAGGCATATAGCCGCTTTTACTCCCTTTTTCCCAACGAATGGCAAAGACATCATCTCGCCCTTTAAAAACTGATTTGAAAAGTTGTACTTGTCCGTGCAAGGGAGAAAAATTCATGATTTACCAGACCTGTTCATGTTCGATTTTGTCGGTTGAGGCATTGAGAGTCCCAATTCCGGCCTATTTCCGGCCAATTCGGCCAATTGCTTTTTATTTCAACTTTATAATGAGTCCATTATGAGGCAATCATGACGCAATTGGTAATCTAAAAAATGAACCTGCTCCTTTGCTTCCGGAACTCTCCAAAATTCCCTTTTCACTTAATTCTGCTAAATCGCGAGAAGCGGTTTCACGAGATACATCAAATAATTGCTGATACTCCTTATTTGTAATTTTTCCGTTTTTCGTTACATGTAGTACAGCTCTCACCTGTCTTGCATTCAATCCCATTTTCTTTAGCAGCTCCTCAGTGTATCGGTCTTTGAAAAGGGTCACCATTATTCCTCCAAATTCTTCCTTCATTTCAGGTTCAGGAAGTTCGGCCTCTCTACATGCCGTTATAATCTTTAAAGTTCCGCGTCCCCATGCATCAATATAACCACCCTTGAAACAGACGTCTGCAATAATGGGGTTTCTTGGTTTTGACGGATGATTTCCTCTTAAATCGGCAAAGGTGATACCAGCAGGCAATGTGCCTTCATTCCAGATACTCAATTTATTATCATAGATTCTTATCTGGATCATGGCACCCATATAATTCCGGTGAACCAAGGCATTCAGTAACATTTCGCGCAAAGCTGCTGCTGGATATTCACCCTTTTCAATTCTCAATAACCCTTCAAAGCTTATGTTTTTAATCAGGAACTTGTGCCCGAGTTGTGTAGGTACTTCCTGAAGAAGTTGTATCAAATTACCTTCTTCCGTTTGCTGAAATTTCAAGTCATCATCAGTCTTGCCAAACCTGCCCATCTTTACTGTTAGGTTCGGGTAAAATCTTCCGGGGTCTTTGCCAAATAGTATGAGTGCAGCACGTTTTAGTTTACCTCCATCAGCCACCCGTAATTTCTCCAATAATTCCATAAGGCTCAATCCTTTCACCTCTGGCATACGACCAGACTTCTCAGCAGCTTCAAAAAAATGCTCAACTGACTCCCGATCAATGTCCTCAAGAGTGGCCCGAGACTCAATAAGCTCATCCCAGGTTTGACCGGATTTCTTTAAGAGAAATTCTGTCAATGCACTTCCTACCAATTCTGTATTGGTGCTTCCACTTCGCTGGTAATACCGGCCCCTCAACGAAACAGCCACGGTATACGGTGGTGTGATAATCTCAACGAAGTATTTCCCTTTTTCATTGTGAAGGTTTACCTCTGCAATTATTCCCAAATAGTTTTTGATCTTACTAGGAATATCGTCCATCAGCTTTTTATGGTCCGAAACTCCAACTACCTCTCCTTTATCATTTTTGCCTAGAAAAATTGTCCCTCCAGTTGCGTTGGCAAAACCGCATACCCATTTTAAATGGTCATCATGCCAGGAGGACTTATATTCTACGTTTTGTGTTTCGCTCATTTCTTACGGAAGTTCATCAATCTTCTTTCTAATTAACGGCGAAAAGATACAAATTTGACAAGAATAGGCAGGGCCCGAGGCTGGCAGGCAGGTTTTGCGTGCGCGGTTATGATCTCGGTTGTTGATGAGTTGCTTTGTTATTTCGCAGCGCGACAGTGGATATCTTCTAGGTCCAAAGGAATACTTTCGCGAGGCGCTTCGGCGGGCGCGGATGCCTCAAATGAAAAAGCCCCCATTATTTGAGGGCTTCTCATCTTAGATTATCAACCGTACCAAAGGCGGGAATCGAACCC
>JBGTEP010000126.1:0-2951 GCA_041747735.1 Chryseolinea sp.
TTTTTCCGGTAAAGGCATCGATCATTATAAAAGAGAATGAAGAAAATGTTGGGGCAAAATTTTTATATGACAACCAATTACTAACCCCATACCGCAATTTCTACAACGAGATTTATATCATGAAGTCCTACCCCCTGTTGCAAGAGGTAGTTCAAAGCCTGGGGTTCGAAGTTTCAATTTTCAGGGAGGGCGAGATCCTGACCTCCGAATATTACGATCCGGATTTTCCGGTTGACTTCCGCGTATTAAAAGGAAGTAAAAACTTGTATGGGACTTCCTTCTACTTTCGCGTAAAAGACGAGCAGTCTTTTACGTTGCAGTACGTTACTGAAGATGAAGTCGGCGGCAAGGAATTTACGGACCTGCATTTTAATGACAGCATACAGGTTAATGGTTTTGCGTTGCTGGTTAATCGCAAAGGAGATGTCGGAAGCATTAAAGACAAAGTGTTTACTGTTCGATTTAATAGCCCCCTGGCACTGGCTAAACAATACTCTACACGCCTTAGCGCAACGTGGGCACAGCAGGGTGCGGCGGTGGTGGATCTGGAGATATCCGGCCCCGTACCGCAGAAAGGTATTGACTTCTTGACGCGCTTCATTGAAAGATATCAGCAGTATGATGTAGAGAAAAAGAACAAGGCTGCTACGATGGCAATAAACTTTCTGGATGATCAACTGGTACTTATTGGAGATTCGTTGAAATTATATGAAGACCAGGTAGAAAATTTTAAGAAGCGGAACATCATTACCAACATGGAAGGCGAAACCGCGCGGCTGTTTCAGAAACTACAGGGCTATGAGGATCAGAAATTTCAATACCGACTGATTGACAATTACTATTCATACATCACCCGGCTACTGAAAGACGATCACTATGATGAGGTTTTTACGCCGGGCAGTGTGGGTATAACTGACGCTGTAGTTGCGGGGCTGATTACGGAATTGATATCCCTTCAGGCTGAATCTAATCTTTATAAAACCAACATAGACAGGGGTGTGGAAAAACTCTTGGATAATCCCCGCCTCATCGGAAAAGAGCAACGAATCATTTTCCTTAAAGAGGACATACAAAAGACCATCGTAAACAGTCGCAAGACTCAGCAGATCAACATGCAGTTTATTAACGATCAGATCAGGCTGGTGGAAGAACAACTCCGCAGATTACCCCGCACGGAGCGGGAACTGGTATCGATCCAACGAAATTACTCTTTAAAGGAAAACCTATACGTTATTTTATTGCAGAAGCGTACAGAAGCCGGGCTATCGAAAGCTTCTACGACATCTGATATTGTAGTAGTGAATCCCCCGATGGCAGGTGGTGCGCTAACGCCAAAAGTGAATCAAAATTATAGTATCGCGGTTTTGTTAGGCCTGCTCATTCCTTTACTGATTTTTGTAATACTTGAAATCCTGAACGGTCGCGTACAATCCAAGGAAGATATTGAGCAACTTACCAACGTTCCCGTCATTGGAGGCGTAGGGCATAATTCCTCCCTAGACCCGCTGATCGTTTTTCGCAAACCCAGATCAGCAATGGCCGAGTCATTCCGGGCGCTGCGATCCAATCTGAATTATTTTACCGGCAACAAAGAACGGCAGGTTTTTATGGTTACATCGTCTGTTCCGGGCGAAGGGAAGTCATTCACCACGTTAAACATTGCCACAGTGTTGGCTTTGGCAGGTAAACGTACCGTTATTCTAGGGGCGGATTTGCGAAAGCCCAAGCTATACGATGACCTGAATCTGAAAAATGATGCAGGGCTAAGCCAGTATCTCTCAGGAATGGCAAAGCTGGAAGATATTATTCAGACTACGGAAATCGAAAATTTGTTTCTTGTTGCGGGAGGGCCAATGCCGCCGAACCCAAGCGAGCTGTTAATCAGGCCGGCCATGAAGTCTCTCATCGAACAATTGCGAGAGACGTTCGATTTTGTTGTAATAGACACACCACCGTTGACTTTCGTTACGGACGCTTTTGTGTTGTCTAGCTATGCAGACCATACGCTTTTTGTGGTCCGGCAGGATTTTACCCCAAAGCTGGCGCTGCAACATCTCGACGATTTTTACACGTCGGGTAAACTCGAAAAAATCAGTATTCTTTTTAACGATCTTAGGAAGTCCGGACTCGGTTATGGTTACGGAGGGTACGGCTACGGTTATGGTTACGGTTACGGCTATGGTTACGGCTATGGCTTGAAAAAGAAGAAAGGTGGTGGCGAAGGCTACTACAGTGAGAGTTAAAGCGGCAGATAATAAAAAATTGATGAATTGGTTAAGGAAAAAGTTTGAAGTACTGTACGATAAGAAGATCGACGCTTCGGGTTTAGCTCTTTTTCGTGTTCTTTATTCTCTTGTGTTATTAGGGGAAGTGATCCAGATATTTTATTTCCGTCACCTTGTTTTTGATTACATACCTTACCTTCAGCCATATGAAATAGACTTCACGTTTCCTCTTATTGCATGGATGGTGGTAATTGTTTTTTTGATGCTGGGTCTGTTTACACGCACCGCAGCTCTTTGTAACTATTTGTTCTCTTTGGTCTTCCTGGCCACGATTAGCACGTATGAATATCACATGTTCTACGTCTATATGGGAGTAAATTTTTTGATGCTGTTTTTGAGTATATCTCAAGTAAATTCGCTAGACAGACTACTTTTGAAATTTAGATATTCAAATACACGATTTACATTTAATCCACCGAGATCCGTTTCGGTTCTTAATTATTACGTTTTAATACTGGTCGCTGTCGGCTTCGTGTACTTTGATTCTGTTTTTTTTAAGTTGTCGTCTTATAATTGGTTAAATGGCTTAGGTATGTGGTTGCCAGCATCGCTTCCACAGATCACTCATAATGACACATCCCTGATTCTTAATAATAAGTGGTTATCTCTTGGATTAGGATATTTAACGCTGCTGTTTGAGGCCGTTTTTATTTTTACGTTTTTCAG
>JBGTEP010000127.1:0-52298 GCA_041747735.1 Chryseolinea sp.
TATATCAGCAGAAAAGCCGTGTTGCATGTTGGTAATAAGAGCAGGCTGTTGATTGACTTGTTTACTACCGAGCGGTACTGAATATCCCACACTTATTGACAGGTCATCCCGATTATTTACAACAAGTTTTTGTGCATGGGATATCTGAAATTTACTAATAATAAAGAAAATAGAAATTGTAAAAATTGCCTTAACTGACTTACTCATCTCACTAATAGTTTGGATCAAAGCTGTAAAAAGTCGGGAAAGGATAGCCATTTAAACCGGATATCATGTATCCAAGCGTACTTGATCCAAAAGCTCCCTTGTGACTTAATTCAATAGGGATATTAGGTTCTTGCGTCCAGCTGTTGGAAGCTGGGTTATATTTTACGAATTTATTAGTGCTGCCGACAAAAATTTTGTCGTGCATCGTAAAGCTGGTTAGCCGTCCCCAAAATGAAGACAATAGAAGGGGAGAAGGTGCCAGCAAATTCCAATTTTCAGAGATTGGATCAAATTCCCAAAGACTTGAATTATTAATTCCTAATCCGAAGTATCCTTTGCTTCCAACAGTCGCTGCAATCCCTCCTGCACTGAAGGACATAGAAGTTGTAGTTACTGTCCACTGATCTGATGAGGGACTGTACTTATATATTTTATTTTGTACTGCGAAGTATCCGTTGTCACCAATTCCGGTGGCTTGAAATCGTAGACCTCCGGTTGAAGGAAAACTTCTCTTTTGCGTCCATGAGTCAGCCGATGGATCATACTCCCATAGATCATACAAATTAGAAATTAAGTCATAGTCCGTATATCCATAATGTCCGCCACCACCCACATAGCCCTTTCCATTGACAACAAACGAAAATGCAAATGCCCGCGATTGTCCGGGAAAATCTGCCATCCTCTGCCACGATCGGTTTGATGAATCAAATCGCCAGACATCTACCTTATCACCTGCGTTAATGCCCATGCAAACGTACGAATATGAACCAATGGTAAACGTGCTTACTCCATATCTTGGACCGGCAGGAAAATCAGCGAGTTTTCGCCAGGGAGATAGAATGTTGTATTTCTGATCTGGATGATATCGGTAATTCTTTGATTTAATACTAAGTGGGGTGGAAGGTAGCAGGCCAAAATCACCGTAAGGGACTTTAACTGTTATTGACGTTGCCGTGGAGCTAATAATCTCTCCCTCTTTATTAGAAAAGAAAACCTGATTGTTTCCGTCGGGGTCAAAATTGTTACCCTGTATTATAATGATGCGACCTTCATATTGAGCGGCAGGGCTAATCTCAGTGATCGTTGGACCTTCAAAAGTAAACGAATTCTGGGAGGCGGCATAAATTGATTTAACCTCTACTGAAATAGGTGAACTAAGTTGAGTTTGATTCCCTGAATAATAGACACGTCCCACCTCTACAATCAACTGATTGGGCGTGGCGCTAAGGACAGTACCCGAAACTTGATTAGTAAATGCATAAAACTTTACTATGTTCTCACCAGGAATCGTTGAAAACCCGCTACCATTGATCGTTACCTGCGTTCCTTCTACACCTGAACCTGGCGTGAACGAAGTAATTACAGGACCTGTAAGGCTAAATGGTACAGCAGAAAACGTTTTACCACGATTAAACTCAAGTGAAACCTGTTTTGGACCTGCAACCGAGTTATTGGGTACAGTTAGCTGAATTTCAGTTTCTGTAGATGATGTTACTATCGCTTTTTTGTCATCAAAGTAAATAATATTTAAAGTTGGTGTTGATGAAAAGCCAGAACCAGAAATTGTAATGATCGTTCCAGCAGGGCCCGATGATGGGGAAAGCGATTGAATAATCGGCCCATTGAGGGTGAAGTTTTGGGATGACGAAATTTCCTTATCAGCAACTTCAAGACGTATAGGGTAGGAGCCTGTTATGTAATCTGCTGGTAACTGAAAAATAATTGTGTCTTTACTAAGTGAGGTAACCTTACCTGTATTTTGCCCTATCTTGACCGATAGACTTTTCATATCATTTCCAAAATGATTTCCAATGAGGGTTACCGTTTCTCTTGAGCCACCTGACGTTGGATCAAAGCCCGAAATGACTGGAGTTGCGGAGCCACGCGCTACAAAATCAACTGTGTTTCCGTAATATATTTGTCCATTAGAATTTATAAAAGTGCGCACATAGTATTTAGTTCCCGTGATCAGACCATCCATTACCCTATGTTGAAATTTTCCTGCAGGAGACTCATTGAAGCTAAAGGTCTTATCAGAAATTTCAGGGGCGGAATGTGCAGCCCAGACAAAACCAAAATCATTAATATCCTGATCTCCTTTAATTTTAAACTGCCCATTTAACGTAACACCTTCTGTGTTCAAATCTGTGGATTCCAGAGTAAAAAATACCGGTTTGTTGACTTTCTCTTCACATGAAACTAAAAACAGTAAGAGTAAGTGGATAAAAAATGTAGACTTCTTCATTTTGTTTTAAGATACCAACTCCAAAGATATTGAAATGAGCCTTTAAATAACATCTGGTGGTGCAGTAATTCTAACGCCATGGCTGCCCGGAAAAAAATATTGCCTTAAAGCCCTGGGTTGACAGAAGGCTTTACCTGAACGAGGCGCTTCGGCAGAAAGGGAGGGTGAATAATGTTGCGGGCGGACGCCAGCGAACCCTTGCGGTTATCTAATTTTTTTACCTCTGGAGTTTAACGCGTAAACCGCTCACTAAAAGTAGTAAATTGCCAGGAAATTCTTCTTTGTAAAGTGCTTAGCAATGCCAAAACCGAAAAATATTATTTTAAACTAACGTATGAAGAAAACAATTGTGTTGCTATTTACCATTGCGTTGTGCTTTCAGTTTAAGTATGCATATCCTCAAAAAGTAGCTGACTATATTGCTACTGACAGCTCAATCAGTACCGGGATCAAACTTATACCCAGTTCCCCTAAACTCAATTCACAATACATCAAGGTAAAAGTCAAGGATGGAGAAGTCATGTATACCCCTGATCAAATCACGCGGTATGGGCTTAGAGATGGTACCGTGTATGAAGCAGAAAAAATCCAGGTAGACGGTGAAGAAAGAAAATTATTCCTTGAGCGGCTAGTTGAAGGCAAAATTACCCTGTATCGCTATGTAGGCCAAAAGTATAAGACGTATTTTATAAGAAAGGATTCTTCTGATCTTCAAGAGGTACATAGAGATATGGAGTCTCTGAAGTTGCTCAGTCAGGATTGCGAATTTGTGGCCGATGCAATCAGGGTGGCCTCCTATAACAATAAGGAGTCAATTCGAAGGCTGGTGTCACAATACAACAAGTGTCAGCGAAAGCCCTTTCCGTATAAAAAAGTCGGAATTCTGACCGGGGTGAAACGGATTAGCTTAATCCAACCCTCTAACTCAAGCAACACCTTGGTAAATGATGTTTCGTTCCCCACATCGAGTTTACCCATTATCGGACTTTACGGAGATTTCCCGCTTTTTATGAGTGAATTTTCTTTCCATCCTGAATTATTCTTTACCCGGTATAACGTTACGGCCAAGGGCAGGAGCTCTCAAACAGACGTAGATGTATTGGTTAGTCTTAGCTCATTGCATGTACCAGTTCTTATTCGTTATACAGTACCAACGCCGGTCTGGAGACTCTTCTTTAATGCCGGCCCTTATTTTTCGTACAACCTAGAAAATTCGAGTGACATCTATTACGCAACACTAAGCAACAACACGGTAACTATAGAGAGACCAGTTCAGAAAAAGCTGGGCTCCGATTACATGGTTGGATATTCCGGAGGGTTGGGCTTACAACGGAATCTGAATTTCAGGAAAACAATCTCTGCCGAAGTCAGATACACCCGAGCGATCGGCCCGGACGATACAACGTTAACTCAAAAGGGGTTAGATCTGATAGTCGGTTTTACGTTTTAATTCTTCAACATCCCCATGAGAAAGATCTTTACAATATGCGTTGCAGTGTTTTTTTTCGGTTGTAATGACCCTGAAATCTCTTCTAAACACTACCCCTACGTTGTGATGAAGGACGTTAAAACATCAAATGACGGAGTGGAATTTGTTGCCGAATTTATGGACCTGGGTGATTCTCCTATTACACGATATGGATTCTTGTGGTGGCAAGGACCTTCCATGGATTCAACTGATTTCTATTTCACAGAAATTGAATCTAACCCGGTAGCGGGACCCTTTTCGGTGAATATAACTTCTGATTTGGAAAAGGGATTACGGTACCAGGTTCGCCCCTTTGCGCAAAACCAAAACTCAATCGTGCTGGGAGATGTTATGTCGTTCGAAAGTAAGGGTACGAACCCTCCTAAGTTACAAGACTTCTTTCCTAAGCGTGGTAAGTCTGGCGATGTTATTACCATTAGTGGCTCCAATTTTTCACTATCCAAAACAAGAGTTGAAGTGTTACTCGGAACCGATAAAGGTATTTTGATCTCAACTGACGTTAACGAAATCAAGTTTAAACTACCTGAGAATTTGTCGAAGTCGGGAGAAGTGCCACTGATTGTGAAAAGCGGTGACGCTATACTTCAAGCGGAAGAACCGTTTTTGGTTGAAGGACATCAAATCGAAGACTTCAACCCAAAGACAGGTATTATCGGTGAAACCGAAATTGTGATCACGGGTAATAACTTCCTGGGGACTGGCAATAAGATTCGCTTTGGAAGCTACGAGGCGATCGTTCTTGAGGAGAGCGAAAATGAGATCACGGTAAGGCTACCCTACGAGATGAGAGTAGGAGTAGTACCTGTTGAAGTTGAAATCAATGGGCAAACTGCCATTGCCGATGGTGTGTTTACAGTAAAGTCGAGGTGGGCGAAACTGGCGGACTTTCCAGGTACACCTCGGTTGGATGCCTTTTCCACAGTTGTTGGCGATTTTCTATATGTAATAGGAGGGAGTACTGATGTGTATTCCGATGAGGTCTGGAGGTATGATTTTGCTAATGATAGCTGGATGCGGCTACCCAATTTTCCGGGCGGTGGAAGATCGGGTGGAGTTGGTTTCAGTATTGGCAACACGATTTATTATGGTCTTGGCGTAGGAAGCACAAAAGATTTTTGGTCATACAATACGATAACCGGGCAATGGACTGCATCATACGATCTGGGGGGTGTACAAAATCCCATCTCCACTTCTATAGATGGCATCGGTTATTTAATAGGAAGTTACGGTGAAATTTATTCTTTTACCGAGCAAACTGGATGGTCTTATAATGGGAGGCTGTTCTTCAATATTTCGACTTACTACGATGATTATTTCGAAGTAGCCGGAGACCCCTATATTCTGGATATGATAATCAATGGCAATACAGGCGAAAGAACTTACAACGTCTACAAAGTGAATCGATCAAATCCGATAGTATGGGAGTTTATATGCAATGTACCCTTCACTCACAAAATGTACAGCGCTATCTCCTTTGGGTTAAACACAGACTTTGCTTATATCGGTGAAGGTGCGGTTGAATTTGAAGAACGTGAGTTTATAAGACTGAATGTTTCTACAAACGAATGGACCCGAATAGAAAATTTTCAGGGTGCGTTGTTGGTGCGGAGTGCCATTTCATTTTCACATAACAACAAAGGTTACACGGCATTTGGTCTGGTATGTTCCCCAGTTTCAGGTGATTGTCACTCCTCGAACGAGTTGTGGGTATATGATCCTTCTATCCAGTAGACACGAAAACCTTAACGAAAATTTTCTTTAAAAAGTAACCAATTTTTGAGATCAACCACAATTACTACCGCCTAATCGCAGAAATAAACTACCTGAAAGGCGGTGTTCATAAATTTATTGGAACCCATGCTGAGTATGATAAAGTGAATGCAGAGTCGGTGAATTTGTTCAGAAACACAAAGAGAAAGTTATGAAATTCAAAATACTCCTGAGATCCTCGGACTCGAAGGATTGGAGCAACTGGCGTTCAGGGAAGCAAGACTTGATCTCAGCAATCCACGGAATAAGGATTACCATGAATTGATGAAGACTCTTTATGACCGGGGAGTGAAACTTTACGTTATAGATTACGAATAGCAGAGCCGCGCAGCTCCAAGCGAGTAGCCCCCGCTTGATAAGGTAATTCCGTTATAAGAATAAAAAAAAACTAAAGAAGCTCTGGACCCCTTGAGAACCTAAGGGCGAAACTCCCTTGGGTGACTCGGCTATTCTCACAATGGCGCGCAGGCAAGTAGTGGCCCGCGCATTAGTAGTTGTTTGCCGTATTTCTTGACAGGAGGCATAAATTTGTAAATGCACTTAATTCGCCCTACAATTAGATAACAATTCATACTTCTGATGTAATGATTGCAAATACCATTATTCTTATTCTGGCTTCGCTGGGCTTATGCCAAGCACTTTTACTTTGTTTTTATCTTTTTACACTTAAAAAAGGAAACCAAAAATCGCACATCTTATTAGCACTTGTACTATTGGGTTTGACAATCAGAATTGGCAAATCGGTATTTGGCTACTATATTCCGTTAGAGGCGTGGCAGCGAAATATTGGTATCTCTGGAATTTTTGTTTCTGGGCCATGCTTGTGGTTTTATGGGATTTCGCTAATTGAAAAAAATAAGCGTTTTTCCAATTCCAGCTATCTCCATTTGTTGCCTTTTCTAATTTTTATTTCATTGATTTTGGTCATTCCAAGCGATGGAGAATTAGCGACCTTTTGGAATTATGGGGTAGTGGTCATTCACCTGATAATTTATTTGGGCCTGTCTTGTGCGTATTTAATTAAGAACCGGTTTAATGCTTCCAAGGAAGCCTTTAGCTGGTACCGAAATATACTAATCGGAGTACTATTTGTATGGTTTTATTATTTAGGCAACTTTTTGAATATTATACCACATTATATCGCGGGCCCTTTATTTTATACATTCCTTATTTATGCTTTTTCTTATCTTTTTCTAAACCGCCGACATTTTTATCTGGATAAGTATAGTGGCTCAAACTTAGATAAAAGTACCTCAAGAGATCTGTTTCAAAAGGTCAAAATACTCTTTATAGAACAGCGTATCTTTTTAGAACCCAGCATTTCGATCAATACTGTTGCCGAAAAACTAGCAATAAGCCCAAGGGTAGTTTCTCAAGTCATTAATGAAAACGAACAGCAAAATTTTTATGAGTTTGTAAACCATCACCGAATTGAAAATGCTAAAAGCCTATTGATAGATTTTAAAAATGCCAATCAAAAGATCTCCACAATTGCGTTTGATGCAGGTTTCGGTACAGTGACCTCATTCAATGTTGCGTTCAAGAAAAAGACCGGCATGACACCTTCGGAATATAGAAAACAACATGTTTTGTAGATTTTCGTCTTAAGAAACATGTTTCTTAAAGGATTTTAGAGATTCATAATTGAATTTTGTAGCGGATAATCCAGTCAGACTGCCGGTATGGGCAGAACGGTTACGAGAATGTCTCAAAATAAAATTTAAAAATTATGAACAGGAAAAAATTTATTAAAAAAACACTTGGAGGACTTGCTCTAGCGACCGTTGTCCCAACTTTTTCATTTTCTCATTCACTACAAGAGCCTGCCCCATTTGACATCAAGTTGGTCAAAGATTTTGTAGTTGCCGGGCACAAAAATTTAGAGCTGGTAAAAGAAATGCTTCAAGAGCATCCAAACTTAATATATAGTCGCTATGACTGGGGTAATGGGGATTTTGAGGAAGCCATTGAAGGAGCAGGGCACCTTGGTAACAAGGAAATTGCAAATCATCTAATATCCCAAGGTGCAAGAGTCAATCTTTTTGTGCTTACCATGTTGGGAAAAACAAATTTGGTAAAATCCACTTTAGAAGCTTATCCTGAACTGGTTTTTGCAAAAGGCCCTCATGGATTTACCTTGCTGCATCATGCAAAAATGGGAGAAGCCAAAGAATTACACGACTATCTAATTGAAAAAGGTTTAAAGGAAACTCAAATAGCGATTAAATAATTTGTCATCGGTTATTTTAAGATAAGAACTGCCTTCTATTCCCGAACGCCTGTGCTCCTTTCTTGATCTTTCTAAGAGATTGAGCAGCTTTCTCTTGGCGCAACTTTTCCATTTGGGTCTGAGGTCGCTCGACTCTGTCATACTTCAATTCGTTATAAGAGCTATATAGTTGCAAAGAAGCCATGTACAAATATAGGATTGACGTACTTGATAATCAAACCGTTATAAAAAAATTAAAGTTCTGTCCGTCCAGTTGGGGAGCAGCTATAGAAGCAGAACCGCGAATCCATAACTTTGAGGATGGGCTTGTGCTGAAAAATCTCATTAAGTTTTTTGCACGTTGGCGATTACATGCACAATGCATTTCATTTACCGCAGCACTGGCAGCAACAAGCTTTGAGCAGGCTTTGGCGGTGGGAGGGAAGTGTGGCCTGAAAAACGTGTAGTGATGTTGTGTAGAAATCCGATTGCGATTTAAATCTTGATCAAGGGAATTTATGGGTTCTCCTGCATCATCGTATGTAAAGTATATCGTTTCCTCTTTTCCTTCAACGAAGAATGTTTTGTTTGTACACATAGCGTCAAATTTGTGCGTGAGCTTTCAATAGCTCAATCTTCATTATTCATCAATGAAATATGAAACGTTAACATAAACAGACTGTTTACTGCTCCCAACTACTCCACATATGAAGGCTTCATACAAATGCAGGAAGACATATAGATTGCATAATTCAATGCAGTTGACCAGTTTACGTGACAGTTTTTTGGTAATGATTTTACAATATTTTCCTTGTCAGTCTGGCTTAAGCCTGTATCACTGATGGTTACATATTTTAATGCCGACTTTCGAAGAGATCGTGGCAGCGCTCGCACACTTGTTTTAACTAAGAAAAGACTTTCCAGTTTTTTAAGTTGATTCAAGTTTTTGGGCAAGACCGAAATATTGTTGGCGCTTAAATCCAGCACCTTCAGGCTCTTGCGGGAACGTGGAGAAAAGATTATCCTTCAATCCTAAAACTTCTAATGCTTGCAGGTTCTTAAAGTCTTCCGGCAATTTGCTAAAACTATTAATATCCAGCGAGAGTCTTTTGATCTGGTTAGCGGTTGGAATCTCCGGTAGTTCACGCAGCTTATTATAACAAAGACAAACTTCCTGCAGGGTGGTGTTGAAGAAAAATTTAGCAGGCAAACTTTGTAAGCCACAACTGTAAACGGCTATATTTTCCAATTGCGGAAATTCAGTGATTTCGTCTGGCATGTTGGCCAGATTCCATGAATACATAATTCGCAGTTCTTTCAAGCGTTGGTTTTCGCTGTTCCATTTAAAACTGCTCACACTGCTAAAATGAATCAGTATCTTTTCAAGTGCCGGAAACACATACGCATGGTTCAGAAAGTCATCGGCATCACTTTTTTGAATATCCAGTATGGTTACATCGGCCTTGTTGTTTCTGGCAATCTGCAATGTAGTGTAGTAACCGTTTCCATTGCGCGTGTCGGGCTCCATTGCCACTATTTCCTGCGCACTCATTTTGCAAAACGGTAGCCAGAAGAATAATAGCAGAAGATGATATTTTTTCATTTTGGACATTTAGTTGAAATTCTGTTCAAGGTTATAAATTCTGAATTCAAAACCAGGATTCGAAATGGTTTTTCTCCAGGCAAGATGTTCATAGGCTGAAGGAGTATCCCCAGCATGAGTACACATCCCCTAATGGTAATTGTTGAATGCTCCTGGAAATGCTACATTAATCTCGCAGTAACCTTTGGTAAAAGGCTGAAGACAATTATTTACTAATAAGTATTGCAAAATTTAACTTACAATTAATTGATTTTCAATGCACTTAACAGTTGAGCGTTGTGCTTATGAAGATTCCCTTGATTTTTTCGAGCATTTACTACTTTCTGGCCTGTATGCAAACCGATCACGGGAACACGGCTTTTATTGGCTCTCCCGCATCATCGTATGTAAAGTGTATCGTTTCCTCTTTTCCTTCAACAAAGAATGTATTGTTTGTAATTGGATAGAGGTTGAAGTTTCCGAGGTAGCGGATGTTCACGATAAGTTGACCGCCCTTTTCCCGGAGGATTGTTACCGGATCCCCATCGTTGTGGTAATATTTTTCGAAGCGTTTGGTTTGCGATGGATCGTCAGGTATGAATGCCGGCCAGTGTGAGCGATCGGGTTGGTAGGTGACGAGTTTCGACTCATCGATTGTTGTTTTTATTTCTGATCTTGCCGCGAGGATTCCTTTAACAATCTCTTTGATTTCAGTCCAGTCAACAGCGACCCATGGTTCAGCGAATGTGTTTGCGCGATGTACGATGATCATGTCACTGTCGGGGAACAGGATTAACGCGTGACCGCCCGAGCCTTCGGCCGTGTAACATCTTTGCTTGAATATTTTTTCGGGATAGATATTCCATGCATAGCCAAATCCAGGCTTTTCTTTCTTGGGTGTATATGCTGTGAGACTTTCTTTTACCCACTGGTGCGGTATAATTTGTTTGTCCTTCCAACGACCATTATTCATGTAAAGCATTCCGAAACGCGCCAGATCTCGCGATGACATATTGATATGATAAAGGGGATGTTGTGAATACTCACTGAAGTTTGAGAATGCATCACGCGGCATGAAGTCCTCCATGCCAATGGGCTTTGCTATCTCGCGATCAAACGCGTCAGTGAGTTTCACCTGCGTTTGTTGTTCGAACAATGTGTTCAGCGCATTATAGTTCCAGTTGTTATAATACCAATGTTCGCCTGGTTTGTGCGAGCCTCTTTTAGGTATTTCATCAACACCACCACCACCCGGAGAAGGAAGATAGATCCCTGAGTAGCCCGTGATGAGTTGTTTTACGGTTGCCTGCTTTTCTATTTCAGTAAGGTGAGTTACGTCATCGATGCCATATTCACCAACGGATTTATCGAGATCAATTTCACCCCTGGAAGCATAAATGCCTATCAGGGCGGATTGCGTTGCTTTCCTTGCGGAATGAAGACAGAATTTACGACTGGCATCACCCCACGATTGAACGATCACTCCTTTATAAATGATAAGTACGTTCGCGGACTGGTATCGTTTTGCCAAATCATGTGCTCTTTGCAGCTTTGGAGTTGCAAATCCCGCGTCTTCTGGGGTTTTATACTGTAGCCAGTGTGTGGAAGGCAAAGGGTCGGAGCCTGTTGTTGGAGTAAACGCAAAGAGTACAAGGACGAAGGGGAGATACTTTTTCATAGATGGTTTGATTCAAGTTAACGTTAAAATCTCAAACGTGCGAGCACAACGTGCATGTCTCTTATCCAGATAAGCCAAATTTGGCTCCTTTAGCTATAAATCGAATGACTTACTATAAAGTATTATATTGTTATAACAATGTTATAACTTAATCCGTATATTTGAGAGTGATTAAAACATTAGTATCGGTAGGAAATAGCAAGGCTGTTATTTTACCTTCTGAAATGGTTAAAAAATACAAACTTGAGAAGGTCATAATTGAAGAAACAGAAGATGGGATTTTGATACGCTCGGCAGTCCAGAACACGAATTTTCAAAAAGCCATCGAAAAATTGAGGGAAAACAAAGCTGCTCTCTACAAGAGAATAGAATCGCAGGCTAATGACCCTGAAACTATAAACTACTATGCTAAGAATGCTAACAATTTCTCAGATGTTGATCTTGACATCCTTGAAGAATGAAACATGGCGAAGTATGGTTAGTTGATTTTGCTCCCAAAGTCGGGCAAGAGATTGACAAGGTACGACCTGCTGTAATTGTGAACCATGATAGCATGGGAGCGCTCCAATTAAAAGTTGTGGTTCCTGTGACAGATGCCATGCGTTCAGTTCGAGATTGGCAAGTGCCACTGAATCCATCAAAGGACAACGGTATTTCCAAAGAAAGTGTCGCGGATTGCTTTCAGGTGAAATCAATTTCAAAAGAACGATTTGTTAAGCGTCTGGGCAAGCTGTCAGCCAAAGAAATGGAAAAGGTAAAACTAGGCTTAATAAAAGTACTCGATTTACTTTAAATTAATTTTAAATAGAATGTATCACGACCTTTCAAAGCGGGAAAAAAAAATTGCGAGAATCTGTATAGTTAAGGGGCTTGAAGAGGAATTCAGAGATGGCCTCTCGAATTTTGATACAATTATCTCCGAGTGGCGGGAAGGAAAATTTGCCACGAATAAAGACGCCTATCACCAATTGTTTAAAGCGATCACCAAAAAAGACAAGGCAATCGCACGACGTTATGATGGGTTAACAGGATCCAGTTATTTTATAACAGTGGCCGCAATTTTCCATGATGGCTTTATTTCTGAAGATGACGTTAAGGACTTTTCTGAAGAAACAAGGCTTGTGATTGACAAGCTAATCCACATCTGGAAAAACGAATGAGAAAAGAAACTGCCCAGGAGCATCAATCTTTTTTCGGGGACCCTTGCCACTTTCTATTCCAGCCGCGTGTAACTTTCACGGTTCCTGTTACGGAACCATACGAGGAACTTTCCGAATGGACGGTAAAGCTAAGGATGGTCAAAAGGAAATTACCCGATAAACACACTGGACTTTTGGATGAGATGGGCTTTGGCTGTCTGACCAGTAATGCTGTTTTCTAATAATCAATTGGTTGACACCAAGTGTCATAACCAGGTTTCACCCAAGACTCAGTAGAACGACCAAAAACAAAAACTGTATTTCTTAAATTGATTTCATTTAAAGCTTTTAAATCTTGATTTTTAGAATAGTCAGTATAGTTTTGGTGAATAATTCAAGCATTAAGCCGATTACATGATCAAATCCGTAAACGCGTTACTTTCTCAATTAAAAAAAACAGCACCATTCGGCCATTATTCAAGCGGCGAAACCTTATATGCGGAAGCCAGATGTCAGGTATTAAGCAGGTCAGGTAATACCGTTGACTTGCTTATTTCTGGTGATGGAGAAGAAGATGTTGAGGTAAACATTGAAGAATCCGGAAATGAATTAAGTTACTTTCTGAATGGAAGAAAAAACACCTGGGATGCAAATGGCATAGCCGCGCTGATGCAGGTGAAGGATGAATTAGACAATGTTTCAGCACCTTCTCTTCAAGGTAAGGCTTATACCCGCGAAGGTATGGTGAAAAGGGTATTGAACGAACGTAAAGAAAAGGCGAATAAGGCCAACTATAAAATAAAGTTCGCTGACAATATTTACGGTGAGCACATCCTTACCAATGAAAAGGGAATAAAATATAAGATCACCCTTCGCGATTTTCAGACTGAAACGGGTTATATCGATAACCCGGATCTGAAAACAAATAAGCTTGGAACCACAAAACATATTATGTATGCATTCGGCAAGTTGAAATCTAACCGAAGACTGTATAATAGGTTAAGTAAGACCTATCCCTTTGTAGAGGTTTACCTGGATCCCAGGAACCAGTATCGCATCACATGGCACTATCCCCATTCAATAAATTCAGAAATAGCCGCACTTATTAAAAAGTATTTTGGTAAGCTTAACTACATACCGGACGAAGCGGTAAAAGACTTTTTATTATTTATCCGCGATGCGAAAGCGCATTCACGAATTTTAATTCGTCCGGAGGTGGAAGAGAAAGTAAAAAAGGTGTGGGATCGCGAGATGCTTGAAACACTTAAGAAAAAGACCAGGTTAGATTTTTCATTACTTAAAGTAGAGCTGTTCCCATATCAAAAAGAAGGTGTCGCTTTCGCTACCTTCCGGGATGGCGCTGTGATCGCAGATGAGATGGGTCTGGGAAAGACGGTGCAGGCAGTAGCCACCGCTGTAATGAAAAAGAAGATCTTTAATTTTAAACGTGCCTTAATTATTTGTCCTGCCTCCATTAAGGAACAGTGGAAACAGGAGATCAGCAAATTCTCGCACGAACTAGCAGATGTGGTTGAGGGTTTGCCGGAACAGCGCGAGAAACTCTACCGCGAAAGTAAAGCCTTTTTTCTGATCGCAAATTATGAAACCATCCTGCGCGACTGGAGTGAAATCAACCGGATGGAAACGGATTTTATCATCCTCGATGAAGCCCAGAAAATAAAAAATTTCTCTACCCTTACAGCTCAGAGCATTAAAATGCTCACCCGAAAACATGCTTTGGTTATAACGGGCACGCCGATCGAAAACAGGCTTATCGATGTATACTCTATAATACAATTTGCCGATCCGCTGTACCTGTCACCGCTGTGGGAATTTTCGCATCAGCATTGTTATTTTGACAAGACCAACAAAAGCAAGATCACCGGATATTTTAATCTTCAACAGCTGAAGGAGCGGCTAAGGCCTATTGTACTCCGGAGGGAAAAAAGAGTTGTCCTAAAGGAGCTTCCTAAAATAACAGAAATTACAGTGCCTGTAGCCTTTCATGAAGAGCAGCAGATGTATCATGCAAACTGCGCTAAAGGCATCGCGGCTATTCTTAGGAAAAAATTCATTTCGCCCTACGATCAGCAAAGGCTGATGTTGCTCATGGCCAACATGCGCATGGTCTGTGACTCCACGTTTCTTGTAGATAAAGAATCGCATATATCCCCTAAGTTGAATGAGCTCAGGGAAATTCTCGTTGATAAGCTTGATCTGTGTAACCGCGATGGCAAAGTGATTATTTTTTCAGAATGGGTAACCATGCTTAATCTCATTGGCCAGATGCTTACAAAATGCGGTATTGGTTTTGCGCAACTCAGTGGTAAGGTAACCGTGAAAAACAGGAATAAGCTCGTCAATAAATTTGAAACAGACCCGCGGTGTAAGATCTTTTTATCTACGGAAGCGGGTGGCTCAGGACTTAACCTGCAGGTGGCTGATACTGTTATCAATTTCGAGTTGCCGTGGAATCCTGCAAAGAAAAATCAGCGTATAGGACGAATAGACAGATTGGGACAGCGAAGTAAAAACCTTACGGTGATTAATTTTATAACCCGGAATTCTATCGAAACCAGTATCGCCTCCGGGCTTAACCTAAAGCAAAATCTTTTTGATGGAGTGCTCAATGGTAGCAATGCACTGGATGTTGTGGACTTCTCTGCCTCCGGTAAAGCACAGTTCCTTCAGCAACTTGAAGGCATCATGGAAAGTTTTACGAAGCAGGAGCCACCCGAGCATGAGGATATGGAGACGTTGCAGACTGCTGTTTCCGAAGAGCAGTTTGAAAACATTATGAAGGAAGACGCAGCAGCTGAACTCATAGAAGAGCAAGGCAACGGCAACGCTCTGCAAACCGAGGCTATGGAAAATGTTATGAATCAGGGTATACAGTTTCTGGCAAGCTTATTTAAGATGTCAACGGGCAAAGATATGGGCCTTGAAAATCAAAAAATAGAAATTGATAAAAAATCCGGTGAAGTAGTGATTCGCTTTAAAATACCGAAGTTGCAAGATTAAGGAGTAGATCTAACAGCTTGGCACGGATCAAAGGCAACAGAGATCGCAGTGGAATTCCCTGCCTACATTTAAACAATTTCGGCAGAAACCCTTAGCGCGTGAGTAAGTGCGTTGACGGAATTGGAACCGAGAGCCCGATCAGCAAACTGGCAGAATTGGCACAATTATAAAAAGTGACCTAACCTTCTTCGTATATCTAGAATCCAGGCCATCTTTTTCAACTTTTTTTAGGAATCAAAAACGTTTTATTCAATTTATAACTCCGATACAGAAACCGCTTTTCAAGGGCATCTCCCCGTTGGTGACTGTAAAATATGTTAATTTGTGTAGCTCCAATTGTCCATTGGCTGGTATCAAAAATGAAAATCAATTTTTCCCAAATAGACCAAGTAAAGTGGCTATTCCATAACAACCTGGCAATTGCGCTGTTGCGAAAGGAAAATGCGCCCTTGATCATATCGTTCTTTTATCTCGCGTTTAAAGATAAAAGCAAAAACATCTACCTGAATTCCGAGATCAATTCACTCTTGTCGGACTATTTATTCGAAACCAATCAACTGGTGGAAAAATATAGCGGCACCCCTAAGCACTATCTGGATCAATGGACAAAGGAAGGTTTTCTCCGCCAGTATTATGAACCTAAGAATGATGAGGCCCTTTTTGAATTGACACCTGCGACAGAACAAGCAATACGATGGATGACAGAGCTGAATAAGACCGAATTTGTAGGAACAGAGTCGCGGTTATTGTATGTGTTCAATATGCTGAAAGACCTTGCATTGGGTGTTACGGAAGATAAGGATAAAAGGCGACAGGAATTGGAGAAGCAAAAAGCAGCACTTGAAAGAGAAATTGAGAAGCTTGGACAAGAACAGATAGACCGATATGACAAAACAAAGATAAGAGAAAGCTTTATGCTGATAGAAGAATCGGCTACGAAGCTGCTCTCAGACTTCCGGCAGATAGAGGAGAACTTCAGGAAGCTCAATGCCAGCGCACGGGAAGATCAGATCACAAAGGCAGTATCTAAAGGTAAATTTCTTGATCACGTATTTGAGGCACAGGATATGATCATGGAAAGCGACCAGGGTAAAAGCTTCAGATCGTTCTGGGAGTTTTTAATGAACCAGGAAAAGCAACAGGAAATGGAAACCTACGTACAGGAAATTTTTCAGATCCCTGAACTGGCTGAATTAAAAACCACATCTTTCGTTACCAGGTTAAAAGTTAACCTGGTGGATGCCGGGGACAGGGTAAATAAAACCACCCATCTCCTCGTAGAACAGTTACGCAAGTTTATTGAGATGAAGATCTACCTGGAAAACAAACGCATTGCCGATGTCATCAGGCAAATAGAGGAGTTAGCGCTTGCAGTAAAAGATAGTCCTCCGGCAACCCATCAGTTTACAACAATTGATGACAAGCCACGGATTTCCCTTGTGATGGACCGGAAGCCTTATGAGCCGCCTAAAAATCCTGAAGTTGACTCTGGTAATCTAGAGGAAGGCATTGCAGATCCGGATTCATCCATACTATTTGAGCAACAGTATGTGAACCCTGAAGCGTTACGTGAACGCATCCGCATGCTTCTTCGTGGTAGAAAGCAGATAAGTCTTGGGGAAATAGTAAGAGCGATTCCCATCGAAAAAGGTTTGACAGAAGTTGTCACCTATTTCAGTATAGCTTCGGGCTATGAAAAAGAAAATAAAGCTGTTATTGATGCCGAATTGAAAGAGACGATTCCATACAAGATAAATGACAAGCTAAATGAAGTTACTTTACCCAAAACTATTTTTCTGGCATGAGTGAAGTAAAATACATGGAAGATTATGGCATTCCTATCATTCACTTGTTGAAAGGAGTACTTTACAAACAGCAGGATCAAGCCTGGAACCTTCTGTTGCAATATCAACATAGGATCACGGAATATTTCAATGTAATTGGTCTGAATTTGTTTATTGAACATGCAGATGGTTATGCTTTTGTCAGGCAGAAAGAAATACCTATGGAACTGGATGAGCAGTATCCTAAACTGATGCAAAAGAGACAGCTAAGTTATTTACCTACGCTGTTGTGTGTAGTGTTGAGAAAACGATTGCTGGAGTCCGATCAATCGGGAACAGAGGCAAGAACGGTTATTTCACTGGAAGAGATCAAAGAACTTGTAAGTGTATTTCAGGGATTTTCAGCGAATGAAAAAAAACAAGAGGATAAGATCGGGTCGGCCGTAAAACGATTGGCGGAGTATGGTTTCTTAATTGAATTGAAGAACGAAAAGGAAAAATATGAGATCAGCCGAATACTGAACGCCTATATTGATATTCAGAAACTGAAAGAGATCCAGTCGCGGTTGGAGAATTATCGCAAAGGCGATCATGAAAACGAAGACAATAATGATAGAAGTGAACTTTGAGGATAACGGACAGCAATCGCTGGCCGGATTTCGCCTAGATAAATTTGAACTCAGGAACTGGGGTACGTTTACCAAGTATATCTGGTCGATCTCACCTGAGGGGTACAACGCACTCTTAACCGGAGATATTGGTTCGGGAAAATCAACTATCGTTGATGCGCTTACAACACTGCTCGTCCGGCAAGATAAGATCATATTTAACAAAGCTGCAGGCGCGGAATCCAAAGAACGAACGCCCTACAGTTATATCCGTGGCGCTTATAAGAATGCGAAATCGGAAACATCTGGCAAGTCACAAGATGTTTATCTGAGAGACGAAAACGACTATTCGGTTTTACTTGGATATTTTTACAATGCCGGCTTTGACCAGCACGTAACCCTTGCCCAGGTTTTTTGGCTACGTAACAGCAAGCCGGACAAATTCTTTGTCATTGCCCAGCAACAGCTATCCGTCAAAAATGATTTTTCTGACTTTGGGTCTGATATATCCAAGCTTAAAAAGCGGCTGAAGCAAACTTCGGGCGTTGAAGTTTATGAAACATACAATGATTACGCGAACAAATTCAGGCAGTATTTTGGCATCCGCCAGGCTGAAGCGCTTGATCTGTTTTACCAGACAGTTTCTATGAAGTCCGTTGGTAACCTGACCGATTTTGTGCGCGATCAAATGCTTGGCAAAACAAACATTCAGGATAAAATCAGTGAGCTGGTAAGAAGTTACGAGGAGCTGTCAAAAGCACACGATGCGGCACAACGTGCGCGGCATCAGAAGGAAATACTTGAACCGCTCATGACGAACATCGCTCAATTAGATGTTGTTAAAGAAGAAATTGCGCAATATCATTCCGCACTCCAGGAAATACCAAATTGGTTTTCATTGCAACGCATCGAAGTGCTCAAATCCGTATTGAGGGATCAGGCAGACAAGCACTTTAGAAACGAGAATGCCATCAGGGAACTGGAAGAAGACATACGCACGAGCAGGGAGAACCTCAGGCAACTGGAAAGTCAGCGCGATGGAATGGAAGTAAGCCAACTGCTTCATCAATTGGAAAGTCAGCTAACGTTCCTGAACAGAGAAAGGGACCTGAAGGAAAACAGTGCAAATGAATATACAAACCTATGTAAGAAACTTGCGCTTCCTGCTCACCTCGATGAAGACACCTTTTACGCAAATATTGAAACGGTCAGCCAGTCAATTGAGGCAATACAGTTGCAACTTACGGAATTAAGCAGCGGCACCGCTCAGGCGCATGTTGCAATGGACAAGCTTCAATCGGCAGCCGTTGAACTGGAAGCAGAAATTAACTCATTGAAAACACGGAAAACCCAGATACCGGAGAGAAACCTGGCATTGCGCCGGCTCATACTCAATGACCTTGATCAAACAGAAGAAGAGATTCCCTTTGCGGGAGAGTTAATCCGGGTTAAGGAGGATGAGAAGATGTGGGAGGGTGCCATTGAAAGACGGCTTCACGATTTCGGATTAAGCATTCTGGTGCCCGAGCGACACTATAAACAATTCAGTCAGTACGTAAACGATCAGCATCTCAATGGCAAGATTGTTTATCTCCGCATCTTCGAAACAAACAGAAAAGCGAACGTTGACATCAGAAACAATTCAGTGTTCGGAAAGGTAGAGATCAAAAGTGATACTGAGTTCTATGATTGGATTGAAAGCGAACTGGCAGAAAGATATAATTATGTCTGTTGCGAAACGTTAACAGAATTTCATCGTGAGCCATATGCGCTTACTAAAACCGGGCAAATAAAGGCAGGCAAGGTGAAACATGAAAAAAATGACATCCGGGACATTAACGACAGAAGATTTTATGTTCTGGGTTGGTCGAATGTCGAAAAATTGAGGACTTACCAGGAAGAACTGAGTGCCAAAGATGCCGAGATCAGTACTTTAGAAAATAATATAAGGACTATTGCGGCAGAAGAAAACCAGTTGTCGAAGAAAAGAGATTCCCTGAGAGACCTCTCGCGGTTTACTTCCTTTAATGATATAAACTTCAAAAAAACAGTAGTAGAAATTCAGCAACGCGAAGAAGAAAAGCAGCGGCTTGAGGCAAGTTCAAAGGAATTGAAAGATATCCAGGAGAAAATCACAACCATTGATGAACGTATTCATCAAAAAGATGATAAAAGAACTGAATTGTACCAAGAGAAGGGAAAGCTGGAAGACAGGGTCATTCAAAATGCTTTGGCGCTTCGCGCTAATATTAAAAATGTTTTCGATCGTGAAATAACGACTCTTGATGTGGAGGAGAATATTTTTCGGAATTTAAAAAACGTTGTAAGCCAGTGGCAATCTGTTGAAATTCCCCCAATCAAATTTTTGACTATTACGGTTGGCATGGTAGCCGAGATAAAAGACAGAACTTCCGTTGAATCGCTTACACAGGAAGAACAACGGCTTATTAAAAAAATCAACAATCCGGAAGGGCTTCTCGATAAGAAGAAGAAAGTACAAGGCAAACTTGAAAAAGATATTGTACTGACAATGGAGAGGTACCGGGAGCAGTACCAGGCCGAGACTACCGATGTTGACGCAAGTATAGAATCAGTTCCGGAGTTTAACCGAATGTACGAAAAGCTTGTACTCGATGATATTCCCCGACACGGAGAACGCTTTAAGAAACTTCTTAAGGAAGGTACTATTAATGGCATCCTCGTATTTAAGAATCAACTCGATTCATCCGATAAAGAGATCGAACGGAAAATTACCGATATCAATAAGCACCTTGTAGACATTCCGTATAGCCCGGGTACCTATATCAAAATAACTCAGGAGCAAGTCGTCAACAATGATATCAGTGATTTTAAAAGCAACTTAAAAGCTTGCCTGGAAAATATTTATGGCGAAACGGACAACTACAACGAATCCAAATTTCTACAGGTAAAAAAACTGCTTGATAAATTCAGAGGCGAAACAGAAGAAGACAAACGTTGGACAGAGCGTGTAACGGATGTCCGGCAGTGGTATGCCTTTGGCGCCAGCGAACGATATCAGGAAGATCATAAGGAAAAAGAATACTATAGCGATTCATCCGGAAAATCGGGAGGGCAGAAGGAAAAACTTGCATATACCATACTGGCATCTGCTATCGCGTTTCAATTCGGGTTATCATGGGATGAATCACGCTCACGCTCCTTCCGTTTCGTGGTGATCGACGAAGCTTTTGGCCGCGGGTCCGACGAAAGCACCCGGTACGGTTTAAAGCTGTTTAAAAAACTGAATCTCCAGTTGCTCATTGTAACACCGCTTCAGAAAATCAATATCATTGAGGATTATATCAATGCCGTACATTTTGTTTCTAATGTTAACGGCCAAAACTCCGTGGTGAGAAATATCACGAAAGAGGAGTATCTGGCAGAAAAGCAGAAATATTTTGAACGAGCCGGACAGTTTTCGCAATGATCACTCCTGAAGAAATTAAAAACAAAGCAGGCCGCTGGTGGTCCAACAATTCTTTCTTGCGATCAGTTATCCTGGAGGAAAACTTTTTTCCCAGAGACATACCGCAAATCGGACTGGTGAAATTAAATAAGAAGGTAACTGATTTTCTGAAAATATCTTCCGAGCAACAGCACCTTATCCAGTATTCGAAAAAGATAAAAGGATTTGGATACTCGATGGAGTGGGAGGAAAGAAATCACCAGAGTATCGGCAAAAACCGTTTTATAAAACGCATTTATTTCGAAACGGAAAAAGACTACATCCGCTTTATTGGGAAGGAACCACACCTCAAAAATTTCCGTAATGATCTTTCCCTTATACTAAGTACACTTCTTTCATTGAAACCATGGATCATTGAAAATCCCTTGAAAGTGGTTTACCATCATGGCGATTGGGAGCCCATCCTGAAAGTTTGTATGTACTTCCTGAAAGCACATGAACCAGATAAATACTATATTAGAGAATTGCCGGTCGGGGTTCATACAAAGTTCATTGAAAACAATAAAGAGTTGCTTAACGAGCTGCTCGACTTTTTGCTTCCGGAGGATAAGATCATAAAAGAACTTGTTGGCACCAGGAATTTTGAAAAACGTTATGGACTGAAATATGAGCAGCCGTTAATACGCATACGGATATTAGATGAATCTATCTGCGGAGAATATTTCTCAGGATTCAGTGACCTGAGCATACCGGTTGAAAAATTTGGCGCGCTCGACGTGCCTGTGGAGCATGTGATCATCCTTGAGAATAAAACCAATTACGCAAACATCATGAATTTTCTAACTATCCCGCAATTACACCGGGCAATAGCCGTATTCGGAAGCGGAAACAGGGTAGGGACTTTAAAGAACGCAACCTGGCTAAGTCGTGTGAGTATTTATTACTGGGGAGATATCGACGTACAAGGATTTCAGATTCTATCACAACTCAGAGCATTTCATCCTCATATAAAATCAATTATGATGGATAAGGCGACACTGCTTGCTTTTGAAGAAGATTGGGGAAATGGAACACCAACATTCGTTTCTGATCCGGTGAACCTTACCGGAGAAGAGCAGGAACTCTATCAGCAGCTGAAAGAAAAAAACATAAGGTTAGAGCAGGAAAAAATCAGTTACAGTTTTGTAAAAGAGAAGCTGACCGATATTTATGTCAAAAATAGGTAGAAATGATCCATGCCATTGCGGAAGCGGCAAAGAGTATGAAAATACTTCGCTTTATGGTTCTCAGGGTTTTGCGGACAGAACTTTGTGAGTAATTATATAGTGTGAATAGTTTTACCACAGAGCCGCAATTGACGCTTAAGTTCCGCTAAGGCACAGAAACAGACAAACCGTTGTGCGATATCATGATAGCCGATCGGCTGAAGCCCAAGGGGTTAGTGGCACTCCTTTTTAACCGGAATTGCGGGGCACATGAGCCGGAATCTCTAGTTCATTTTATTGAAACAAATATTAAGAATTACTTTCTGGGACAATCCCTAAGGTTTGAAAAAAACTTGGCGCAATCAGTCACTACCTAATGAAATTATGTATATTTACCTAATAACAACAGGTAATTTATACTATGGCATACAAGACACTCGTCGCTGCATCCACTAAACCATTGATTCTTTCAGTTCTTTCTCATGGGAGGAGTTACGGATATCAAATCATCAAAAACATCGAGCGACTTTCCAACGGTGAACTTGCCTGGACAGATGCTATGCTTTATCCCGTACTTCATCGGATGGAAAAAGACGGACTTATTAAATCCGAATGGGTGATCCAGGAAAATGGCAGAAAGAGAAAGTACTATTTCTTGACACCTCAGGGCAAAGAAGAACGGGATGAATCAAAGCGGCAATGGATGAATGTAACGAAAGCCTTGAACGTTTTATGGGGAATGAATCCAAAATTGGAAATAGGCTAACATGGAAAAATTTGACTTAGACCGCGCCATCGATGGCTGGAAAAAACAACTGTGGAAACAGCAGGGTCTGGAGCCAGGTTACATTGAAGAGTTGGAGTGCAACCTGCGGGATAGGATTGATGATTACATTTCTGACGGCCATTCCGAAAAGGAAGCCTTCGAACTAGCCAAACACAAATCTTTGGACAGTCCTGAGTCTCTTGCTGATGAATACTTTAAGGTAACCTCAAAAAAGCGAACACCCCCATGGAAGAGTAGGTTCAGTTTTCTTTCATTATTGCCATTGAATTTCAGATCAGGCTATCGACACCTTGTCAAAAGAAAACTGTATTCAGCGATTAATGTTTTTGGCTTGGCAGTAAGCATCTCCGTTGTATTTCTGCTATGGCTTTATGTTGATGATCAGTATTCGTTCGATCGTCACGTTCAAAATGCCAACCGGGTATACAGGGTTAATTATGATTTGCAATTTGATGGACAGCAAACCATTTACAGCAATGTAGGAGTGCCGATTGCGACATCTTTAAAAAGTGAATTTCCCGAAATCGAAGAGGTCGCAAGATTGTATGGAATGGGTGGGTTACAAGTTCATACCGGCGCATTGATTGCCCAGGACGTGCGCATTGAATCCACAAAAATTTTCTATGCCGAGGCCTCGTTCCTCAAGGTCTTCAAACTTGATTTCATTGCGGGAAATCCTTCTACAGCATTGGATGAAGAAAATTCGATTGTCATTTCAGCGTCGATGGCCAACAAATTGTTCGGTTCTACGGACGTATTGGGCAACACTATACAAATAGGTGGAAGTCCTCGCGGCATGCTAAGAATAACAGGTGTTATAAAGGATAATGGGAAAACACATCTCCCGCTCGAAGCGTTGATCGCGTTCACTCTTCCTAACCAGATTGAAAATGATCGATGGCTTGGCGGCCATGTGTACACCTATGTGCTTCTCAACGAGCATAACGACATCGAGGGTTTAAGAAACAAAATTCCAGCCTATCGCGAAAAGTATCTTAACGATTTCTTCAAAGAACGAGGAGGGCTGGCTGATGTGTTGTTTCAACCCATGTCTTCCATTTATCTTGATGAAGAATATATGTGGGAACCATACCCTCATGGAAGCAGGACAAGTACGAATGTGCTTGCTCTCCTGATCTTGCTTTTACTCGGGATTGCCTGCGCCAATTACATTAACCTTGCTACTTCGCGTTCGGTTGAATATGCAGGTGAGGTAGGTATTCGGAAGGTTCTTGGTTCATCACAAGGATTGCTCGTCTTTCAGTTTATTTGCGAGCCTATCCTGATTGCAGCAATTGCCGGGTTGCTGGCAATCTTGATTTCACTGGCGTTGGTGCCGATTTTTAATGATTTATCCGGGCTGCAGGTTGCAACGTTAAGTGTTTTATCACTTACAAATGTATCGAAGATAATGCTGTTGGCAATTGCTGTCGGGTTGGTAGCGGGAATTTATCCTGCATTCTACCTGATCTCTTACAAACCCGTCAATATCCTAAAGGGAAAACTTACCACAGGTGGCAAAGGTGAAAAGCTTAGACAGGTCCTTGTCATTTTTCAATACGCCATGTCTTCATTTTTGATTATTGGTGTAGTCATCGTTGCTGCTCAAACAAGATACATCGTACACAAGGAGATTGGCTTTGAAAAGGAGAACGTAATCACACTGAATGTTCATGATGTAGATAGTTCGGGAAATAAGCTACGTGGATTTATGAATCGGATAAAAAGTCTTTCGTATGTAACAGGTTGCACCAGCTCATACAACACCCTAAGTGCGCAACCTAATGCGGCAGATCCTGTATTCTTAAAAGCAGACGGCACAGAGATCCTTACAGCTATGAACCGCATCGATGTGGGTTTTGATTTTTTTGAAACGATGGGAATTCCAATTGTTGACGGTAGGGGCTTTGAGAACCAATTTGGTCAAAACGAATACCAATCAATCCTGATTAACCAGGCTGCTGTTGATGGATATGGGTGGCAAGGGTATGCAACCAAATTAAACCAAAAATGGCACGGAGAGGAAAATGGATCAGCAAACAATGTGATCGGTGTGGTAAGTAACTTCAGCATCGGACCATCGCACCAATCGATTAGGCCTTTAATAATCTTCCTGAATCAATGGGAAGTGAATCAAGTCTTCCTGCGTATAGAAGGTGATCATATGAAGGAACACCTTGTTGAACTGGAGTCGCTTTGGGATGACTTTTTCCCAAATCATAATTTTGATTTCACATTTTTAAACGACGATTTGAACACCCTGTATCAAAAAGAGGAACAATTTTTAGGACTTCTTTCTGCAATCTGGGTTGTGATAATGCTAGTCACGTCACTTGGTATAATCGGCCTCATTTCATTCAATGCCGAATTGAAGAGAAAGGAGATTGCTGTTCGAAAGATCAATGGTGCATCAATCAACGCGATTATCTACCTTCTTTCAAGGAAATTTGTTTTCCTCTTATTAGTTGGCAATCTAGTGGCGATGCCCGTTGCTTACTATCTGATGAACCAATGGTTGTCGAACTATGATCAAAGAATTGACATTGGTTTGTGGCCGTTCTTATTTTCACTGCTTCTTGGACTTATTTTTACCGCACTAACATTGTTCTATCACGCTGTGAAAGCTGCCCGCGTAAATCCCGTAGAATCCCTGAGATATGAGTGAGGTTCCAAAGGTTAAGGTTTCACCTATTGAACTTTCAAAAATGAACGTATTTGTTCAGATACTAATACTATGCATACTCGTGGCATCAGAGGCATCTGCACAAGCGATAGAAAACAAAACGGGGGATAGGCCTGTCATTGCAGATGCAGAGCTTATCATGGCAACCTATGGAATGGATTCGGCGCTCCGGTTTATCGAGGCAAAAAGGATTTTTGAAAGCAAAAAAAGTGTGCGGCAGCGATACGACAGAAGCCTTAAAGATAGTTCATTCACATCCGTAACGGAACTTGATCTGAGCTTTATGAATCTAACCACGGTGCCGGAAATAGTTTTCGAATGCATGAACCTTACGCGGCTCAACCTGTCTCACAACAAAATTGCAAAGCTTCCCAGACAACTAAAGAAACTCGAACAGCTGGAGCACATCGATCTAACCGGCAATGGGTTGGGAACACGTAAGTTTAAATCCGCCAGGCTAAACCATATCAAGACCATTGATCTTTCATGGAATAACTTGTCATCTCTTCCGTGGGTTGGGAAATATAAACGTCTCTCATCGCTTAAGATTGACTACAATGTATTCAGAGACGTACCGAAGCAGATAAAGAAACTAAAATCACTTGAGGAGCTAAACATTGCAGGAAATGATCTCGCGGAATTTGGTGTGCACTTAAAGTATGCCAGGAGACTAAAGTTATTTCACATTCTGCATGCTGAGGGATCCAACATTACCCAAATCCCTGATAACATATCAATGCTGACCAATCTGACGCTATTAGATCTCTCACACAACAAGATTAAGTATATAACCCCAACGATCGGAAAACTCGATAAGCTCATCGAACTTACCTTGCATAACTGTGAGCTTACGTACATTCCGGAAGAGTTGTTTGATTGCACAAGCCTGATTGCGCTGACGTTACAAAAGAACAAATTAAGAAGCATTCCCGAAGGCCTTTCGAAGCTTACCGAATTATCAGGTTTGTATTTAAACGATAATCTACTGGAGTTTTTACCGGAGGATATTGGAGACATGGAATTAGAAGGAATGTATATCTACAACAACAGGTTAACAAAACTTCCGAATTCATTCCGGAACTTGTCTTCATTGAAGTATATCCGCTTTGATAACACGTTAATCACCGAATTTCCACCCCAACTTCTTGGACTCACCAAGCTGGAATACATAAATTTTATAGATACTCGCATTTCGGTTATTCCTCCTGAGATCCTCGGACTCGAAGGATTGGAGCAACTGGCGTTCAGGGAAGCAAGACTTGATCTCAGCAATCCACGGAATAAGGATTACCATGAATTGATGAAGACTCTTTATGACCGGGGAGTGAAACTATACATTATAGATTACGAATAGCTGAGAGCGTTGGAATGTGCTCAGGAACTGGGACAGCGACACTCTAACTCAACGCGGCATGAAGCATTTGGATAGGGCTTAAGAAGCGGGAGGGAGGTGTGCGTAAACAATAGTTTTGTATAAAAGAAACATCCCCCTGGCATCGATTTCTTTTCCGCTTCAAAAAAATTGAGTTATTTATGCTGACTCAACTGAATATATTCCATGACCACAACCAACATCTTCAAAACGGGACACCATTTTGTTCTGGGTTTTCACCGTACTTTTCTCTGCATTCATGCTAACGTCAACCATACCGAATATTTTATCCGCACCGGAATGGGTTGATGTCTTCCAAAAACTGGGATATCCACTTTACATGTTGCCGGCTATCGGCGTAGCCAAACTGCTGGGGATTATTGCATTGCTGGTGCCGGGGTTTCCACGAATTAAAGAATGGGCATATGCCGGATTTTTTTTCGACTTAACAGGAGCGGTGTATTCCGGACTTGCAGTAGGTGGTTTTGATCCGATGATGCTCATTCTGCTTGTTCCATATATACTGGGTGCATTGTCGTATATCTATCATCACAAGAGAATACGGAAATAATAAGAGTTGGAGATCTCTCTTGTATAGGATTAAGCATCGTCTCGTGCAGAGAACGACGCAAGCTTTAGCGTAAGCAACCGAAGTGATTTGGAATTCTTTTATTCCAACTGCTGGTTACCAACTATCAAGATGCAATACCTCAATATTATTAAAGTGCTTATCACGTGTAACCAAGATCAGTTGATGTTGCTGTGCTAAATCCAAATATCGTTTTCAGGTATTGGTGTACCTTTGGCCTTCAACTGGCTCTTGATTTCCCATAAAGGCGAGCTGTATCTAAATCGCATTCAACGACCGAAGACGCTTGTGCTAACGCGTCAGAGCCAGGCTGGTAGATTTTGGGTAGCTAGAAATTCCCTGATTTTTGTCTGATCTAAGAAACGCTTCATCAGACTCATCCCACCGAAAGGAGTCACCTGCTTTTCTGAATATTCTATAGGAAGATTAACCATTTGGGTGAATTTTATGACCCCTGAAATTCAAGCCTTACTAATAAATTTCCAAGCTTTTGTTGAAATCCTTAATTCCCGAATGAATAGTCAAGGTTAAATCTGCATTTCTGCGTTCGAGCAATTGTCGAAATATTTACTAGCTGTTTCAAAAATGAAGAAGAAACCAAAATTCTATGCATGGATTATTCACAATAAGCGTAACACTCTTGTGCTTTTTAAGTATTACTCGTCGACACTTTTGAAAAATGGTCAGAGGAGATTTTGATCCACTAGTATTTTTCCTTTAAAATACTTATAATAGGCGAAATGCAGAAAAGAATCCATTTGCTTCTTGCAGATGACGATCCGGATGATCGTTTTTTCTTTGACAAGACACTACGTCTATTGCCAATTCCGACTCACCTTACAATGGTTGAGGATGGACAAAAACTTATGAATTTTTTCTCCGAAAATTCCGAACAATTACCCGATGCTCTTTTCCTCGACCTGAATATGCCGCGAAAAAATGGCTCAGAGTGCCTGAAGGAAATTAAAGCCAACAATAAGCTAAAAGATCTTCCTGTCATTATATATTCTACCTCCCTACATGAAGATATTGCAGAACTGCTGTATAGGGAAGGAGCTCATTATTACATTCGCAAGGGCGGCCTGGACGAACTCGAAAAAATCCTTCACTATGTTGTGACTTTAATAGTTGAGGAAAAATTTAAAAGGCCTCCAAGGGATAAATTTATCCTTAACATAGTAAAGAAGTAGTTTAATACTATTTGTCTTTTAGATGATTACCTTTCCATTCTGGAAACAAACGTGTTGCTATTCCCTGTAACCACGTCTCGATTATTAATTTGATAAATGCTTCTATGAACATTTTGGATTTTAAACAATTATTCGAACAATCTCCGGGATTAGTAGTAGTAATTGATACGGACTTTACAGTAGTGGCCGCATCAGACGGTTTTCTGCAAGTGACCAAAACCAAAAGAGAAAATATTATTGGACGTGATTTTTTTCATGCCTTCCCGAATAATCCTGGCGATATATCTGCCAATGGAGAAAGTGAAATCCGAAATTCTTTTAATCGTGTACTTAAAACTAAGAAGGAACATACACCTACCGTTGTAAAATACGATATTCCAAAACCAGCATCAGAGGGTGGCGGATTTGAAGTGAAGTATTGGCAAGCAACTAACTCGCCAATACTGGATGAAAATAATACTGTGAAATACATTATTCAGCGGGCTGAAGATGTTACAGAAAACAAGAACTTGATCACTCAGCTTGAGTTTGAGAAAAAAGCGTTGAAACTGATTGAAGACAGCGAAAAGAGATACAATATGATGCTCATGCAATCGCCCTTTGCTTTTGCAATACTGAAAGGTGAAAACAAAGTGATCGCATTTGCCAATGACCGCTTGAAAGAAACCTGGGGAAAAGGAAATAACATTGAAGGAAAACCATTGATTGAGGTTCTTCCTGAATTAAAAGATACCCCATTTCCTGCTTTGATGGATGAGGTTTACAAAACGGGAATTCCTTATTATGCCAATGAAGTCCTCGCCCCGAGGCACATCAAAGGACAAAAGGATGTTTATTACAATTTTGTCTACCAGCCTTATCGTGAAGCAGACGAAACTATTTCGGGCGTTACCATTATTGCTACTGAAGTAACCGCTTCTGTGATCGTAAAAAAAGCATTAGAGGCACAGCACGAGGTGGAACAAAAAGCATTGAAGGAGATTGCAGACAGCGAAAAGCGATACAACATGATGCTCATGAAATCACCTTTTGGAATTGCCGTTCTTAAAGGTGACAACATGGTGATTACCCTTGCGAATGACACTATAAAAGAAATTTGGGGGAAAGGCAAGGATGTAGAAGGAAAACCAATATTTGATTTACTTCCTGAACTTAAAGATACCGTATTCCCAGGTTTGCTCGGTGATGTATATACTACAGGCGTTCCCTTCCAAGGAAATGAACTCCTTGCTCCTTTATTGCGCAATGGAAAACTAGAAGAGGTGTATTTCAATTTTGTTTACCAGCCCTACTTTGAAGCAGACGAGACCATTTCGGGAGTAACCGGTATTGCTTACGAAGTAACAGCTCAGGTAACTGTAAAAAAAGCATTAGAGGCGCAGCATGAGGCAGAGAAAAAAGCATTGAAGCTGGTGGAAGAAACCAATAAGCGCTATTACAGCATGCTTATGGAATCGCCATTTGCTTTTTGTGTTATGAAGGGAAAAGACATGACAGTAACCCTCGCCAATGATTTGACAAAAGAATTTTGGGGAAAAGGGAATATGGTAGAAGGCAAAACACTCTTGCAGGTGCTGCCGGAAATGAAAAACCAGCCATTCCCTGCCATGCTTGATAAAGTCTACACCACCGGTATTCCTGTGTATGCGAACGAAATTCTTGCGCGGTTACAGCATAAGGATAAAATGGAAGAGCGATATTTTAATATTGTTTATCAACCGCATTACGAGGCAGACAACACCATTTCAGGGGTGATTACTATTGCCTACGATGTAACGGAACTGGTGCATACCCGTCAAAAAGCAGAAAAAAGTGAAACTCGGCTTAGGTCGGTTGTAATGCAAGCACCTGTAGCAATCGGAATTTATAAAGGCAAAGAATACATTGCAGAAATAGCCAACGAACACTGTTTGCAAATGCTTAGTAAAGGTGTGGACTTTGTAGGCCAACCCCTGTTTGACACATTGCCCGAACTGGAAACACAAGGATTCAAAGGTCTTATGGATAACGTAATGGAAAGCGGAAAAACCTATTACGGAAATGAATTGGCATTTGATATCCTTAAAAACAACATAAGCACACAAGGGTTTTACAATTTTATTATTCAACAGTTGAGAGCCGATGACGAATCCGTAACTGGAATCGTTGTGGTTGCCAGCGAAGTAACTGAACAAGTACTTGCCCGTCAAAAAGTAGAAGAAAGCGAACTGCGTTTTAGCAATCTTATTTATACATCTCCATCAGCAATCGGCATTTTATTAGGAGAAGATTTGGTTATCACTATCGCTAATGAACCCATTATTGAAATTTGGGGAAAAGGAAAAGAGATAATGGGTAAGAAATATTTCGAAGCGTTACCCGAACTGGCAGAACAGGGATACAAAGAAGTTTTTAACCAAGTGTATAAAACAGGAATACCTTTTAATGCAATTGAAACGCCTGTAAGCATTTTGCAAAATGGAGTATCAACCCGCAAGTATTATAACTTTATTCTCTATCCGCAAAAAAATATAAATGGCGAAATAAATGGCATTGGCATTATAGCTACAGAAGTTACATCACAGGCAAAATATAATTTACAAATAAAAGAAAGCGAACAACGATTTAGAAGCTTGGTGGAGAAATCGCCTTATCCAATAAGTATTTATAAAGGAAAAGAACTGATATTGGAAATGGCCAATGAGCCCGTGTATAAAATGTTGAATGCGGGAGAGGAAGGACTTGGCAAGCCATTCCTGGAAATTTTACCAGAAATGAAAGAACAGCCTTTTATCGCGTTGTTATTAGATGTTTTTGAAAATGGGGCTACACATTACGGCAGTGAGCAGCCTGCTTACTTCCTGCGCGAAAACGGAGAAAAGGAAACCCATTATTTCAATTTTGTGTATCAGCCGTACCGCGAAAATGACGGGACTATTTCCGGGGTAATGGCTTTATCCACGGATGTAACGGAACAGGTACTTGCACGAAAAAAAGTCGAAGCAAGCGAATTTCGTTTTCACAACATAGTTTATTCTTCGCCATCAATGATCGCTATTTTTAAAGGCGAAGATATGATTATAGAAATTGCTAACGATTCTATTATAGAATCGTGGGGCAAGGGAAAAGATATCGTTGGAAAATCGCTGTTATCAATTATGCCCGAAATAATTGAACAGGGTTTTGATAAAATCTTATCCGATGTATATAAAACAGGTATCCCTTTTCATGCTTATGAAGCACCCGTTAGCCTCATTCGTAATGGAAACTTGGAAGTACTGTATTACAGTTATGTCTACCAGGCACAACGCAATATAAATGGAGAAATAGAAGGTGTGGCAGTTATTGCCAATGAAGTAACCTCACAGGCAACATCGAATTTAAAAATCAGAGAAAGCGAAGGACGTTTCAAACAATTAGTTAAACAAGCACCAGTCGCTATAGCTGTGATACGTGGAGAAAAATTTGTGGTCGAGACTGTCAACGCGGGAATGCTGGAATTTTGGGGCAGAACAGAAGCTCAGGTACTACACAAGCCTATTTTTGAAGTACTCACAGAGCTTGAGGATCAAGGCTTTGAAGCACTCGTAAATGGCGTGTATAGAACAGGACAGAAATTTGTAGGAACCGAGCTTCCTGTTACATTATTGCGTAAGGGACAATTGGAAAATGCGTACGTAACATTTGTATACGAACCACTACGCGAAGTGGATGGTACCCTCTCAGGCGTTATGGTTTTAGCCCATGAAATCACCGACTTGGTGGTTGCGCGTAAAAAAATTGAAGCGCAGGTTACTATGCATGAAGATATGCTCATGAATGCCCCATATGTGATATGTACGCTCGAAGGCCCAAACCATGTGTTTTCATTTGTAAATGAGCAGTACCAGCAATTATTTGGGAGCCGTATATTAAAAGATAAGCCTTTCTTAAAAGCAATACCTGAATTTGAAGGCCAAGGTTTTGACGCGCTTTTGGATAATATTTACAACACCGGAGAAACCTTTATTGGTAACGATATTCCAGCCACATTTCCCAAAGAAGAAGGCGGCACATCTGAGTTGCGCTACTTCAATTTTAGCTACCAACCGTTGTTTGATGAAAATCGAAAAATCTATTCCATTTTGGGTTTTGGCTATGAGGTTACAGAAACTGTAAACACCCGAAAAAGAATAGAAGAAAGTGAACAGCGTTTCAGGCTTTTGGTAATGCAAGCACCAGTCGCTATAGCTGTAATACGTGGAGAAAAATATGTGGTCGAGACTGTCAACGCGGGAATGCTGGAATTTTGGGGCAGAACAGAAGCTCAGATACTACACAAGCCTATTTTTGAAGTACTCACAGAGCTTGAGGGTCAAGGCTTTGAAGAACTCGTAAATGGCGTGTATACAACAGGACAGAGATTTGTAGGAACCGAGCTTCCTGTTACATTAATGCGTAATGGACAATTGGAGAATGCGTACGTAACATTTGTATACGAACCACTACGCGAAGTGGATGGTACCATTTCGGGCATTATGGTTTTAGCGCATGAAATCACCGACTTGGTGGTTGGACGTAAAAAAATGGAAGTTCAAAATGCTTTGTTTGAGGATATGCTGATGACTTCGCCTGGTTTTGTATGTACATTCAGCGGTCCTGAACATGTACATGAATTGGTAAATGAGCAATACCAAAGTTTATTTGGAAAACGCCATCTAAAAGGTAAACCAATAATGGTGGCTCTGCCAGAATTGGAAGGACAGGGATTTGATAAATTATTGGATCATGTTTACACCACAGGTGAAACTTATGTAGGTATTGACATTCCAGCAACAATGGCTAGAGATGAAGGCTTAGCTCCTGAACTGCGGTATTTCAATTTCAGCTACCAACCTATGTATAATGAGTTTAAGGAGATTTATTCCATTTTGCTTTTTGGCCACGAGGTAACAGAACAGGTTGTTGCCAAAAATAAAAATTTAGAAAGCAGACAAATACGTGAGGCAGAATTAGAGAATCAGGTGCAGAAAAGGACTGTTGAATTAAGTGAAGTAAACGCAGCATTGCAAAAAGGAAATGATGAAAAGCAACAAAGAAGTCAAGAATTAATAATCGCCAATAAAAAATTAGAAAAAGAAAGTATAGAAAAAGAGAAAAAAGCAAAAGAATTGATTATTGCCAATATTAAACTTGAATTTGAAAGCAATGAAAAAGAGAAAAAAGCGAAGGAATTAATTATTGCCAACGAAAAACTTGGATTTGAAAGCTCTGAAAAGGAAAAAAGAGCGGCAGAGTTAGTCATTGCCAATCAAGAGTTAGCTTTTCAGAATGATGAAAAAGAAAAAAGAACTTCTGAATTAGTGATTGCCAACAAAGAACTTTTAGCATTCACCTATATTTCTAGTCACGATTTGCAAGAACCATTACGCAAAATTCAAAACTTTGCAGCGGTTATACTGCTCGAAGAAGAAAAGAATTTATCCGAAACCGGTAAAGGATACTTTCTGAGAATGACGCAAACTGCTAAACGAATGCAGGCGCTTATCGAAGATTTACTCACGTATTCCCGCGCCAAGAACGGCGAACGCATAATCGAAACGGTAGACCTCAACGTACTACTGAACGAAGTTAAAATGGAGTTTGAGGAAGTTATACTGCAAAAAAAAGCAACTATTGAAGCTGACTTATGTGAGGCCAGAGTCATACCCTTTCAGTTTCGTCAGCTCGTGCAAAACCTGATCAGCAATTCATTGAAATTTTCAAAACCAGATTTGGCTCCGCACATTATTATGAAAAGTAAAATTGCTACAGGTAAAGAGCTCAGGGAATCTTGTCAACCAGAAAGTAAGGAAAAATTAGTAGATCAAAAAAAATACTGCCATATTCACTTTACCGACAATGGCATCGGATTCGAGCCTCAATATAAAGAAAGAATTTTCGAAGTATTCCAGCGGCTTCATAGCGTTGAAGAATATCCCGGAACAGGAATAGGACTTGCCATTTGCAGAAGAATTATTGAAAATCACAACGGCATTATTACAGCAACTGGCACGCTGAATGAAGGCGCACAGTTTGAAATTTATATTCCAGCTTGAACAAGTAACCCTGTATTGTGATTACGAGGACAAAACGTAACTGAGTCGGTCATAAAAAAACGACTGTTCAAGTCACTTTTCCCTAGTAGCCGTGGTTAAACGCTGTGCCGAACAATGCCGCGCCTGCGCTGTCTTCATCATACATTACCGTACTCGGGCAGCGGCACTCTTTGGGCAGGCTTTGCGTTGGCATGTGTGGCCTGACAATGTGTGTTGCTGCTGCGCTGGCAAAAGCAATAGGGATAGAAGCGGAAAGCCCGAAGTGTGGATGGCAAGTGCGTGGGCGGACTTGCAGCGGATAGCCCGGGCCGCAGGCATTGCCAAAAAACCAATACCTTACCACGCAATTTTCGACCAAAACCTTCACGCCCAAACTCAGCTTTACAAACTAAGGAACATGTTGAATTGCCAGTCGAAAAGACGGCAATTGACAAAGTCGAAACCAAAATTGTCAATTGCCTATCCTCAATATTTCGCTTGGATTTTTCTTTATAATGCGGAATAGCTGCGATGCTTCCGTAATAAATACTGCCAACACCATTACAACTACCGCAATCATAAATGGCAACGGGGTCACGCTTTGTGGTTCGGGATATGCCAACTGAATGAGGGGATTCACCAACAGAAATCCCGCAGGTGCACCTATCACAAAGGCCGTGGTTAAGATCAATACATAATCCTGGTTCATTAATTTGAATATCTGCCCAACATGGGCTCCCATTACCTTTCGGATACTATATTCTTTCATTCTTCGTGTCGTATTGAAAGATACAAGGCCAAAAAGCCCGAGGCTCGCTAACGCAATTGTTATGGTGCTGATAAAGACTAATATCTGAACGTTCGCATTGTTATTACTGTTGAAATGTGCAAACACATCGTCTTGTACAAAGCCTTCATACGTATCGTCTGGAGCAATACTTGCCCAGCTTGACTTGACTTGCTCTTGTACTTTATTCAAATGGCCGGCACTTACCTGAATCGCAAGAAAATTAAAATCATCTTTTGGAGTTACACGAAATACTACGGGGCCCAAAACAGAATAGAATCCTTCATAATGAAAATCGTCAACCACTCCAATAACAAAACGCTTCACGCTGTCAAGTTCAAAGTACTGCCCAACCGGATTAGCCCAGCCTAACGCCTTTGCAAATTTTTCATTGATGATAACTGATTCTACTTCGTCCGACTGAATAGTTCTATCAAACAATCGCCCATCTTTCAAACGGATGTTCATTGTTTCCAGGTAATTGTAGTCAACCAGAAAATCAATGGCTTCAATTTTTTTCTCGTTATAGGTAAAAGTGATTCTTGCATTTGATTTTCCTATATGACTGACTGCACCGGCCATATTAGTTATGCTCGGGTTGGCGGAAAGACGATCGCGCAAGGCTAAGTACTTACCTTTGTCTTCTACGGGTACGGCCATCAGGTTGTCATGTTGGTATCCCCAATCCTTATTTTTTAGATAAATGCTATTATCAATAAAGACAAAAGAGCCTACAATTGTGATGAATGCGAAAATGAATTGAAGTGCCAGCAACACCCGACTGAACAAACTTCTTTGCCCAAACTTTTCTCGGCCTTGGAGAATTTGAATCGGTTGAAAAGAAGCAATGTAAAAAGCGGGGTATGCCCCTGATAGCAAGCCTATAAACAAGAGCAATCCAACAAAAAACAAAAACATAACATTCCCAGACGAAAACCCGAAGAGTATATTCGTTGGAAAAAGCACATTAAATCCGGGAAGGAAAAAAAGATAAGAGAGGAGACAACCTACAAAAAGTGCCAGCGAGCACATCAAAAAGTTTTCCGTAAGAAATTGATGGATGATTTCACGCTTCTGCCCTCCAATTACTTTGCGTATCCCAATTTCCTTTAATCGCGTGGCCACGGTGGCAATGGAAACATTCATATAGTTGAGCGCTGCGAGGATCAATAAGAAACTGGCAATGACACCTAGCGAAATAAGACCCTCCAGTTGGCTACCCTCCGAAACAGGATTTATTATCTTGTAGCTTATCAGTCCTAGTCCCTCGAGCGAATGAAATTGAAATCCATCAATCGCCCACTGTGGCGAGGCGGCATTTTGTGTGTCTACATAAGCCTTCATTTGGCCAGCTAGCTTATCTACAGAGTGACCAGGATGAAGCATAATAAAAGTACCATCTATTCGATAGCCCCAGTCATTCTCGTGGTCTGGTATCAGATCATGAAAATTGGCCATCGAAAGAAACAGTGTTGGATATAGTGTTGATCCAGTAGGTCGCTCAAAAACAGCACTTACAATAAACTCTTGTTTGTCATGTTCGCGAAACTTAATCGACAGGCTTTGGCCAATAGGGTCTGCGTCTCCAAAATATTTTCTGGCAATCTCTACTTCTAGCACCAACTGGTTCTTTTCACTAAGCACTCGGCCATTGCCTGCAATGATGGGGAAACTAAACATATCAAAGAAAGCAGGGTCAACAAAGCAAAGTCGTTCATTAAACACATCATCCCGATAACGGACATTAGCATAACCATACTCCATGCGGGTATACGACTCAATGGCATCCTGATGCTGAAGCATAGATGGCCCCAGCATCAAGGGCGAGTCACTCCACTCTTCGGTGCCTTTGTCGGCTTCAACTTGGCTCGTTACCTGATAGATTCTGTTCCTATTCTCATGAAAGAAATCGGCATGAAGCTGATTGTCGATAATGATAAACGTGGTGGTGGCAATTCCCACAGCCAGCGACAATCCAATGATATTGATAGAACCATTTAACCGATGACGAATGAGATTTCTAATCCCGGTAGTTAAATAACTTTTAAACATAGAATCTTGGGTTTTAGTAATTATTTTGTTTGCCAGCCGATGAACTCTATTTACCTGACAAAAAGGATACTCCGGCACCTAGCCCAAAACCAAACTCCACCATGGTGTCACCATTGATTTCGGTTTTAAACGGATTGATGGAATTCGTTTTAAATCCATAGATGCCTTCATTACTTTTCTTAATGGATACATAAATACTGGGAACAATACTTATCATTATTTTTTCAGAGACCTTTCTCGAAATCCCTAATCGTAGATGAGTTGCTTGCGCAATTCCGGGATTCTTAAATTCAGTATCAGCATAGGAATACCAAATCAACTCTGGGCTGAATAACGCATTGTTGTTAATCTCAATAAGACGGCCAATACCTAAGCCGCTAACAATCAAAGATTCAGGAGTGAAGTTGTAACCAATAGAAACAATTGAATAAATTTTTCTCGTTCCAGACTTAAATGAAACACCTACGTTCATATAGTCGGTGCCAGCAATCTCAATGGCTCTATACCCTCCCTTATTTACAATATTGACAAGACCAATAGCAGCTCCGCCATCAATCGAATCGGCAAAATTGATGAGTCCTATTTGTACTCCTTTTACTTTTCCTGCTTTGTTATAAATTCCACTTAGTTGAACGCCTTTCAATTCGTTGGCAATACTTACAATACCTGCCACTTGAGCACCATTTGTCTTTCCTGAAATATTGTATAGTCCACCAATCTGCGAACCGATAAGCGAACCAGCTGAGTTTCCAAGCCCGGCCACCTGGGCACCGGTAGCCCCTTTCTTAGCTACATTGATTAAGCCTGAGAGTTGGTGTCCAATCATAGATTCCACGTTCTCGTTGTAAAAACTGCTTAACTCGAGACCTAGAATACCACCGACCCGCTGCGAAAAAAGGCCAATAGAAAGATAATACCGATGGTCAATGCTTTCTGCATTATGTCTGCCAAATGAAGGGACAATGGAATAATTGAATTGGGTATCTTCGTTCAGTGTTTGTGCTTTTAAGTCCGTAAGGATGAATACCAATGTGAATACAAAAATATTTTTCATTTGAATTTATTGTTTGGTTCCAATAGTTAAAAAGGCAAGCCCCATAAATACCAGGTATTGGAACTTTTATGCAAAGATGGATCTTAGGAGAAGGCAAATCGTTCCAACTTATCCGGTGGAACCTGAAAAAATAGCTTTTTGATGTGCCAAAACAGATTTCCGAAATTCTGTTAAAAGAAATCTTAGATTCGCTTATCAATGGCAGCAACAGCCAAAAACCAGAAGGCACTCATGACATAAGTCAATTTCTATCCAGAAATGTTGAAGCTTGATAATAGTGGAGAAGAATCGACCTGCTGGTCTAGCTTAATTGATGACACCAACTTCCATAATGGTTTCATGTAAAATGACAAGAGAACCTGGTCATTTACTGCTCTAACAGAATATTCGTTTGTTTCAGATACTCAGACGGTGAAAGCCCAGTGGCATTTTTGAAGTTACGGTTAAAGGAAGTCTTTGAGTTAAATCCACAATCCAGCGCAAGCGCAAGTAATGTAAATCGTTGATTCTCCGGTAGGGCAACGATCCGCTTAAATTCTTCTATTCGTTTATGATTGATGTAATCGTAAAAATTCTTGCCTTCAAATGTATTGATTACTTGAGATAGATTGTGAGGGTGGACATGGAGCGCATGAGCCAGTTCGGTCAAATTAATTTCCGGATTGACAAAAAGTCTATCTTCATTAATGGCTTTGGTCAAGCTTTTTTGAATTTCACGCGCAGCTTCCTCACTCAAACTGGAACTTAAATATTTTACTCTTTGAGGGGTCTCCGGAAAGACAGTAGAGTGGTTAGATGAGTGTGTTATCAGAGCGGGCTCTGATAACACACTATTTTTTTGTGGCACAATTGCTTCAAGACCTATTTCTTCAGGGTTTTGCTGTATAAATATTCCTACCTGCTTGATGCCGAAGTAGCCGAGAAAAAAAACAAACACAACGGTACAACCAAAAATTAACTGGTCATTTCCGATTAGAACAAATACCCAGGTAAAACCAATGGCATAAATCAAATAGCGAAGCCAGGCCAGGTTTATCCTCTCTACTGCTGAAAATTGTTCTTGCAATGTTCTTCTATACTTTTTTAAAAGCCAGAGCGAAAGGGCCACATAAACTACCCCGGAAATCATAATTAGTATAATCAACACCAGAGACGAGGTTTCTAATCCCTGTCCATTATTTTTAAAGATTAAAATTTTTTCTTCTACCGGTAGTAGAATATATGGAGAAAATAATACATAGATAAAGAAAAAGGGGATGGTATGCAGCATCCTATATCTCGTTGCCCACATTTGATTGGTGATGGTGCTTGTATATAGAAACAAAAGCGGCCCGTGGACTAAGGGGAAAGGAAAATGTAGCCCCAATAGATAGTGATATGGAAATGAATAGGCTGTTTTTGTTATAAATAAATAATAAAAGGACAGGTGCAGTCCGATAAAAATCAGCCAAACAACCAGAATGCGATCTGCCCTTGTCTTGCCACTTTTTGTAATTAGCAAAATGACAAGAAAAAATGTTAAAACTATACCGATTAAATAGAACATACCTGCAAAGTAACTTCAGACGAAATGTAACCCTAAAGATTGCTCGCTTTTGCGACAAAACAAACCAAACGAAGCTGCTATAAGCAACAACATATTGCATGTCCGCTTGAATCACATCATCATGATGCACTGGTTCGAACTTTCTCAGAATCTGGGCGAAAAGATAAAATGCACCTCAGGTACGCAAGTAGGCCTGGGCCGATCCATATCTTCGCTTATCGGATGACCAGCACGGAGATCACTTACTAAACTCAAATGAAAATTTTGTGCAGTATATAGGGGGTTAACACAATATTAACTTCAACAGAAGGAATGTCCAGACATTGCTTTTCTTTATTTGTAAATTGATTACTCCACTCTGAAAGCAAACATGAAATCATTTGATCCAAAAAAGTACTCACCTTGGTTCATGTTTTTGACAAGCAGATAATAATATCCTTCTTTTATCTTTTTTACCTGGTAGTTTATTTTTTCAAAAGAAGTAGATGTACTTGTGGCTTTAGCCTTTGTGGTAATGAATACTCTTTGGTTTTTTCGTATCTCGAATTGCACCAGATCAAATACTGAGGTTGGGTCCGTTCCGGGAGTTACTTTTACTATAAACATCAACTCGGCTTGTTTCGTAATCTTTACCCAGGATGACGCTCCGTTAAGGAAAAAACCACCTTCGGCACTGTACAAGCCTTTCGCTTTTGCCATAGTGTTGTATTGTGATTTCTCTAAATCTAATAATCGTTTTGTGCTGTTGTCAACGTATGCTGGCTTGTCATTGAATTCAGGTAAGTCTTGGGCCATAAAGTCGAAGAATGAAAAAAGTAATAACGCCAGCGAGAGAATTGTTTTCATATTGATTGTATCTTTTATGTGTGTTATTATTTCCTATTTTTTCAACTTTGTGTCAAAAGAATGTAAAATGTAGATAAAGGAAAGGAGGTAAGTAACATTGGCAACCACGGTCTTTTCAAAGATACCAATCTAAGGTGTGCTGATTTGAAAATTGATAATCCATATATTGATCTCAAGGTACGGTTTCCTTGCCCCCAAGTCTTTAACTTAAGGTAAAAAAGCAAATCGCGATAGCAGAAAATGGCCGCCAACAACTTTTTAGAGCTTTATCCTTATCTCACAATCCATGGGGCCGAGAAATTTCCAATCTCCGCCAAAAAGCATTGTGTATTCCTATTCTTTTCGTGTGAGCTGCCACATAGTTAGTTGGAGCATAATTAAAGGTTTCCTTTGAGCACAACCAGGATGTAGAGTTGTGCGTCCGGCAATAGTTATATAATGTTCATGCGTTATGTTAACATAGCTTAGGGATCCTGGCTTACGAAATCTTCTTAGAAAGTTTTTTTGCGTTGGCTTTCAATAAACTCAATCTTCATCATACATTACCGTACTCGGGCAGCGGCACTCTTGGGCAGGCTTTGCGTTGGCATGTGTGGCCTGCACAATGTGTGTTGCTGCTGCTCTGGCAAAAGCAATAGGGATAGAAGCGAAAAGCCCGAAGTGTGTTAGCAGGAGCGAGGCCGGACTTGTAGCGAATAGCCCGGGCCGAAGGTATTGCGATTAGAAGCATTTGTGTAACAATGACGTCACTTTGAATGATTGCTCAACTTTCAACTTACCCATGATGGTATCTAAGGAGGCCGTTAACTTATCCAGTGCACCACCAACTGCCTGGTCAAGTGGTCCGCCTGGTTTGAAATTGCAATGGGTTCTCTGCGTTCTAATCGAGCTTTCACTAAGCATCGTTTTGTCTTAAGTCCTTCCTAGATTCCGACTTGTATTCTATAGGCTCAGTCATGTTGATTCATTTATACAAGGTTCCGTCACCTTGATTTTGTGAAAAAAATTTTCTTGTGTAAGACCACATTCCTTTTTACTTCTTCAATAGATTTTAATGTTTCACTAGCAGTTTCGCTTTTTGTAGCAATGTTTCAGCACCTTTCTCAAAGGGAGCAATGGTCAGAAAAACTTCCAGCAAATGATTGAGTTCATTTTGAATCAGCCGGTCTTCTTTGCCATAATCCCAAATGGGATAAATCGTGTCTTTAAAAATGTTTTCAAAGGTCAATTCTTTTAAAATGACCCTTACCTGCGCTTCTTTATTCTTAATGGTGGTTTCCGGAAAAAAATTTACTCTGTAAGCATACAACTGGAACAATGCTCTTAAACTTTCGATAGCCGTACCCGGATCGTTGATCCCTGGACTCAACGCCTTAAGAGCTAATTCCATCAATTGCCTGAAGCCAAAAAAGAAATTTTCGTTAATGGACTCATTGGGTTGTAAATACATTTGTTTTTGTGTTTCCTTCATTATTTCGGCAGGTAATATTTTGTTCACCTTAATAACAGGCGATCCTTTTAAAACAAAGGTGCCGGAAGATTGCATCAGAGAGAACATGCAGTCATTGTCATTAGCAATGCGCATTAAAATACGTTTATCAAAGCCCATATAAATTCCGGATTCAGCAGCAGTAATCAGGTATCCACTTTTAAATGATATGGCTTCGGGAGGTGATTGCTGTAACTTGCAGGAACGCTCCATCGAAGATTTCGTCTGTTTAAATATCCTATAAATGATAACCTCATACTTTATAGATTGGGTGATGTAATGCAAAAAATAGATGAAGAGAAAAATATCAAAAATAGTAAGTACGATCAGCAAATAAGTGCTCAACGAAGGAATCTGAACACCGGAATCGATGTCCCTGATCGTACTTAATAAAAATAAAGCATATATAATGGTTCCAACATATGTGCCTAATACCATTTGCTGGAAACGACTGCCTATCAGCTTATCTAAAATCCGATTGCTTAGTTGAGATGCAGTCTGATTCAGCACAATCATTACCATTGAAAAACTAAATACGGTCAACGTAATAATCCCTGCCGTGATAGAAGATATAATGCTCCGTGCAGTAGTAGCATCTCGTAACCTGAGCCATTGCAAATGAGATTTTATTTGAATGCCCTGTTCAGAAAAATCAAATTTAATGCTCAATAGAGAAAGTGTGAGAAAGATGATAACAATCATGGCGGGATAAAACGCAATACTGTTTACAATTTCATTCTGACGATACTTAATCCATATTTTGATATTAGTCAACATTACATTTTATTGCGGCATTAATGATAATGAATGGTTATTAAAGCCTTTCACGTACCAAGCGAAAAATCAAAAATCACTTTGGAACCATCCGGGGCAATTGCAAAAATCCGTATCATTCCGCTTTGCGAAGACAGAAGCGCAGCATCAATATCTGTAGGATTATTAATAGGTTCGCCATTAATGAACGCAATAATTGTTCCTTGGGGAATTCCAACCTGCTCAAAAAAACCGCCACTGCGAACGTTGGTTACTACCACACCGGCATTAAGGTCAAAGCGTTGTTTTAACTCAGTGGTAATTGGGGCAAAAGTAGCTCCAAGCCTTTTATAAATATCCTGAAGTGGCGGATTGGTTTTCGCCAGAGTCTTTGCGGACTCTTCACCCTTTAAAGTTACCGATACAGTTTTTGAAGTATTGTTTCGCAGATAGCTAAGCTTTATTAAGTCACCTGGTTTGTGTCTTGCTATCCGTTCAGAAAATTCTGTAGAAGAATTTAATAGTATACCATCGACGCTTTGAATAATATCGCCTGCTTTCAGTCCCGCTGCTGAGGCAGCACTTTCAGGTTGCACACCAGTTATATAAACCCCTTTTATATTTGCTGGGTTCAGCCCTTGTTGAATCATGTACTGGTCTTCAGCAGATGGTGAAGGAAATGAAACACCGAGTACGCCACGCTTAACCGTTCCGTATTCTTTTAAATCATCAAGAATCTTTTCGGCAAGATTTACAGGTATTGCAAATGCATAACCAGCATAACTACCGGTTTGCGATGCTATAGCAGAATTAATACCAATCAGATATCCATTGGTATTTACCAGCGCCCCGCCACTGTTGCCCGGATTAATAGCTGCGTCGGTTTGTATAAATGATTCAACAGCGGTACTATGTGCAACCTGGTCACGGCCAACAGAATTGTTTCTGTCTTGCCGGTCAATTATTCCAATACTTCTGGCTTTCGCGCTAACAATTCCGGCAGTAACCGTTGTGTTCAACGAAAGGGGATAGCCGATGGCCAACACCCATTCGCCAACTTGTACCAGATCTGAATTTCCCATTGGAACAATGGGCAGATTATCTGCATCAACTTTTATAAGCGCTAAGTCAGTATTAGGATCACGACCAATTAACGTGGCTTTGAAGGTACGTTTATCGGGCAAGGTAACGGTGATTGCAGCAGCATTTTCAACCACATGGTTATTGGTGGCTATGTACCCATCTTTACTGATAATGACGCCTGAACCGGATGCCCCGTAAGCTTCTGAACTATTAAGCTGAGTTTTTATATGCACTACTGCTGGCATACTAGCCTTTGCTGCCGCTATAAAATTTGCTGGTTCGTTTGCATGATTGATAATTATTGTATCGTTAGCACCATTCCCGGACATGCTCGCTACCTGCGTCTGGGTGTACGGACTTTTCTCATTGATGCTACTACTAACAGCAAGTTGTACAACGACAAACCACAGTATCAACGTGATTGCGTACTTATTTTTCATAATTAGTTTATGGCAACTGCCTTTACCGCGATTTGTCATAATAGTTTTGAAGGTTGGATTCATAACTTTCGTTCAACTCCTCGCCAGCCTGGTATTCAGGGCTGTTTTTTATGCTATCTTCAGTAGCATTTACAATAACTGTAGAAGTTTCCCAAATAATCTTTTTAATCATATTTGGTGCAATCAGCACCTTTTTACCAGGAAACCAATTGCCGGTATCTACTAACATAAAATCAATACACCAGTTAGCGTCATTAATGATAAAATCCTCCACATCACCAATATCTCCATCGATAGCTTTAATGTTATAACCCGTTACCTTATCAGTGCTTCGTAAATGAGGGTCATCATCGGATGTATCATCAACGGATACATCATTTTCGTTTTGTATTGCTTGGTTCATCGCTATCGGATATGACATACCCATTCCCATTCCACCGCCCCAATAGTAACCTCCCCAGGGGTAATAGCCGTATAGATCCCTTTCATGCTGACGTGAAACCGGTTTATCAATGTCTATATTGGGGCTGTTTTTTATTTGTTCCATTGTTAGATTAACCCTAAAAAGCTCCTGCTCCCATTCAGTCTTTATGACTGCTTGGGGCGACAGAAGTACTTTGCGTCCTGAAAGCCAGCTTCCTGTTTCAACAATTATATAACGAATAGTCCAGCTCTTATCATCGAAGTAAAACTCCTTTACTTTCCCAATCTCACCATCGGTACCACCAATGGTAAACCCAATCAAACTATCAAGATGATGTTTCATAATATTCTTTTATTTAAATAACCAGTATTGTTCTATACAAATTCATTTATCCTAATCAGCAATTAATTCATCTCTTCCAGAAGGTCTGCAGCTTTGCCGAAGAAAGATTTTACTGCATCTTTCTGGTCTAAGGTGAGCACATCCGGGTTAATCGAAGCAGATGCGCTTCTCAATGCTGTAATATCAGTTGCAAGTCCGGGGTATTTAGCCTGTTGCATATTTTGCAGCACGTTAGTTATAATATCGGTTGATTTCCTGATATCGTTAGCGTGTGTTGTCTCAAACTGATCGTTCGTAATTTTAAGCGCATACTTTTTTACCTCACTAATATCTCCCTTTGCGTTATAACCAATCTCATTAGCCATTGCATCGGTAGCATCTGTAAGTTTCATTAAAGCCTCGTTCGTATAGGCATGGTCAAGGGTCATTTTATTTTTGTCATTTGCTATAAAGCTTACAAATGCATTGACCGTACTATTATTTTCACGAACAGCAACTAGGTCTGCAGTATCGCCTTCGGAAGTCTTTTCTTCCTTGTTTTTACAGGCATCGAAACTGAAAATCAAAACAACCAGACTAAGTCTGGATACTAACCGGAACCAATTAAAATTTCTATTGACGCTGCTATTCTTTTTCATAAAGGTGAGTGATTTTAGTATTGATTTAATATTTTATTGCCTATTGTTACTTGGTAAATTGTAAGCTTTCAATTAATTTTTGTTATAGGGATCCAGCATTTAGCACGGTTGAACCCGAGTGGACCGAACATTTGCATTCCCTCTTTTGCTGCAACAAAAAAAGGCGGTAGGCTAAAGGCCAACACAACAACTTGATGTTTTCAACTTTCCAATATTCCTTTTCCGTTTTGCTCCGTTTACATTCAACAATGTAAAATTCCCGAAAATGCTAACCCTTTTTAAATCTGCCTTTGTTGAAGAAATGGCGTAGAGTATCGATTGATCCTCCGGATTGGTCGCTCCTTCAAAACGATACACCCTGTCAATCTCAAAATCTTCAGGAGATAAGGCTGTCTTCGATTTGGGACAAATAACACATTGCTCCTTAATATTAAAGTCAAGTGTATAACCTTCTTTCTTTAAACCTCTTATAGTTTCTGACGGTGTTCCATAGTATTTCTCCATAATTTCTGAATTCAATATTTACTTAGGGTTCACTCAATAGCTTAATCCTTTAATGGGTATAGGAAAAATAAAATCGACCAATATATTATGGTGCGCGCGTGAAACGTGATCTTTAAACGACTGCATGCTTTTGTGCATAATGAAGGAATAATCCGGGCCTAACTTGTTTGTGATTGCCTCCAGCTCCACCAATTTCTTTTTGATGGCTTCATCACGATTCACCTTTCCTAAGGGCAAGGCTTTGTTAAGTTGGTCAATTGTACTTTTGAAATTCTTATCGACCTCCCGAAAGAATTCAATAAGAGATGGATCGCACGAATAGGTTTTTACATGATTAAATTCAACAGCAGACAGTTTTTCTGCGTGATCAAAATTTCCATCGGTATTGGCAGCCAATAATGAAATGTAGGCTGGAAATTTAAGCAGCGATTCCTGTTCACGTGGAGTTAGACTTTTGAAATTCATCATGATGTATCTTTTAAGGATAAATTAATTTCTTGTTTTTTGTTGGTGATTGTTAAACCCTTTTCAAGACCTAAATCAGGATGGATGATTGCTCAACTTACCCACGATTGTATTTAAGGATGCCGTTAACTTATCCAGTGCACCACCAATTGCCTGGTCATGTGTATCTGCCTGACTTGACACGGCAATGGGTTGTCTGCCTTCTAGCCGAGCTTCCAGTAAGCATCGTTTGGAATTTAGACCTTCCTTGTTTCCGTCTTCATCCGAAAGATGAACCTCGATGCGCGTAATGTCATTGCTGAACCTGCTGAGTTCCGATTCTATCTGGGCCACATAGGGAGCAGTAAATGTTTCGGTTCCGCTTATGTTTTTATCAGTATTAAATTGAATGGTCATATTTTTAAAATTTATCGGTGATTAGTATAATTCAATCAGTACTTTTAAGGATTTCGATTCAGACTTTTTTTCCTGAGCATTTAGCACACCTACCTTTTCGTCCCTGAACATCACATCAAAAAGAATTTCTATCTCTTGAGCAAGTGTGAAAGTGCACACCAATAGAAAACTCGCAAGAAGGAAGAAATTCCTTTTTATTGAATGTATTATTCTATCATTAAAAATACCTTCAGCTACCGATACAAGGTAACTTCTAATAATGTTCGTGAAGACTGTCATGATTAACCACATGTATCATTTTTGACGGATCATATTCCGGACTGCTTTTTATAAATTCTACTGAAGTATCAACGGTTACGGTAGACTTCTCCCAATCAATTTCATTGATCAACTTGGGCGAGAGCAGTACCTTCTTTCCGGGCAACCAATTACCCGTATCAATTAAAAGAAAATCAATCTCCCATTTGGTCTCGTCCAGTATAAAATCCTCCACGTCACCAATTTCTCCATCCGCTGCTTTAATGTTATAACCAGTTACTTTTTTTGTGCTGCGCAAGTGCTTGTCGGCATTCTGTTCCTGCTCGGTCTCTTCTTCGATAAGTTCTGTTCTGGGCAGACCAATTGCCAATGGGCCGGGTGACATGGCTAATACGTCACTCCCTCCTCCATAATATTCACCACCCCAATACTGAACCCCGGGATAATATTTTTGAAGTTTAATCTCTTCCTGTCGCGAAACTGGAAGGTCAGTATCTATGTCCGGACTGTTCTTAATTTGCTCTTTGGTGAGATTAACTGAGAAAATATTGTTGTCCCAGTCAGCGTATACAACGGCTTGCGTAGGAATGAGTACAACCCGTCCAGAGAGCCAATTGCCTGTATCGACAATCAGATAGCGGACTACCCATGTTTCATCATCAAAGTAAATTTCTTTTACTTTTCCTATTTCGCCATCTGTTGCACCCATGGTGAAGCCGATGATACTTTTTACACTGTGTTTCATAATTTTAATTTAAAGTATCTGTTATTGAAATATCTCACTGAAAAGTCCCGGTTCTAAGGACTACTGAACCGGACCATGTTGTATTGAGATGCCATCTTTAGAATCAATGCCATCTTTAGAATCAATGCAGAGCCTATCAAGCCGCTGCTCCCTGATACAATCACCACATTTGTCTTACTTGTCAAAGCGCTGTTAATTACAAATCCCTATCTTCTATCGTCTATGAAAGACCTATATTCATGCCATCAAAGTTATAACGCGATTGCGAGGGATTGTAGTGATGAGCTGAATGAGACTTTCTGAAATTACAGATGTCATTACGCTGAATATGTTGCACATGCTGTAGAGAAAATTCATCACTAATTTTATGCAATTTTTGGCTAGTGTGTGCTTTTGGAAATTTGGCTATAGCTTTGAAGTCGCAGTGGTTGTGAGACTATCGCATGTGCCAAACACTCGGCAATTTTCGGAGGGAAACCCTAATTTAAAATACGACTTTTTCAAAGTGCAAGTCTTTATGAAGACATTCACTTGTTAATGAGGACATTCTTTATTTGTAGAGTGTTACCCGTTAGATGACCAAATTGTCTGCTCTATGCATAACCATAACTGTTGGCAGAAGTGAGAGCTTCTGCTTGGCACATGAGGGTAAATCAATAGCTGAAAAGTAAATCATTCTTTGCTCAATTCTTATACCTCACAAGAAAAGGGAACAGTAGAAATCCGGATTGGTATATTCCCGAAGGTTCTTCTTAAAGAACACTGCTTTATGCAGCTGTAGGCTAAACGGGAAAGTCAGGTATAAAAAATAATCAATGAAAGGCCAAGTACAAAAATTTAACTACCAAACCCCAAATGCTGTATTTTACAAAAATTAAAAGTTGCACTTACTACCTGCCCACCACCTCCTATCATTGCAGATAGTACTCGTCAGGTTATATTCCATTCCCGTAGGCGTGCGCATACACACCGGTGAAGGCTACACCCATATAGAAGATGATGGACGAATAATAAATCCAGGTAAGTATTACCATAAGCGCGCCGACAGCACCATAAATGGAAGAACCCGCCAGATGGTCGAAGTAAATGCCAATGGCAAATTTACCAATCATAAAAAGTATAGCTGTAAAAATTGCGCCAGTCAAACAAGCCCGCATTGCTGGTTTTCCATCATTCAGCATCTTAAAAACTGCAATGAATAAAATAATCAAGAGTACGAACAGGATGATAAGGTTGACTATGTAATAGAAATTGATATCAACACCGGGCAAATAGAGGATTAAACGATTGTTGAGAGCATCCATCAGTGAATTGATTACAAGACTCACCAATAGCAAAAGTCCGGTCAACCCTATTGCGGTAAATGCCATAAGATAGCGAGTGATGAATTTCATTAAGCCGCGGTTGGGCTTTGACTTGATGCCCCATATAATATTGATGGAGGCCTTAACTTCAGCAAACACACTCGATGCCGTTATCACCAAAAAGATAATACCTATTACACTGGCTACAGAAGTATTCTGTGATGGCTTCACAGTTTTTATTATTTGCTGAATTTCCGTGGCCGCGCGTGAGCCAACGAGTTCATTAATCTGCCCGAAAACCTCACCTCGCACCGCCTTCTCGCCAAAAAAAAGCCCGCATAAAGAAATGATGATGACGAGCAGGGGAACTAAAGAAAAGAGAATATAACAAGACACTGCCGCACTTAACCGGAGGCCACGAACGGCAATAAATTTCAAAAAAGTCTCCTTGAGGAGATTCCCTGCATTTTTTACCGCTTGCTTTAGCAGCATGATGTCGTCTTTTAAATGAACAGCTAATTTACTGTAATGGCAGACAAGGCTATACCTGATTTCCTGTAATTATTGAGTAATAAATCTCAATATCACCCGAAATCCTAAACTACCGCTTACGCAATTTACAAAGTCGTTATCGCCATTGGGATAGAAACTGTAACGACTAAATCACTCGCGGGCTAGTCATTATGAATGACTGCTTAATTTCCCCATGATCGTATCTAATGATGCCGTTAACTTATCCAATGCACCACCAATTGCCTGATCATGTGTATCTGCCTGATTGGTAACAGCAATGGGCTGGCGTCCTTCAATACGCGCTTCGATCATACACCGCATAGCATTTAATCCACTTTTGTTCCCGTCTTCATCGCTCAGATGAACTTCAATTCGCGTAATCTGATCGCTATATCTACTTAGTTCAGCGTCTATCTGTGCAACATACGGAGCTGTAAATTCTTCATCTCCGTTTATGTTTTTATCTGTATTAAATTGAACGGTCATATTAATTATTTTTTAGTGATGATTATAATTTAAAAACGAAATATAGCAGCAAGACCTGAATCTGCAGGCATTTGGTCTTTGGGTATGACGACTACCGTGCCACCCATTTTACTCACGAGCTCACCTACACCATCTAGCTCATCATCCAACACGGGTTGGGTTACATCAGTGGGCTCAAATGTTCCAGTAACTTTATTTCTTAATCGCTTGGCAATAACGCGATGGGCTTCTATAAAGAGCGTATCTACTCTGCCCGCTTCTGCTGCTTCGATCACCTCATCCATCGTGTCGCTGCATAACCCATGAGACTTCGCCTGATTGAATTTTTCTACCATTGTGTTCAGTTTTTTTAAATAAATAGGTTGCATTATTCTCCAGGATAGTTCTGCCAGTTTCTCTATCGAAACCGCTTGAGGGTTGATCTCAATTCCTTCAGGTAACAGGAACGGATTCTTATTTACCTGATTAAAAAGATTATGGTGCTCGGGCAAAGCAGCCAATAGTAGCGGCAAGCCAACAGGCTTAGAATAGTGGTCATGAACCGCTCCAGCTACGGAGCGAAAGAATCGCTGCGCATCACTATCCACTTCATCCATTTTTCCACCTTGCCCGTGATGCATGTTTTTACTATCGCCACCGACTCCTCCATAGGACGCCACGGTAGAATGTTTCTCTGTTAATTCTTCGCCCAATGCTTCGCTGATTGTTTTCGGAAAGTCAGCAGGAAGTTCGATTTCAAAAAGTGAATGACGACTACCTTCAAAAAGATGCACGTCATCCCCGGTTAACGCCAGCACCTGATAGCGATCGTCTGATTGCAAAATATGCCGCAGTGGTTTGGTGTGAAAGGTATCGGCTACCATCACCAGTTCCTCTACCGGCAGTTGTAAGCGAATTACTTCGAAACGCTCAGCAGAACGCATCATACCAAGTCCATCACTGGTATGATTCCAGAAGTCATGATCGTTCGCGAGCGTTTCAAAAGGTTCCAGCAGCGTTTGAATATCGGCAGCGGGATAGTTCTCTGTTAAAGATTCCTTCACTTGCTTGACAAGATTTTTGTATCGAATCGTATCCTGAATATTTTCAGGGTGACTTCGATGCGTGGGCATGTAAAGCGAGATGCAAGGTGTTTCTGTTACAGACAACAGTT
>JBGTEP010000128.1:0-18388 GCA_041747735.1 Chryseolinea sp.
GGCGCTTAGCACCAATGGGGTTTTTGGCTTGAAATTGTTGCTGATCCTTATTGGGTTTGCAAATGCTGGAATCTTTCACTGGTTTACATTTCGTACAGTTTCCAGATGGCCTCAGAACAAAACTCCAGGCGCTGCAAAGGTCGCTGCCCTTATTTCGATGGTGGTTTGGTTAGCTGTGATCAGCTGCGGTAGATTGATTGCCTACATTTAATGGTTTCGTCGTCTGTATCTGATGGAATATTTTCAGGTGTCGGTCAAGATCGGTCAAGATGAACTCAATTCATGACGTAAAAATTCTCAAGAGTTTTATGCTGCGTTAATTGTTCTCGTCCTTAAATCTTTCAAATGCGGCACCCATCACTTTTCCGGGATTCTTTTTGATTTCCTTCAAAGTTGAAATCATTATTGGATACGGAATGGTGTTGATTGCATCATCAAAGCTAAACCACCTTATGTCTGTACATTCCGACGGAACTTTCAAATCACCTTCAGAATATTTCGCTTTATAGTAGTGCATAATTGTTGGAGGGTTATTTCCTTTCCATTTCTGGGTATAGATTGCGCATAATGTTGGGTCTTTAATAGTTATACCCATATCAAAAGCAATCTTGTTCAAAAATTCTCTGATCGACATTGGCTCATTGTATTTGTCCCCGACAATTTCCCATTGCCCTTCCCATTTTACCAGTAAAACCTGATCTTTTTCATTGGTCACGTACAGTTTAAAGAAAGAATAATTGTCTTTTTTATCTTGTCCGAATGCGCAGCAGATAATTAAAGTCATAATAATGGTAATACCTGTTTTCTTACACATAATTTTTTTTATTGATTGGTATCGTTGTCGGGTAGTGGGTTAGTTATAACGCATTGGATCTTTCCAACAAATGTGCCATTTCGAATGTGTTCTAATTGGGTCTATGGATAGATCCCATTTATATCTATGTTCACATGCGGATTAACTTGTGCGAATACGGTCACGTTCATGCACCTATCAAAGTAAGGTAGGGATTTGTCTCAATAGATTCTGCTGAAGTATAAATAAAGCTTTTAACCGGGTGCCGACGGAATGGTAATTTTAAAGTGGGTACCTTTTCCTAACTCAGAGGAAATTTCTATCGTGCCATTCAAAGCCTCGACCTGGGACTTCACAAGGTATAATCCAAGTCCTCTTCCTTCAACATGAGTATGAAATCTTTTAAAAAGTTTGAACACCGAATCTTTGTATCGATCGACATCGATACCCAATCCATTATCACTTACTTCAATAACAACATTTCCATTTTCTTTCCTACAGCAAGCTACGACTTCAAGGTCTCTTTCATCAGACCGATACTTAATAGCGTTGCTGAGCAGGTTATAGAACACACTTTGAATAAATGCTTTTATAGTAAATAGTTTATCTGCATTTTCAAAGTCAGCCGAAATGCTAAAACTGTCCTTCATAACCTCCTTTAACGCTGAATTACTTTTGGACCACTCCTCCTGTAAACTAACCCATTCATTGCTTTGATGTAAGTCATTTTTAATATCAATGACTTTGCTCACGTCGCCTAGGGTGTTGTCGAGATCTTTACTTGCCTGCCTGATGTAATCGACTATCTGATGAATTTCCTCCAGGTTTTTTGAATATTGAATCATATTGGTCAATCCGAGAAGTCTTGCAACCGGACCACGAAAGTTATGAGATACGGTATAGGAAAATTGTAATAAGTCATTGTTCTGTTTGATCAACTCCCGGTTAGTCTTTTGAAGGTCGATGGTTTTTTCGGCTACGAGACCCTCGAGATTTTTGTTGAGTTGACTAATGTAATTTGATTGGGTTTGCAACTCTTCTTTTTGTTGGTTTATCGCCAGGTTTAGACGCCTCAGTCTAAAATAAAATCGAGCGTAAACAAACGCCAATGCCCCAAGCAGCATAATCAGGGCTACAGCCAATAAAATCAGGTAATACTGCTGATCTAATTTTTCTGCTTGCAATAATAGTCTTTCCTGGGCAAGTCTTTTCTCCTGACTTAGTGATCTTATTTCCTGCTCCTTTTGTCTTATCTCTTGATAGCGTTGAAGGCTCCCAAATCTGTTTCCAACTGAACTATGGCTAAGTGAATCACGGAGTTCAAAGGACCGCTCCAAGTAATAGAGTGCTTGTTTGAAATTTTCCTGGGATTTGTAGAGCTCCCTCTTTTCTCTGTAGATATAGGCAAGTGCTTCCCTGGAATTATTTTCTTTAGCCAATGCTTCGGATCGTTCGAGAAACTCCAGCGCTATTTTTAATCGTCCAAGTTTACGGTTTGCCTGACCAAGCCCATAAATTGACCAAACCTTTCCAAGTTGATATGCGGCAGAATCTGCAAAGCGAAGACTTGTGTGGTAATAATCAATCGAAGCGTTGTAATTTCCCCGACTATGTTCCAAATACCCAAGCTTCTCATATGATTGACTTATTTTTGCATTATCTTTTAATTGACTTCTAATGGATAAGGCTCTATCAAAGCACTTTTTCGAGTTTTCATAATCTTTCAATTCACAAAAAGCCATTCCTCTCAGAATCAGCGCATCCGCGATACGGCTGGGGATGTTGTTTTTCTCCGCCCATAATAAGGTCTGGGTTGCCAGCTCCATGAGCTGATCAAGTTCGCCAAGATTGAGATAGGCCCAGGCAATCTGTAAATTAATGTCAGCGATTTCGAGCTCATAGCCCCTCGTTTCAGCAACCTTTAACCCATCTTCGAAGCATTTCAATGCAATACCGTACTCCCCGCGATCATTAAATATCTTTCCTAAATCGGATTGTAAGGCAACATAGCTTTTGAGTAATGCTTTTCGTGAATAGTAACTGATAGCAGAATCAAAAAGAATCAAAGCCTCTTCATATCTATTATTATGAAGAAGTATTAGAGCTTTTTGATGTCGCCAGTCATTGAGGTTTTCCTGATCCTCAGGATTTGACAGCAATAGTTCGTTAGCCCTATCTAAATTTTTATTGGCCAGGTCTAAATTTCCTTCTTTAATATTCACGCTGGCAAGAAGAATCAAAGCATCGCTGATTAAAGTTTTATCGCCCAACTTTTCACGGATTTCCAAGGCTTTGAGTAAATACTGTTTTTCTAAACTAAAATCTGACCTCAACCCATAGGCGATACTTATGTTGCAATAAAGTTTAGATAAATTAATTGCATTAGAACTATCCTGAAGGATTTCGTAAGCCCTTTCGTAGAAAACCAGGGCTGAATCTATTTGCCCCTGATTCACGAAACTGTTTCCAAATTGCAGGAGGGAATAGCCTTCATTGACGCGATCGCGACTCCTTATGGCAAGGTTCAATCCTTTCCAAAGATTAACACGGCCATCCGAAAATTCCCCAGCCAGATACAATGAAACACCCTTATAGGTGTATGCTCTTCCTATTCCTTTTTGATATTCTAATTGTTCTGCGAGAGATAAAGCTTCATTAAAATATTGGGTAACCTTAATGCTGTCCCGATTAATATATTCATAGGTAAGTTGATTTAGTATGTCAACTTTTGTGATCCCGGAAGAACTGGAAAGCCGTTGCTCTAACGAGTCAATTACACGAGTCTGACTGAATGCTGTACATGATCCTAGTAACAGGACAGAAAAAATATACGATTCCTTTCTTAGCATTGGGTTAAAAATAAGAAAAAAGAGGGGATAAAAATTACTTATCTTATTGCAAAGCCAGCTGAATGTATCTGAAAGAGCATACGATTAAAGTGATTATTCTTTGCATTAATTCGGTGAAAGACGTCTATGAATTCAAACGGAAAAACAACAATCTTGCACTATTTACCCATCTTTGGATGCATTTCTACCGGTTTATGCTATACCGGAGTGGGGACCATTGCGATGTTGTCTTTATTGAGGGTTCGTGATGGAGGTGCCGATGAGAGTAGTATGCTTGCTATCTTGAATGACGTTGTTGTTGGCAAGATCCTGCTATGGATCATCATCGGTGGGACAGTTTGTTATATGGTCTGGCGTATTTTTGAAGCTGTGACCGATCCTTATCATTATGGAAAAGATTTCGGAGGACTGGTCAAAAGGTCAGGAATCGCATTGAGTACTTTTGCAGATCTGCTTATTGTGTATGCTGGTATCAAAGTCATACTTGGGATAGGGAATATCCAGAAAAGTGGTGAACCCCTTGAAGAGCGCGAGTTCGTAAGTCAAATGTTAACTGAGAGCTGGAGTACAATAATTGTGGCTGCTATTGGAGCCGTTGTACTATTGGCCGCCATTGTGCAGTTTATATATGGTATCACACGTGGATACAAGGAAAGAATGGACATTGACAATTACCCAAAAAGTGGAAAAGCCATCATTCATATTCTGGCTTGGGTCGGATTTTGTTCCAGAGGCATCATAGTAGGAATAACAGGTTTCTTTCTGCTCAAAGCCGCATTTACCCGCGAGTCCGAACATGTTGTCAATACTGATAAAGCTTTTGATTTTATCGGCGACGATGTCGGATATGTATATTTTATTTTGGTTGCACTCGGAACAGTTTGCTATGGCATCTTCATGATTATACATGGGATTGCTTACGACCATGAGAACTGATTTCAGTTGTTTCATTGACGGCCGCCGACTACTAATTATAATTAAATATCAAAAACAGCAAACTCTAATTTTGTAGACTTACCGGAAGGTGAGCTATATTTTTATTCGACTCTGTCAGTAAATATGTTATTTTTTTGCTTAACAAATCATCGATTTGTTTTTGATGTTTCGTTGATTAGATACTGTTCGTTGAAATACGAATCAAGATTTTCAAAACGCAATGATATTCTGGTCGACCTCTTCGCCCGGCAGCGAGATGAATTACAAGCAATCCCTGAGTGAACACATAAAGAATTATGATCCTGAATTTTGGAAGACGTATAACATCATCAAACAATCCCCGCTGGATGAAAAGATCATTCGTGACCTAAAGGCAGGCTCAGAAAAAGCGGACATGTTTGACTAGACTTTTCTATCACCGAAGACTTCCTCAATCTCAACAATCTTTTGACGAGAACCTGTAAGATTCGATTGCCAAATGATCTGTTTCATAAGCTTTTAATATCGAAAGACTAAGAATCCTTTTGAGAATGTTCATCCTTCCTGGTAAGTAATACGCCCCCAATTTCACGCGCTTCGTTACTATCACGGTCTACCAAACCCAGCAGCTGTAAAGTCAAACCGGATTGCCGTAAAAGCAAACGAATTACAATGGCTACAATTGATCCTTCGCTGGCGAAATGAGGCAATTCGGGCCGTGAAAAAGCTTTTTAAGCTAATCTGCCCGAATCCCTGCTGCTTATTAACCGTTGATTAACCGTGCATTGAAACTCAACTCTATGAAAACAATTTTCACTTTACTGGTGGGTCTGGTATTTGTCTCGGCTTTTGGCCAGGAAAGTCAATTGCAAAAACAAACCTTCCCAATTACAATCACTATTTTTTCTGAATCAATCGGCTTACCAAATTTTAAGAATCTTCTAAAAGGGTCAAACTTCGGCGTCCGACTTGGCACGGAACTGTATTACCGGCAGCGTGATTCACAACGGGTTTTTCAGACTATAAACATTGGGTTTTATCGCCACAAAAATTTTCAGAACAGTTTCTACTTAAGTTCTGAGTTTGGATACCGCGCGTTATTCGGTAAAGCATTTGCAGATGGTACTATTGGTGTCGGCTACTTGTTGATAAATTCTGCGCTCCCCAGATATGCAAAAGAAGGAAGTTCCTTTGTGAAATCGTCATCAACGTTTGGCCGCTTTGTGCCAACCTTTGGGTTTGGCGCAGGCTACCAATTGAAAACAATGGCAGTGTTCAGCCGATACGAAATGTTTGGTGAAATGCCTTTTGGCTTCAACGGCCTGCCTGTCTTGCCGCACAGAGCATTGCACTTAGGCACCCGGTTAAATTTTAATTAACTAAAACTCCACATATGAAAACTATCCTGGCAGTTTGCACTGCTGCCTTTTGCCTGGCAGCCTGCTCCAATAAAATTGCTATTCACGAACCTGATTTTAGTGAGAACGAGTTGTATAAAGAACATCCTCGGAACAGTTTGTATATCGGTCAATTACAAGACTATCAAAATAGGACGCAATCGCCTGGCGCCATACTCGCGATCAAAAAAAACAACGAACCGACATGGGTTGGTGCAACGGGTTTTTCTAATCTCGAACACAACACACTAATGACCAGTAATACACAATTCAGAACGGGAAGCATCACCAAAATGTTTACAGCCATTGTCATACTGAGGTTGGTGGAGGAGAAAAAGGTTTCTATTGAAGACTTTTTGGCGACACATCTTCCTGAGATCATCGGCAAAATTCCACAGGCTGACCAGATTACGATCCGACATTTGCTTGGCCATCTTAGCGGAATCGTAGATCCTCCCAATGACGATCTGCAGTACCAGGCCAATATCATCAACGATCCAATAAAAATGCAACACATGTCTGTCGACGAAAGATTGAAGAAACACGTATATCGAAAAAAATTGAAGTTTACGCCGGGCACTAATTATTCCTATAGCAATACAAATTACTGGCTCCTGGGAAAAATTGCTGAAAAAATTGGTGGAAAGGATATCCAGGCAATAATGGCCGATTACATTTTCAGACCACTTAATATGAAAGACACATATCTTGAAAGTCGGGAAGACAGAAACATCGCTCGTGGTTATGCTGATCTTTATAATGATAAACAACTATTTGATGTTTCGATTTGGGATCGCGCAGAAAGCGATGGTGAAGCAGACGGTGGGCTTATCAGCACAGCCACCGATCTTCAGAAGTTTATTACAGGTTTATTTGAACATCGTTTGATTTCCGCAGTCACATTGGCGGAAATGAAAACCATTCAGTCGAAAAGCTGCGATCATCCAAACTGCGAGTATGGATTAGGCCTGGAAATTTGGCGGACAGAAGCTGGCAATGCTTACGGGCACAACGGTGGACTAGCAGGAATTGAAGCTAATATTTTATACTACGAAGAAACGGGTGCTACAATTGTCCTTTTTAAAAACAATGGTAACGGTTCTGATAAGAATTTTCTTAGTGACCTCCTTAAAAACTAACCTTCGATTGTGAAAGTGCGTCCGCAGTTCATATTATTAAATATGTTGTCCGACCCATGCTTTGAATTCCGGGGATTTTTTTCGACTGATTGAACAGTCCTGATTAAATGTAGGGGTTAGTTCAAGTTGAAGCTTTCCTCCAACCTCATTCTTAAACTGTTTGATCGATTTTTGATTGGCAAGAATTTGTCGGTTAATCCGAAAAAAATGTTTTGGTTCAAGCAACGCTTCAAGGCTTTCGAGTGAAGACGATGAGGTATACTCTTTGCTGTCAAAAGTACGAATGAAGCTTAATTCGTTTAGTTTGTATATGTAAGCTATGCTTTCAGTCTTAACGGGTACCGACGCAGTACCGGAGTTTACCACAAGTAACTTTCTGTAGCGTGATTCATCCAATAGTTCATCAATATTTTTCACACCTGCAACCGATGATTCCAATTCACTTATTCTTGTTTGCAACCCTGTGATCGTTGTGGTATAATAATGATGAAAGTACATTCCGGTGTAAATCATGTGGATCATCGCCGTGAATACCAGCGTCAACGGCAGATCCATCACAAGAAGGTTAGCCGTGTTAAAACTCCCATGATCCGTTAATACTTCGTTATAAAAGTAAACCATTGGCACCACAATCGCGAAAGTCATAGGCAAGGCAATCAGCGGTTGCAGAGCAATTCGTGACGTGCGTCTGGTTTCCCAGGAATACTCCTGGTCTAAGTACTGAATAAGTTTTCGGTTTGCTTCCCAACAAAAAACGACGATCAGCATGTCAAAAAAAATATCAAAATAATACAATGGTGTCTTGAGCAACTCGCCCATTGTTCCCATTTCACCAAAGTGACGAATGAATATGCCGAGGCATGGGTAACTTATAATTCTAAGCCATTTGTCATTGTAAATGTGTTTCATTTTTAATGTATTTCTTCAACAAACTAGATCTTACGTTTTCCGTTTCCTAAAGTTCGAAAGGGATGCCTTGGGAGTTGAAAATTTCAGTCATGAACGTATGCATTCACAATTGAAAGTTTATCGGGCGTGTGACAAGTAGGTTTTATTTTACCTCAATAATTTCCTGAAGATGTTTCATCATGAGCGGTCCTGTTTGTTTTCCCAAGGACATACCGGTGAGATACTCTGCATGAGGTATGTCTTTGTCGTCAAAGAACGATGGCTTTACGATGTAACCTAATGCATCATTGCCCAACCCAAGAATAAACTTAGGACTTGCACCCATCATTTTTTTTGTTTCAAGGCCGTAGTAAGGTGCTGTTTCACCGGGATGGGTGGCAAACTGAACTTCGCCAATGGCAAACCAACTTAGTTCTGTTTCAACAGAGTCTTGTATATCTCGCTTAATGGTTCCAATCTCCGCCAGTTGTTTCCAACCTGCATTTCCAACAGGGAATTTAATTTGCTTTCGATTAAATGAAATGGCTGTGGATTTAAGAGGTTCTGCTTTCTGTAGTGCGGTCATTACCACGTCGGCCAGTTCACTGCCTCGGGTGAATGCTTTCTCAAATGATCCTTCACCATCTACGGGTTGGATCCATCCACCAATGGCGCCCTGAAGAAACAACGCCTCGCCACCGATTCTTTTTTTCATTTCCGTATAGTACCCATGTATATAGTCGGCGGATACTTCCGTAAACTTCGCATCCATATATGTTGGGTGACAGGCAAAATTTGCAAGTGTGGCTACTGCTTTTCCTTGTTTATTTTGTAATTGCAAAATTGAAACCGTGCGATCGATTTCCTCATCACAAATGTTCTGCACCCAGGGTTCGCCAAATGTAGTTTCAGTTGCTAGTACCGTCACGTCTTGCCGTGCTTCCCATGCAGCTTGTATCTGAACGGCTGCTGTGTTTATGAGAAAAGACATATACGCAGAATCGACACCGGAATGTTGGTAGTCACTTCCCCAAATGCCCACCACATCCGGCCCTGAGTGCGTATGTGTGGAAGAGATTATGATACGCTCTTCGGGGAATGCACATAGCTCAGCAGCTCGTTTCCGAATGCGAAGTACATCAGGATACAGCAAACCAATACAGTCAAGTGTGACCAGTGCGAGCTTCTCATTGCCTTTTATAAATACTACGGCTTTTGCATACAGGCTGTCGTGTACATCTGTGAACATGCGGTTTTGTTTATCACCCGCAATAAATGCACCGATAGGAGGGTTGATAGAGGCCGCTGAAACACCAGCCTGCAACAGAACCTCATCCGGCTTGTTTTGTGTACAGGAGGTCAAAGCCCACACGAAGACTGAAAATAAAAGGAGTTTGCTTTTCATGTTCTATTTACGGTTTTATAATGTGACGATTAAGGTATAATTTAATTTTCGAACTCGTGGTGAACTGAACTCCGCGTCCGATCATATAAGTTTTGAATAGATGAATAGCAATATCGCATTAAAACCGATAATTTAATCCAACCACGAATCCAAAGTCAGTGTTTGGCTCGTTGGTGCCTGGGGATTTTGAATCAGAGTTATGATAAAACTGGAAATTGAGTGAGAAGTCTTTTATTAATTCCCAGCCCAATGTAACGTCACCATCGACACGAATGCAAGGTAATTGTTAATTGATTGTTAAAGAATTTAGTTATGTACTCGTTAGCGAAAAACTATTTGAAATCAAATTTCACTTCAGTGTTGTAGGGAAGAATCAATGCATTGGAACAAAATTCTCGCGCGTTTGCCTAGCTTTTACACGAAGGACTTAAGATTAAATTTGTGCGGTCACGCACAATTCTGGCCGGAAGTGAACACAGTGGTGTCTACGATACCGTCAAAATAATGAAAAAGCTAATCATGTCGGCTTTGGCTTGACTTTAGCATACCTGATCGGAACCTAAACTATTTTATGCTCTCCGGTAAAAATATTCCTGGCCTCGCGCACCGTCACTGCCTGACAAAAAAATTAGCCTTTATTAAAAACGTATGGAAAGACTTCATTCCACTTAAAGTTCTCATAAAGTCTTTAAGGGATCAGTTTACCTGCAACTACAATTTGAGAAAGCCTCATTAGAACCCTAACTTTTTTGCTGACTTTTTAATCCGTAAAACCCAACTTCAATGCTCAGAAACAATCTAAGTATTTCCATTCGGATGTTAGCCCGGAACAAGGTTTCCACGGCCATTAATGTTGTTGGTTTATCTTTCGGTCTTGCGATTGTGATACTCATTTCACTGTACGTCAGATTCGAATTAAGTTTTGAAAAGGACAACCCATTATCAGATCGTATTGTGCGGATAACAATGGACTACCTGAATGGAGAAACAGTAGTCGATCAGGACGCAGAAACGTATCATCCTATGGCCCCCCGAATATTGGAGGAATTTCCAGAAGTAGAAAAGTTTGCAAGGGCATCTCCGATCAACAATGCTACCGTTAAAGCTGGAAATGAATTCTTCAGAGAACAAAAAGCCTTTGCTGTAGACCCTTCCTTTTTACAACTCTTAAACTGCTCGCTTTTATCTGGAAACAGTCAAAACGCCTTGAGTAATCCTTATGAGGTACTTCTGACAAAGTCGCTGGCACTAAAGTATTTTAAGACGACTGATGTAGTGGGAGAGTCCATCAGTATTTCATGGTTTGACAAGCCGTTCAAAATCGTTGGTCTTGTTGCTGATCCTCCATCTAATACTCATCTGAAATTTAATATGTTGATTTCCTACCCGTCATTGAAGTCTGCCTTTGGAGAGAATGGATATGTTTGGGACAACAATAACGCTTATACTTATTTGTTATTGACGAACGCCGGTCAATACGAAAACTTCTCAACCCGGCTGAACTTATTCAATGAACGCTTACACGCAGAAGGAAAAATTTTGAATGAGCGGGTGATTGCTCAGCCAGTTCGGGATATTCACCTTTATTCACATAAGTCTTTTGAACTTGAACAAAATGGTGACGCGGACTCCGTTTTTATCCTATTGGGAGTTGCTGTATTGGTGATTGTGATCGCTGTAGTGAATTACATCAACCTATCGACGGCCACGTCGCTGGACAGAGCAAAGGAAGTAGGCATCAGGAAAGTTATTGGTTCTTCTTTAAATCAACTTCGGGCGAAGTTTTTTATGGAGTCCTTCCTCATCAATATTTTATCCGGTTTCGTCGCCCTGGCACTCGTTGGAATCCTTCTACCCGGTTTCACACTCATGGCTGATTTGCCAGCCGATTTTTTTTCCTGGAACGATTTGATGCTCTATACTATAATCATTTCTTCCATACTGATATCAACTATTCTGTCCAGTGTTTTTCCAGCCTTCATCCTCCCAAAATTTCAACCCAGTGCAGTTTTGAAGGGAAAATTCTCCCATTCAAAAAGCGGTGTGTTACTAAGAAAAGCGCTGGTGACATTTCAGTTTGTAATCACCGTTTTTTTATTGATCCAAACTTTAGCTGCCAAGCGCCAACTGAATCACATGCAAGAGAAAGACCTGGGTGTGGATGTAGAACAAACCATCGTCATTCGTTCAGCACCAAATATGTCCGGCGAAAATTATCAGGTGCTAAAAGACAAAGTGCTTACGCATAGTCAATTCGAGTCCGTTTCACTCTCAGGCAGTGTTCCAGGTCAGCCCACGAGTGAGATGGCTTCCACTAACGTGGGAGTAACCCTTGTTGGAGCTACCGTCGATCAGTCATTTAATTTCTACATAAACTTCATTGATGCAGACTTTTTGTCCACTATGAAAATGGATCTGATAGCGGGAGAAAATTTTAGTCATGGCTATGTCAGCCAGGAAAGGGTGATGGTCAATGAAGAGTCACTTAGATTATGGAATATCTCAAGTGCACAAGTTGCTATTGGTCAACGGATCAATCTCTGGGGATCGGAACGTACAATTGTCGGTGTGATTAAAAACTTTCATCAATCAAGTCCAAAATCTCCTTACTTGCCAATGATTTTCTTCCATAGAGAAGGAGAAAACAAATTGGCTAGCATACGGGTAGGGCAGGGTAACATGCAAAAGAATGTTGATGTTATCAAGGACATCTATCTCGCTATCTTCGCTGCTAGCCCATTCGATTATTTCTTCCTTGATCAGGAATTTGATAAGCAGTACAGGGCAGAAGTACAATTTCAACAGGTTTTTGGAATACTTACCCTTTTTGCTATTTTGATTTCAAGCCTTGGGCTGTTTGGATTAGTGTCGTTTACCGTAGCGAATCGAACAAAAGAAATCGGGATAAGAAAGGTACTGGGCGCAAGTGCCACACAAATTGTCTCTTTGGTGTCAAAGGATTTTATCCCGTTGGTTTTACTGGCAATTTCAATTTCCACTTTCATGACCTACTTCCTCATTGAACGCTGGTTGGAACGATATGCTTTCAGGATCGACCTAACCGCAGGACTTTTTATTTGGCCGGTTGCGATTATTCTTTTGTTATCCGTGCTAACAATAGTTATCCGAACAATAGGTGTATCGTTAAGCAATCCTGTGAACTCTTTAAAGGAGGATTGATAGGGATTGGTTCATAAATCCAGCGCCACGTATGTTTTACTGTATTTTAAAATGAAATTACAAGTTGATTCGGTTCTTTTGCTTACAGTCTTGGTTCGCTCTGTGTCCAGTCTGAGTCCAGACTAATGGCATTTCAAATGGAATAAGTTTTCCTGCCAAATCATCAGTCATAATGAGCACAAGCAGACAAAACTTTCGCCTATGGTTTAACCTTAATTGGTACGTCACGCACTAAGCCAAAGAAGTTGCCGCCGGCCGGAAATAACACGGTCGATAACCTTTGTGTGATTTATGCTGGTTAGTGCTGCATCGAAGAAATCAATGTTTGCTTTTGCGATCCCAAATTATCGATTCCTAATTCTACGACATCGCCTGCTTTAAGGTACCGAGGTTGCTTTTGACCCAAGGCAACACCAGCAGGGGTTCCAGTTGCAATTACGTCGCCTGGTAGCAACGTCATGTATTTGCTGACGTCACTTAAAATCTTTTCAATACCAAAGATCATATCATCCGTGTTCGCTTCTTGCATTTTTTTACCATTCAATGTAAGCCAGATTGAAAGTTTGTTAGGATCACCAGCGTGAGCGGTCGGAACAAGGTAGGGGCCAAGTGGTGCAAAAGTATCTGCACTCTTTCCCTTATCCCACTGTCCGCCGGGCCGTTCAAGCTGCCATTCTCTTTCGCTATAATCGTTGATGATCGTAAATCCGGCTATGTAGTTCATCGCGCTGTCTTCCGGCACATGTGATGCACGCTTTCCAACAATTATTGCCAGTTCTACTTCGTAGTCAGTCTTCAGGGAATTTTTCGGTATGATAACATTGTCATTCGGACCAACTATCGCTGTAGAAGATTTCATAAAAATTACAGGCTCTTCCGGAACTTTAGCCCCGGACTCCAGAACATGTTTACGGTAGTTAAGTCCTATTGCCACAATTTTTGACGGACGCTTCACACAAGGCGCGATTCTTGATCGGTCTGCAATTTTAGGACAGCGAGATTTGTTGGCTTTAATCCAACTCTCTAAACGTGCAATTCCGTTCGTGGCGAAAAAATTCTCATCGTAATCCTCTCCAAAGGCAGATACATCAAGGTGGTCACCTGCTGTCAGCACTCCGGGTCTCTCGTTGCTGATGTCTCCGAATCGGAAAAGCTTGATGCCCCCTGATGACTGTGCGGCGGAAGGAGAATTCAATAGAGTCACCCCAATTAGAAGAATGAAGGTTAGTTGGTATGGTTGGCGCATGTTATTCACGTTTTTGTAAATTGCCCAGGTAAAATACAATTTTATCTTTAGATTAGTAAGAATGCAATTACTTGTTTGGGGTTTATTCGCCTCCGCCTATCAGGCATAGAAAATGCTTAACTGATAACAGGATGGTATGAACAGTGCAAAACGCAAATATCTTGAGTCAAAAGGATTTAAAATTGGTATTGCTCAGGAATTCTTAAAACTTTCAACGGAGGAAGTCGCTTACATTGAACTTAAACTTGCTTTAGGTAAGAAAGTACAGAATTACAGGAGGGCTAAGCGATTCACCCAAACCGAATTTACCCGAAGAATCAAATCGAGTCAGTCAAGGGTCACAAAAATGGAATCTGGGGATCCCTCAGTTTCCATTGATTTGATGGTTCGTTTGTTATTCGCATTGGGTGCATCAAGAAAGCAGCTTGCAAACTTTATTGCATGATTCGATGCAAAAGAGTCGTTATTGAAACCAAGAGATTTTTCATCAAACTCTTCAACACTGCGCTGTGAAATGTCGTTGGGTTCAACGGTCAGCCTATTGTTCGATACAAAGCCTTAACCCTGGATCCAGTATCCCAACACTTCGGCATTGCTCTATGATTTTGTCTCTTTAAATTCATTCCCTTAAAAGTTCAAAATTTTGCCAGAGCTGTAAGGTGTTGCAACCGGATTGCACCAATTTTTATCTTAACTTCGCCCAGTTGAAATTCAGGGTATACATATTATCGGCTTTACTATTCGGACTCAGCTGTTACCCCTGCGTTCAGGAGTATTGTGATGATCGTGGTGAGTCATTTGTCAATAATTCAAATGACCATGAACAGGATGACTCGGAGGCTAACGAGCTTGCAAGCCGTTTTGTATTGATGAATGTTGTCCTACACATTTGATTTGCTACACCAATACCCTGGAAATAGTGGATCCTTTAACAAATCGTAATGTATCGTCCTTATACTTTGAAGCGCCGTTGACTAAAACCATTAATTGTTCCATCTGGCTGCCGCCGGGAAAAAGTTGATGGTCTTTTTTTATTTTGCGTATGCGATGAAATTCTATTTTTTACTTTAATGTCTATTTTCATGCGATCAGCATTAATTATAGCTTTTCTATTGTTACAACTTCAGACGGTTGCTCAAAATACGTTCAGATTTTTAATAAAGGACTCAATGTCCGGAGACCCGCTGCCTGGGGCAAATGTAACAATACAAGACACGTCTATCGGTACGAGTTCTGACGAGGGTGGAACAGCTAAGCTGGAAAATATTCCGAACGGTACTCATGCTGTAGTGTTCTCCTTTGTAGGTTACCAAACACAGACAAAAAAAATACTATTTCCCAATGACACTGTCCAGCCACTTGAAATTAGATTGGACGGCGAGGAAGAAGAACTGGAAGTGATTGTAATATCCTCAACCAGAAGCAGTCGGACTATCGCTGATATTCCTACACGAGTTGAGCTGATTGCAGGAGAAGAACTTGATGAAAAGGCCAATATGAAACCCGGAGACATTCGGATGTTGCTAAACGAAAGCACCGGTATTCAAACTCAACAAACCTCCGCGACGTCAGCGAACGCATCAATTCGTATCCAGGGTCTTGATGGCAGATATACACAGATTCTCAAAGACGGCTTCCCATTGTATGCGGGTTTTTCTGGCGGCCTAGGCTTACTTCAAATACCACCGCTCGATCTCAAACAAGTTGAAGTTATTAAAGGATCGTCGTCAACGTTGTTTGGAGGTGGAGCGATTGCTGGTATGGTAAACCTTATCAGCCGAACACCTACAGAAGAACGCGACCTTAGATTTTTAATAAATGGAACTAGTGCAAAGGGTCTTGACCTGAGCGGATTCTATGGACAAAAGTTTGGCAAGATTGGCTTTACAATTTTCGGATCCGGAAACTCAAATGAACCTTATGATCCCGCTGATATTGGCTTAACTGCAATACCTAAGGTTGAACGATACACAATCAATCCTAGACTTTTCGTCGATTTTGGTGACAAAACGGTATTTAATATTGGCTTGAATTTCACTACCGAAGATCGAATCGGTGGTGATATCAAATATATTGAAGGTGATGGTGACGCCACTCATCAATACTTTGAGAATAATGAATCTCAACGTGTCTCGACACAACTTTCCTTAACCAGAAATCTGGGTGAAAGCTCCTCATTAAATTTTAAAAACAGTGTTAATCATTTCAACAGGACGATAGAAGTACCTGGATATAAATTTGATGGAATTCAATATAGCACGTTTACTGAATTGAACTATAGTTCCCACGGTGAAAAGGTGGAATGGATTACCGGATTAAATTTTTGGACTGATAAATTTTCAGAGATCCAAACCACTGTGTTGCCCCTACGGAACTATTCACATGTAACTATGGGAGCTTTCATCCAAAATACAGTTTCGATTACAGAAAAGGTTAGCCTTGAGTCAGGTGTACGTGGCGATTATGTCATCGACTACGGTTTTGCGTTACTCCCACGGTTATCAATACTTTATAAGGCAAGTCCGGCATTTAGTTCGCGGATTGGCGGAGGATTCGGTTATAAACCTCCCACGATCTTTACAGAGGAAAGTGAACGTATGCAGTACCAAAACGTCTTGCCAATTTCACCTGAGCGAAATGAATTGGAAAAGAGCTATGGTGCGAATTGGGATTTAAACTATCGGACAGAACTTGGAGAAGTTGGCTTTAGTATCAATCATTTGTTCTTCTATACCTACCTTGATAATCCTCTGTTTCTTTCTGCGGTAGGAGATGGGTATAATGAGTTCGTAAATCTAAAAGGTTATATTGACACTAAGGGTACCGAGACAAACGTGAAATTTCAGTTTGGTGATCTCAAGTTGTTCATTGGCTATACTTTTACGGACACGAAAATTCATAACAATGGAACGTCTGTTCAGAACCCGCTCACAGCAAAGCATCGCTTGAATAACGTATTGATGTACGAAGTAGAAGAGAAGTGGAAAGTAGGATTGGAAGCCTATTATTTCAGTGCGCAGAAACTTACTGATGATACGTATGGTAAGGAATACTGGATATGTGGTTTGATGGTTGAAAAACTTTGGGAGAAGTTTTCTTTGTTCATAAACTTTGAGAATTTTTTAGATACCCGTCAGACTCGGTTCGATACAATTTACACTGGCGTGATATCAAGTCCGGTATTCAGGGATATCTATGCCCCGGTTGATGGTTTTGTAATCAATGGCGGATTAAAGTTTAATCTTTGAACGATGAGTAAGGATTTAGAAACAATCTGTTAGGCAAAACATCAAGCCAACTACATTGTCGTAATTGTTGCTTACTGCCTCTGAAAAACAATTGGTAAGAGATGCTTGCGATAACAGTTTGGTATAAAAATTCAATTTACATGGGCTGATTTGTATCTTAGCCTGTGTACCTATTTTGATGAAGCAAATATGAAAGTGTATTGGAAGATGCCCGCTGGATTACACGTTAAATACTCGAAAGAGCTGGCGTTATATAATGTATATCTCAATGAGAATAAACTGGAACTGGCTTGGCGGCAATTGGAAAGAGCCCATATTTTAGGGCAACCCTGGGCTGTTGAGCATACTGAAGTACATTGGATTATGCTGAAGTTTGGTTTTAAAATCAAGAATTGGCGAGAAATCATTGGTCAAATTCCGAGGTTGCTGATCGGAGGTATCAAATCTTTTGTCGGCAAGATTCCAGTTGGAAATACCGGTGGCGCTAATGTCCCTCCATTACTTCCGATGGAGATTCCAGTCGATTTGAAAGAGGCGATGAAACAATATGTAAGCCGATGAAAGTACCACTGACTAAGTCGGGTTTAGTGTAAAAATGCTTCATGCATTGATCCCAAAATACCAGGTGCCGCGCATCAACAGAAAAAAAACATGAAGAGGATCAAATTAACTTTTCGAGGTTACTGTTGCAGAATTTCTTCTGATGGGAATTGCAACGTTGAGAGCGACCCATGTAAGTCGAACCGCGCCACTATAAAATTGTGAGTTTAAAATGTTTTTTGAAAATCGCACCCTTGATACTAAGCAGAAATGGAATTATAGTAGTCGTGAGTTTTCTAATTCCATCAGTTTCTGAACCATCTTCATTCATTCGATTGCACCAGATATATTGTTAAAAACTAAGAACATTTTTATTAAGAGATTCTTTTAAATAATCCAGTAAGTCAACAAATAATCAGATCAGGATTAACCGATAATTTTAAAAGCCTTTGATTTCCATGGATGCGTATTTCCTGTTTTACAAAGGAACCTCCAACAGTTATCGTTTGAAAATGTGATTTTTTTATTCAAGTTTTCGAATGGTACCAATTTCAACTTTTATCAAAGTTGAATGTATTCCATGAATGTCTGTATGGCTACTTGTGTTTTATTGACAGTCAACGTGTATGCTGCGTCGTGGTAAGAAAAATCAGAATTGAATTTATGATTTTCGTTCATCACCAGTGCAAACGGTGACGAAATATGAATGATTGGAAAGTTAAAGTAGAAAACTTAATTCGAAGTATACTTTCTGAAAAAACTAACCTAAACCAAAACACTATCATGAA
>JBGTEP010000129.1:0-3111 GCA_041747735.1 Chryseolinea sp.
AAAATAGTTTGCTTATAAACCGTGGTAATGTCCCGTTTCACAAACAACACCAACAAATCGCGATAGCGCCAAATCTCCTTAAAATTAAAGTCAATCAGTTTATTTTTGGAAGAAATGGTATACAACCATTGGTCGTCTTGCGATGTACTCAAAATAGCCTATTTTTTGATGGGGCTAATATACCAATTGCATATGAAAAGATAAAGATTCAACCAATATTTTAATAACTAATGAACTAAAACTATAAAAGTTTGTTCATACGGTTTAATTAGTCTGATTCTTTCCGGTACTTTTATGAATTAATGGCTCTAAGACTGTTAAATCCAATTTCGAAATCGCCTGCATTCTTTTTTGATCTTGTTCATCACGAACAGCTTGTTCGTTAATGGGTTGCAATTTGAAATTAGGAGTATTGATGTACTCATAGATAACTTCAACAGGAAAATCGAAACTGCTGCAGAAAGCATAGATACTAATCACTTGTTTATTGGGTAGATTCCTTTCGATTTTGACCCATTTCATAATGTTCCGGGCATTACGCATGCTATATCCTGTTAAATCAGCAATGTCGGTCGTGGTTAAAAATAATTTTGCTTTTTTCATCTTTTTGGGGCTTTATGGATTAATTAATTTATTTTCAGAAAATTAGGCAAATAAACCAAATGATAGTTATAATGTGTTCTTATTTCGATAACGTGTACTTACTAGTAAGATTTATCGTATATATACAAAATTATTTTATTAAAAAGACTTGAAATAGACATTGATGAGCTTGTATAACTACATCGGAAAAGTGAGACAACTCGTTCAGCAATAGAGAAGTCAGGAATAAAGAGCTTGAAGGACTTTAAGAAAATCCTGGAGGCAAAAGACTCGACCCTAAAATACGAATCGTTCCTTTAACCTAAACCATATCCTATAATTTTAATGAACCATTGCTGCCTTACAGATAGTGTATGGATGGTGTATGGATAGTGTAGGAGGACTATATAGAGCCAGAATGGAAATTGGATAAATAGAATAGAAGGCACTAAATAGCATCCAAAGAAATCAAAAAAAGAAGCACGGTTCAGAAAAGAACAACCATAAAGTACCCGTAACGGAAATGTTGACAAACGGGACAATCCACATTTTGTAATATCGTCCCATCAGAAGCTCATAAACTTGACAGCAAAATAACAAAGGCGCCGTTGTATAAAAGTTGCCCCAAGTCTATAAGGAGCCTAGCTGGTAAACAATTTTCAATATTAATTTTTTAATACATGCTAAAAAATGGCTAAATTAAAAAGCTTAATCAAGATCGAAGGAACCCTAGACGATCTTACCTTCTACAAGGGCACAGATGGGTATTTAGTGCGCACCAAAGGGGGCGTGAGTGCAAAAAGGATTAAAAATGATCCTGCTTTTGCAAGAACCCGTGAAAACGGAGTTGAATTTGGTCATTCGGCCAATAGTGGCAAACAGTTGAGAAGAGCAATACTCCCGCTACTGTTGGATGCCAAGGACGGCTTGGTAACCTCACGGCTGACCCAGGTGATGAGCCAGATCAAGAATGCCGATGCCACCTCCCTACGCGGCGAACGCAAGGTCCACATCGGACTTACATCAGCGTTGGGAAAACAGGCTCTAAAAGGCTTTGAATTCAACGATAATGCAAACATTGCAAATGTGTTGTTGACCGATTTCACCTTGGACACGGCAACGGGCGAGATTGAAATTTTAGACTTCAGTCCAATGCTGCACGTATTCAAACCGGAAGGTGCAACACATCTATCCTTGACAGCGGGCTTTCTAAATCTGGACTTCAGCACTGAAGTCAAGGATTTAAAAACAAGCCCAGCCTTTAACATGGCTATAGATGCCACGGTGGCAACGGTGAATTTAACACCCACAAGCCCAGCAACTGGTACCGGAAATGAATTGTATTTCTTAAAAGTAGCCTTCTTTCAACAAGTCAACAGTATTCAATACCCATTAAAAAATGGCGCATTCAATGCCTTACAACTTGTAGAAGTGCTATAATTCAAAATCTTTGAATTGGAAAGCGGGTCCTAGGATCCGCTTTTTTTTTGTCATTCTCTTTCAATCGTCATTGCGAGGAGCAAAGCGATAATGCGAAAGTTATCCTAAATCATGATGCGACGAAGCAATCTTTTTAAAATAATTGGCGGTTCATTCATGAGATTACTCATGCTTTTTTATTTTAAATTTTTGTATTCGTGAATGCTTTGCATTTGCCGCCCCCGAAGTGTCGGGATCGCAATGACGATTAAAGTCGTGCGTCCGCAACCCAAATCCCACAAATGACAACCGACATTACAATCGTTAATCGTTCATCATTCATCATAAGATTGCCGCGTCCTGCATCCTCGCAATGACGGTTAAAGTTTCAGGTCTACCGCATCAATCGATAACATGACTTGACTAAAAAGAACAGACAACTGACAACAGATAACACACAACTAAAAACCTACCTAAACCACTCCCACGTCAACTTCAATCCCTCCCTCACCGTAAACTCCGGGGAATACTCAAGAAGTCGTTCCGCTTTCCCCCGGCCCTAAAGGGTGGCGGAAAATATGCCACAACATATTACCGACAACCAACAACAGAAAACCCACAACAGAAAACCGACGAACCTCTGAACGGGCTTCAAACCCAAATCAGGTAAAATGAACGATTTTTTCGTAAATTTGTTTAAAAGATTATAAAAATGGATATTCAAACTACAAAATTGGAATTACTTAAAACCATATTGGAAAATGAAAATTCCGAATTTATCCAACGTGTCGCTGATTTTGTAAAAAAAGAAAAATCTGACTTTTGGAACGAATTAAGTGTATCTGAACAAACAGAAATAAAGAAAGGAATTACTGAATTAGAAAGTGGAAAGAGAGTTTCTTATGAATCTTTTTTAAAGAAAATCTCGTAGTGAATGAACGTATTCTTATCCGAACTTGCCGAATCAAAATAATTAGTTGAGGAGTTTAGGTGTTTAGTTGTTTAGTTGTTTAGATAATTATCTTACAAAAAAAGATTAAACTCATAAACTTATAAACTGAACAATCGTAAATCGTAAATCATCCGTCTTGCAGCGCAGCGATCTTGGCT
>JBGTEP010000130.1:0-4639 GCA_041747735.1 Chryseolinea sp.
TTTGTCTGTACATCCTTTTCATCGCAATCAACAGATACGCTGCAATCCAAAACCCTATAACCGTTGACAACCAACTCAACCACGATACACTATCAAAAATCATGAAAAAAGAACCCACGAGGAAAAAGAAATTATAATAGCTGATTGAAAAGACAAGATGCTCGGAGTAAAAAAAATCGCGTCTGACATAAAGTAACTTAAGAATGACTGCAAAAGCAGGAAGCAGAATAAAAAATATTTTTGGAAAGCTCGCGACAAAAAATTCACTGAATGCCTGGCGGAACCCGTCTCCATTGCCACTGTACTTGTTGTTCAATTCGATGCCACGTTTTTTGACAAATCTAATGAAAGACCCATCACGCTCACCGTGAGGAAGCGTTAGTTGAACGGAATCATACTGTGCGAAAGTCTTGTACTCTACCGAATCTAGTTCGAAGGCAGTTTCAAAATTGTCGTATGAAACATTATCTGGTGATGCTGTTTCTATGTTAACTTCATTTTTCGATGGCAAAGCTGAAAACAACAAAAAATAAACGAAACTGATAAATACATACATTCTTGCTGGATGAAAGTACCTTTCGCGCCTACCTTCTGTATACTCAATCGCTAAAAACCCAGGACTAAAAATCAGGTATCTGACCGATTTAAAAAATTTTGATTCATAACTCCAAAAGGAGGAAATGAAATTAATCAGCAGTTCACCTAGCGTTTGCCGCTTAGGGATATTCTTCTGTCCACAATGCGCGCAATAAACATCAGTGAGTTTCGTATTACAATTCAGACAAAAGTGTTCGTCTTCAATTTTAGTCCCTTCACTGGTATTTTCCGCCTCGATCATTCCTTCCGCTAGCGGCGATGATTTCTCTATTCCATCCATACGTTTCCCATGAAGCTATGAAATTACAGAAAAGGGAACTAACAAACCGAAGCTAATCCAAATATTGATTGCTGCTATTTCCGTGGCAAAGTCTATTTTCCAATCTTCTCGTATGAAGTACAGATTCCTTTAATAAGCGAAGAACTAAAGCCTTGATGTTCCATTTCATTCAGCCCTGCGATGGTACAGCCTTTTGGGGTAGTGACTTTATCAATCTCTTCTTCAGGGTGCCGGTTGAGTTTAAGTAAGAGTTCTGCAGCACCTTTTACTGTTTGAGCCGCAATAAGGTTCGCCGTTTTTGCATCGAATCCAATCTCTATCCCTCCCTGCGTCGATGCCCTGATAAACCGAAGCGCATAGGCAATGCCACAAGCACCAAGGACGGTAGCTGCGTCCATCAATTTTTCATCTATATTGATGGATAAACCCAACTGGCGGAACAATTCGTTTACGTAGTTTACCTGTTCCGTTGTGGCGCCTTGATGACAAAGACATGTAACGGACTCCTGGATAGCGATGGCTGTATTGGGCATCGCCCGGAATATTGGAACGTCGTTATTGATAATCGACGCCAGATCTTTTAAAAGCACTCCGGTTACGACACTTATGATGATATGCTGTGATGCCTGGAAGTTTTCTTTCAGACCTTCAAGCACCTCTTTAACGTTGTAAGGTTTTAAAGCAACAATAATCACATTACTCTTTTGAATCGCTGCTTTATTATCACTAGTGGTTTCAACGCCTAGTGCCTTTAGTGAATGAAGCGCATCCACGTTTCTGCGTGTAACGATAATATCCTTGGGAAGCATAAACTTGCTTTTTAACAATCCCTCGGCAATTGCAATCCCTAAGTTTCCACCGCCAATTATGGCTACCTTCAAATTTTTCATCTTTTTTTGATTTTTAAGTGTCTATGCCAACAGCAGCGAAAAGCACTGAACTACTTCACTATTTACCTCTGTGAATTTATTGAGCATAAACATGTAAGGGTTGAAAATTAGAATACTTTCACCTGCTATCGTAATATTCTTTGACATAAATTATAAGACATCTGGATATATAGAAATAAACCCTTTTGTGACCTGGTCACGGGCTTCGTGTAGCCATTCAAAATCTATGCTTTTATTAGTACTCCCGGTAGCATAATCTTCTTGTTTGAATCGGATGCCGCCGCGACAGTGATAGTATTTAGTCCGAGGGGAGCTCCATTCTTAAATGTACGTTTTCCGTGTAGAAATCTTCGAAATTTTGTTTTGCAATCGTTTGAATTGTTATAATTTGGCGCCTGAATAAATGGAGATGCTAAAAAAATGGAAGACCTCTTATAAAACTCTTATCTCTTTAACAAAAGCATATTTTAACCTAAACCGAGCCTCAGTTCTGAGAATGAACTGGGGTTTTTTTATCAAATAAAACCCTTGTGAGCATGATTATCGTATGAGTGCGAACGATAGTTTTGCAGTCACTCCATGAAGGATTTAAAACTCCAAACCAGTTACCGGCAAATTCTTGGGATGGCTCTGCCCATTTCCCTGGCAATGCTTGTCCCTCAGATAAATTTCATCACCAACAATATTTTCCTTGGCAGGCTGGGCGAAAGTGAACTGGCCAGTGCTGGTATTACGGGTGTTTACTACCTCATCTTCGCGGTAGTTGGCAACGGATTAAATAACGGTCTTCAGGCTCTCATCGCACGGAGAGCAGGTCAAAATTTACCTAAAGAAATTGGCGTTCTTTTCTACCATGGGGTGTGGGTAGCACTGGGTCTGGCAAGTATCGGAATAGTCCTTACATATCTTTTTGCTCCTGCCCTCTTGCGATCGACCATACACGATAATGTGATTGCAAAACAGTGCATTGATTTTCTTCTGATTCGGATCTGGGGTTTGCCGCTCCTATACTTGTATGTAATGCGGAATGCATTGCTGGTGGGTACTAATCAAACGAAATTTCTGGTCTGGGGCACTTTAGCAGAAGCTCTTACCAATATCTTCCTTGATTATGGCTTAATCTACGGGCATTTCGGAATACCTCAACTTGGGTTTAATGGGGCAGCATATGCTTCTATCATTGCAGAAGGTACAGGACTTCTTGTGATCTATCTGGTTATCAAATTCAAAGCGATTCCGGAGTCATTCGGATTTTTTGAAAAAATTACTTTTGATTCCTCTGTACCTAAACTAATCCTCATACAGTCATCGCCACTCATCCTACAATACTCTATCAGCATTGTAAGCTGGGAATATTTTTATATTCTGATCGAACATCATGGTTCGAGAGCACTGGCAATCTCCAACACTATGAGAAACCTTTTCGGTCTATTCGGGATTTTTTCCTGGGCATTTGCATCCACAACCAATAGCATGGTAAGCAACATAATCGGTCAGGGTCGTCAGGATGAAGTTATGTCTTTAATCTATCGAATTGTAAAGATTAGCTTTTCCTTATCCTTCTTAGTCTTCACGCTATTGAATATTTGGCCGGAGTGGTTTTTATCTTTCTATGGACAAGGTGATGAATTCATCAAGGACGCGATACCGGTTGTTCGGATTGTCTCGGTCGCTTTGTTAATGATGTCATTTTCAACGGTATGGTTAAATGCTGTAACGGGTACCGGAAACACAATGATTAATCTGATAATCGAATTAATCACAATTATTATATATAGTATCTATGTATACCTTGTATTAGAACGCTGGAATCTGCCAATCACCTGGGGGTGGATATCGGAATGGGTTTATTGGATATCAATGTTCAGCATGGCCTTCTTCTACATCCGATCGGGAAAGTGGAGAAACAAGAAAATATAATACCATACAAGTCTTCACTATTTCCGTTCGTAGAAATAGAGAAATGACTTTACTCCTTTGTTTTTTTCGCTGACCGTATAAAATCCATTACTATTTCGGTCCCAGGCAATAGACTCTCCCTGTGGTTCAATTTCATAAGGTATCTCTTTGGGCATTTCCTGAAGTAATTCCGGAATAGTCTTGTCTGCAGTATTTTTCCAATAGTAAATGTGATTGTAGTTCTTCATAAGAATTTCGCTTCCATCTGGCGAAAAATCGGCGGCCACAATTTGTGTCAATGGCATCTTACCAACCTCAAGCGCTGTAATCGTATCAGTTGTTGAAAAGGGATATGTAATTTGATAAATCGTAACCGGATTTTCTCTTTTGGATATTATGTACAAATCCCTGGCTATCGGATCCACCATTAATGCTTCAGTATCCTTTCGCTTGTCTGACAGTTGAAATGTAATGGTTTCAAAATCTTCTATAATGATTTCTGTTTTCGTTGATGTAAGAACAGGTTCTTCAAATCGGTAAATGTGCTTAAGTTTAAAAGCAGAATAATTGTCGCCGATCTCGCCTACATATACATAGGTCTTTGTTGAGTCGGGACCCGGACCAACAGCAATATCTTCCCAGTCGCGGTTTTTAACTCCCTTCAGTATATAGGTGCGCATGATCCGGGCTTTTTTATCAATAAGAAATACCTCGGGATCATTTCCACTATCGTTGTGAGTCCAGAACATTCCGGGATTATTGATACTTGCAACAAGACCTGAAACCTCGGGAAGCCTTTTGTCCGTTAGCTCAGCTAGTTTTTTGCCAGGAAGAAATTCGTCAAGAATTATTTTTTTGTTGCGCTTGGTAAAGCAGGATGCCAATACTAAAACAACAATTAACACAAATGCATTTCTCATTAGATATTAATACAGTAATTACAAAGCGAAGAAACTAAATCGGTAAAACAAAC
>JBGTEP010000131.1:0-5377 GCA_041747735.1 Chryseolinea sp.
AAAAATCTTCTTTTGATGTATTCAGCTGGTTCAACAGTCCCGAGAAATTAAAACAACGTTTTACAATAACATGAATTACTTCACCTTCTTTCTGTAACTGACCTTCGACCATTAAAAGCTTTGACTGTATGATCTCTTTCCGATACGTATCAAATAATTTTTGAAATACCACCAGATTCGCAATTCCGGTTTCATCCTCAATGGTAATGAAGCAAATACCACTGGCTGTTCCAGGCCTTTGTCGTACGAGAATAAGTCCGGCGACTTTAACATAATCTCCATTCGTTGCATTTACCAAAGACCCCGCTGAACAAATATGAAGTTGCTCTAATTGCTTACGGATAAAACTTACCGGATGTGCTTTTAAGGATAAAGAGGAAGTAGCGTAATCCTGAACTACATGCTCTGACAATGACATTTCAGGAAGTTGTATAAATTCTTCGCCGGTATTTTGGGGTAGACCTGAAAACATTCCTGCCGGCTGATAGTCTTTTGCCGAAACTTCCCACAAAGCTTTACGCCTGTCGTGGCCAATGGACCGAAAAGCATCCGCATCAGCAAGCTTTTCAAGGGCCGATTCTGACATCCCTGTCTCACGAAGCTGATGAATCGATGTAAATCTATCTTTTCTTGCTTTAGTAAGTACTTTGATATCTTCCTCCCGTAAACCTTTTATCTGCCGGAAACCCAAACGAACGCCACAATACTTACCTGACTTCTCTTCTAACCTGTTATCCCAATCAGAATCATTGATATCAACAGGTCGAACTTCCACACCGTGATTTCGTGCATCGATAACAATCTGCGCAGGTTGATAGAAACCCATCGGCAAACTGTTGAGTAATGCACTGGCAAATACATCGGGATAATAGCATTTGAGCCAGGAGGAAACATACACCAGCAAGGCAAAGCTTACTGCATGACTCTCCGGAAATCCATAGCTTCCAAATCCTTCTAATTGACGGAACACCCGATTTGAATACTCTTCTGAGTAGCCTTTCTTTGTCATCCCACTGATTAGTTTCTCCCTGAAATGCGACACAAGACCTTTCGCCTTAAACGTTGCCATGCTTCTGCGTAACTGATCGGCTTCGGTAGGACTAAAGTTGGCGGCTACAATGGCGATCTTCATGGCCTGTTCCTGGAATAAAGGAACACCTAGTGTTCGTCCTAAAATCTCTTTCAACTCTTTCGAAGGATAATCTACCGGTTCTTCACCGTTACGTCTGCGTAAATAGGGGTGAACCATATCACCTTGTATTGGACCTGGACGGACGATGGCTACTTCAATTACCAAATCATAAAAAGACCGTGGCCTCAATCGCGGTAGCATAGATTGCTGTGCACGACTTTCGATCTGAAATACACCTATCGTATCGGCGTGGCTGATCATTTCATAGACCACAGGATCATCTTGTGGGATGTTGGCTAAGGTAAGGTCAAGTCCGTAATGTTTCTTCGCAAGATCAAAGGCTTTGCGAATACAGGTAAGCATGCCCAATGCCAGAACATCGATTTTCATAAAGCCCAACGCGTCGATATCATCTTTGTTCCATTCAATGTTCGTGCGGTCTTCCATGCGTGCATTTAAAATGGGACAGAGGTCGGATAGCTTTCCTTCGGTAATCACAAATCCGCCGGTATGCTGACCTAACTGACGTGGGAAGCCCATGAATTGCGAGGTGAGCTCCAGGACCTTTTGAATCGTTGCATCCTTCGGATTTATACCCTGACTGATTATACGGTCTTTGTCGAATCCATCATCCTTAAAATCCCAGATCAAACCAGAGAGGCGATTGATAGTATCCACGGATAACCCCATTGCTTTGCCTACATCACGGATAGCTCCTTTGTGATGCTGTTGTGTAACGGTAGCAACAATGGCCGCGCGGTCACGTCCGTATTTAGAATAAATGTATTGCATCACTTCTTCACGCCTTTCATGCTCAAAATCCACGTCGATATCCGGTGGTTCATTGCGTGCTGAAGAAATAAATCGTTCAAATAATAAATCAAATTTGGAGGGATCCACAGATGTAATACCAAGACAATAACAAATGGTTGAGTTCGCCGCTGATCCACGGCCCTGACAGAGAATCTTTTTCTCTCGGGCGTATCGCACGATGTCATAAACAGTGAGGAAGTATGCAGCATAATTTGCCTGCTCAATGAATTTCAACTCATATTCAATATTTGCTTTAATCTTATCAGGTAACTGTTCTCCGAAAATCTGGGTCGCACCTTTCCAGGAGAGGTAAACAAGTTCTTCCTGAGGAGTTCTTCCCTCGCTGGTAATTTCTTTCGGATACTGATACTTTAGTTGATCAAGTGAAAATTTACAGGCTTCTGTAATCGCCTGAGTTTGAAGAATGGCATCAGGATATTGACGGAATAACCGATACATTTCATCAACCGGCTTCAAATAACGTTCGGCATTCGGGTGTAAACGAAATCCAGCATTATGAATCGTACACTTTTCACGTACACAAGTTACCACATCCTGTAACGCTCTGCGGATAGTATGATGATAGTGGACATCATTGGTCGCAACCATGGGTATCCGATGTTGCCTGGCAAGCTGCGAAATCTGAAACAGTTCTTTCGCATCATTTCCACCATATGAACGGGAGGCCGCAATGTAAAGGTGCTCACCAAAGGCATCTGCATATTCACCCAATACTTTTTTGAAGGAAAGACTAAACTCAAATACCTCATTCAATGAAGCAGGAGGAATAACCATAAACCTGGATCCTTTTGAGTGGTTATAAACATCAGCCTTAAATAAATGACACTGACCCTTTTCAACCCGCAGGTTACCGAGCGTAAGCAGGTTAGATAGTTTTGAATAAGCGCTGCGATCAGTAGGATAGGCGAGGAGACTGGGACCATCCTGTAAGTCAAGTCTGCAGGCAGGAAGTATTTTTATTCCTGATCTTTTGGCGGCCACATGTGCACGAACAATACCGGCAAATGTATTGCGGTCGGTGATCGCGATACCAGAATACCCAAAGGCTGCTGCCTGTTCAACCAGTTCTTCCGGATGAGAAGCACCCCGGAGGAAACTGAAATTGCTCGTAACCTGTAATTCTGTATACTGCATGATACGTTCTAGGCAAAAAAACCATGGATAAACCAATGATATATTTTATCATTATAATGTCCTGACCGGAAAAGCCAATAGCGATTACCTTCTTCATCTTCGACACGGTAGTAATCGCGATGTTCTCCTTGTTGAAGCCACCACTCTTGTTCAATTCGTTCGGGTCCATCTGCTTTGGTGATCGTATGTATTTTTCCTTTGTAGCGAAATACCATAGGCGGGTAATCCGGAATAGGAGCAGTCACTTCAATGTGTTGGGGTATTCGCAAAAGTTGCAACGGTCGAAGCTTATCTGAAGGCCACGTAGTGTTTAATTTTTCCTGAAGGGATGAAGTTAACCTGAACGATCGCTCTGGCCAGTAATGTTCATCTGGCAAGTAACGATGAATTGATTCCATACCAATTTTACTGGCAATCCGATCAACCAGTTCAGATAACCGAAGGTCTTCCAACCCTACAGATCCTTCCCACATCTTTTCCTGAATCGGTGAATGATCTTCTACTTTAAGTGCTTCCAGTACAAACAACTCAATGCCTAGTGCAGGTTCTATGGTTGAAAGTTTGAATTCAAATAGCTTGAAAAGATGCTTGACTGTATGCGATGGCCGGCTGGTGACAATATCAACCTGTTCCACTTTTCCATCAACACGGTAGCCTTTGAATACGGCTGCCCGAATTCCTTTTTCTTCTTGTTGAAGTCGAAGGCAGAGTATTTCCAGGAGCCGCTGTAAGGCAATTTCAATACCTGTGGCTGTGACTATGGGTTCCATACAGGGTAATCGCTCCTGATAAGGTTCAACAGGCACAACAGGTTCTATCAATTCTATCGCCTGACCAATTGCCTTGTCAAGTTGGTGAAGAAAGGGAAGGCCAAAGCGTTTTCTTAAAGATGCCCGAGGCATGTGAATAAATTGTTTCACTTGATGAAGTCCGAGTTTATGCAACCGCCCTGCAACATCCGGTTCAATGCGGAGCGCTTCAGGAGGTAAACTCATCAATGCTTTAATGTGCAGGCCATCTGGAACTATAAATGATTCACTTCCAAACCGCGCTATTGCCCACGCTACGCCTACTGTTTCCGCCATTGCTGCACGAACATCATAACCACGGGTATTTAATTTATGAGTGATGTCATCTAAATAGGGGAGGTCACCGCCCCAAAGGTGACTACAGCCTGAAGCATCCAGTAAAAGTCCATCGGGTAAATCAATGGACACTATTGGTGTAAAGCGGATGGACCATTCTGCAAGCCTCCGAAGTAATCGGTCAATAAGGTCAGGCTTATCATCCAATACTTCCAGTTCAGGAACAATAGCTCGGGCATCAGCAAGTGCCATTCCATTTGAAATACCTTTTTTCCTGGCATTCAGATTTGCGGCTGTAATTATCATTCGCCCGTGAGAAGATGCTCGCAAAACCAAAGGCACATTTTTTAACTCCGGCTGGCGTAGAGTGAACCAGTCCGTCGGTAGATGCCGGAACCAAATGGATACATAACGCTTTCCCATTTCATCCGGTTTTCTTTTGATGTTCCTGGAAAACAGAATGAAATTCTTGAACCGCTTCAAACCTTCCTTCTCTCCATTGAATATCCCACATACCTGACTTACCATTTCTCATTCTCAGCAATTCAGCTCTCCACTTTGGAAATCCAATACCTGGCAGATTATTGAAAGGATCACTGGGAAGCGGTATAATTTTCCAGCGCGAAATACATGCTGTAGTATTAAGATGACGGAAGTTATTACGAAGGATAAAACCATTTACCTGGCTTTGTTCAACCGCTAGTTGCAGACGCCTGGAGGTGGTGAAATCAATCTCCCGTATCTCACCTATAACTGCAGAGAGTGCACTGCATTTTAAGGCTTCCTCCATCACCCAGATAGCATCTTTCTCTTTTTGAAGGTCGACGAAAATAAAACGGTCAGGTTGTATACCAAAGCTGCTTAACGCTGGAGGAAATAGAGTTCGGGAAGAACTGATCCACAACGCTGCGCTTTTATCTTCCATAAGGGATGCAATGAGTGCAGCAATGAAACCACTGCTGGCGGCAGAATTTTCTGCTCCTGTCGATAAAAATTCATGAACAGCGCCTAACGGAAAAGTACCATTCGGAAAGGCTTGTTTTATCGGCCCAAGCCCAAGGTCTACTGTTGAATTACTGGTGGAATTGAACCCCTGAAAACGGAGAATATCCATTTTTAATTCTGCAAGTCGATCTGCTTTGTTTAGGGGAGTCATAACACCATCATCCAGTGATGGGTCAAAGATACACAA
>JBGTEP010000132.1:0-62366 GCA_041747735.1 Chryseolinea sp.
ATGCCAGGTTTCATCGATATGCACGGCCATATCGGTGGTAGTCAGGCTCCAATCGCAGAATATGTTTTCAAATTGTGGATGGGACACGGCATTACTACCGTTCGCGATCCTTCAGCTGGCAACGGCTTGGATTGGGTACTGGATCAAAAGCAACAGAGTGCAACGAATGCGATTACTGCACCGCGAATATTAGCCTACACCGTTTTTGGCCAGGGAAGCAAAGATGAAATAAGCTCACCTGAACAAGCCATTGCCTGGGTAATCGAAAATAAAAACAAGGGTGCAGATGGTATCAAGTTTTTCGGCGCAAATCCTGCGATCATGGAAGCCGCACTTCGGAAAAATAAAGAATTGGGTTTGCGTTCGGCTTGCCACCATGCGCAGATGGACGTAGCACGCTGGAATGTTGTCAAATCTGCAAAAGCTGGTTTAACTTCTATGGAACATTGGTATGGATTACCGGAAGCTTTATTCACCGACCGAACCATTCAGGATTTCAGGCTGGATTATAACTATCAAAACGAACAACATCGTTTCTCCGAAGCCGGCAAACTTTGGAAACAAGCTGCTGCCCCTTACTCTGTGCATTGGGAGAATGTGATGGATGAGTTACTTGAGCTGGACTTTACGCTTGATCCCACCTTTAATATTTATGAAGCAAGTCGCGATCTGCATCGGGCGCGAAGAGCGGAATGGCATGAAGAATACACCTTACCCCAATTGTGGGCTTTTTACCAGCCGAGTAAAATTTCGCATGGCTCATACTGGCATGCCTGGGGAACAGAGGAGGAAGTTACCTGGCGTGAGAATTACAGATTGTGGATGACGTTTGTAAATGAATATAAGAATCGCGGTGGCCGTGTCACAACGGGATCAGATTCTGGATTTATTTTCCAGCTGTATGGATTTGCTTACATCCGCGAATTGGAATTGTTACGCGAAGCAGGTTTTCATCCGCTGGAAGTAATTCGTTCAGCTACGTTATACGGTGCGCAGGCCTTGGGAAAAGATAAAGAGATTGGCTCCGTAGAAATCGGGAAGCTTGCTGACTTTGTTATTGTAGATGAAAATCCTTTACAGAATTTACAGGTGCTTTATGGGACCGGAGCCATTAAACTCACTGACGATAATAAAGTAGTGCGCGTGGGTGGCGTTAAGTACACGGTGAAAGACGGAATTGTCTACGATGCAAAAAAACTTTTAGAAGATGTTAAAAAAATTGTAGCCGACGAAAAAGTAAAAAGTGGATTTGTTTTAAAGCAGCCTGGTATTGAGTAGTTGGGCGCAAGCGGTTTGGACGAGACTGGAACTACACGACAACTATTTACAAAAACCATGTGTCTAACACTTACTAAAGCCAGACAAATGAAAACAAGTAGACTGTTGATATTAATCATTGCTTTGACATTGACCTTTTGTGACGACAATATTAGAATTTCAACAGACCTAAAGGGACACTGGAAATGGAAATCAACATGCGGAGGGATTGTTGGCTGCACTTATCCTTCTCAGACTAACAATCAAAATATGATTATTCAAGAGACACTACTTCAACAATTTGTAAATGGCGACTTGACCTTTTCTAAATCCTATTCGATCAAAAGCTTAGTAGAAGGAGACAATTCAATGACCTATGAGGTAGAGTTTGACGATGATGAAATTTGGACTGTAGAAATTTCAAACAACATTTTGACAATCCTTTATAACTCGGTAATTGAATCCACCTACGACAGAATTAGGTGAAACCGCCAGCGCCCAACAAAAGTATAAAACATGTGCTGGAGAGTAGTTTTTCATAAAGTGTATGACTTACTCCACTTATCACTTAGGACAAGGTTAGGGTTTTAAGACGCACACGTTTCATAGCTAACCGTTGCCGCCAATGCCCTTAGACGACAAAAAATTCCAAGATTTTGGTAAATTTGACTCATGAGACAATCCATTGATATAGAGACCAAGCTACAGGAGCTAAAACCTGTTTTATTGGACAAATTTCATGTTAGTAAAATCGGCTATTTTGGTTCATATGCTGCCGGCGGGCAGACAGACAAAAGTGACCTCGACTTACTAGTTGAATTTTCCCAACCAATTGGATGGGAATTTTTCACGCTTGAGAAGTTCCTTGAACAAGAATTCGGGATGAGTATTGACTTGGTGACCAAAGATGCTTTAAAAGAGAGAATCAAAAGACCAATTTTAGACCAAGTTAAATACATTTGAAACCTAGCGAAGGTTTGAAGCTGTGGTATAGTTTTAAGAATGCTCAACGTTAGCAATGAAGTTTGGCCTCTACTAATTCAAACAACCCTTAATCGTACACCGTACATTTTTTAACCGTCGAACAATAGCTACGTCATATATTTTTTCCACCACCATTGAAATACAATGAGCCCCCATATACGGGCATGTACGTCGCCTGGGTTACTGGAAAATAATTGTCGCTTTAGTTTATCGATTTCTGAATAGTCAAATACGCCTTGATCGGCAATGAATTTTTCTGAAAGCAGATCATCGTTGATCAATGATTTCATTTCGTTTCGAAACCATTTTAGCAATGGAACTTCGAAACCTTTTTTCGGGCGATTATATAATTGTCGCGGTAGAATATCACGAAATGAATCCTGAAGAATTCTTTTTCGAATGTTGCTATTGATTTTATAGGAAGCGGGGAGACTAAAAACAAAATCGACAACTTCATAATCGAGAAACGGAACCCTCACCTCCAGGCTATTGGCCATACTCATCATATCCACTTTTGTAAGCATATCATTCGGGAGAACAAGTTGCATATCGGTAAACAAAATGTCGTTTATGTTTTCCTTATCGGGAAGGTGCTGCAATATATTTTTTCTTCGTGGCACAAAATCCTTCAACCACATGTTTATACCTAAGTCAGGATGCAGCATCTTCAGGGTTTCATCTTTACTGGCGTAGCCTGCCCACTGCCAATAACGATCTTTGGAAGAAAGCATCATTCCCTCGCTGAAACGCGACAGCTGTCTTGCTTTATTGGTGAACTTTCCACTCCGCGATTGGGGCATTGCGTTCCAAAGTGGATGAAGAGCGCTTACCAGGTTCTCCTTCCACCCTCGATGAATAATTTTATGAAAAGCTCCATGTTTATTATACCCTGCCAGCATTTCATCAGCACCGTCGCCCGATAGTGCTACCGTGGCATGTTTGCGGGTTTCCTTACTTAGAATATAAACTGCAATGGCTGAAGAATCAGCGAAAGGTTCGTCTATGTAATTCAGGATTGAACTCACATGTTCATACAGGTCACTATTGGTTAAAGAAAATACTGTATGTTTTGTTTTTAGCTTTCCGGCGACAAGTCTGGCGTATGTGGTCTCGTCAAAAAACTTTTCATCGCGGAAGCCAATGGAAAATGTTTGCAGGTCGGCTTTATGCTTGCTCGCAAGCGCTGTTACTACCGAAGAATCGATACCACCGCTCAAGAATGAACCGAGGGGTACATCTGCCACAAGCCTGCGCTGAACAGATGCCTCCAGCAATTGCTTAAGTTTTTCTTTAGCCTGGTTGTAAGGTAGTTTATTTTCTTCCGCTTTTTCGCGATCGTATGGAATTTGATAATAGCACGTGATATCCATTTTCTGTCGGCTAACCATCATATAATGCCCGGGCATGAGTTTTTTCACATTGGTGAAGATGGTGTCGGGAGCAGGTATATAGTTTAGCTGTAAGTAGATGTACAGGGAATTGTAATCAAGTTTTTTCTCAATCCCGTATTGAAGAATGGATTTCATTTCTGAAGCAAAAATAAATTTATCTTCGTCGAAAAGATATAGCAAGGGTTTAATACCATACCGGTCGCGTGCCAGAAAGAAAGTTTCAGCCTGCTTGTCATAAATACAAAAAGCAAAAAAGCCGTTCAGTTTATTCAGGAAATTTTCTTTGTCTGCGATATAAAGTTTTAGCAATACCTCCGTATCGGAATGAGAAGAAAAGGAGATGCCTTTTGTGGTCAGTTCTGTTTTTAGCTCCTGGTAATTGAAAATTTCGCCATTAAAGATTATACAATACCTGCCGGACTCATCCCACATGGGCTGATTTCCAGCAGAACTTGTATCGATGATAGATAATCTTCGGTGACCTAGTCCAACCCATTCATTCAAATAAATATCCTGAAAATCCGGCCCCCGTTTTTCGAGAGCCATGGTAGCGTTGGTGACGTGAATCTTATTGAATTTTCCTACAAGGTTGAAAGCAAATATTCCGGTGATACCACACATGCTGTTTAGGATAGTATTTACGTTGAAAGTTAGAAAGATTGACGCAGGATTGTATATTGAATTTCTTCCTAATGTCATACCGGATGAAGAAAGAACAAATAGCTGGGTTAGAATTTAGGGCGAGTAAGCAGGAGTTGTCCCTTGGAGTGGAACTTGAACTCCAGATTCTTGACGGTGTAAGCCTCGCCTTAACACCCCGTGCCGCTGAAATAATTGAATTCTCTAAAGATAAAGCTTTGGAATATGAATATTTTCAAAGCACCATCGAGTTGATCACGCCGATATGCAAGGATGCACAACAGGTCGAGGCGCATCTGAAAGCTACACTTGACAAAGTATCGACCGGGGCAAGTCATTTCGGATTGAAGCTGGGTTCTACGGGAACGCACCCCATTGGTGATTATCGCGAGGGACTTATTACCCGGTCGCCGAGATATGACAAGCTTACTGATCGCAATCAATGGATTATTAGAAGAATGGCGGTTTATGGAATGCACATTCATGTTGGTATGCCTTCAGGCGATGCTTGCATCAACTACAATTATTTCTTCATGCACTTCCTTCCACACATACTGGCACTGTCGGCTAGTTCACCTTTTTGGCAAGGTAAAAATACCGGGTTGGCTGCATGCAGGCCCACAACGTATGAAGCTTTGCCTACTGCAGGTATGCCTTACCTGGTGAAAGATTGGAAGGGTTTTCAAAGTTTATATCGATTCTTGAAACGGTCCAAATCGATCGAAAGCAATAAGGATTTGTGGTGGGATATCAGACCGAGTCCCCAAAATGGAACGATCGAACTTCGTTTTTGCGATCAACCCGCAACCTTGTATGAGGCTACAGCTATTGTTGCCTTTGTACATCTGTTAGCCTATTGGTACAGAGATCATCAGGAAGAGTGGACAACGTCAAATGCACCTTTGAAGCAATGGATTTTTAGAGAAAATAAGTGGCGGGCTATACGACATGGACTGGACGCAAACATTGTGGTATCAGGCAGGGGAAAGACGAAGATGCTTGCGTCGGATATAACCGAATGGATCAAAGTTCTCCGACCGTATGAGTCTCAATTGGGATACAGTAATTTTACTTCGCGCTTAGAAGAAATTGTATTAAGGGGAAACAGTGCCAAACGCCAATACGCAATTTTCCAGGACACGAATGATCTGGATGCCGTTGTAAGACATAATGTTTCTGAGTTTGAGCAGAGGGTACCTATGTGGAGTCTCTAGTATTTCGTTTCGATTTTTTAAATGAAATCAGCCTGGTTAGTTTTATTCCTAATATCGAAGATATCCATCCCAACAGACTAACATGTTCTGCATAATTCCCCGTTACCAACGGCATCGTACCCTGCACACGAGGAAGATAGGTAAGAAAGAAAAATAGCCAGTTCACATAAAGAAATACGGTTTCTATGGTCTTGAATTTCGCGACAGAAATCTTCCCGTTAGTGGAACGATTAGCAAACCATGGCATTGAAAAAAGGAAAAAGTAAACAACGGAACCGCCAATGGCGCGGAAAGGAATCAGCTTAATCGATGAGTAGCTGATGTAAAGAAGAAGTGCTATAAGATGGATTGCCTGCACGAGAGCATAAAGGAGGTAAAATCTGGGGGAGAGCCATGTATTTAGTTTGTCTGTTCTCGGGTGTAGGAGAAAAATTAAACTAAAGACAAATAGCGAAAGAATTCCGGAATGATGTGCGACAATGTCTAACGCTGGTGTCGAAAAACCATGCATCAATACAGCAGCAGCGATGATAAAAAATTCCAGAAGAATGAAAAGGATAAGTATTCTTCCGGAATTCATGCTAAAAAAAATTAATTCAAATCGATTAGTCCCTTTACGATCTCGTTGAGAAATCTTTCGGCATCAAAAATCTACCTCTAAAGTGATTTAATCATGATGCTTTTGAACCACACTTCATTGCCGTGGTCCTGAAAATCTATATGACCTTTTTTCACCATTCCATAAGAAGCAAATTCTTTCCACTTGCTTTTTTCCTTGCGACTTTTCCAATCTTCAGAACCAATTTCGTAACTCAAAACCTTTTTGTCATTAAGCCAGTGTTCGATCAGGTTTCCGGTCGCAACAATTTTTGATGAGTTCCATTCACCGACCGGGTTTACGTTTTTTTCATCAGGCGTGTACATATCGTAGCTGCCGGCTGTAAGCTGAAGATCTGTCAAATCTCCCGGGTAGCCCTCATCATCGATCACCTGATATTCTGGGCCGGTTTGATACGGCTGATCATGATCTTCTGCAACTCTGAACATCACACCGCTATTACCTTGAGCAGAAATTTTCCAATCAAAAGCAAGTTCAAAATTTTCATACTGTTCAACGGTCATGATATCCGACCGTTTACTAGCATCATCAAATGGTTTGCAATGTAAAGTACCCTCGCTTACCTCCCAGCTGTCGTTTTCCAAACCTTTGTAAAACTTCCAGCCTTCAGTGGATTCACCGTCGAAGAGAAGTTTCCAGCCATCAGCTTTTTGCTCATCAGTGAGTTGCGTAATACTTCCGCCAGTCTCCGGCGCTACTTCACTTGGATTACCTGCTTGTTCTTCTTGTTTCTTAGGCTGACAACCCAATAGTATCAGGAATGTCATGGCAAGTGAGAAATATTTTTTCGTCATAGTTGTTGGTTTTAGTTGCTCTGAATATATGGATTATTGAAATCAGGCGAAAGCAGATATATAGGAATGAACGGCTTGTGAATTTGATAGGCCTGAAAGCAGAATTTTAAATGAAAGATTTGGATGTTCGGCGTTTCCTTTTTTGATACAGTATTAGGGTTTACTGTCTTTAACACCATCAAAATGCCACACCTTGCCAAAGGCACCAATGCCTACTATCTTGTCTTCTCCGTTTACCTTGACTTTGGTGATGGAAAATATTTTATAATCGGCTACCGATATTGCATTGTCTTTAATTTTAAATGGTAAACTGCTTGCGATTTCCTTTATCCGGTCCTTATGTTTTGATTCATCCGGGTTTGAAAAGAACGCGATAACAACCATAACCAAAATGCCAATAATAAGCCACTTCAGAAGTGTTTTAAAAATCCGAAAAACGATGTACAATGCGATTACACAGATTATAATTATGATAAATGTATCCATAGCAACTCAGATGGGTTGAATTAAGTCGATCAGATTCCCGTAAAGATCGGCGAATACAGCTACAGTACCATATTCTTCCACTGACGGTTCTCTGATGATTCTGACACCATGTGTTTTCAGATGATCGAATTGTTTAAAAAAATCATTTGTATGAAGGAATAGAAATACTCTTCCTCCGGTCTGATTTCCAATTCGGCTTTGCTGCTCCTCATTAGCTGCTTTTGCAAGAAGCAGATTGCACTCCGTTGATCCGGAAGGTTGAACCAATACCCATCGTTTTGTTTCGCTCATGGGAGTATCTTCCACAAGCTTGAAGTTCAGGACTTCCGTATAAAACTTTATGGCTTCATCATAGTCCCTTACTAAAAGTGTAATATGGGCTAATCGTTGTTTTGTCATATAAGTATGTTACTGCGACCACTTGTTTATTTTCAACTCACTAAAAATCATCCGGATTTAAATATAGTGCAATACCAGCGAATTGAAAATCCTGAGGAGGTATCAGGAAGACTTTGACAATCTCAATTTTAATTGTTGATGGTTGTTTAACATTTTGGTGAAGCTATCAGAATCGGGGTTGAAAAAATTTGATACTTCCCGAAAGGAATTGATGACTTTTACAATTTTGTCTTTTACAGGATTAGCCTGCAGTCCAACGCAATCGGCAACCGATTTACCAAGCCAATATCGGATTTGAGCATCGATAAGATAACTATCCGATTGTGGTACCATACCTTTGTAGTATCGAATGAGTTCTTGGGTGAGGATCAATCCTTCTTCTGATTTTTTAAAGTGTCTGTGACGAATATCAGTTTCCAGAATACTGGCTTCCTTGTAGGAAGATGGTAATAAGTCTTCCTCAATATGAAGTTGGTATCCAATATACCGCCATAAAAAAATGAAGTCCTCTTTTTCCCTCGCGCTCAGTACAAACGAAGATTTTTGAAGCCCAGCCAAAATGATGTATGAAAAAGCAAGATTGGTTCCTGCCATATCCTCTTGATTAATTGGGATGCCCCATTCGTTTTGCCAATTGCCTGTTTTAAGGATGTAATATCGCGCTACGGCGTGAATCAGTCTTGTCTTATTAACATGAAAGTGTCCTGAATTACTTTTTTCAAAACTTCCTGGCGAGGAAACGGATAAGATAAAATCTGCGGTATCAGCCAGGCGCTTACCGGGCGATTGACGCATTTTTTCAGCCATATACAGTGCTTTGTTCCCCGGAGAGCCTGCATAACAATAGGGAAGCGCTAAACCTCCTAATAAAGTCATCACCGGCATCGCATACTTTTTGAAAACTTCCTGTCCTGCCATTATGCGTTCAGCATCAAACCAATCGGGTGATGGGCGAGAGGTCGTCAGGAAAACCTTTACAGATGAACCTTTCTCCCTCCGGATCTCATCGTAAGAAAGTTGAAGGTATTGATAGAGGGCTGCCCGTTTTCCTTTTTGGAACAGCCCGTTTACGAGACTATCTGCGGTTGCGTCTCCAATCTGTCGTTTCTGATCCAGCTGTGCGTTTGATAATTTCATAGTAGTGCTCATTTCTATTAAGTGAAAAAGAGATTGAATTGTTCATCCTGCATACATCAATATTGGAGCAGGTGTAAACTATCTACCGAAAGCTTCTATAGTGGAAGTGATTTGGGGAACAAAATACTACTATAACTGTTCTAGGAGCATGAACAGTGTTCTTATTGTCGGTGCATCCTCGGGTATTGGAAGAAAACTGGCTGAGCAATTAGTATTGTCAGGCTACGATGTATACGGTACATATCAAAAAACAGAAGGTTCTCCCGTATCAGGGCTTAAAGCGTTCAATCCATTGCAGGTACTCGATGATACTTTAAACCTGGATTTCTTACCTCCTTCGCTGGAGGGCATTGTATACTGTCCGGGTAGCCTGGTTCTTAAACCTTTTTCGCGAATTAAGCCTGAAGAGTTTACAAAAGATTATGAGTTGCAAGTAGTGGGTGCCGTAAAAGTGATTCAAGCTTGTCTTCCTCGTATAAAAAACGCAGAGCAGGCATCCATAATTCTTTTTTCGACAGTTGCTGTTCAAATGGGCTTTAACTTTCATTCCCTCGTGTCGAGTTCGAAAGGTGCTTTAGAGGGATTGACAAAAGCCCTGGCTGCTGAATTTGCACCTAAAGTAAGAGTAAATTGTATTGCGCCTTCGATCACTGATACGCCGTTGGCTGGAATGCTTTTAAGTACTGCAGAGAAGAAAGAAGTTAATGCGCAGCGTCATCCACTAAAGAAGATCGGGTTACCTGAGGACGTTGCTAATCTTTGTGAATTTCTGATCTCAGAAAAATCTAATTGGATTACGGGGCAAGTTTTCCATATTGATGGAGGTATTTCAAGTTTGAAGATCTGATAAAAAAATGAAAATTCTGTTGACGGGTGCTACCGGATACATTGCACAACGTTTGCTTCCTGTTCTGTTGCAGGAAGGGCACGAGGTAGTTTGTTGTGTCAGGGACAAGAACAGAATCAATATCGAGAAGTATCAATCGGAAAACGTTAGTGTTATTCAAGCTAACTTTCTGAATGAAAAATCGCTTCAAATAATCCCACATGATATCGATGTAGCCTATTACCTGGTTCACTCTATGGCAACTACCAGTGGTGACTTTGGCGATCTTGAAAGGCGATCCGCTACATATTTCAAAAAAAGAATAGAGCAGACGAATGCGAAACAGGTTATTTACCTCAGTGGCATCGTAAATGAAAAGAATCTGTCAAAACATCTGGCTTCGAGAAAAGATGTAGAGGATATTCTGGCATCGGCATCATTTAGTCTTACGACACTACGCGCAGCGATCATTGTTGGTTCTGGAAGTGCATCATTTGAAATCATCCGTGACCTGGTTGAAAAGCTACCGATAATGATCGCGCCGCGATGGCTGGAAACAAAATCCCAGCCGATAGCGGTGCGTAATGTAATAGAGTATCTAACGGGTGTACTATTGGTCGAAGAAACCTACGGACAAAGTTATGATATCGGTGGGCCGGATGTGCTTACCTATAAACAGATGTTACTGAAATTTGCAGCTGTTCGCGGACTAAAGCGCAGCATTTGGATTGTACCGGTAATGACACCAAAGCTTTCTTCATACTGGTTGTACTTCGTTACAGCAACTTCCTACTCGTTAGCGAAAAATTTAGTTGATAGCATGAAGGTTGAGGTTATCTGCAAAGAGAACCCATTGAATGAGATGTTAAAGGTTTCTCTGGTTCGTTACGACGAAGCTATCAAGTTAGCTTTTGATAAAATTGAACAGCAGGATGTATTATCCAGTTGGAAGGATGCCCTCACCAGTAGCATACTGGGGCTGGGAAACGGAGTGTCAGATCTTATTGAAGTCCCCTCTCATGGTTGCTATCTCGATAAAAGGGTTCATGCTGTTGATGATCCTGAAGCCTCATTAAACAAAATCTGGGCAATTGGAGGCACGACGGGCTGGTATTATGCCAACCGGTTATGGTTGATCAGAGGATTTCTCGATAAACTTTTCGGTGGTGTTGGTCTGCGTCGGGGCCGGAAAAATCCAACAGTTATTAACGCTGGAGAGTCGCTGGATTTCTGGCGCGTAATTTTTGCCAGCAGAGCTGAAAAGAGATTATTACTCTATGCCGAGATGAGATTACCAGGAGAGGCATGGCTTGAATTTAAGATCGATAAGGATAATCAATTGTATCAGACTGCTACATTCCGACCGCTTGGGCTATGGGGGAGATTATACTGGTACGCTGTACTTCCGTTTCACGGGATGATTTTTAATGGAATGATCAAGCGTATAGCGAAGGCATAGGTAAAATATTTCCCATTGTGAAAAAACCCTGGAATATAATTAACTCACCTGTATACAGCCTTGCAACGTACGATGATGATAAGGTGAACATGAACATTTGCACTTATGTAAGTGCTGTGAGTATGAAACCAAAGCAGTATGTTGTAGGTGTCTATCAGAACACAAAATCGCTGGACAATATCAGCGCTTCCAGCAAAGCAGTGCTGCAATTGCTTCATACATCTCATGTTCGACTCGTGAATTCCCTGGGTAAAAAAAGCGGATTGCAGTTTGATAAGAATCGTTACCTAATAAAACATAATCTCCTTACGGATTGGAACGGATATGAAGTGTTAGCAAACACTGCTGCTTTACTTTTACTGGAAAAGAAATGGTCTAAGGTCACGGGTGATCATACTCTCGTTTTATTTGATGTAGTCGGATCAAAAACTTTTAACGCTGAGATTCTCACTCTCGATGATCTCCGAAAAAATAAACTCATCCGTATATGAGCGAGCAGGATATTGACAGGATTGTCGAAATGGCTTGGGAAGACAGAACTCCATTTGAAGCGATCCAACTACAATTCGGACTTTCCGAAGCGGAAGTAATTGAGCTGATGCGAAGGCAAATGAAAAGAAGCAGCTTTGAGATGTGGAGGAAACGCGTCACCGGAAGACGCACAAAGCACGCATCTACAAAAGGTAATGATGTCAGTCGCTTTAAATGTAACCGCCAGAGAATTGTAAGCAACAATAAAATCAGTAAACGGCGATGATCGAAACGTCACTGGAGGGTATTGAGAAAATGATTCAAGCTATCGATCCTGTCCGATATGCATCCACCCGTAATTATATCGACGGAAATGTAACACGACTTTCTCCATACATTTCCCGTGGTGTAATTTCAACTAAAAGTGTTTTAAAGGCAGTGCTGAATAAAAGTGGCTGGGCTGAATCGGAAAAGCTTATTCAGGAACTGGCATGGCGGGACTATTATCAGCAAATCTGGATTGCTAAAAAGGACCAGATAAACGAAGATTTACGACAGCCGCAACCTGACGTGAGAAATTATCAAATGCCGGCATCAGTGTTACTGGCAGGGACTGGCATAGCATCGATCGACAGTACCATAAACGAACTGTATGAAACGGGATACATGCACAATCACTGCAGGATGTACGTTGCTTCTCTTACTTGCAATATTGCCAGGTCGCACTGGAAGATTCCGGCGCAGTGGATGTACTATCATTTGCTGGATGCCGACTGGGCAAGCAATGCTTGCAGCTGGCAATGGGTGGCTGCAGCATTCAGCGGAAAAAAATATTACGCTAACCAGGAAAACATTAATCGCTATACTTATTCCAATCAAGAGGATACATTTCTTGATGTACCCTACGAACGTTTCATGAATTTACCTGTTCCTGAAGTGCTTTCAGAGTTGCAATCCCCCGCGCTTCAAACATTTTTGCCGGATAAGCATCCCGTTGTAATAAACCCTGCTATGCCAACCTTCGTCTATAACTTTTACAATCTTGATCCTTTCTGGAAACAAGAAGTGAACGGTAACAAGGTACTCTTGTTAGAGCCCTCACATTTTAAAAAATATCCTGTATCAAAAAAGACTATTGATTTTGTGTTGGCGCTAAGCGTGAATATAAAGTCTATTCAGGTGTATGTTGGTGAATTCGATGACCTTGTAAGGGAGTATCAGATTACCGATGTTCATTATAAAGAACATCCCACGACAATTCACTATAAAGGGAAAAAAGAAGAGCGCGAGTGGATGTTCCCCGTGGTCAAAGGATATTACCCGTCCTTCTTTGCTTACTGGAAGAAGTGTGGAAAAATAATGAAGTTCTCCGGCAACTATTAGGCTTTAGAATGAAGAACACCAAGAAGCAGCATTTGCCTCAAAAACTATGTGCGGTTTGCGGCCGACCATTTACCTGGCGAAAAAAGTGGGCTTTGGTTTGGGAAGAAGTGAAGTATTGCAGCGACAAATGCAGGATGTCTAAAAGTATCAAACCAGTATGAGTGCAGTAACCCTTATTTTTCCGCATCAGCTTTTTAAGAATAATCCGGCGATATCTTCTTCCCGGAGGATAGTTTTGATTGAAGAATACCTGTTCTTCCGTCAGTATAACTTCCATAAGCAGAAGTTGATCTTCCATCGTGCCACGATGCAAGCTTTTAAAATGGATCTTGAAAAGGGTGGTTATTCTGTTACTTATGTTGATTCGCAAGAGCCTTTCTCTGATGTTAGGGCGCTGATATCTGATCTCCGGAAAAAAGGTATAAAAGAAATACACTTTACTGATACTTCAGATAATTGGCTTCAGAAAAGAATTTATGAGGAGTCGGGAAAAAATGGAATAAAATGCATTGAATATGTTTCTCCGCTTTTCCTGAATAGTAAGAAAGATCTTGATCTTTACTTCAAGGACAAAAAGAAATATTTCCAGACAGACTTTTACGTGCAGCAGCGCAAGTCGCGTAAAATTCTTGTGGATGACACGTTCAAACCCATCGGTGGAAAATGGACCTTCGATGCAGAAAACCGTTTAAAATATCCAAAGGGTAAAGTTCCCCCTTCAATTAAATTTCCAGCAGAAAATATTTTTGTTAAAGAAGCTGAGGAGTATGTCCTGAAACACTTTCTTGAAAATTATGGAGAGATAAAGACATCATTCAGGTACCCGACGACACATGCGGAGAGTAAGAAATGGTTTAAAGAATTTCTTACTTCGCGTTTCGCGGAATTTGGTGATTATGAAGATGCAATGGTGATGAAAGAATCAATATTACATCACAGCGTGTTAACCCCTATGCTTAACGTTGGGCTACTAACTGCAGGAGAGGTACTAGCTGATACGCTGACATTCATATCAAAAAATAACATACCCCTTAATTCTGCTGAAGGCTTCCTCAGACAAATTATAGGGTGGAGGGAATTCATACGTGGAGTTTATGAATATAAGGGAGTAGAGGAGCGAACTACTAATTCCTGGGGATTCAAACGGAAAATTCCACGCTCATTCTGGGACGGTACTACCGGTATTGATCCCGTTGACGTAGTGATTAGGAGAGTTTTAAAAACCGGTTATTGTCATCATATCGAGCGGCTCATGGTATTGGGTAATTTTATGTTGTTATGTGAGTTCGATCCCGATGAAGTCTACCGCTGGTTTATGGAGTTGTTTATCGATTCATATGACTGGGTGATGGTACCCAATGTTTATGGCATGAGCCAGTTTGCTGATGGCGGCTTGATGGCGACCAAACCCTACATCAGTGGAAGCAACTACATCATGAAGATGAGTGATTTCCCGAAAGGTCCGTGGCAAGGTATCTGGGATAGTTTATTCTGGCGATTCATGAACGTTCACCGCGATTTCTTCTTGCAAAACCCAAGGTTGGGCATGCTGATTCGCACCTTCGATAAGATGCCCACCGAAAAACAAAAACATCACATGAAAACAGCAAATGACTTTTTGGAGACGCTAGTCTAGAACTGGTTCAAGTGTTGCGCGCAGCCTCGTGCGCCGAGACACTTGGACCTATCATGCAACAAGTCTCCAGACTTGCATTATTGAAAAGACTGCCTCAGAATCGGGATTACGATTTATTATAATTATTGCTTTCGTGCAACCTCTTTCGTTTAACCCCAGTCTATTAGTCGGTCGTCGAAAAATAATTTTCGGTTTCCATGACACCTTTTCAGAAATCCACAGTATAGCTTCCATAACGTCTCGCTATGTTCAGAAACTACGTCATCATTACCGTCAGAAACCTCTTTAAAAATGGATTTTATTCATTTATCAACATTTCAGGTCTGGCAATAGGTATTACGTGCAGCATACTTATTCTGCTATGGGTAGCGGACGAGCTCTCGTTTGATTCATTCCACCCAAAAGCTGACCGTATTTACCAGGTTTGGGTCAATGCTGAGTTTGATGGAAAGTTAAACTCCTGGAATTCAGTACCCCTTCCGACCTATGAAGCCATGAAAACGGCTGATAGCCACATAAAACATTCGGTCGTCACGGATTGGGGAGGGGAGCATCTCCTGGCAGTTGCGGATAAACGATTGTTGAAAAAAGGCTACTTCGCCAGTGAAGAATTTTTGGAAGTATTCGAATTTGAATTGTTGGCAGGTAGTGCTGATCAGGTACTGGATGATCCATCGTCCATTGTTATTTCTGAATCTTTAGCAAAGGCAATGTTTGGAGAGGAAGATGCGATGAATAAAGTGATTCGTATCGACAATGAAAACGACTTGAAGGTGAGTGGTATCCTGAAAGATATACCTAAGAACTCGTCGTTTCAGTTTGATTTTTTATTGCCCTGGAAATTCCGTGAACAAATCAGCGATTGGGTCCGCCGCAATACTACGAACTGGGGAAATTATTCTTTTCAGGTTTTTGTGGAACTTACCGGCCCTTCGGATCAGGCTGCCGTCGAAAGCAGTGTTCGTAATATGCTGGCAGAACATGGTGAAGATGAAATGAAAAATGTGTTTTTCCTTTACCCTTTGTTGCGCTGGCGACTGCACTCCAATTTTGAAAATGGAAAAGAAACAGGAGGAATGAGTGATTACGTGCAGATGTTTACTATCATCGCCGTGTTCATCATCGTTATCGCCTGCATTAACTTTATGAACCTGGCTACAGCCCGTTCCGAGCGACGAGCCCGTGAAGTGGGTATACGAAAAAGTGTTGGATCACGACGTTTTGAATTGATTGCACAGTTTATCGGTGAATCCACGTTTATTTCCTTCATTGCTTTTGCCATCGCTGCATTATTTGCGCAATTGCTCTTGCCTTATTATAATGATCTGGTAGAGAAAAAACTTGTAATTGACTATGCTTCAAAAGAGTTTTGGTTTTTTTCTCTCGGAATTATCTTCGTCACTGGAATTGTATCGGGAAGCTACCCTGCATTTTATTTATCATCATTCCAGCCAGCCAAAGTTTTGAAGGGAAAGGTTACTGTAGGGAAAGGGGCAAGCTTACCCCGGAAGATCCTGGTGACTCTTCAGTTTGGCTTTTCAATTTTACTGATCATAGGTACGATTGTGATTTATCAGCAGATACAATTAGTCAAAGGACGACAACTTGGTTATGATCAGGAGAATCTCATATCAGTAAGTTATACTAATGAAGTTGCAAAAAACTTCGAACCGCTTAAGACAGCGTTGCTGGCTTCGGGGGTCGTTGAAGCAGTTACTAAATCCAATAGCGCAATTACAGACATTAACTCCAATAACTTTCTGGGATGGCCTGGCAAGCCGGAAGAACTGCGTGTCATTTTTACTACGATAGCCACGGAATATGATTACGCAAAAACGATGGGTATTAAAATTCTCGAGGGTCGTGACTTTTCGGAAGATTTTAAAAGTGATACATCCGCTATCCTGATTAATAAAGCCGCGGCGGACATGATGAACCTTAGCGATCCGATAGGTACTGAACTTGATCTTTGGGGAAATAAGAGAAAGTTAATTGGGATATTGGATGATGTTCTGATGGGCTCGCCTTATGAACCGGTGAAACCGCTTTTTGCAATCCTCGATCCCGAGTGGATTAATTCTGTTTCGGTTCGGATTAAAAAAACGAAAGATCTTCCCGCATCGATCAATACAATCAAGGAAGTATTCGAGAAACATGCTCCAGCTTATCCGTTTGAGTATAAGTTTGCTGACGTGGAGTTTCAAAAGAAATTCACAACCATAAATCTTACCAGTACACTTTCGGGCCTGTTTGCGAGTTTAACAATCATCATCACCGGACTGGGTCTTTTCGGATTGGCGTCGTTTACTGCTGAGCAACGCACAAAAGAAATTGGCATCCGTAAGGTATTAGGTGCTTCGGTATCCAGCCTTGTTGGACTTATTTCAAAAGACTTTTCATTTCTGGTAATGCTTTCGTTTGTTATTTCGGCTCCACTTGCATGGTGGTTGCTCGACCACTACCTCGACCGATATACCATTCGAACAACCATTGGATGGTGGGTATTCCCGGTTACGGGTTTGGTGGCTTTATTATTTGCATTGGCGATCGTGAGCACACAAGCATTGCGGGCAGCCCAAACAAATCCAACCAAATCGCTTCGAAGTGAATAAAGTGTTACTTGTTCAAAAATGCAGAGTACATCCAAACAAGCTTTTCCTGGGCTCTTATGTAATCGCTCATTAAAGCGTTAGTGCCCTCGTCACCTGTTTCAGCCGATAGTGCCAGCAGATCACGTTGAATGGCGATCGTTATTTTGAAGGAGTTTAGTATGTCTTCGACTGCTTTCAGACCATCAGATACTTGTGTACTCTCCTGAATCTTCGAAACTTTTTTATAGTCTGTGTAAGTATGATTCGGCGAATGACCCAGTGTTAAGATTCGTTCGGCAACTTCATCGATTTTCAGGAGAAGGTCATTGTACAATTCTTCGAACTTAATGTGAAGTTCAAAAAATTTCTCTCCCTTTATATTCCAGTGATAACCTCGGGTGTTCTGATAAAATATAGAGTAATTTGCTAAAAGCTCATTCAGATTTTCTGCAAGCTGCTTTGATTTATTGCTATCAAGTCCTATTGCATTTAGATTTTTCATATGATGTTTTTGTAAGGTTAATAAACAATGGTTCCTCGGATGGCTATCATCGCTGGGCATTCATAAAATCACTTCCTGAAATCTAAACTATCGATTCTTATAATAAGTTCTTTTTGTGCTTTTACAACTCCCTCTCTCATTGGTACTTTCGATTGTCGGAATTGTAAGCATAATTTTCAATGCCTAAAGGCAGTCTTGGAGCAGAGAGGCATTCAGTATAACTTCGTCAATTAAAACATCAAGCGAAGTTGTTTTGTTTTCAAATCTAACTTGGCTGGGTAGCAAATGTGGGCTCGCATATTTGACCGAAGCAAGCTATCGGTAATCATTGTTTTTGGTGCATCGGTATGTCGAGTGATTAAAGTTATAGTTTTATTAATGTCTGTGGATCATCGCAGGGGCATTCGGCTCCAATTGAAGCAGGATATCGGCTCGGACTTCTTCAAATGCTTCGAAAGAATTATATTTGCTAACATATTTTTTAAACTATAGAGGGATGCAATTTTTTAAACTTAAAATTAGTCAAAACCTGCTCCTCCCCGTATTCTTTGGGACTTTGCTTTTAACATCGTGCGCCGCTTCGAAGAAAGCCAGCGTTCGCGATGAAAAAGTTGAAAAGGTTATTTCGACAGCCCGCACTTTTATCGGGACGCCATACAGGTATGGTGGAACTACACGGTCGGGTATGGATTGTTCGGGGTTACTGATCAACTCGTTTCGTGTGGTCGAGGTAAGTCTGCCACGAAGTTCGGAAGCACAAAGTAAGGTGGGGAAGGAAATCAAAAAAATGAACGACCTTGAACCCGGTGATCTGGTCTTTTTTGCGACGGGCCGTAAACGAAAACAGGTTACCCACGTCGGTCTGGTAACCGATGTCAGGGCAAAAGAAAACGTCAAATTCATTCATGCGTCGAGTTCGCTGGGAGTGGTAGAAACAAATCTCTATGCAGACTATTATCAGAAAAGATATCGCGGTGCACGTAGAGTGATTGTTGAATAATCACATTATCGGAACTTGGGAAAACAAATTGACGGGCACTTACCAAAGGGCCGTGGAGTCATGCTAAGTTATGACGTGTCCTCTTCATGATCCATTTGTGATTGTGTGATCCGGTTAGTGAGTCGTTAAACTTTGATTTCTTATCTGCTCTCAGTATGTTTAACGCAATAGCCGCTTCCAGTTTTGTGAAAACCCCGGTGAAGAAATCCGTCAAATAGTAATATGTTGTAACCTTGTTCTATTGCAATCAGAATTTTAATCCCCTCAGAACATGAAAACTCGTAGAGACTTTTTGAAGCTATCCGCACTTGGTGCCGGCGTGCTACCGATTGCAAATGCAATAGGCGGTCAATGCCATGCTGCTGTCAACAAGCCGGTAGTGATCTCTACCTGGAATTTTGGTCTTCAAGCCAATGTAGAAGCGTGGAAAGTTTTATCGAAGCAAGGTGGCAGAGCTCTCGATGCTGTTGAGGCAGGCGCGAGAGTACCGGAAGGAGATCCAAAAGAAACTTCAGTTGGTCTGGGGGGATTACCGGATCGCGACGGTCATGTTACACTGGATGCTTGCATCATGGATGAAAATGGCAACTGTGGTGCTGTTGCCTACCTTGAACACATTGTTCATCCTATTTCCGTTGCGCGAAAGGTAATGGAAACAACTCCCCATGTAATGCTTGCTGGTGATGGAGCTTTGCAGTTTGCGTTGGCCAACGGTTTCAAAAAGGAAAAATTGCTGACGAAAGAATCGGAAAAAGCCTGGAAGGAATGGACAAAGCATGCACAATACAAACCCATTGTAAATATTGAAAATCATGATACGATCGGGATTGTTGCGTTGGATGCAGCAGGCAATTTGTCTGGGGCATGTACCACCAGCGGTATGGCCTATAAGATGCGTGGTAGAATAGGAGATTCGCCGATCATTGGTGCTGGCTTATTTGTCGACAATGAAATTGGAGCGGCTACCTCTACGGGTGTAGGTGAAGAAGTTATCCGGATAGTGGGCTGTCATCTTGTGGTTGAACTGATGCGGCAGGGGAACTCACCCGAAGATGCATGCAGGCTTGCCGTTGAAAGGATCATTAAGAAAAATCCTGAAAAGGCGAAAGAAATTCAGGTTGGATTTTTGGCGCTAAATAAGAATGGTGAATACGGAGCCTATTGTTTACAAAAAGGGTTTACGTATGCCGTACATGATAGCACCGGCAACAAACTATTCGATTCTAAAAGTAATTTCTGATGACTATTGAAATTGTTGTATACAATATTACCTCAGCGATGAAAGCGGAAGAGGGCGGCGCTGACCGAATTGAACTTTGTGATAATCCAGGGGAAGGCGGGACAACACCATCATACGGTACTATCGAATTAGTCAGGCAAAATGTAAGCCTTGATGTCTTTGTAATGATACGTCCTCGTGGTGGAGATTTTTGTTACTCCAGTTACGAATATCATGCGATGAAGCGAGATATTTCCCAGTGCCAGAAACTCAGTGTCGATGGGGTTGTGTTTGGTATTTTGAATCCGGATGGTACAATGGATAAGAAGCGGTGTAAGGAGTTGATCGCCAAAGCAAGGCCGTTAAAAGTTACGTGTCATCGGGCGTTCGATATGACCCGGGATCCGTTTGAAGCGTTGGAGGATTGCATCGAGGTTGGATTTGACAGGATCCTTACTTCAGGTCAACAGCCCCAGGCGTTGAAGGGAGCTGAACTGATAGGCGAACTCATCAAGAAAGCAAACGGCCGAATTGCTATTATGCCGGGGTCAGGTGTAAACGAAGATACCGTTGCAGAAATTGTTGCTAAGTCGAATGCTAAGGAGGTTCATTTTTCTGCTACCGCTTTTGGTGAAAGTGAAATGCAATTCAGAAACCCACAGATTTCAGGAATGGGATCTGAGGAAGGTGCTGAGTTCAAGGTAAGGTTAGTGGATCCGTTGCGTGTAAAAGATATTCGTAGAATTATAGCGTCTGCGTAAAAGCAATTTGTGGGCCACCGTTATTTTAGACTTGGTCGAAGAAAGGGAAGGATCCCAAATGAAACGCCAGGATACTAAAGCCTGAGGCCCGCAAGTAGCCAGGAACCTTAAAGGAATACGCCATGAAATAGAAGCGCATACGCCACTGATGTCGCTATAAGGTCGCTGTAACGTCGCTGTAAGGTCGGTGTAAGGTCGCTGTAGAATAAAGAAACCTAAGCTTGGTTTTTGAATCCATCGTCACTTGAGAGCCAATACGATTCACCACCGTGATTTAATTATTTTAATGTTATTGACGAAAAAATAATCACTATTTAATTTCTTTACTGAGTTCGGTTCTTCCGGGCAAACAAAAAGGAGGGGCACCCAATGCCCCTCCAGACAAACAAACCAATCTAACCCCTCTTCCCAAATGTTATTGTGCCCGTGTTGCCTTTATCGGAAACGTTCCGAACTGGCCAACACTCATATCTCCTGATAATATATCTCCTGAAATAATTGACTTAACCTGTATTGGCATCGGATCCCCGCCACGACCGGCAACTTCATAGTCGAACGATAATTCATTTCCAATGACGGTGACTTTCGACAAAGTTGTCTCTGCGTTTGACCGATTGTTGGTAATTGTTCCCGAGTAATTGTCGCCATCTTTTGTTATGACCAGCATTCCCTGGCCACCTTGTGGTGACTCAACTGTATACGTCCAGGTTCCGGCAGCATTAACGACAGCTGTAGAATCTACCGGAGGAGCTTGTGTTACAGGTGATCTTGGTTTTGTGGTAGCTGGAGCAGGAGTAAACCCACCGCCGCGGGGTTGCTGGCCGCCGCCTGCATCCATTCCTCCGCCATCACCTCCACCACCTTCTTTAAGGTCATCGTTGTTGATAGTTTTTCTTCTTCGAGGACGTGCATCTACGCTCATTTTTCCAATCCGGTAGCTAAAGTTTACACGGAAGCTCATGTTGTTCATCACGTTTAAACTCTTCTGCTCGATTACAGGTGTGCTGAGTTCACTGCGAATTTTAAACGCAGGCGTGAAGAAATTTTCTGCTCCGAAACCTATACTTCCTCTTTTGTCTTTTAAGTCTTTTCGAACACCCAGACTATACATACCGAATCCACCACGGGTGCCCTGAAGCTGGACGTCACGTCCGCGCATGAAGCTGAAGAATTGCAAGCCCCATCCTTTTTTCAGGTTATAACTTCCGAAAACGCGGCCGCTTATCACGAAGCCTTCATTTTTAGAGTCGATTTTATTGTCAAGCATGGCGTAGTAAAAGTCTGAACCTCCATTTAACGAAAGCTTTCCGATGTTAACATTTGCAAAAATGCTCATACCGTATGCGTTTTCTTCACCGATGTTTTGAAAGGTGGTAAACACCTGACCTTCGATATCAGTTGTGGTGCGAACACGCTGAATAGACCCGGTACTGTTTCTGACAAACGACGTGAAATTCAGCGACGTTCCTTTTATATAGGTGCTATAGCCCAGTTCGTAGTTGTTCGTGTATTCGGGATCGAGTTCCGGGTTACCCGCAGAAATATCGATTTGATTCGAGCTTTGAACATTTGGATTCAGGAACTGAATCGAGGGTCTCTGGATCCGTCTGTTGTAGGCAGCTTTTACAGTGCCGGTTTTAAGTTTCTTGGAAAGATTTACGCTGGGAACCAACACACCATATGATGGTATTTCAATGTTCTCCTCCGTTCTTGAATAAGCCTGAATCGTAGTGTACTCATACCGTGACCCTGCTTTAAAACTATAGCCATTCTTAAGCGATAATGTATAAGAAAGATAACCGGCAATGATATTTTGATCGTAGTTCAGGTTGTTGGTCAATTGAGGGTTCGTAGAAGGGATGTATTGACCGTCCCCTGTATTATCAACGAAATAAGTAAAATCGCTGAATGCCCTTCGCATGATATCTTTTCCACCCAGTTCAATCATCTGATTTGAGCCGATTGGAGTTTGATAGTCAGCCTGAATTGTTATTTCCTGATTGAAACTATCATTCAAGTTCTTAAAACCTTCAGACACTGTATTGCCATTTTCCGCCTTCGTGCGATTTTCAAAATCATTGTTACGATTATTCTTACTGTACAGTGCCAGTAAACTGAATTCACGTTGCGGCTTTTCGTACAGGTGTGTATAGGTTAGATTGATATCTACGGTGTTGGACAGATCGTTGGTCATTACATCACGTAGTGTACTTCTGTCTAGCACATTGTTAGAGAATACCTCGGTAAGCAGATCATCCTGATAAGCCTTTCCATTCCGTGCGCCGAAACGTACAGAAGCAGCAAGTGAATTTTTCTTATCGATATCATAATCCCAGCCTAACGTATAATTGCCAAACAAACGAGAGCTTCTTGTATCCGCCTGTTGCAGATTCAGGGTTTGGATGTTCTGTTCTGTGTCGGTAGTCAATTGACTGTTTTCAAAACTTCCGACTACATTATACATTGCGCGGCCCCAGCCGCCGAGAGAGAAGCCCATCTTACCGGTACGGTAATTTCCATTCAAGCCAAGGTTTGATCCACGAAGGCCGACACCGGAATCAATGGTTAACGTTGCACCTTCAAGTGTATTTTTCTTTGTATTGATATTGATAATTCCTCCGGTACCTTCGGCATCGTATTTCGCAGAAGGTGATGTGATCACTTCAACGCTTTTGATTTGGTCTGCGGGAATCTGGCGCAAAGCATCAGCTATGCTGCTGGCCATGATAGTTGACGGTTTGTTATTGATTAATACCGTCACATTCTGGCTCCCACGTAAAGACACGTTACCATCCAAATCAACGGAAAGCATAGGAACTCTTTTCAAGACATCAGTAGCATCACCGCCGCGCGTTGTAGCATCATTTTCAGCGTTATAGATTGTCCGGTCGACACGCTCCTCAATCAGGATCTTTTCAGCTTCCACTACAACTTCTCCCAGGACTTTTGTGCTACTACCCAACTTTATTAATCCGAGGTTTACGTCCCCTCTTTTTCCAACCGTGATTCCGTTGAGCGTTTGCGTTTCATATCCGATAAAAGAGATTGACACGTTATATGTTCCTTCTGCTACTTTATTAATCACAAATTTTCCTTTGTCATCACAAACTGAACCGTCTACTGGCTTATCTGTAGCCGGATCGATCAGTGCCACGTTAGCAAATTCTACAGGCAGGTTATTATCGAGGTCGATAACGGCGCCTATAATCTTCGCATTCCCTTTTGGTATATCTTGTGCAAAGACAACTGTAGTGAGGGTGGTGCAAAGGAGGACTGTAATTAATGTTTTCATTTAGAAGTATTGTAATAGTTTTAATTTTAATTTGACTTGCTATACACAGGTATCATTTGTGCTTTGTTTGTCTAACTGCAAAGGAAGGTATTTTGTTGACCGCTCTAATGGTTTATTATACCGGTGGGCTTTTTGGATCGACCATCACGGCAATTACTCGACAGATCCGGAGCATCGGGTAAATACCCTGTGTTTGTCGATCTGTTTTTACGAACGGCAGAAAAGTCAGATAATGCATCTTTAGATTATGATGGAAGGACTACCTTTAATATTCTTTATTAAATGTTAAATCATGTCATCGTTCTTCCACCGTAATCGGGTAGTATTCCTGCACCTTTCTTTCTGGTGCGTTTACCTTTCGTTTTTTCTCTATCAAATCAGTTCCTACCGCCGGGGTCGTGAGCTTGACTGGGAGCGGGTGCTAACGATTGCGGCCTTTCAGATTGCTTTTGCTTCGCTGATATCGTATATAAATTATTTCATTTTCCTGCCTCGTTTTTTAAAGCACAGAAATGCCTGGATCTACTTGTTGGAATTTTTGATACCCTTTGCCATCATCATGTTTATCCGCCTTATGGTCGAGCGCTATTGGATCGATGGATTTACCGGCACAGAAGAATACTTATATCGTACACGGTTTGTTGTTCAGGTAATAACAACAAATCTTTTTATCGTAATTTTTGTGGCTATGTTGCACTTTGCCGTGGAATGGCTTGAATTCGAAACCAAGAAAAAAGAAGTAGAAAACGAAAAGCTTACAGCTGAATTAAATTTTTTGAAAGCGCAGATCAACCCACACTTTCTTTTTAATACACTCAATAATTTATACTACCTGGCATATAGTAAATCTGAAAACACAACGGAAGTAATCGCCAAGCTTTCGCAGATGATGCGGTACATGATCTATGACTCCAATCATCCTAAGGTTTTACTCAGTAAGGAGATTGAATATATGCAAAGTTATATCGGCCTTGAGCGACTACGCCTGAATGACCTGATACCCATAAAGTTTGAAGTTTCAGGTAACACTGAGAATGTATGGATTACTCCCCTGATTTTCATAACTTTTCTCGAGAACGCCTTTAAACACGGGGTCAGCAATAGTAATCCGAAAGCGTGGGTGAATATTTCCATTGCACTTCGCGATAAGGAGTGTATTTACAGTGTAGAAAATAGCAAGACTTCCGATCAGAAGGACGTCAGTGAAAAGTCAGGTATAGGATTAAAAAATGTAAAACGCAGGCTTGAACTGAGTTACCCCGGACAATACAAACTTGAAACGAAGGAAACCCGCGACACATATTTGGTGCAACTGAACCTCACACTACATTGAAAATAAACTGCGTTATCGTTGAAGATGAGCCGCTGGCTCGAAACCTGATGATCGACTATGTGCGGAAGGTTCCATCGTTGACTTTGGTGGAAGCGTGCTCAAGTCCGCTGGCGGTGATTGAAGTCCTGCGCAACAATGTCATTGACATACTTTTTCTTGATGTACAAATGCCCGAGCTAACCGGTATTGCCTTACTCAAAATACTTAAAAATAAACCTCTTGTTATTCTTACCACAGCTTACTCAGAATATGCCCTTGAAGGATATGAACTGGATGTGGCCGATTACCTTTTGAAACCGATCACTTTCGAAAGATTCTTAAAGTCAGTTGAAAAAGTTTCCCAACGGCTCGAAGGAAAAAGTGCTCCAATTACTGTCCCCGAAAAAGTTAGTACCGAGACGGGGCCGCCATTTGTTTTCGTGAAGGATGGTACCAAACTGGTGAAAGTTCGGCTTGAGGAAATTCGGTATGTGGAGGGGCTAAAGGACTATGTAACCATTCACACCGCCAATCAGAAAATAGTAACGTTACAAAGACTAAAAGTGCTAGAGGATCAATTGCCGGCCGATCGATTTTTCCGCATCCATAATTCATTTATTGTAGCCTTGAATGCAATTGATGTTGTACACAAAGGTGATGTGCAGATTGGCGAGGTGATGATCCCGATAGGTGAGACCTATAAAAAATCTTTCCGTGATTTTATCGATCGCAATCGAATGCAATGATTTGCTCCTTTAGTGACTCCGTAAAGATTAGGAATAAAAATAATAGAAGAAGTTTTCATACGGAGAACAATTAGAATGGAACATAAAAAGCCGCCTCAGACTTTTTGAGACGGCCTCTTTGGTGGAGCATATCGGAGTCTAACCCCTGCCTGCCGGCAGGCAGGGATGACCTTCCCACTGCTTACAAAACCTCGATGAGTCGAAGCTTTAAGTGGAGCATATCGGAGTCGAACCGATGACCTTCACACTGCCAGCGTGACGCTCTAGCCAGCTGAGCTAATGCCCCTTTAAGGTGGGCAAATATAATCGAGTTTTTTTAATTGTCTTATGCTGGTTAATCTATCGTTGATGATTGTTTTCAATCCGACGAATGGTGAAGTGTAGTTTGGAGTCGAACCCCTGCCTGCCGGCAGGCAGGGATGACCTTCACACTGCCAGCGTGACGCTCTAGCCAGCTGAGCTAATGCCCCTTTAAGGTGGGCAAATATAATTGAGTTCTTCCAATTGTCAATCTTTGCTTTCGTGGACGTTTTGTTTCGTAGAGCAGGAAATCAACGTTATTATCTGTTGCATTTTGGATTAATACCATACTAGTACCACCTATCGCTGGGTCAACCCTCAGTTTTAAAATTAAATAGCGTACCTTTGCGACTTAATTAACACTCTTTAATGAAATCTTTTGAATCCCTGGGCCTGTCCAGCGGGCTTGTTGCGTCGGTACTTCAAATCGGCTTTGAAATCCCCACTCCCATTCAGGAAAAAGCTATCCCTGCTTTATTAAAAGGAAACCGTGATTTTGTAGGTCTTGCGCAAACCGGAACAGGTAAAACTGCTGCCTTTGGTTTGCCTTTATTGGAGCTGGTAGACGACAACAGTCGCGATACGCAGGCGCTCGTGCTTGCACCAACCCGTGAACTTGGTCTTCAGATTGCAAGCGATCTTGAAAACTTCTCCGAGAAGTTTAAGCGTTTCAATATTGTTGCCGTTTATGGCGGATCTAGTATTAGCGAACAAATCCGGAAAATTAAAAAAGGAGCACAGATAATAGTGGCTACCCCGGGTCGTCTGATTGATCTGATCGATCGTAAAGCCATCAACCTGGGAAGTATTCAGTATGTTGTACTGGATGAAGCCGATGAAATGCTAAACATGGGCTTCAAAGAAGACCTTGATAAAATTTTATCTTTCACTCCCGAAACGAAGAACACCTGGCTTTTTTCGGCTACCATGCCGCGTGAAGTTAAGTCGATCATGAAGAATTACATGACCGACCCTTTTGAGCTTACCGTCGGAGAGCAGAATGTCGGAAACGTCAACATCGAGCACGCATATGTTATGGTGCAGGAGAAGGACAAGTATCCCGCGTTAAAAAGAATTTTAGATTACAATCCTGAAATTTTCGGATTGATATTTTGCCGTACCCGTATCGACACACAACGCATCGCCGAGATGTTGATGAAGGATGGTTATAATGCGGATGCACTGCACGGTGATCTAACCCAGCAACAACGGGATCGTGTAATGATAAAATTCCGCCAGCGTGCTCTTCAAATTTTGGTTGCGACAGACGTAGCAGCACGGGGAATTGATGTAGAGGATATCTCCCACGTTATTCATATGAATATTCCCGATGAAATGGAGTTCTATACACACCGTAGTGGACGGACAGCGCGCGCAGGAAAGAAAGGTATTTCGATTGCCATGATTTCCAGACGCGAACTTGGAAGGGTAAAACAATTAGAGAAATCGCTGAAGTCAACTTTCAAAAGGATGACTGTTCCGACAGGCCCTGAGGTTTGCCAAAAACAATTACTGGCACTTATGCATAAGGTTCGCGAAGTCAAGGTGAATGAATCTGAAATTGCTGAATTCCTGCCGGCTGTGTTTGAAGAATTAAAAAACGTTACCAAGGATGAATTGATCAAGCGTTTTGCTTCTATAGAATTCAACCGGTTTCTCGACTACTATCGCAATGCGCCTGACCTCAATCAGGATGATCGCAGGAGCGTTGATGGAATAAGCAGTGAGCGGTCCATTTCCGGAAGCCGTTTCTTTATAAATCTTGGCAAGATGGACGGTTTTGAAAAGGGAGACTTGCTTGCTTTTATTGATGATGCATGTGGCGTAGACGGCAGATCCGTTGGGCGAATAGAATTGAAAGGCGCATACTCATTCTTCGAAGTAGAGAAAGATAAAGCTGATGCGATCCTCAGTGGATTTAAAGGAGTTGAATATAAAGGCCGCCAGGTGCGTGTAGAAATTACGGAGGAAAGAGCAGGTCGGAGTTCCAGATCAGAATCATCCGGGCGCGATTATAAGCGCGGAAAATCTACCGGAAGCAGCTATGTAAAAAAACCGGCACGATTCGCTGACAACAAAAGAAAACGCTATTAGCGAAATGTCAATTTAATTCTGGAGCATAGAAAGATTCCGGATTAGGATGGTAATGGAAAGAATCCCTGTTTGTTCTTCAAGCAGGGATTTTTTTTGCCTCTTAAAATGGAATTGATTCCGGTACATTATTAAATCTTTCAAAAAAACTTGTGCAAATTCAACAGGCAACACCGACGACGACCCGCCACGGCTTAATAAAAAAGGAGAACCACTTGTATCTATTGGTAAAAAAAGGAATGGGAATTTTAGCTTCACGGGCACTAGTTGTAGTCGGTATTTTTGGTGGCGTTGTTTAATATATTAACGTAGCACTTCCTGACCTGCAAACCGACCGCCGTCCAAGTGCTTCAAAAATTCTTTTGTGGTGTTTGAAGCTAACACTTTTACTCCTTCTCTCAGTGACATCTGGACATTGCGAAAGAGAATTTCAGCTCCAGGTACTGGTGGGTCTTTTTCTCAAGTCTGTTGATGCTTTTAGGTTAAGCACTTTGGATGCCCAGTGTTCTACTTTCTTGTATGACCTTCACAAGGTGTTTGTATTTCTTGTCATAGCTGGAATCAATCTTTAAATTAAACTAAAATAAGAATCTTGTTATTTTACTTTTAGATACTAAAGTAAAATAACAAAAAAATATATTACTTTGGGGTAATGATTGACCTTGAGAACTACCAGTCTGGCCAATACGAAAAAAGCCCCACAGGCTACACGTACTTCGTTCCCAATAAGATAAACGACAGGTGGACCTGGAACAATCAGCAAATCAATAGTCTCCTTGAGAAAGCAGCCATTCAGCTCGGTGAGCTTAACTCCTTTGCGAAGTTAGTGCCAAACATCGATCTGTTCATTCGACTCCACGTTACCAAGGAAGCCGTTGTATCAAGTCGCATCGAAGGAACACAGACAAGGATCGATGAAGCACTCCTGCGTGAGGATGAAATTTCCCCGGAACGCAGAGACGACTGGAAAGAAGTGCATAATTATGTTCAAGCAATGAACATAGCGATTATAAAGCTGGATAAACTTCCGATCTCATCACGACTCATTCGACAGACACACGATACGCTGCTGCAAAGTGTACGGGGTGAGCACAAACAACCAGGGTCATTCCGGACAAGCCAAAACTGGATCGGCGGAAGCAGCCTTGCCGACGCTGTGTTTGTACCCCCACATCAACAATATGTAGAAGAGTTAATGGGTGACCTTGAGAACTTCATTCACAACGAAGAGTACAACGTACCGGCATTGATCCGTATCGCCATTGCACACTATCAGTTTGAAACCATCCACCCGTTCCTGGACGGCAATGGTCGAATTGGTCGTTTGCTCATTACATTATTTCTGGTTGACCGGAAGATACTCACCAAGCCCTTGCTTTATCTGTCTTCTTACTTCGAGAAAAACAAAGGATTGTATTATGACAACCTGACCTTTGTGCGGACAAAGCATGACATGACGCAATGGATAAAATATTTTCTGGTAGGTATAGCCTCTACCGCGCAGGAGGCAACAGATACACTTTCCAACGTGCTGAAGCTGAAAAGCAAGCAGGAGGAAAAGATCAATGAAACCTTTGGTCGTAGAAGTAACAGCGCCATCGTGTTGCTGAATCATTTATTCAAACACCCAATTGTGAATGTGCATGAAGTGCAAAAAGTAACGAAGCTCAGCTACAAGGCGGCTAACGATCTCGTGAATGACTTCCTCAAAGCAAAGATGTTGAAAGAAATGACTGGCCAAAGCCGCAACCGGTTATTCTCTTTCCATGAGTATTTGAAACTGTTTGGAAAGCCTTAGTTTGACAACGTCCGACTGGAAATAAAATGAAATTAGTTGCCAATTTAGAACAGGCAATTTAAGACGTTCAAACAAGGCAGCTGAAGGAACCTCTATGGTCCAGTTGCGAACAAAAATCGGCAAGGGATAGAAGTGGAAAGCCCGAAGCGCGTGGGGTGGGTACATGCCGGACTTGTAACGGATAGCCCGGTGGCGCCTCGCCATGTCGCATAAAACGCATTGTACAAACTGCCGCAAATTACCGTCAATCATTTGCTTACGTTATTTCGAAACTTTTCTTTAGGCGGATAGTGAGCCCACCTGCTGATATTTCAATAGACATTTTGGTGTATTTGTGTCGCTGGTTTAGCCCCCGGCGACGACTGCATGATAAATGCAAATGACAATTGCTAAAACGCATTGTCGGGAAAAATTATTCACTTGACACAAGGGATCATTCAACCGCATAAATTGAAATCAGGCCACTCGTGAATAAAAGAATAAAATTGTAAGGGTTTGTTCTAAAAAGGAAGTCATTATTCTAGAGGATGGAATGTGCGGTCGAAATCGGCTGCTATATCAGCATCCTCAACATGAGTTGACAAACAGATTAACCTTAAAATAAATCGTATGAAAAGTTCAAGGAGGAAATTCATCCAGCAATCGGCCATGGCAACCGTGGGTACCTACATCGGTGCAATGGGTTTTAGTGCAAAGAGCTACGGAAATATAATCGGCGCAAATGATCGCGTAAGGGTTGGTGTGGTCGGATTTTCTGATCGTTTCAGAGGTTCTTTATTACCGTGTTTTGCAGCTCACCATAAGAAAATGAATTTTGACATGGTAGCCGTTTCCGATATCTGGAAGTTGCGGAGAGAGGCTGGGCAGGCCCAGATAAAGGAAAAAATGGGTCATGATATAAAGACTTTCAGAAATAATGATGAAATGTATGACTCAAAAGAAGTTGATGCTGTAATCATCAGTACCGCTGATTTTCAGCATGCATTACATGGTATTGAAGCGGTAAAAGGCAACTGTGATGCCTACATTGAGAAGCCATTTGCTGAGACTATGGAAGATAATCGTGCAGCCCTTAAAGCCATTAAAGAATCCAAGAAGATCATTCAGATCGGTTCGCAACGGAGAAGTGGCACGAATTATCATGAGGCTGCCCGCTATGTGAAAGATGGGAAATTCGGCGACATCACGATGGTTCAATTAACCTGGAATGTAAACCAGCCAGGGCGTTGGAGAAGATTGAAGGATGTAGCATTGATGAAAGAAGCGGACACCGATTGGAAACGGTTTCTCTTAAACCGTCCGTCCGAACCGTTCAGTGCGCGAAAACATCTTGAATTCAGATTGTTCTGGCCATACTCTTCCGGCTTACCCGGACAATGGATGAGTCACCAGATTGATACAGTACATTGGTTTTCAGGATTAAGCCATCCCCGTAGCTGTGTAGCGAATGGAGGTATCTATGCCTGGAAAGATGGACGTGAGAACTGGGATACCATGACGGCAGTATTTGACTATGGACCGGAGTCAGATCCAAAGAGTGGATTTCAAGTGACGTTTGCGTCACGCATGCATAATGGTGAGGATCAGCCAACTGAACTTTACTATTCAAAAGGTGGCGAGCTAAATCTCGATACAAACATGGTATCCGCTTACGGCGGATTAACTGAGCGTCACGCGAAAGCTATGAACATGCAAGCGAACCTGTTACCTGAAATGAGTCTGAAAAAGATTGATGAAAAAGTGGAAACCGGAGCGAATACTGGAGGAGACACCCTTACGTCGAACCACATGTTAAACTGGATGGAGTGTGTGAGAAGCCGTAAGCAAACCAATGCCCCTGCCGAAGCAGGATACTCCCATGCGATCGCTGTGATCATGGCGAATGCGGCAGCCCGGACAGGTACAAAAGTTACGTTCGATGAAGCCACTCAGGAAGTGATGGCAAACGGTAAACCTTTCAATATTTAGAATTTTAAACATGAAGTGTAAAATCTCCACTGCATTATATTTTTTGTTAAGTGTAATGCTCTCATCTGCACATGTCGCGCACGCTCAAAAAGGTTTTTCACTTGTTGAGAAAACGGCAAGTAAAAAGGTGGAGGTTTTATACGATGGTAAACTCCTGACAGCGTATTGCTTTTTCGATTCAACAGAAAAGCCGGTACTGTTTCCGATTAAGACGCTGTCAGGCGTTACTGTTACAAGAGGATATCCCGTTGCACCAGTAGCGGGCGAAAGAACAGATCACCCACATCATTTGGGACTCTGGATGAATTATGAAAGCGTAAATGGACTTGATTTCTGGAACAACAGTACGGCTATTGCTCCGGAGAAAAAGCCAAAGTATGGATCCATCAAACACGTAAAAATCCTTTCTTCAGAAGGGAAAAAGGACAAAGCATCGCTGGAAGCCTTAAGCCACTGGGTTGATATGGAGGGAAATGTTTTGATAGAAGAGAAAACGAAATTTGTCTTTAGCAAAACAGGCAATGATTTTATCATCGACAGAAGCAGTACACTGGAGGCGAAAGCTCCTGAAGTAATTTTTAAGGATGTAAAGGATGGTATGATTGCCATTCGGGTATCGCGGCAATTGGAAATGCCATCAAAAGAAGCGAGCAAATTTGTGGATATACATGGAGAGGTGACAACCGTAGCCCCTATGGATGATGGGACCGTTACAGGAATGTATGTTAATAAAGAAGGTGTAACTGGCGATGATGTCTGGGGGAAAAGGTCTCCCTGGGTTACCCTCAATGGTAAAAAAGACGGTGAGACTATCTCGATAGTCATCGTCGACCACCCCCAAAATCCAGGTTATCCAACATATTGGCATACGCGTGGTTATGGATTGTTTGCGGCTAATCCATTAGGGCAGAAAGTTTTCAGTAAAGGGGAGGAAGAAATGAACCTAAACCTCAAGCAAGGGCAAAATGTTGTGTTTAAGTATCGTGTTATTATCCATTCGGGAAGCACCGCAACGAAGGAGCAGTTAAATCAGCAGGCATCGGAGTTTGCTAAATTGAAATAAGAAAAGGTCTGAAATTGCCAGCCAAAAAAAGGTTTTACACAACTTCTTCAGAAAAGGCACGGCTCAAAACGGGTTAATGTCATGCGCTAAGCTCTTTCCTGGCCAAAAGAAAAATTGCATCTTTTGAAAAAAAGCCTTGGATGCTGTAGGGTGCAACGATTGTTCCTGCGTCATAATCTGTATGACAAACCCCAAAATCTATGATGAAAAACTTTACGCTGACAGGACTATCCTTGTTATGGATATTGCTTATCTGTTCTCCGTTGCTTGCATCGCATTCGAACTCCGGAATGTCGGACAATGTGAACGAGCTGAACAATCTGGCCGCAGTCCCGGCATTTTTGCAGTCTGACGCAATTCGCGGAAGAATAGTGGATGATACCGGCATGGGATTGCCCGGTGTTAACATCCTGATTAAAGGCACAACGAACGGTACGACATCAGATGCTGATGGGCGGTATGTTTTGAATATACCTGCCGGAAATTCGGATGGAGTACTTGTTTACACTTTTATTGGATTTGCATCTCAGGAGCAACCGATTGGCGGCAGGTCTACCATAGATGTTACTATGGCGACAGATATTCAGGCCCTAAGCGAAGTGGTGGTTGTTGGATACGGAACGCAGGAAAAGCGCGATGTTACCGCCTCGATTTCAACGCTTGATGGAAAAGCTATTGCACAAATTCCGACCTCTAATACAATGGACGCCCTAAAAGGCCAGATTGCGGGCGTGGATGTATTACAAAATGGCGGAAGACCAGGGCAGGCGCCATCGATAACAATTCGCGGGAGAAGATCGCTTGCGGCATCAAACGAGCCACTTTTTGTAATTGATGGGATTCCAATGACGTCTGGCACCAACAGTATTGCAGACTTTAACCCCAACGACATCGCCTCTGTTGAGGTCTTGAAGGATGCTGCTTCCCAAGCGGTCTATGGTTCAAGGGGATCAAACGGTGTGATTCTGGTGACAACCAAAAGAGGTGATCCCAGAAAAACAACAGTTAATTTTAGTACTTCATACGGTGTATCAGAGGCTTTCCGGGTGATCCCAATGATGAACGGCGAGCAGTTTGCGGATCTCAAACGCGAAGCAAACCGACTTAATGCCGCCGGCCAATCCGGAAGAACTGCTTGGGGTGCTCCCGGGTCGGTAGTTCCGGACGACGCTGCTGTTTTTATCGATGCGGTGGAATTGAATTCGGTGCAAAATGGCTTGTCAACAGACTGGCAAGACCTTATTTATCAGCAAGGTTCGCAGATAAATAACCAGCTGAGCGTATCAGGCGGAACGGAAAAGACATTTGTTTTTATGGCTTTCAGCCATTTCAAAGAAGAAGGCCTTGTTGAAGGTTCAGATTTCGGAAGATATACAGCCAGGATTAACGCAGATCATAAGATCAGCGATCGGTTTAAGATCGGATTTTCATCACTTTATTCCAACGGCGTTACAAATTGGGGTTCTGGTTCTGTAATCCCTGAAGCGGTCAACCAGACTCCACTTGGTTTACCGTATGACGAAGATGGTAACGTCATATTTTTACCAATATCGGATGGTATCAGGTCTAATCCGTTGAGCGAACTGGTTCCCGGCAAGCGAGTTGATGAGAGAAAAGTTACGCGACTTTTTTCTTCGGCTTTTCTTGACGTCAATATCGCAAAGGGCCTAACGTATAAATTCCTGTTAGGTCAAGATTTGCAATATTTTCAGCGCGGAAATTTTGAAGGCAGATTCACCAATCCAAGAAAAAATGGCGATCCTGCGGCCTCGCTTGAAAAGTTTGAACGTTTTGGCTACACAATGGAGAACTTGCTATCTTATAATACCTCCTTCGGGGAACATAATTTCACGGCGGTCTTCTTGCAGAGCGCGGCGGATCAACGACTTGAATCGAGCGCCATTCGCGGAACAGGGGTGCCCTATGAATCCGCATTGTGGAATAATCTTGGGCTTACGACAATTGAATCTTACGGTTCCAATTTTTCGGAATTCCAGTTATTGTCGTACATGGCGCGTGTGAACTATTCTTTTAAGGGTAAATATTTGTTTCAGGCTAGTATGCGGTGGGATGGTTCCTCCCGCCTTGCTGAAGGGAATAAGTGGTATAGCTTCCCGGGGGTTTCCGCAGGTTGGAGAATAAAAGATGAAGGCTTTATGTCCGGTGTCAATTTCATAAGTGAACTGAAGCTTAGAGCCTCTTATGGTAAGGTGGGGAACACCGCGGTAGCGCCTTACCAAACACAAGGGACATTGACGAATTCTTTTTATGATTGGAATAACACCGACGCCAAAGGTTTTCGGCTTGATTTAATTCCAAGCCCTGCCCTTAGCTGGGAGTATTCCGAGTCGGTTGATGCGGGGCTGGATTTCGGTCTCTTTAACGGTCGGGTAAACGGGTATATCGATGCCTACTTTACCAATACCGGTGTTTCATTGCTGTTGAACAGAGCCTTGCCACCCACGTCAGGATACAACGGTATCTTGCAAAATGTGGGCGGAACAGAAACAAAAGGGTTCGAAATAACGCTTATGTCTACGATCCTCGACCAGCCAAACGGCCTCAAATGGAAAGCTGAATTCAACCTGGGTAGTTTAACTGAAAAAATCGTTGACCTTGCCCAGCGAGGACCGAACGGCGAGAAGGTAGATAATATTGGCAGCGGTTGGTTTATTGGTGAACCGATCAGGGTATTCTTCGACTATGAAAAAGTCGGAATCTGGCAAGCTGACGAAGCAGATGAAGCTACTGCGCTTATGAATGCTTTCCCCGGAGAAATAAAATTGAAAGATGTGGATGGAGATGGCAGAATTACACCGGACGATCGAAGGGTTCTAGGCAACGACGTGCCGAAAGCTTACGGAGGTTTAACCAATCGATTTGAGTTTGCAGGTTTTGATTTGAGTTTTTTCTTCTTTTACCGCCTTGGTTTCATGATCAACAGTCAGTTTAGCAGTGATCAGGCCTCTATGCAGGGGCGTTATAATAACCTTGATGTTGACTACTGGACCATCGACAATCCGACAAACGACTACCCAAGACCCAACAGAAATCAGGAGTTTATTCAATTTGGATCAACACTTCGGTACGTGGACGGTGGCTTTGTAAAACTTCGGAACATTACCTTAGGATATTCACTTCCTACCAGCATTTCCGAGAGACTACGAATGTCAAAGTTGCGGGTTTTTGTTCAGGCGCAAAATCCTATCGTTTGGTCTAAGTACAAGTTATTTGATCCGGAAAGGGCTGGAAATCTTAATTCAGGAGAAATGCCTTCAAGTAGACTATTTTTGGGCGGCCTGAATATAACCTTCTGAGGCGAACACTAAAAAAGAAATGATCATGAAAATGAAAATAACAAAATCGATTTTAATCGCCATAACACTGATCGCATTGAGTGCGCAATCGTGTAAGGATTACCTTAAAGAGGAATTAATTTCTGAAGTGTCAGCGGGTAGCTATTACACGACAGCAGCTGGCCTTGAAGATGCTGTGGATGCAACGTATTCTTTTTTACGCGAAATACACAGTAATGAACGCGCTTATATGCTTTCTATTTTTGGTACAGATACCCACACTAATGGGGCAGATGGAGGACACAAAGCCTTTAACTTTTATGACAATACGCTAAACAATTCGTCTGCAATGTTGATACAACAGTGGACTTTTTTATACCAGGGTATCAATCAGGCAAATGCCGTGTTGAACCGGTCGGAAGCTGTAGCGGATATGTCGGATGCATTAAAAACGCAGCGACAGGCGGAAGTCCGATTTTTACGCGCCTACTATTACTTTTATCTTGTTCAAACGTGGGGTGATGTACACCTTACCCTCGAAGAAACGATTGGCGCAGAAGTAACAGCGAATAAGACACCAGAGGCTACAATCTATACAGAGGCCATAATTCCTGATCTTGAATTTGCAATTCAAACCCTCCCTGCGACCCAGGGCAATTATGGTCGGGCGACAAAGGCCGCAGCTGAATTCCTTTTAGGTAAAGTGTATTTAACCAGAGGTTACACGCCCTTTGGTCAGGCTAGTGACTTTGGCCAAGCTGAAACGCTTTTAAGTAACGTGATTGAAGATTACAATTTCAGTCTGGTCGCTTCACATCGCCTGTTATGGGATCAAGATCGGCAGATAAACAGTGAAGTAATTTGGGCTGTACAATATTCTACGGATCTCATCTTGAATCAGGGCGTTGGAAATCGGGGACACCTTTATTTTGGGATGGAATACGATGTTCAACCCGGAATGGTACGGGATATACAGAACGGTCGTCCTTTTAAACGGTTCAGACCCACTGATCACCTGATTGACGAATGGGCTGCGGGCCGCGAAAACGATCAACGTTATGAAGATACTTATCAGCACGTCTGGATTTCCAATGATTCCCGAACTTCCGGCAACGGCATTCCATTGTGGAAACAAATCCATGTTGATATGGGCGCTAAGAAAGCTAATGGTTCTACGGTTACCGCAGCTGATATTGGCACCAGAAGATTTCAAGTTGGGGATACAGCTTTGTATATACCGGGCCCGGGTCAGGATGCCAAATGGCTGGGAAATGAAAAGCTAAAAGTCAGATATACTGTAATTACGGAACAACAGGCGTCTTATCCGGCAAGTACACTTCCCGGTTCTGATCCTAATTTCTATCCCAGAGATCCCTTTTTCTACAATGAACGGCTGTTCCCAACAATCAGTAAATTCTTTGATCCCAGACGACCGGCAATTCAATGGGAAGCGGGATCGCGCGACTGGTTTGTTATGAGATTGGCAGATGCTTACTTACTCCGTGCAGAGGCTCGATTTAACAGTGCTAACCCCGGAGGGGCATCAGAGGATATAAATGTGGTTCGAACCCGCGCTGCTAAACCCGGTAAAGTCGCTGAGATGCAAATCACCGCTGGTGATGTAACACTTGACAGAATCCTATTGGAACGTGCATTCGAACTGGACGGAGAGCAAGCCAGATGGTTTGATCTTGCTCGAACTGGAAAACTTGTGGAGTATGTCAGACTTTACAATCCTGAAGGAGCTGATAATATTCAGGCTTTCCACATTCATCGACCCATTCCATTGGCACAGATCGATCGAACGGACGGCGGTTATCCCCAAAACGAGGGTTATGATTAGTTGTTCCTGCAACTAGGCGTGAATACAGTCAACAAACAAAGTCAAGCCGGAGAGTTAATCTCCGGCTCCTTTGTTTATTATAAATCGTATTAGCACAATGTCAAATTCGTAAATTGCAGTGCGGTCAAGTTGTTAGACCCAGTCTTTAGTTGCCTTCGAGCAAAATTTTTTAAGAAATGATCAGATCATTCAGCCATATTTTTTTGCTTTCAGTTTTAGTTTGCGCCTGTGCTCCCAGTAAAATCAGTCATGATGAACCAAGGGGAGAACATAACATGGCGTATGTATGGGGAAAAATTTCGCTTGAATGTACAGCGAACGACACTGAGAATTTCCGTCCGCGTCCTACCATAACATCACGAATTCTTGCTTTGACTTGGACAGCCATCTTTGATGCGTGGAGTCGTTATGATGAAAACGCTACTCCCTTATATCTTTCTGAAATTGAAAGACGTCCAAAGCTTGAACATACTCTAAAGAATAAAGAAATAGCAATCAGCTATGCAGCCTACAGAGCGATGCTTGAGTATTACTTTGCTGACTCTGCCATGCTGCGAAACAAAATGATTCAATTCGGTTTCGATCCGGATGATAACTCTCTTGATCCCACTACTCCCGTAGGAATTGGAAACCTCGCTGCAAAAAAAGTGATTGAATCCCGAATGCAGGATGGATCCAATCAAGACGGATCTATGAAAAATTCCGATGGCATGCCTTACGCCGATTATACGGGTTACAACCCTGTAAACAGTGTCGATAACTTAAGTGATGTGGGCCGTTGGCAACCAAAATATTTTTCAGACGGAAAGGGCGGAAAATTTGCCCCCGGTTGCTTAACTCCGCATTGGGGAAACGTTATTCCACTTGCGCTTGATTCATCAAATCAGTTCAGGTCAGTTCCTCCGCCGCCAATCGGTTCTAAACAATTAGCGGCTGAAGTTAAAGAAGTAATTGACCTTCAGGCAAACCTTACGGATGAGCAACGGGCATTAGTTGAATTTATGCGCGATGGTCCCAAATCTGTTCAACAGGCAGGGCATTGGTTAATCTTTGCTCAACAGGTTTCCAGGCGAGATAATCATTCGCTGGATGACGATGTGAAAATGTATTTCCTTGTCGAGGCTGTTGCTATGGATGCATTCATCGCAGCGTGGGATACGAAGATGTTTTATGATTATGCAAGACCTTATGCTTTGGTTCATGATTACTATCAGGATCAATTGATCAAAGGGTGGGGAGGTCCGGAAAAAGGGATTGCCGAATTAAAAGGAGATGAATGGAGACCGTATTCCCCAGAGACCTTTTTATGTCCGCCGTTTCCAAGTTATGTTTCTGGTCACAGCTGTGTCAGTGCGGCCTGTTCTGAGGCACTTCGACTCTTTACCGGAAGTGATGTTTTTGGTGAAGAAGTGAAGTTGGTACCGGGATTACTAACGGAGCCGGAAAACATTGGTGATACCGTAGTGTTAAAATTTCCGACCTTTACCGAAACCGCGAATATGGCTGGTTTATCGCGTGTGTTAGGAGGATATCACATTCAAGCCGATAATTTGGAAGGACTTAAACTTGGGCGCAGTGTAGCCGGTGTTGTATGGGAAAAATATGTTAAGCATATTGAAGGCAAATGATAATCATGTGTATAAATTAGTAGTTAGACTTTAGTATTGAGTATTGAGTAAGAATATCGAGTATTGAATATTGAATATTGAATATTGAATATTGAATATTGAGTATTGAGTATTGAGTATTGAGTATTGAATATTGAGTATTGAGTATTGAATATTGAATATTGAATATTGAAATGTATTGACATGTGGGTGTTGTGCCATTTAGTCATTCTGTTCGTGTGTTCAGCCTTGCCTGACAATGAAAAGTTCATCTGTTAATAATTGTTTTTAGTGGTCGCCCGATTAGTCGGGGCAGGCTATGGAATAGCGATGTCATCGCAGAATGATTGCCATCCGCTGTTCATACATCAATGTGTAAATTCAAATGCCCCAACAATGACGTGACCATAATAGATTTCTTAAATTTGATAAGGAATGAAACGCTGATATGCGATAACGACATCAAATTTCAATCTCAGAATACTCCCCGCTTATACAACTACAAATATGACGCACCAGATACAATATATATTTCCGCAAACACTTTTTCTGATCGCGCTTCTGCTCACAGGCTGTGGTGAGGAAAAGCAGGCGGCGAAAACAAATACTGATACCGTTGCAGAAGATGCAATTTTTAAAAGGGTGCCTTCTTCGCACAGCAGCGTCACTTTTAAAAACACAGTCGATGAAAAGTTTGATAATTTTTTCGATGTATTCGCGTACGTATACAACGGTGCCGGAGTTGGCATTGGCGATATAAACAATGATGGTCTCGCAGATTTATACTTCACGGGCAATGAGGTTCCAAATAAGTTGTATCTCAATCTCGGTAAAATGAAATTTAAGGATATCTCCGTGGAAGCCGGTGTGGAAGGAAATGGGAAGTGGAATAACGGTGTAACGATGGTTGATATAAACGGCGATGGCTTTCTTGATATTTATGTGTGTAAAGGAGGATGGCAGGAAACGGATGAGCAAAGGAGAAATCTTCTTTTCATTAACCAGGGTGATCTTACCTTCAAAGAACAGGCTCGCGAATATGGACTGGATGAACCAGGATATTCAATCCATGCTTCGTTTTTTGATATGGACAACGACAACGATCTTGACTTGTATATCACCAATCGTCCTGACTCTTTTGACTTACCACTCACGCGAATGGTAAAGCAGAAAAAACTTTCTCCAACGCAAAGTCGTGATAAACTTTATATCAACGAAAATGGAAAATTCAGAGAGGTTGGCTTACAGGCAGGTATTACCCGAAATTTTGGTTATGCCTTGAGCGTTGTTACAGCCGACCTTAACAATGATGGTTATACCGACATTTTTGTTGCCAACGATTTTGCTGAGGGGGACTATATGTACATCAATCAGAAAAACGGAACATTTAAGGAACAGATCAAGGAGACCACAAATCATATTTCCATGTTTTCAATGGGAACAGATGTTGCAGATATTAATAACGATGGATGGGAAGATATAATGGTCAGTGAAATGCTGCCCGAAGATTACCGAAGGTCAAAAGTATCAATGCCTTCTATGGATGTAGCCGGATTCAATGCCCTCGTTGATGGGGGGATGCATAAACAATACATGCACAATGCACTACATCTAAATCAAGGTGGTCATTTTTTTAGTGAGATATCACAATTATCGGGTGTTGCAAAAACGGAGTGGAGTTGGTCAACGTTGATGTCGGATTTCGACAATGATGGTAAGCGCGATATTTTTGTGGCCAATGGCTACCGGCGAGATGTCTTTGACGGCGATGTTCAGGAAAAGCTAAGCATGTTTGTACGAAATAACCGACACAGATTCAATTCGCCTCAGGAGATGATGGAGAAAGGCTTCAAGGAATTCATTGAACTATATACACCTATCAAAGTAAAAAATTATCTTTTTAGAAATAAGGGTGACCTTGCATTCGAAAATGTAAGCAGCCTTTGGGGATTCAACGATCCCAGTTTTTCTAATGGAGCCGCAGTTGGTGATCTGGATAACGATGGTGACCTGGACCTCGTGATAAACAATCTTGATGACGAGGCTTTTGTTTACGAGAATACGTCATCCACTAAAAATAACTATCTAAAAGTAAAGCTGGTCGGTCCCGTTGGAAACAAGGATGGCATAGGTGCTGGTGTGACACTTTATCATGATGGTGAAATGCAATACTTCGAAAATAAAGTTGTCCGAGGTTATCTTTCTTCCAACGATCCAATCGTGCATTTCGGATTGGCGAAGATTCAGACAGTTGATAGTGTAAGGGTACGGTGGAAGGATGGGAAGGAGAGTCTCCTTAGCGATGTTAAATCAAATCAAATGCTCCAGGTACTGTACGATGAAGCGGTACAGGTATCGCCGAAAAAATCCATTACTACAACGCTCTTTAATGAATTAACGGCTCGCTTAATAAACAACCCATTCGTACATCGTGAAAACGAAGTCAATGAGTACAAAGAACAAGTCTTGTTGCCACACATGTTTTCAAAAAGTGGTCCTTTCATTTCTACAGGTGATGTTAATAAAGATGGAACCGAAGATTTTTACGTTGGAGGCGCTGCCGGTCAGGCCGGTCAGTTATATATTCAAAAGAATGGAAAGTTTGTTAAACAGCTCAATCCTGTTTTTGAAAACGATAAGGCTTTCGAGGATATGGGTTCTTTATTGTTTGATGTTGATGGCGACGGCGATCTTGATTTATATGTAGTAAGTGGAGGTAGTGAGTTTCCTGAAGGATCAAAAATGTATGGTGACAGGCTGTATATAAATGACGGTGGGGGTAATTTTAAAAAATCAGTTCTACCACAAACTATGAGCAGCGGATCGACCGTGATTGCCTATGATGTCGATGGCGACGGCGATCTTGACGTGTTTCGCGGAGGCCATGTGGTGCAAGGCGCATACCCCAAGCCTCCGAAGAGTTACCTGCTCATAAATGACAACGGAAAACTGGTCGACAAGACACTTGAAATCGCCCCGTCTCTTGCTGAGGTTGGGATGGTGACATCAGCGGTATGGGTAGATCTCAACGGTGATGCAAAGAATGAGCTGGTGGTTGTCGGCGAATGGATGCCAGTCAAGATTTTTAGTTATCAACAAGGAAAATTAAATGATGTATCTGAATCCTATGGCGTAAAGAATACCGAGGGCTGGTGGAATAAAGTGATCGCCGATGATATTGATGGTGACGGCGATCAGGATTTGATTCTTGGGAACATTGGTGAAAACTACAAGTTCAAAGCAAGTCCGGAAAAGCCTTTTCAGGTATTTGCAAAAGACTTCGATGGAAATGGGACGAACGACATTTTCCTGGCACGGTACCTTGAAGATACCCTCCTTGTTCCTATCCGCGGAAAGGAGTGTACATCACAGCAGATGCCGGTAATAGGACAGAAATTTCCTACCTACCTTTCCTTTGCCAAATCAGATTTGCCTACTATTCTTGGGAAAGACATTGAAAATGCTTTGCATTACAAGGCTCATTTGTTTTCAAGTATAATTTTAATCAATGAGGGCGGTAAGTTTAAAATGCAAAAACTGCCGGTTGATGCACAGTTGTCTGCGGTCAATGGAATTATTGTAAAAGATTTTGACAACGACGGAAAAAAAGATATTCTTTTGGCAGGAAACAAATTTGATGTAGAAGTTGAAACAACTGCGGCTGATGCTTCTCCGGGACTATTATTAAAGGGAATGGGAGATCTTAAGTTCAAACCCCGAAAATCATTTGAAAGCGGGTTTTTTGTGCCCTATAATGTTAAAGACATGCAGGCCATCCGGGTAAACGATGGCTGGGCAATTATCCTGGGAATAAATAATGAAGCTATCCGGATATTTTACCAGAATAGCGAGTCCGTTGGCACCAAAGGAATCGCGCAAATAAAGTAATTTTTTATTGCCCGGCATCTATTGTGGTTTGAACAGAAGCGTATGATTAAATCAGAAAATTCATTGACCATACGTGCATATAGTTACCCTTTAATTTCCATTATCTGTTTTTTGCTGACCAATTGTTCGCAAAAGGGAAACGATAGAGAAGGACGAAACCGTTTGGATCTGGCCGGTAGCCCTTACCTCCGCGAACATGCTGACAATCCTGTGAATTGGTATGAATGGGGAGCTGAAGCATTGGAGAAAGCGAAAAAAGAAAACAAACCGCTTATCATCAGCATTGGCTATTCTTCCTGCCATTGGTGTCATGTGATGGAACGTGAATCATTTATGGATACTGCGGTGGCGCGAATCATGAATGAGCATTTTGTTTCCATCAAGGTAGACCGCGAGGAGCGTCCGGATATCGATCAGATTTATTTGCAGGCCGCACAATTGGTTTCAGGTAACGGAGGATGGCCTTTAAATGCCTTTGCTCTTCCGGATGGAAAACCGTTTTATGCTGCCACTTATTTTCCAAAGGAAAAATGGATCGAACTACTTCAGCAGGTAATTAAGGCATATAAAAATGACCATGAAAATGTAGTCAGGCAGGCGGAAGCATTGACACAAGGTGTTCAGCAAAACGAAGTGATTACTCTGCCGGTGGATAGCGTGAGTATAGTTAGTAAAAAATCGTATGAAGATATTTTTATAAACTGGCAAGCACAAATCGATTTTGAAAAAGGTGGCCTTGCCGGATCGCCTAAATTTCCTATGCCAGTGATCTGGGAATTTTTATTGCAATACCATCATCTTACCGGTAATGAGAAAGCCCTTGAGGCAGTAACGGTTTCCCTGGACGAAATGGCCAACGGTGGTATCTATGATCAGTTGGGCGGAGGTTTTGCGCGATATGCAACGGACACACACTGGAAAGTACCCCATTTTGAAAAGATGCTTTACGATAATGGCCAACTGGTTAGTCTGTATGCAAATGCCTATAAGGTAATGGAGAATCCCTTGCATAAAGAAACTATTATTAAGACGTTAGACTTTGTAAAGCGAGAACTCACTTCGCCTGAAGGCGGATTTTATTCATCACTAAACGCGGATAGTGAAGGAGAGGAAGGAAAATTCTATGGTTGGACGAAAGCGGAGGTTGAAAACAATTTGACTCCCAAAGCAGCTCTTCTGATAACACGTTACTATCAGATATCGGATTCGGGTAATTGGGAGGATGGAAAAAACATCCTCCATCGTACAATATCAAAAAAAGAACTGGCGAACGAATTCAATTTTCCGCTGACTGAAATCGATTCAATACTTTCAGCTGCTGAACTAAGTCTTTTTAAGATTAGAGAAAAGCGTGTTCGCCCATCGCTCGATGATAAGATTTTAGTCTCCTGGAACGCTATCATGCTAAAAGGGTATGTGGACGCTTTCCTGGCGCTGGGCAACCCTGAATATCTCGAGATAGCTTTGGGCAATGCACATTTTCTGGAAAGGAATATGTTCCGGAAAGATGGTGGGCTATTCCGGAATTATAAAGATGATAAGGCAAGCATTGATGCATTTCTGGATGACTATGCCTTATTGGCAAAAGCTTTTATTTCGCTGTATCAGGCCACTTTCGATATTCATTGGCTTGAAAAGGCGCGGTCCATCACGGAGTATGCAATTCAACATTTTCGGGATGGACAAAGTGGATTATTTTACTACACGTCGGATAACGCCGAAAATCTGGTTGCTCGCAAAATGGAATTGGCTGACAATGTAATACCATCATCTAACTCTGTTCTGGCGGAAGTTATTTACACCATAGGAGAATACTATGCGAATAGTTCATACATCACCATGAGTGCCGGTATGCTAAATCATTTCACAAAGGATATCGCCACGGCTGGTCCATACTACTGTAATTGGGCGAGCCTGATGGGAATGATTACGCATCAGCCATTTGAGGTAGCTGTAATGGGGAAGGATGCTCTTGTGAAAAGCAGACAACTTCAAAAATACTATCTACCAACCACATTATTCATGGGAGGTTACGCGGAAAACCTTCCCCTATTAGAAAATAAGTTAGCAGAAGGAAAAACGATGATTTATGTTTGTCGCAACAAGACCTGTAAACTGCCTGAAGAAGATGTTACCCGGGCCATCAAGCAGCTAGGTTTGAACTCGAAATAGAATTCACAATAAATCACAGCGTAGTAGTTCACGGTTAATGGCATTTAGATTGCTCGATCGAAGTTTTAAAGAAATGTATGAAGCTATTATTTGTGATAAATCCTTCCTCAGGTAGAAAAACCATTGACGATGCTATTTTGAGTATTCACAATGCGATGGCGGCGGACAGTGAATTTGATTTTAAGTTTCTATATACGTCTGGTGAAGGTGACGATAAAAAACTCTTAAAACAGCTTGAGGATTATAAACCCGATCGTGTAGCAGCGTGTGGCGGAGATGGTACAGTGCAACTGGTAGCCAGAAATATGATTGGAAAAAAAATACCGTTGGGTATCATACCTTTAGGATCCGCTAACGGTCTGGCAAAAGCGTTGGAACTTCCTCAAAACATTGACGAAGCCATTGCAGTTTTTACGCACACTTTGCAAAGCGCTCCCCTGGACTTGCTTGAAATCAACGGGCATATCTGTATCCACCTGAGTGACGTTGGCACAAATGCATTACTTGTAAAGAACTACGAGGAAGCAGGAGATAAAGGAATGATTGGATATGCCAAGCACCTCATCTCGTCAATGAAGGAAAGTGAGCTTATGCAATATTCTATATCGACGCCGGAGGGCACCGTGAATACTGAGGGTTATATGCTTGTGATTGCAAATGCAAATAAATACGGAACTGGTGTACATATCTCAGAAGGGTCAGTATCAGACGGGAAATTCGAAATTTGTAATGTTCAACAAATGGACCTTAAATCAGCTGTCAAGGCCGGACTTACAGCCTTAAATGTTTTTGTCGATAAAGATATGTTTGCAAATGTAATTTGTTGTACTTCTGCGGAAATTAAGATAAACCGTAAGGTGCATTTACAGATCGATGGCGAATACATCGGAGAAATTGATACCCTGTCGGCTAACGTTTTACCGGCAGCATTGAATGTTTTATTAAGTAAGTGAGTTCAAAACGTATTCCTATATTGCTTAGTTTTTATGGGCTTTCCAATGGAAAGAGAAATCTCTTCGTTGGACAACTTGCGTATTCTCCTGCGAAAGATCTTGCATTTCGGAATTACGACAGAATCAAAACCTTCTTCACCATTATCCGGCTTTACCGTACGAAAGCAATCCGGCACCGCGAATTCGAAATGGTTTTTGATCATGGCGTAGTGAAAGGTGAAACCGACCAGTCAGGTTCTTTCTGGTGCGAGGTTGATATGGACGAACGGCAGACTAAATTGCTGGCAGTTGTTCTTTTGCCTTCCGGTGAAAAGGTTTCACTCACAGAAGAACTTTACCCCAATCGTATACATTCCGTACTTTCAAATACCATTGTCGTTTCAGATATGGATGATACGCTGATTCATTCATTTATCAGCAATAAGCTCAAACAAATAAGAACGTTGCTGTTTACAACGGTGGAGAAACGAAAAGCAGTAAAAACCATGGCTACCCTTATTAAACGTTTTTCTTCGGCGGGTGCCGTGCCCTTTTACCTTTCAAACAGTGAGCAGATTCTTTATCCAATCCTGTTTCGCTTCCTTGCGATAAACGAGTTTCCGCCAGGACCTTTGTTTCTTAAGCAGTATGTGAGGTTGCGACACATGGTAATGCAGAAAATTTTAAGGCGTAAAAACATCCACAAGAATACCCTGCTGACAAAAATTCTTGAAATGTTTCCGGATAAACAACTGGTTTTAATCGGCGATAACACGCAACATGACCTTCCGATCTATTTAAACATAGCATTAAAATATCCTCAAAATGTTCGATACATTATAATCCGCGAGGTGCTGACGACTCCACGTTCCAGGATTTTACTTCAGGAGGCAAAATCTGCACTGAGCAAGCATGAAATTGGATTTCATTATGGACGCGAGTTTCCAGATGATCTTCCGATTGACTTGTAAGAAAGTACAATCGTACAGCCCCCTTCAAAACCGTTTTTACAATAACAAATGAATTTGAACGGCCAGACTACCACTGGTTTCCTAAAACTCTGCGTTTTCCCTCTAATACGACCGGAGAAATAAAAATGGAAATTTGGATAGACTTCCACCGCACACGTTTTAACTTACTCAAGATTTAATATTCCGTCTACAGGATAGTACGGCACAGTTAATATCCCGGCAATCTGTAGTTTATCATAAATAATACTGATTTCTAAATTATTTATTCCTCATGCGCTCCAACCACCGATTGCAAACTTTCACTTTTCTTTTTCTCCTTACTTTATTAGTGTCATCCTGCAACGAAAAGGCCACCGATCAGCCAGCAGACCCAAAAATCGATAAGCTCAAACTGCCAGCCGGTTTTAAGGTAGAACATCTTTACAGTCCATCGGAGAATGAACAGGGATCATGGGTCGCCATGACCTTCGATCCCAAAGGCAGGCTCATTACATCTGATCAATATGGTGCTCTTTACCGATTAGAGCTTGCGCCGATAGGATCAGATTCTGTACTTAAAATCGAAAAGCTAAACATTGGTAACCATACATCTTCGGCTGACAGTGCAACAGCATCTGTAGAGATGGGCTATGCGCAGGGGTTATTGTATGCGTTCAATAGCCTCTACGTGATGGTGAACAACCGAAACAATAATGAAGAATTCACCAAAGGCAGTGGGCTTTACCGCCTTCAGGATACAGATGGTGATGATCAGTTTGATAAAATCACGTTGCTTAAAGAACTTGAGGGCGAGGGTGAACACGGACCCCACAGTGTTGTATTGGCCCCTGATAAAAAATCTATTTATGTGATTGCTGGAAATCACACCAATGTGCCGACTATGGATGCATACAGGCTTCCGGCGGTATGGCAGGAAGACAATCTGTTTCCATTAATTAAAGATCCGAGAGGTCATGCTAACAACAGGATGGCACCGGGCGGATGGATTGCCCGTATCGATTCTTTAGGAAGTAACTGGGAGTTGATAAGTGCCGGTTACCGGAATGCTTTTGATATAGCTTTTAACGAAGTGGGTGAAATGTTTGCATATGACTCGGATATGGAATGGGATTTCGGAATGCCCTGGTACCGGCCCACCCGTATTTGTCACGTAACCAGCGGTAGTGAATATGGCTGGCGAACAGGAAATAGCAAGTGGTCTCCTGCATATCCTGACAACCTGCCTCCTGTCATTAACATCGGACAGGGGTCGCCTACAAATTTAATTCACGGCATGAATGCACGGTTTCCGGCGAAGTATAAAGATGCGCTGTTCGCATCTGACTGGAGTTTTGGTATTATCTATGCAATTCACCTAAAGCCCAATGGAGCTTCCTATACGGCCGAGCCGGAAGAGTTTCTTTCAGGAGCACCGTTACCTTTAACAGATGGTATTATCGGACCCGATGGTGCATTATATTTTCTTACCGGAGGACGCCGACTGGAGTCGGATTTATACAGAGTTTATTATGACGGTGATGATCAAAACGAAAGCACAGGCGCAACGGCGGATGACGGAAAAGATGCGCGTGAGCTGAGAAAGCAAATTGAGGTATTTCATAAAGGTTCACAAAAGGGAGCTGTTGATTTTGTGTGGCCGTACCTAAAGCATGAAGACAGATTTATTCGGTATGCAGCGCGGATCGCATTGGAGCATCAGCCTGTAGCTGAATGGCAAGCCCGTGCTTTACAGGAAAAAGATCCAACGTCATTAACGCAAGCCATGATTGCATTGGCGCGGCACGGTAAATCCTCCGTAAGGAATGAGATGCTTAAATCCCTGTCAACCATTGACTATAAGTCACTTTCAGAATCGGGTCAGATAGATTTGCTTCGGGTTGTTGAACTCGTGCTATTAAGAATGGGAATGCCGGATGCTACAGCAAATTCAGAACTGGTAGCTTATTTAGATCCTCATTTCCCAGCGGGCAGTAACAGTCTCAACAGAAGTTTGAGTAATGTCCTCCTGCATTTGGAGGCACCAGGCGCCGTTGAAAAAACCCTTGCCCTGTTGGAAAAGGCAAAAGATGATCCCTCAGAAAAAACAGCAAGCGAGTCATCAGATCTTATTCTCCGAAATCCACAGTATGGAATGGATATCGCCAACATGCTGTCAAAAGTTCCACCGCAGCAACAGACCTATTATGCGACGGTGTTGTCTGAAGTGAACACGGGATGGACGCCTGAACTTCGTACGAAATATTTTACGTGGTTTAAAGATGCTTTCGGATATAAAGGTGGTGTTAGTTACGTCGGGTTTATCAATAAGGCCCGGCAGGCTGCGTTAAAAAACGTTCCGGAAAGTGAGTTGGCTCACTACAAAGAGCTCTCCGGTGAATCGTTATTGACAAACTCTGGAAACGACCTTATCAGCGGTCCGCAGGCAAAAGGCCCGGGCCGAAGATGGACTTTGCCCGAAGCGTTGCCCATCGTTGAGGGATCGCTTGCAGGCAGGGATTTTGAACAGGGCAAATTGATGTACAACGCAACGCGATGCAGCTCTTGTCACGGTATGAGAGGTGAAGGCGGAAGCATTGGTCCGGATCTTACGCAGTTGGGTACGCGTTTTTCATCGAAGGATATGCTGGAAGCCATCATTGAACCGAATAAAACTGTATCGGATCAGTATGCGGCGACAGTGTTCACGATGAAGGACGGATCTTCTATTCTCGGCAGGCTCATAAATGAAAATGACGTAACTTATTTTATATCCCAAAATCCTTTTGCACCGGATGTTGTCCGTGAAATCCCAAAAACGGATGTCCTGAGCAAGAAGTACTCTTATATCTCCGTGATGTATCCAGGTCTTATTAATCCGTTGAATGAAGAGGAATTAAAAGATCTTATGGCCTACCTGATGGCTGGTGGAAATAGCGAACATGAGATGTATAAGAATCAATAGCAATAACGAAAGTTACTGTGAATACAAACAAAACCTTTCATATGAAATTGAGACCTAAAAGACATTACTTAAAGTTATTCCATGTTGGGATTGTGCTGGTTCTTTTCCTTACTTCCGGATGTAAGAAGACAAGTGAAGGTGAATCAAATTCTACAGATAAAGATTCAATAAATGCGGATAGCCAGGTAGATAGTGGCTTCGTAGCAATTTTTGATGGAGTGTCGTTAGATAATTGGAAGGGAGATTCGACCTATTGGCGCGTGGAGGCGGGTAGTCTTGTGGGTGAAGTAACACCACAAACATTATTGAAGGCCAATACATTCATCGTATGGCAAGGAGGAACCCCTTCTGATTTTGAGTTTAAAACAGAATTTCGGATTGCTGAGGCGGGCAACAGTGGTATCAACTACCGCAGCGAGCAGGTGGCAGATATATCACATGCGCTTAGAGGTTATCAGTGTGATATCGATGGTAAGATCAATTACACCGGCCAAAATTATGAAGAACGCGGCAGAACCACGCTGGCCTATCGGGGAGAAAAGGTAGTGGTGAGCACGCAGGATAATTCTGCTGATCCTGAATCACTACGGGCCAATGTCAAAAATAATGCATGGCTAAAGCGAGAAGTTTTGGAATCTTTAGGAAGCGCAGACTCATTAAAGACGTTGATCAAAAGTGAAGATTGGAACACCTGTCACATAATAGCGAAAGGAAACAGATTGCAGCATTATATTAATGGTGTGCTCATGAGTGATGTAACAGATAACGATACAGTAAATGGAAAACGTACAGGCTATCTTGGTGTACAGGTTCATGTAGGACCACCCATGAAAGTCGAGTATCGCAACATGATGCTTAAGGAATTATAATACTCTGCCTGTCTCATTCAGAAACCACATTGCGAAAACGTTCTTGATTGAAGGCCTGCATTGGAATTTTCAATAGTTGGATATCGAAATTTAAGGCTGATGATGATTTCAAATTTGACATCGTTGAAACTTTGAAGCTATAAAATGTAAACTTAGATTTTTTGAAACAGCAATCCTGGTACAATAAAATATCCAACACTGCACAACTCGGCGGGATAGAGACATCCGTTCTGGATAACGGTACCGGTAGGGGTAGTCGTGTTGCCTGGATCAATACCGGAACGGGGTTAAGGTTTAAGGTAGTGATTGATAGGGCGATGGATATTGCAGAGGCTTTTTATAATGAGCACAGCCTCGCCTGGCTCTCACATTTGGGTGTTGCAGCCCCTCAACCTTTTTCTCTGCACGGTACAGATTGGCTTCGAACTTTTGGTGGCGGGCTTCTAACAACGTGTGGACTGTCTCATGTTGGTGGCCCAGAGTCGGATGATCAGGGAGAACGTGGCTTGCATGGATTAATCAGTAACATACCGGCAGAAATCGAATCAATAATTCAACCTGATATACGGACCGGGCAACTGGAAATGAGTATCACTGGAAGAATCAGGGAGACGAAGATCTTTGGTCCCAGCCTGGAACTGAGACGAACGATCTCCGGAAGGCTTGGTGAATCTATAATAGCGATTCATGATGAAGTGGTGAATGTAGGTAACGTAACCACACCTCATATGATTTTGTATCACTTTAACTTTGGGTGGCCATTAGTGGACGAAGGAACTGACATCTTATGGAAAGGATCATGGCAGTCACCAGGAAAAAAAAGTAACAACAAAATATTCAGGGAAGGGAATAACTTTCGCAAGTGCCCGTCACCTATCGAAGAACATAATGGTAGTGGTGAAGAGGTAGCATTCATCGATGCAACACCGGAAAGTAGCGGACTATGCAGCTGCGGCCTGTACAATTCCCATCTGGGTCTGGCCCTGGAGTTGCAATTCAGAAAGAATCAATTGCCGTGGCTCACGAACTGGCAGCATTGGGGAGTGGGAGAGTACGTTACCGGTATAGAGCCCGGAACGAATCCTCCTGTTGGTCAAATCAAAGCAGATCAGCAAAATCAGCTTATCAAACTTTCTCCAGGGGAAAGCAAAAGTTATGACCTCAGTGTTGAGATCCTCAATACGGAAAGTAGTATTCAGAAATTTTTAAAAAAACACATACCATAATGGCAACACAATCATCATCAAGCTTAGCCGAAAAAGCATTAGAACAAGGTAAAGGTATTTTACGCCTTGCACCTACGTGGGTACCGCGTTCATTTTGTGTACCCGGCCGAAGAATAAAGTTACATCCCGATGATTATTATGTCTTGGGTGGGCAAAGAGGCGGGATTGATGAGCGATGGCTTTCTTCAACTACGCCGGCAAAAAATGGTCCTTTGACTGGAGAAAATGAAGGTCTAAGTACCATTGTTTTTAATGATGGATCACAATTTCAGCAGATTTTATTGAAAGATGCAATCGATCATCTTAAGGGGTCTCTTATTGGTGATCGCCTTTGGAGTAAATATGGTAGTTGGCCGATGTACTCTAAATTTTTTGATAACATGGGTCCGTTGCCGCATCATACTCACCACAATGATGAGTATGCTAAAATGGTAGGACAGTTAGGTAAGCCCGAAGCGTATTACTTTCCGCCTCAATTGAATAATCATGGAGGTGATTTTCCATATACATTCTTTGGAATTACACCCGGTACGACGAAAGCAGAAATTCGTGAGTGCCTGGTAAACTTTACAAAAGGAGATAACAAGATTACCAACTACTCTTCCGCCTATCGACTGGAACCAGGAACCGGATGGGATGTTCCGCCGGGCTTACTTCACGCACCTGGAAGTATGTGCACGTACGAACCGCAGAAAGCATCGGATGTCTTCGCGATGTATCAATCGTTGGTAAATGAAGCTATAGTACCCGAAGAACTCCTATGGAATGGAACACCAAAAGATAGAATTGGTGATTTTGATTTGTTGGTGGAGGTACTGGATTGGGAACTCAATGTAGATCCGAATATGATGGCTAACCGGTTCATGAAACCAAAACCTGTTAGGGCAGACGTTGAAATGAAAGGCGAAGGATACTTTGAAACCTGGATTTGTTATAAATCGCACGACTTCAGTGCAAAGGAACTTACGGTTTTACCTGGAGCCACCGTAACGATTAAAGACAGCGCTGCTTACGGAATTATCGTTATGCAAGGACATGGTAAGATGGGGGTGTGGAATATTGAAACACCTGCGCTGATCCGATATGGACAACTCACGCATGATGAATTTTTTATCAGCGAACAAGCCGCGATGGAAGGTGTAACCATTGTAAATCCATCCGCTACCGATCCCATTGTAATGCTCAAACATTTCGGTCCGGGTAATCCGGATTTAAAAGTATGATGTTTTTATAAACCGCTCATAAATTTTTATAACGAACCATAACCCTGTTATTTATGCCAGAGAATAATTTTCCTAAACTACACAATGCTACCTGGCCAGGTATCGTCGGTAAAGGACCTGATTCTGAGCCACCCATTGATTTTGACACGATGTTGAAAATGACCGCCGCTGCAGAAGTGGATGGTGTTAAGTTCGATGGTGTCGACCTCGGTCTGCTTGATCCACATATCAACATCGATCTCACAGATGATGGAATTAAAAAACTTGCTGATAAAATCGCCGGACATAAACTGAAAATTGGTAGTCTTGTTGCGCCAATCTGGGGTGGGCCTGCCATGGGAAGTAAGGAAGAGCGGAAGCAATTTGTTGAGATGGTACGAAAGTCTTGCCATATCGGGAAGGTGTTGCGTGATTTAGGTGTACGTCCTAACGGTATTGTTCGTATCGACTCTGCCAGTTCGCCGCAGCAATGGGCTAATGATCCGGTCAATAACACAAAACTAATCGCCCAGACTTTTCGTGAAGCTTGTGATGTCGCGGCCGAGTACGGTGAAAGGCTTGCTGCGGAAGGTGAAATTTGTTGGGGAGGTATGCATAGCTGGAGAACGATGGTTGAAACGCTTGAAGCAGTGGATCGTCCAAACATCGGCTTTCAAGCTGATATGTCGCACACATTATTATACTTACTTGGATATAATAGTCCAGAGGACCGTATTCTTCCTGAAAATTTCGATTGGAAGGATAGAAGTGTCCTTTCTGATGGGCTAAGGAAAGTAACGAAGGCTTTACGGCCATGGACAATCGATTTTCATGTAGCCCAGAATGATGGTACAGTGCATGGTACCGGATCACACGATAAAACGGGACGCCACTGTCTGGCTACGGATCCAAATGGTAAGTTAGATGTTTCTACCGATGCTGGACACTGGCTTCGCGATGAAGATGGAAATCTGACTAAGGCATTCAAGCATGTTTGTTGGGATGGATGTATGTTTTCTAACGACGTCATGCTGAAGCAAAAAACCTGGAATGATATTCTGGCCACGCTGATTGAAGTTCGGAAGAAGCACGGCTGGTATGAAGCCGAATAGCTTCTGAATTGGAATACAAGTAAATTTTTTTACGTTACAAATCATTAATGTACACTATGGCAACGAAAAAAAAACTAAGAATAGGTTTAATAGGATGTGGATTTATGGGCAGGACGCATTCCAATGGATATAATAGAGTACGGAATTTTTTTCCTGAGCTTGCGTACGAACCAGAGTTGAAAGCGGTGTGCTCGCGGAATACGGATAAGGTTCGTGCATTTGCTGAACAATGGGGCTATGAGTCGACAGAAACAGACTGGAAAGCACTCATCGCCCGGGATGATATAGATGCTATTGATATCTGTACACCAAACGATACGCATGCGGAAATTGCTATCGCGGCAGCGGAAAAGGGTAAAATGATTCTTTGTGAGAAACCACTTTCACGCACATTGGATGAGGGTCAAAAGATGGTTTCAGCAATTGCCAAAGCTGGCGTTGCAAATACCGTATGGTACAACTACCGCCGTGTACCAGCCGTTACGTTGGCAAAGCAAATCATAGATTCTGGTAAACTCGGGAAGATATTTCATTACAGAGCAAACTTTCTTCAGGATTGGACCATTAGCCCTGAACTTCCACAAGGAGGTGAAGGACTTTGGCGACTTGATGTTGATGCGGCGGGTTCTGGTGTTACCGGTGATCTACTTGCACATTGTATTGATACCGCGATGTGGTTGAATGGCGGTATTAAAGATGTATCGGCCATGACAGAAACGTTTATTAAAGAAAGGGTACATCAGGCGAGTGGAAAAATTCAAAAGGTAGGCATCGATGACGCCTGTATTTTTCATTGTCATTTTGAAAACGGTTCTCTGGGCTTGTTTGAATCAACGCGCTACGCACGGGGACATAAAGCATTGTATACCTTTGAGATTAATGGTGAGCACGCCTCTATCCGCTGGGACCTTCACGATCTGAATCGTCTTGAATATTTTGATCATAGCGATGATTCCACCGTAAGGGGATGGCGATCAGTTCTGGTAACAGACGGGGATCAGCCGTTTATGAAGCGGTGGTGGGTACCTGGATTGATTATCGGATACGAGCATACTTTTATTCATCAGGTAGCAGACTTTTTACATAGCCTTGAAACCGGTACACCGTGTCATCCCACGTTTGAAGATGCGCTTGAAACACAAAAGGTTTGTGAGGCCGTTATCAATTCGGCGAACTCAAGAAGCTGGAAAGAAACGAATGTCAGTTGGAAGCAGCAGTAATGCTGATTTCCGTATCATCATCAATGTGAAAAAGTTTGTTCTGGCATAATTACAACTCCTTTATCAAATGCCTTTATGCTTCAGTGAAAATCGAAATACTCTTTAATGTTTCGTTAGATTTATCTTTTATTAGATACTAATTCAAAAAAAATGCAGCGCGCAATTAAAGTAGTCGTTCGATTTAGATTATCCGTCGCAGTACTTTTGCTTTTTCAAATGGCCTACCTGACTGAGGTAAACGCCCAGTATCCGGGAGTAGCAGAAGACATAGCGAAATACCGCAAAGGCAAGCTTGTTGTTAAAGCAAAGCCTGGTGATCAGGTATCAATAGAACAAGTGAGTCACGAATTCTGGTTTGGATGTGCCATAAGTAACGGCTTCGTCGAAGGGTCTATGTCGGCGAGTGATAAGAAACAATATGAAGAAAAGTTCCTTAAGAATTTTAATTCGGCTGTAACTGAGAATGCAGTGAAGTGGGGGAGCATGGAAAAGAATAAAGGTGAAGTAAACTATGCAGCAGTAGACGGTATCTTAAACTGGACAGAAAAGAACAACATACCACTGCGAGGACATAATCTGTTTTGGGGTGTCGATAAATTCGTACAACCCTGGGTGAAAGAACTTGATGATAATTCGCTGACACAAACACTACAAAATCGTGCAGAGACTATTGCGAAACGCTATAAGGGCAGGTTTGTAGAATACGATCTAAACAATGAAATGATCCATGGTAATTATTATGAAGAAAGACTCGGTCGGGATATAACAAAACGAATGACTGAATGGGTACACAACGGTGACCCTGATGCAAAACTATTTTTAAATGACTATGATATTCTTACCGGTAAAAAGCTGCCTGAATATATGGCTCAGATTCGAGGATTGTTGAAGCAAAATGTTCCCATCGCAGGAATTGGCGTACAGGGTCACTTGCATGCCGAAACATTCGACAAAGATCAGCTTCGTGCTGCGTTGGACTCTTTGGCAACTTTTAAATTACCGATAAGGATAACAGAATTTAATATGCCCGGACAGCGTTCAAAGTATTACAATGATAGAAATCTCAAGATGACAGCTTCAGAGGAAGAGGTAAAGGCGAAGGAAATGGTTGACTACTATAAAATATGTTTCGCGCATCCTGCAGTCGAAGGTATTCTAATGTGGGGTTTCTGGGAAGGTGCAAACTGGATTCCGGTATCATCACTTTACAAACGCGACTGGTCACCAACACCTGCTGCAACCGCCTACGAAAACCTTATTTTTAAACAATGGTGGACGAGTGTTACTAGTAAAGTAGGCAAAAGTGGTGAGTTAACTGTTCCTGCATTTTACGGAAAATACAAAGTGACCGTTAAAGGTTCGACTAAGGAGGTGTTGCTGATGAAAGAGAAGGGGGAGGTAGTTGTGGATTTTTTGAAGTAGATCATTGATCAATTTTACTTGGGATCTGGTCAGGTTGATAGCGTCAGTGGACTGATGTTGATACCGTGTTGAGAACTGCCGACCTCAGTGCACAACGACATAATCATCCATTCATCCCATTCGCCAGTGTTTTCAATTCATTCCAATCGGCTAGGTCTTTTTCCAGTTTCACTTTATTCCGGTTTTTAAATGCTCCAAACTTAAATGCGGCGATGTAAATAATAACGGTAATCGATATCATTATACCTGTATCGAGTAGTGCACCCTGCCAACTCATTCGATCCAGCTTTTGAGGTAAGAATGAAAAGGGTATCACCAGGCCAATGGATAGAAATATCAGACCGAACCATTTTTCAAATCGTTTGTTTCGGTCATAGATCGAGAGTAGGCTTTTCAGATAATGATCAATTGAACTGATCGCCGGTGAAAGCTTTTGAAGGGCTTTCGATAATCGAAGTAAATTCACGAATGCTATAACTATCCCAATCAGCAACAATGCATACGGTAAATATTGCACCGTGTAACGGAAATCAAAAGGGTTTCCAACAAAAAGGGCTATCAGGAATACAATTTCAATGCTGAGTACTATGTAAAAAAAGTTGTTCAATTTCTTAATCCTGTCGACCGTGGTCTCTACACGAGATGAAATAATGGACTCTACCAGTTTCTGATTAAAAGTTGCTGTCAGATGAATTCTCTTATCCATGCTCGCCCACGATTTTTTTAATGCCTCAAGTTCCATACTCATTTTGTTAATGTAGTTGATAATTTTGTTTTGATGCGGTTTAGTCGTGCCCCGACATTTGATTTTGTTAAGCCGGTGATCTCACTGATTTCTTCATAGCTTTTTTCTTCCAGGAATAATAAGATTATTGACTTGTCCACTTTGTCAAGGTGATCAATGGCGATTAATAGTTGTTTGAGCGGTTCTTCTTTCTCATCACCATCATAGATATCGGGTATATCCATTCCTGTGAGGGAGACCAGGTTGAATGATCGCTTCTCCTTTCTAAAATGTGTGAAGGCTGTGTTGAGTGCGATCCTATACATCCAGGTACTAAGTTTTGCCTCGTGACGAAAACTGCCCCATGATTTCCATATCTGTAATACAATTTCCTGAAACAGGTCTTTCCGGTCTTCGGCGTCAGCGCAATACAGGTTGCATACTTTGTAAATCAATCCGCGATGATTGTTGAGTATATCGATAAACTCTTTATCCATTATTACCTGTTTGCCGCTTTAGTACAAGGAAGGTTTAAAAAATTACAAAAAAAGGAAGGAATGTTTGGCAAGTCGACAAAGATTAATATTTGGAAATCCGCCACGTAGTCAAAATCCTGCGGTTTTACACTCTTTATTTGGCGTTTAGATTTTCGACTCAGCCATGGAGAGGCGAAAGTACTCCTCAATATGATTTTGTCTGTAACGCAAAGGTATCTGGACTGACGCGAGTATGGATACTCCAAATCCGTCGGCCATGGAGATTTAAAAAGAAGCATTTCAAGGTAGGCATTGGGTTATAGTTTCAATATTTGATTCAATAGGAAAAGCTTAGTATATTTAATTTCTAGCCGCTGTCCGTTGTTTGCATCCTTACAAGAAGAGTGTAGAGACTTTACGGCCGGTACAAATGAGTTATCTGGCATGACAATTAAGAAACAAAATACGCAGCACACCTACAGTTACTTCGTCGTTTTTTTAGCTGTGATCTTAACGGGCTGCATTAAAGAAAAGAGCTTTCGGTATTCAGAAATCCAGAAAAAGCAAATAAAAAGTTTTGATTCAAATTACAAGGAGTATTGCAGTTTGGATTTAAAGTCAAATTTTGAGTTAAACGCGGTTCAATGTAGTTTTTATGGAGATTATCAGAACGCATTAGACCAGGCATCTAAGAGAATGTTAGTTACTCTTGATCCGCTTAAAAATATCCCTCATGGTGCCGGGGAAATGGCAGACTTAATAAAATCTTTAGAGACTGAATTACAAAATCCTGAAGCTGATGAAAGTTATAATGCCTCAGCCCGTAATATGCTTAACGTGTTGAAAATACCTTCAGCCCATGAAATTTTCGCTCATGCAAATCCACTTTCTGCGGTTAACTTCATCGTAAACCAAGCGAAAGGATATCATTATACTTTAATAAATGAAGCACATTTTAATTCTCAGCACAGGTCATTTACTCAAGCATTGTTAAAACCGCTATGGGATCAGGGCTATAGATATTTTGCATTGGAAGCACTGTCATATAAAGATAGTACCATTCATGAAAGAGGTTATCCTATCGGGGCTTCCGGGTTTTATCTCAAAGATTCAAATTTTGGTAATCTGGTCAGAGAAGCGCTTAGATTAGGCTACCGACTGATTAAGTATGAAGACACAAATGGTCATGAGGGCACTTTGAGAGATAGAGATCAGGCACATAACATTTACGAGCAAACTTTAAAAAGAGACAACAATGGAAAAGTTTTGATTCATGCGGGGTATAGTCATATCTCCGAGATGGGAGGCACAGGGTACGAACCAATGGGTTATCAACTGAAGAAAAAGATAAACCAGGATATCCTTACTATAGATCAAGTGTCAATGATAGGTTATAATGACACCACTAAACAACACCACTATTATAGAGAAGCGGTGAAAAGATTTGGGATTCCAGAGGCCACGGTATTTTTGACCAAAGAGGAAACTGTAATTGTGGATCCGATAAGCTCTTTTGGTATCGATATACAAGTGTATCATCCTGAAACCAATTTTGAAAACGGAAGACCGGACTGGCTGTATAAGAAAGGTATTAAATCGATTCCTTTGCCCCTGGAATTGCAAGAAGATTATGAAGGGCATCTTATTCAGGCAGTAAAAAGAGGTGAAGCAATTGAAGCTGTACCGGTTGACCAATTCGTAATATCAGAAGGAAAAGCTTTTTTGCTTAATCCAGGCAATTATGATTTGAGACTTATAAATTGTGAAGGAGATATGATAGCTGCCTTGACATTAGAAGTAAATTAGACCTGAACACTACAAGCTTACTATTATTTTACATCCTATTCCCAGTTTCGGTTATGTGTTATGAAAGCTTGTTTTGAACAGAAAGTACACCGATATTAGTATATTAAAACCTAAGGGCATGTCATTGACTGAACTCAAATTACAGATAATCAACAAGGTATCGTCAATAACGGACGAATTAATCCTGGAGGAGATTTACAAACTTGTAAGTATCGAGTCTGAAATGGATTCAATCTACCGACTTACAGATACTGAAAGAAGCGCCGTTTCCGAGGGACTAAAGGACGTAAAAGAGGGGCGCGTTTACTCATCTGAGGCTGCTGAAAGCTTGGTTAAGGAATGGCTCGAAAAATAGAGTGGACGAAAACATCGATCAGTGACAGGTTTAAAATTTACAAGTTTTGGATCGAAAAAAATAGAAGCGACTCATACAGTAAAAAACTTGAAACTCTTTTCAATGAAGCTGCCAAATTGATATCAGAGTTTCCAAAAATAGGTACCGAAACAGACTTCCCAGGATTGAGAGTTAAAATAGTTAAAAGTTATAAGCTATTTTACACCGATGACTCTGAAACAATCAGAATAATTCGGATTTGGGACACCAGGCAAAATCCGCAGAATTTAGAGGTTGAATAATGAGTTAGCCCCTGGCGACGTGCCCTAAATTTAAAGCCAGCGACATTGAATGTAAGAAGTGATCAGGAAAATAGTTTGAAAAGTTTCTAACCTTCTGAAGGGCGATGCTATGTTATTATAGACCTACTAAAGAATTCAACACTTCGAAACAATAATTGAGGAAGAAAATAACATTCATTGCTCGATACAATTCTCCAATACGCCGCCGTTAACAAAGATACCCACCAAAATATTTTCCTATGATGGCCAGTGATATCAGGATTATTCTTCGCCAGCTGTTACGAAGTAAATCATTTTCGATCATAAACTTTGTTGGGTTAATTACAGGACTTACAGTTTGTCTATTCATTGTTCAATTTGTCTGGTTCGAGCATAGTTTTGAACAATTCAACCAAAATGCAGGCCGAACGTATCGTGTAAATCTGTACAATACCAGTAACGGTGTTTTTGAGAGTGTTTCGAAAGGAACAGTATCAGGATTGGCTTATGAGATGCAGCAAACACTTCCTGGTATTGAGTCGGTTGGCCGACTTGGTTCTAAACAAGGAGCAGTGGTGCACAATCCTGACAAGCAGATACGAAATCTTGAAAGTCAGATTGTATTTGCTGATCCCTCGGTTATAGATATTCTGGCAATCAGTTTACTCGCAGGCGACAACCTTACTATTCTTCGAACTTCTCAATC
>JBGTEP010000133.1:0-14700 GCA_041747735.1 Chryseolinea sp.
CCCCTTTCAACAGAGGATCCCGGCATAAAATTAAAACCTGACTGCTCCAGGTTCTTCAAAACTTCCGATTCACAACCCGATTTTCCTTTGATATACACTGTTACCCAACCCATACTTTTCCTTTCCATATTTTGATTACTCTCAATAAAATTCTGCGGCCGTTCGAGATCCAGACAGATCCTATCGACATACCAAGCTTTCGAAAAATTTCGGTAAAACAAGAAGGCCTAGCCTTTACAGAAGTTTAAAAAATCTTGCTCTGATATTTTACGCAAGTCAGTTTGATTAGTTGCCATTATCTGAATGCGGAACGCGAATGATGAACAAAAGATTGCAACGGCCGAGGATATTCTTTCGGTATAAAATTTTTGAACCTTAACGAATTCAGGAAGATTCTGACGCTGGTATACTAGAATTATTCTATTATATTTGACCAAATATTTTATCACAAATTAATAATGAAAGAAGGAACAGTAAAATTTTTTAATGAATCCAAAGGATTCGGTTTCATTAAAGAAACATCAACAGGACAAGAGTATTTTGTACACATTTCAGGACTCCTTGTCGACCAGATCCACGAAAATGATGAAGTCACTTTTGAACTCAAAGAAGGAAAAAAAGGATTAAATGCGGTTAACGTTCGTTTAGCCAACTAATAGATCATCATTATTGCCATAAAAAGCCCCGTATTTATACGGGGCTTTTTGTTTTTAGATGTTTCAGTAGCTCCCGGGTATGTTTTTTCCCAATCGTTCAAACACACGATTACATTTTTCGCCTTTCGATGGGACCGGGAATACCGGAGGCTAATATCGTTCGTTTCCCGTAGCAAAGCCCACGGCTTCTTTCTTGCTTATTTCCGGTCATCGAGAACCATGCGTAGTCTTAATCCACCAGGACGTCTGAGGCATTTCCCGATTCAATACCACAGGTTCCCCAATCTTCGGTGTGGTAATATGCACGCCAAGACTGTTCGCTTGATTTACAACTCGTCTGATCGGTTCATCCCACGGGTGTAAGGCCAAAGTGAACTTTCCCCAATGCACAGGCATAAGCACCTTCGCGCCAAGGTCTATACTGGCCTGGACGGTCTCCTCGGGCAACATGTGAATGTAGGGCCATTTTTCATTGTATTGTCCGCATTCTAATAACGCGATGTCAAAAGGACCATACTTATCACCGATGACTCTGAACGAATCGTCATAACCTGAATCACCTCCGATGAAAATTTGGTGACGATCTGTTTTAAGGACAAATGATGCCCAGAAGGTTTTATTTCTAATAAATCCCCGCCCTGAAAAATGCCGGGCAGGCGTAGCAATCAATTCGATTTCCGGCCCTATATCGTGTCGCTCCCACCAGTCAAGTTCATGAATGCAACCTTCTTTGACACCCCAATAGCGAAGATGTGCTCCAACGCCAAGTGCAGTGTAATAGTTGTTAACCGTTGGCAACAACTTAATAATAGAATTATAATCGAGATGGTCATAATGATCATGCGTGATAATCACCGCATCAATAGGAGGAAGGTCTTCAACTTCGTAAGGCGTTGAGATGGCATAACTTTTCATGCCTAGGTATTGCACGGGAGAAGCACGCTGACTAAAAACAGGATCCACCAAAATGTTTTTTCCTTCAATCCTAATGAGGTAGGAGGAATGTCCAAACCAGACAATGGATGGTACCGTGTCCAATAACGTTTTCAGATCTGTTCTCACACTACTAAGTGTATCAGAAGGTACGCGGTTGATTCCCTTGCTAAAAAAATCAACTAAAAGATTGAAATATGAAGTGCCGTCTGCCATCATTTTTGTTTCAGTAAGATTCTGAAAGCTGCCATCGCGATAATGGTCTGATTCTTTTATCCGCTCAAGATGTTTACCGGACGGTTTTTTGCCAAATGGTTTTTGTTGCATAAATAAAAAAGTACTTACGCTTAATAGCGCGATTGATAATAGTAAAACTTTTAAAACCTTCTTAACTAATCTCATGTACTCCGAATAGTCGGTGTCGATGTGTTTTTATTTTAAACAAGACGTGTCGTGTCTATTATTTATTCAAGGATTTCTTCTACTCTTCCCACCTCGCCGCCTTCAAGACGTACTTTGATGCCATGTGGATGTGATGGTGATTTAGTGAGAATGTCTTTTACAATACCTTCCGTTAAGACGCCGGATCGTTGATGATCTTTTAAAACGATAGCAACTCTTTGCCCTGGTTTTATCATTGATCGATTGATGCGGTTCATAATCTATTAGAGTCAGTAATCGTTGGTAATCTCACTAATTTTTCCCTATAAAAATTGGGAAAAATGACTTTAAGGACCTTTCTGAGGGATAATTACTCACATCAGCACATTGACTGGGTTACTTTTCCACAACATCCCCATAAAGCACAGTGCTTTAACCAGTAGCAAAGCTGGTATAATTTTCTCTATAGTGTGGTCAGGCTTTAATCTATTCGAAAATGAAACAATTATTAGTTGGCTTTACCCTGGGCTTATTTGCCCTGTTGGTGATAGGCGCTAGTTACCGAAATACGGACGCTAGTGAAGTAATTACTAAAAAGGCGTGTCATGGTTACACCGTTATTGAAGCAAGTCTTGGAATCGATTGCAATGGAGATACACTCAGACTTCAGAAAGTAAATGGCTACTATGAACGATTACCTGACGATCGACCGGGGTCAACAGTCATGACAAATTAACACCCTGTAAAGGGCAAATCGAAAGTCTTTTATAGTTTTGCGGCTATGAAAATGGTCACATTTCTATTTCTGGCTTCGTACTTCAATTTTATAAAAGTTTTTGGGCAGTCCAGTGAACCGCCATACGTCATTATGGTTTCTTTTGATGGTTTCAGAAGCGACTACGTCACCCGATTCGATGCTGGGACGTTCCGCGATTTTGCGAGTAAAGGGGTCGTGTCAGAGGGATTGATACCATGCTTTCCAAGTAAAACATTTCCTAATCATTATACTTTGGTAACCGGTTTGTATCCTGGCAATCACGGACTGGTAGATAACTCATTTTACGATCCTGAGCGCGAAGTATTCTACGGAATGAGTATGCGTGAAAAGGTAGTGGATTCATATTTTTATTCAGGGGTACCGTTGTGGCAATTGGCACGCCAACATAATGTAAAGTCTGCATCTTACTTTTGGGTAGGTTCTGAGTTATCGCAAGTTGATCTCCGTCCGGACTATTATTATCCATACAAAGAATCAGTTCCCGATACTATTCGTGTTGATCAGGTTTTGGATTGGCTCACACTTCCAGAGGATGAGCGGCCGCATTTCATAACCCTTTATTTTTCATCACCGGATTATGAAGGTCATCTTTATGGACCAACTTCGGAGGAGACCAGGAGAGCGGTACTAAATGCTGATAGCCTTTTGTTTAGGTTAATGGAGGGACTAAAACAAATTGACCTTCCAGTGAATGTGGTTATAGTTTCTGATCATGGAATGCGTGAATTGCCAAACAAACCGGAATCCAATATTTTTCTAGATGAGTTGATGGATATAAACGACCCCTCGATTAAGATTTCCAACGGCGGAACTCAGGCCCATGTATACGTAAAGAACAAAAGAAATCGTGATTCGCTTTATAAGAAACTGAAGTCGAAGTCGATTAACTATGCTGTTTATAAGCAACGGGATTTTCCATCACGATGGCACTATAACGTGTCCAGAGCCGGAGACATTCTAATCACGGCAAATGATGGTTATTATTTTCGGGAACGTATGACACCTGGATTACAGAAGTTCTTTACACGGGGTGGCTTCTTTGGCGTTCATGGTTATGACCCTGAGCACGTACAAGATATGTATGGAATTTTTATGGCACAGGGTCCGAATGTTAAATCGGGTGTAACACTGCCGGCCTTTAAAAACATACACGTATATCCCTTCGTTGCAAAAATTCTAAACCTTACTATTCCGGCAATTGATGGTAGCATTGAAGTATTAGAAGGTGTTTATCAAAAGTGATTTTGCATTCGCAAAAGTATGTATGATACCATTTCTGCCCCGAGTGACTGAGTTCTAAATCTCTTTCAATACAAGCTTAAATTCCACATACAGTGTTTCTTCCACCTGGATAAGTCCGCTAAGTCTTTGAGGTGCATCAAGGTTGAAATCGCAAAAATTCACAGGATGGATGCCATTTAAATGGATAACGTTGCCCTTCACAATCCTTTCATATCGTATAGTATACTTTGACGTTACCCCGGCAATCGTTATGTCTACAACTCCATTGATTTGGTTGTTTTTAATCGTTGGAACTGTGATCGACCTGAAACGTATGTCAAGTTGTGGATAGGATTCGGATTTTAACGTGTTCCAGAAATCGCGTGAAATTGGCCGTGCACCGCAATCAAAACTTTTGATCGGAATTGCCATGTGATTCTGGGTGAATTGTAATGTATTGGATTTATTATTCTTTATGTAGTGCAGCGTATCATTCCCGGTATAACACTCCATCCTACAGCTAAACTTACTGATATTAGTAGCACCTCTTATAACGAGCTGACTTTCTCCATCAATCACCCATGTTCCCCTGTCTGTTAAACCGGACGCAATCAGAAAGAGGGCAATCATTACGCTGCTTGTTGACATGGTCGTCCATTTGATGATACAAAAAGAGATGAGCAGGCGTGAAGGCCTGCTCATCTCTTGATAGAACTATTAGAAGCCGATAATTCCTTCTACTACGAATCCTTCGAATTTCCCATTGCTACGAATATCGGTACCTGGGAAGTCAAGGTACTTTTGAGACACATATTCAGTCTTTATAAGAATGTTTCTTGTTACAAACCATCCGGCGGCAACAGACGTCCGCTGTACTTGTACATCGCGCCGGGTACCTTGATTGATATTTGGCTGTGCAGTACTTTGGCCAAATGCCAGATCACCGTCTACAACATTGTACTTTGCTCCGATATAAAACTTGTCCCTTGCAAATCGGTAAATTCCATCCACCGCATATTGATTGAAGCTGCGGTTGTCTAATTTGGTGAGAGCGGGTTGAGCAGGATCGGTCGATTGTATCTCGCCGTTTTCTACCTGTGTATTGCCTTTAGAAACTTCATACGTTCCGAATATTTCCAGATTCTTAAACTTAACAAAAGGATTGATCATAATAGCCGTTACATTGTCTCTGAACCCGGGATTGATCCGACCGGAAAAAGAGTTTCCGGTTAACGTTGCTCCAACTCCTTCCATCACAAAATAGTAACGGGATCCGGCGCGATCGCCTCCATACAAGGTGTTACTGATTGAAGACTTGGTGGTGTAAATCGATCCGGTTAATCGAAGTCTCAGATCTTCACCAAAGTTGTTGTCATAACCTAGCTTTCCATAGATTGATGGGCTGCGGTCGTCTTTTCTTGTTACACTACCCTGAATCTCGCCATCAGTAATTCCAAGCATGGCAAGAAAACCTGACCGTTGCCAATATAGCTCGCCACCGATTTCTGTGGTAAAGGCATCCATAAGGTTATTTTCTACAAATGGGTTATACAGAGCATTCCCCGCATCACTTCTGCGGAAATGGGTATCTCCGTAATTTATTTCCATATGCCCAATTTTCAGCGTTAGATTTTTCCAGAGATTATCCATGAATTCACTTTTGAGAAAACCTACTTTATCAATTTGAAAATACCCACCCTTAACCCAAAATTCATTGTGATGGCGGGTCGACATATAAGAAACCAGACTGACGCGAACACCATCGGCCAGTTGAACATCAATGTTTAAGTTCGCCATAGCGAGGTTGAATCCAGGACTTAGATCATACAATGCGTTTCGGTTTATTTCTCCTACTATGTTTTCTGAGTTGGAGTGTTTCAGACTCTGGTATTGTTGCGTAAAGTTAGCGCCTATTCTCAAGGCTAAGCCATCGAAGGGCACTGTGTCACTTTTCGTTGTCTCAAAAACGTTTACACCACTTTGGTCATAAGGTCTGAAAAATTGAATCGGACTCCTTTGAGCATGTACTCCGAAAGCTATAGCTGTCAAAGCGACTATGGTGAAGAATTTAATTCCTTTGGTTTGTAACATGTTTGTATAGTTTATAGATTATTTGGATTGTGTAATTACATCGCTTTTGGTGAGGGTTAGGTCAAATACAATAACCACTTCGTCACCCACTTTAATGGTACCCAACACTGCAGTTGGTGGCTTCATATTGAATGATGTCATTTTGATTTTTTTCGAACCCTTGATTTGGAGGTCACCGTTAGGAAGCACTTTGTATTCAACAGGGAGTTCAACAGGGTTTGTTACACCAGCCATCGTTAGATTTCCGGTCAAATCAATCTTTGCATTAACGGCGCTGATTTTTTTGGTCTTCAATGTAAAAGTGATGTTGGGATGCTTCAGATACTCAAATGCTTCGAAAGTTTTATTGTCCATCGTTTTTCCCTTCGTACTTTTGATGCTTGTTACAGGGATTTTCAATACCACGCTGCTCACATCCGTCAATGCATTGTTTTCTATTGTGTAACTTCCCTTCGTCTCAACTTTTTCAACACTCGACTCCCAGTCATGAAGTGATGAAGTGCCTTGAATTGTCATACTGAAATTTTTCTGATTAAAGGATTGAGCAAGTCCGTTACTTCCAGTAAGCGTATTTAGGGCTGAGGTGATTATTAGAACCAATAAACATTTCATGTTTAGCAGATTTATTGAATGCGCTGCAAGGTAGTTTGAGCGCAAGGGACAGGGCATGACGAACACTACGTTGTGAAGTGACTTATGTCAGGTTTTGAATCCGGCAGGGTAGTAGAATATTCTCTACACTGTGACGAATAGATGAGCAGGACGCCAGGCAGACCATTGTCGGCGCGAATAGACAATCCGTTATGATACTGATGATCAGATAAGTCTCCAGGTAAGATCCTGGAGAATGCATGAGTAGCTTAAATTATGATTTCGGTGTGGTAGGCCTCACTTCAATTTTGCTTGGAAGTGTCCTCGGATTCATCTTTAGTAAATCCACTACCATTTGCCCAATGTCTTCAGGCTGTATCTTCCAGGCATCTTCGGGTGAAGGTTCATGATTATTGAAATTCGTAGCGACAGATCCAGGCATGATGGTCGTTACTTTAATTCCATGATTTCTGATGTCAAGCATAACGGCTTGCGTAAATCCCACAAGACCGAATTTACTCGCATTGTAAGCGGATGCCCCGGCAAAAAAATTCGTGCCCGCAAGACTAGCCATTGTAATAAAGTATCCCTTTGAATCCTTTAACGGAGCTAAAGCAGCTTTAATACTGAAGAAAACACCGGTCAGGTTTGTGTCAATTGTTTCTTGCCATTCCTCTGGAGTTAAAGTTTCGATCGAGTTAAAGTGTCCAACACCTGCATTCGCAACCACTACATCGAGTTTGTTCCATTTTTTTAAAATGATACTCACCGCTTTTTCCTGGTCAGCGTTATTTCTAACATCCGCTGCAATTCCTATAGCTTCTCCCTTTCCAAGTTTATTCAGCTTGTCCGCTGCTTCATTAGCAGATGCCTGAGACCGGCTGGTGACTGCTACTTTGGCATTTTCGTTGACTAATGATTCGGCAATGCCGAAACCAATGCCTTTACTACCGCCGGTGATGAGTATTACTTTGTCTTTGATGTTCTGCATAATATATTCAGTTTAGTATATAAAGATATGAATTGTGTCGATCAACTTTTTAGATTGTGTGTGATGTGTTTTCCTTCGGTGTAAAGAAATTTGAAGTGTGTCCCTTACACACCTTCGTTCCCGATCGATTAGTCAGTGACAAGAAGCGCGCCAGCCTTTTGCAATGTAAAAGTTTGGAATAGTTGCTAATAATTTTTCTACTTTCGGATCCTTAAAACCAGAACCATATGAAGTATAAAAATCTGATCGCATGTGTAGTAATTTGTGCAATTGTGATATCGTGCAAACAACATCCGCCCACTGATCTGGTAAAAGAAAATCTTATTCCTAAACCTGTTTCGGTAACAGCCACTGCTAAAGTGTTTGAGATCACAGCGAAGACCGGCGTGTATGTCAACGGGGAGTCAGCCGAGCTTCAGTTTATCGGGCAATACATGGCAGACCGTTTGAAGCCAGCCAGCGGTTTTGAAATACCGGTATCTGTTTCCTCAGAAGAGCCTGGATCAGGAAACATTTACTTTACAATTTCTGATAGTGACACAGAATTGGGTGACGAAGGATATGAAATCAACATATCTGACGATCTTCTTAAAGTAACATCTCATAAGCCAGCGGGTTTGTTCTGGGCGATTCAAACTATACGTCAGTTACTTCCGGCAAGAATTGAACTTGACTCTACACAAGAAGGCCCATGGCATATAGCAACGGGTACCATTCGTGATTATCCTGCATACCCATTCCGGGGTTCGATGCTTGATGTAGCCCGTCACTTTTTCGGTGTGGACGAAGTAAAACGTTATATTGATATGATTGCTTTATATAAGATGAATGTCCTTCACCTTCATCTTGCAGATGATCAGGGTTGGAGAATTGAAATCAAGTCATGGCCTAACCTGGCTACATACGGAGGCAGTACACAAGTCGGCGGCGGAAAGGGTGGATACTATACACAGGAACAATACAAGGACCTCGTATCGTATGCACAAGATCGTTACATCACTATTATACCTGAAATAGATATGCCTGGCCATACCAATGCGGCGTTAGCATCTTATCCGGAACTCAATTGTTCAGGGAAATCTCCGGCACTGTATACCGGCACTGAAGTAGGTTTTAGTTCTTTATGTACGACAAGTGAAATCACCTATAAATTTATTGATGATGTAGTACGAGAGATGGCTGCGTTAACGCCTGGTCCTTACTTGCACATTGGTGGTGATGAGAGTCATGCGACAAAAAGAGAGCACTATACACCGTTCGTTGCTAAGGTGAGAGATATTGTGCAATCGCACGGCAAGCAGGTGATCGGTTGGGAAGAAACCTCTCAAATTAACATGAATGAAAAAAGACCGGAGGATGGGATTCAGGCTGACTCCGAAGCCAGGTCGTCGGCAGCAAGTGCGATTGCCCAGTATTGGTCGAATGCAGACCATGCATTGGCTGCTGTCGCCAACGGTTCAAAACTTGTCATGTCACCGGCTACCAAAATGTATCTGGACATGCAGTACGATTCAACTACAAAATTAGGCTTACATTGGGCTGCGTACATTGAGGTTGATAGCTCGTACATGTGGAATCCGACAACATACGTAAAAGGTATCACGCGGGAGAATATTCTTGGAATCGAAGCTCCTTTGTGGACGGAGACCATTACTACTATGGACGAAATTGAATATATGATTTTCCCAAGAATTATTGGTCTTGCAGAGATCGGTTGGTCACCCGAAGAGGGAAGGGAATGGGACGAGTATAAAGTACGACTCGGTAACCATGGTCCACGACTCAAGGCCATGGGAATTGACTACTATGCATCGAAAAAGGTGCCTTGGGTAGAATAGATCATGAATTGAGTTTTTGTAAGATTTCAGGGGTTGCGACGTTCCAACTCCTGAAGCTTTTCCAATTTATTTTATTAACGGTTGGAATTTGAGGGTGGAATCGTAAGTGATTAAAGATGATTCCTGTAATTCTTTTCCCAAAAGCTCTACTTATGAGAAAAACCAAACGACTATGAGCCTAAAATTCTGGGAGAAGAAAAAACAGCACAAACCTCAGTCGGTTGCACAGGAATGGTTTAGCGCGATTGTCTTTGCAGTAATAGCAGCAACGCTTATTCGCTGGACCACAGTTGAAGCTTATGTTGTACCAACGCCTTCGATGGAGAATACAATCCTCGTTGGAGATTACTTGTTCGTTAGTAAATTTCATTACGGTACGCGCACCACCAGTACGCCGTTACAGATTCCGCTAACGCATCAAAAAATATGGGGTACTAATATTCCGTCTTACCTCGATTGGATTCAGCTCCCATCTTATCGCTTGCCCGGGATTGGTAAGGTTAAACGGGAAGACGTCGTGGTATTTAATATTCCTCCGAGAAACCTGAACGACGGCGTTGATTATCCAATACAGCTTAAAACAAATTATGTGAAGCGTTGTGTAGGCATACCCGGCGACATATTTGAAATTCAAGATAAAACCATTGTAGTTAACGGCAAGCCATTGGGTCTTCCGGAAAATATGAAGTTCAGTTATTATGTTACATCAAAGGATGAAATCACAGTTCGCAATCTGAAGAGGTTTGAGCTTAGTCAGGATGACTATACCTATTTCGGAAGATCTTCTAACAATACCGTTCTCTACAGGATGTTACTCACGCACGATCAATTATCTAAATTGAAATCTCTTCCCTATATCGTTTCAGTAGCGGAAGACTTATCAAAGAGTGACGGACCAGAGGGAGATATTTTTCCTTCGTCAGAATTTTCCAGGTGGAATGGTGATCATTATGGTCCGTTGGTTATTCCGGCGAAAGGAATGACCATTGCCGTTAATGATTCTACGCTTGCTCTTTATGGAGAGACGATCAGATTGTATGAGCATGAAAACGTAGTTATTCAGAAGGACCAGCTGCTTTTGGATGGAGAGCGTTTAAATACCTATACCTTTAAGCAGGATTATTACTTTATGATGGGAGACAACCGGCATAATTCGCTCGACTCGAGATACTGGGGCTTTGTCCCCGAAGATCACATTGTGGGAAAAGCCTTGTTTATCTGGCTTTCCCTGGATGATGAGGCTGACTTGCTCAACAAAGTCAGGTGGAAAAGGCTTTTTAGTCTTATCGAATAAAAGTGTGATTCTTTGTATTCGATTTCACATTAAGAACAGCATGAACAAATCAATAATTTCAATCGCGCTAACGCTGATGGTGTTAGGAGCATGCTCACCAAGGCAACTGAAATGGGTTGCCATAGGGGATTCCATTACCTATCTTAATGAGTATCGTGATGAAACTGGTAATAGGGTTTCTAAAGGATATCTTACACGCGTTGCTGAAGAACGTCCCGACATAAAATATGTTAATAAAGGGTACAACGGCTGGACGTCTGGAGGTATTGCAGATCATATTGATTCCCTCGGACTTGAAAGTGCCGATATCTTTTCTGTCTTTCTGGGAACGAACGATTGGTGGAGAGGCAGACCTATTGGCAGTCTGGACGATTACAAAAATAAGTCTGAAAACAACACTATCTTCGGTTCGTACCGGATTATTATTGACAAGCTCAGAACGCTTAATAAGGATGCACAGATTATTTTAATAGCACCTATGCAGCGTGTTGATTTTGTTTATTTGAATAATATGAAAAACAATGCATATGGTTCATACAAAGAAAAAGAGGGACAATCTCTGGCGGATGTAGCTGACGCAATAGTAGCCATTGCCAGATATGAAAAGTGTGATTTCGTAGATCTGTTTCATGATAGTGGAATGACGCTGGACAATCTGGTTAAGTACAAGCGCTTAAAAGATCCCGCTACGGGAAACTACAGGAATTATACCTATCCGGATTTCATAGAGGTTCCCTTTGATCCTGAAACCGATGATTATCCCTATCCGGTTGACGCGATTGGTATGACCTATGACGGCCTCCATCCTTCAGACGAAGGGTATGAAGTTATTGCGAAAATGTTGTTGGATGTAATGCGAAAGCCGTAACAGATTGGGGTTAAAAGCCGACCAACCGTTGTGCCGTTTTACGTTTCGGTAAGATATAGTGTCGTTACTTTAAAATTTCAAACGCTTTGAGTGATCAAATGATCAATCTAATACCTTTGCCATTAATACTTCCATTATTAGGTGCCATATAGTCTTTTTTATAATTTGTCAAAATGAAGAATTGTTTGTTGTTTCTATGTTTGTTAATTACTGGTTTCACCGTTTTTGCCCAGGACAACACTCCATCCGAAGTTTTGATGTTTTCATACTTCAAAGACAACGGAGAGGATGGACTTCATTTGGCTTTTAGCTATGACGGTCTAACGTGGACAGCGCTGAAAGGTGACAGTTCTTTTCTTACACCAACTGCAGGAAAGGATAAGCTCATGCGCGATCCCTGCATAATAAAAGGAGCGGATGGATTGTTTCATATGGTATGGACCGTCAGCTGGAACGAACAAGGCATTGGCTACGCAACATCGAAAGATCTTATCAACTGGTCAGAGCAGCTTTATGTTCCGGTCATGCATAACGAACGGGCTACACGTAATTGCTGGGCACCTGAGATTTTTTATGATAAGAGACGATCTGAATATGTTGTCTTTTGGGCCTCCACGATTCCAGGTCGTTTTCCCCTCTCTGAAGGGAATGCTGAGGACAAATATAATCACCGAATGTACTACACAACGACAAAGAACTTTAAGACTTTCCGGAAAACGCGTTTGCTATATGATCCTGGATTTAATGTTATTGACGCAACCATTGTGAAAAATGGAAATCAATATGTAATGGTATTTAAAGATGAAACGCGTGATCCGATAAAGAAAAATCTACGTCTTTCATTCAGTAAAAAAGCGACTGGAAAATACAGTGCCGCTGAAGCTCCGTTTACAGAGAGTTGGGTTGAAGGTCCTACCGTGGCCAAAGTTGAAGGGCAATGGATTGTATACTTTGATCAGTACACCAAAAATAAAATGGGTGCTGTAACTTCTAATGATTTGAAAAGCTGGGAAGACATTTCGGATAAAGTTAGTTTTCCGCACGGGACCAGGCATGGCACGGTATTCAAAATATCGAAAGATGAGTTCGAAAATTTGAACAAAGACAAACAATGATGGCCCGTCCCATAATAAGAAAAAAAATGAAGTCCGACACTTGGATTGCATGCGCCAGCGCATTAAAAAAGAAAGCCAGATTAGCTTTCTTTTTTAAAAGGATATTGCCGGTTGGGGTTAGGCAAAAATGCGATTAGTTAACCTTTAGCAATTCTACTTCGAATATCAGTGTGGAGTAGGGAGGGATTTGTGACCCTGCTCCACGATCGCCATATGCCAGTGGAAAAGGAATGTACAACATCCATTTATCACCTTCACGCATAAGTTGTAGTGCTTCTGTCCAGCCAGGAATAACACCGTCTACTTGCAGTCCAACCGGCTCATTACGTTGCACAGAACTATCGAAAATTGTTCCATCGATCAATTGCCCTACATAATGTACGGTTACGGAATCGGTGGCAGCCGGCATCTTACCCTTTCCAGAGGTAACGACTTTATATTGAAGTCCGCTGGGCGTGGTGACAACGCCTTCTTTATTCCTGTTATTCTCAAGAAATACCGCATTTTCCTGAATTATTTTGGATCTCTTTTTCTGCGCAGCATTCTCCATGTAAGTTTGCAAAATTGGCATTCCCTCTAATTGTGCGATTTTCAGTGAGTCGTCGGCAAACACATCTTTCATGCCTGCTGTCAGGGCCTGAAAATCCAAAGAATCAGCTCCCTGGTCCATGAAATTCCCCGCTACCAAAGTGCCAAGAACATAGCTTGCAATTTTTGTCGTGTCGCTCAGATCTACTTCCTTCGGCTTTTTAAGGGTTTCAATTTCGTTCTTCAATTGATCAACCTGTGTCAGTAGCTCTTTTTTAGATTGAGAGAAAGCGTTCGTAGTAAGCAATAATGCAATGCAAAAAATCGATAGTTTCATGTTTAAATAATGTTCTTTAATATATCCTCAGATGTGGTCTTAAAAATCAGCCGCAAAGAAAGCGAAATAATATTGGAAAACACAGGAATAACCGATCCTCATCAACTTAAGTTCATCGTTTTTTTGCTCATATAGCCATTATCAGAGTTACGGTAACCAGTCTTGAAAGTTTCACGAAAGACAGCTGATTTGACACACATCGCTATTTTCTGAATGTCCCGTTAAGACCGGGATGCGCCTGATTTTTTAGGCCCGTCATTTTTTCATATATTTCACTACAACCAAACGCAATCAAATTATGAATTTCAGACCTAACCTCACATCAAAAGAGGAAATCAATGCAACTTTACCCAAGTATGAGTCCATCGTAAAGTACATGGTAAAGCTCAGAGATTTAATAACTTTCAGTCCTGATCAGGACATCAATGAAGTGATCGATATCATTATTGAAAAAAAGATTTCTGGAGCCCCTGTGCTGGATGATGCAGGGAAGCTCGCGGGAATAATTTCTGAGAAAGATTGCCTTCGGATAATTGTCGATCAGGCTTATCACAACCTTCCTTATAATTCGCCTAAGGTTTCAGATTACATGACAAAACAGGTCAAGACTTTGTCGCCGGATAGCGATGTAGTTGAAGCGGCTACTGCATTTTTAAATACTCCCATTAGAAGATTACCGGTGGTCGACAATGGAACCCTCATTGGGCAAATTAGCAGAAGAGACATTTTGCGAGCTGCTAAAAGTATCAACCCTACGCAATGGACCTGACCTTTAAATAAAGAGCTAAATCACCTTTAGAATTTTGGCATCCTGATATTACGGGATGCCATTTTTTGTTAAGGTACGTCAGGGTCTTTTTGAATAGATGACGTCATCTATAATGGTATCAAAAACACGATTTGTGCTAACGTTCATGAGGATTCGGCACATTGTACTATCTTGCCGCAAAACCCATTTTAAGAAAGAATAAATTTCGTTCACTACTCCATGATAATTGATGTAACCCTGACACCTGCGAATCTTGAATCTTCCATAAATCATTTCTGGATAATTTCAGGAGAAAAAATTAAATCAATC
>JBGTEP010000134.1:0-7159 GCA_041747735.1 Chryseolinea sp.
TATAGAACCCCTTTTGGATATTGAGGTAGTAAAATTATCCGATGGTCAATTGAAGAAGGTCCTGTTCTTAAAAGGCATTGCAAAAGAAATACCACACGTATTGCTGATGGATTACCCTTTTGAAGGTTTAGACCATCAAAGTCGTTCGGACCTTTGTGAGTTTATTGATTTTCTGGCCCGCGAGTATGCCATGCAGATTATTCTCGTTGACAATCATCATAACCTGCCTCGTTGTATAAACCGGACGTTAACACTGGAAAAATTTTCCTTCGTAAAGAAGGAAATGGTGAAACAGGATACTTTAGATGAAGTAAAAATTATTCCTGTAGATAGGCCATCCGTTGGTCAGAATTTACCGGTCATTGATATAAAAAATATCAAAATTCAATATGGTACCCGGATAATCCTTCAGGATTTTTCGTGGACTGTAAAGAAAGGTGAGCGATGGGCATTGATTGGAAAAAACGGTGCCGGCAAAACGACACTTCTAAGTATGATTTTTGCAGATCACCCCATGGCTTACAGTCAGGAGATTCATTTATTTGGTAAGCGAAGAGGTACAGGCGAATCCATTTGGGATATTAAGCGTCGTATTAGTTATCTAGGCCCTGAATTGATAAGTTACCTCAATCCAAAAAGTATTTCGCTTTCGATGAGGCAATACATTGAAAGCGTTAATAAAACATTAAATGCGAAATTGTTGAATGAATATATAACCCATTTCGCTGCAGAAAATTTTATGGATAAGCCCGTCCGTTTTCTTTCTTCAGGGGAGTTGCAGATCATGTTGCTTATCAATAGTCTTTTATCAAACAGGGAATTGTTGTTACTCGATGAGCCCTTTCAATTTTTAGATCCGAACCGAAAAGCCCTTGTCAGTAAATTTCTGCAGTCACGTTTGAATGAGGAGACAACACTTGTCCTGGTTACGCATTACGAAAAGGATTTATCTGACTGGACGTCGTTAACCATGAAAATTCAGGATGATCAATAATTAATCGTCCGAGGTAGGTATTTTTTTCGCCTGTTTCGCTTGTTTAATCCTGTAATTAAAAGTGAGATTTATCTGTGTTCTGCGAGGCTGAAAATCACGTTCAGTATAGAAGTTATCACCCCGTGTGATAGATCGGGTTCTTCGGGTATTAAAAACATCGAGGACATTAAGATTTAGTGTCCCTCTTCCTTTCAACACATCCTTACTAAGGGACAAATCGATATAGTATAAGGATTTTAATTCACCCTGTGCTGTTTTTTGAGGTGCCTCATAGTTCCCCCTTATTTGCGCATCAAGACTATTGGGCAACGTAAACCGGGAAGTTAAACGGGTGAACCAGCTGTACGTTGTAGCCTCATAGGTATCTACGATGTTAGTACCATCAACATCGGCATGAAAAAAGTTAAAGTTGAAATCCATCTTCCACCATTTATAAGGCGTGTAACCGCTGGTTAACTCAATACCATAGGCTCTTTCTGATCTGAGATTTTCCGGTTGTGTTATTGCATTACCGGTTTCTGAATCAACGGTTCGGATACGGTCGATCTTTCCATCCGTGTCACGAAAATAAACGGAAGATGAAATCGTACCGGCCTCGAAATATTTGATGTGACCAACTTCAAATACATTGCTGAACTCAGGGTCAAGATCCGGATTGCCGCTAAAAAAATTACGGCTGTCCGAGAACGTCATAAACGGACTTAAGTCATTGTAAAATGGTCGCCTGACCCGACGGCTGTAACTTACCTGAATAGCATTCTCTTTGGGCATCTCCAGCGTAACATGCGCGCTGGGGAATAGATTTGAATATTTTCTGGGGTTAATTTCATTCGTTTCTTCCAGGGTGGTGATCACTTCTGTCCACTCTGCACGGAGACCTGCCTGATAAGACAGACGACCGTTCTTGTTAGCCAGAATGCCATATACAGCATGAATGTTTTCATCGTACAAAAATTTGTTGTCCAACTCTGGAATCGGATCAAAACCACCTTCAGCATTTTGTCGGGATACAATATAATCGTTTACCATGTCGCGGAAACTGCTTCTCACACCGGTTTCAAATTTCCCATCTTTGCCCAGGGGCTTTACATAGTCGAGTTGAAATAAAAGTTGTTTTTCAAATTCATCGTTTACAGATGTCTCAACCAGTGAGCTTACAGGATTGCCGTTGGGAAGAAAAGTGTTTTGTGTAAATACCTGATCAGAGTTTTCCCAGTTATCCAGGAACTTAACTTCGCCCGTTAGTTCATGTCCATTTTGGTTGAACGATCTTCTGTAAATCAATGAATATTCGGAGTTGGGTTCTATTTCATCTTCGTCCTGACGGCGCTGCGTATAGCTGTCCAGGTTCTCAGTATTCGAGGTAAAATCATTGTATTGGATATTGGTGATGCGTCTTACATCACTTCTTCTAAAAAGATAGGAAGCTGTAAGAATATTCTTTTCACTGAAGAAGTAATCGAGACCACCACGGATATTATTATTGAATCCCGTGATGTATCCTTTATTGCTCTGCTGAGTAATCGAGGTCACTCCCTGATCATATACTTCCTGATATTGTTCGCCTACTCCGGGTTGCTCGCGAAACGCAAGGGAATAGTTGATAAAGAAGTTGATTTTTTTGTGCCGGTAGTTGAGGTTGGCTGCCGCACCATAATTAATAGGGTGTCCGGTGATTAATTCAAAGGATCCGTTGAAGCCCTGATTTCTATCTTTCTTCAGAACGATGTTAATAATTCCTGCCATACCTTCTGCCTCATAACGGGCAGATGGATTTGTAATAACTTCTACTCGTTCAATCATACTCGCTTGTAGCTGCTGCAGACCGCTTCCACCTTTAAAACTCACGAGTCCTGAAGGTTTTCCGTCAACTAGAATTCTTACGTTGTCACTTCCGCGAAGCTTTACCGTTCCTTCCGGATCTACAGATACGGAAGGAATATTCATGAGGATGTCGTTGGCAGTACCTCCTGCGTTGGCAAGGTCTTGCCCGACATTGAAGATTCTTTTATCGAGTGACAGTTCCATGGAACTCTTTTCCGCCTGAACCACGACTTCATTCAGCGTGCTTACCGAGGGTCCAAGCCTGATGACGCCTAGCTCATGCGTGTCATCTTCTTTTGTAAGTTGAAAGGTAGAAGACTGATATGTATTGTATCCCATGAAATCAATTATGGCATAATAGCTTCCATAGGGAAGGTCCAATGAAAAATCACCTTTGTCGGAGGAAATATTGCCGTTCACTAATTTCTGATCTGCCTGGTTAAATATCCGGATTGTGGCAAATCCCAAAGGAGCAGATGTCAATGAATCCACTACTTTTCCATTCAATTCTGCTTTTGCTGATGTCTGTGCAGAAACGCTATACGAACTTAAGAACGAAAGAAATGCAATAGTAAGCGTCGCGCAATAGCGGGAAGCCTGGTTGATACTCCTCATGATCTGCAGTAAAGAAATTTCAAACGGTATAGGACTTGCTTTGAAGGCTTTTAAAATTAATCTTAAAATCCCGAAAATGGCTGATTAATTATTCATTATACCAGTTTTGGTAGTGTAGGAAGGATTTCGTGATGATCGGTTCAAAGCGGGGAAGGCGGTCATCATCTTTCAATCATTAACTCTACAACAAGACGATCATGTTTTGTAGTGTGAAGCGCATCTTACGTTAGCATGGAGGTCGGTTCAGAAACTTTTTTGACCCCCTTTGCGTAGTTGGTGGAGATTGATACATTTATATCAATCTATCTTTATGATTCTGGAATTAAAACAAGTTGAGAAAATTTCAAAAGCCCTGGGTGACGCCAATCGCCTTAAAATACTTCACCACATCTCGAAAAAAGGGGGTACAGGCCAGTGCTCTGAAATTCAGGGTGTGATTGATTTAACCCAACCTTCCGTTAGCCATCACATCAAAATTTTATTGGAAGCCGGCCTCATAGAAGGCGAAAAGGAGGGTAGAAACCACAAATACAATCTGAATGAACAACTTATTCAGGATTATACAGCCTCCTTAAGCATTTTGAAAGGATCCTGAAAAAATATTGAAGAATTTAAATGTATCGATGAACCATTTCTGCTTCTGAAGCGTAATAGGGACTATGAGATGAAAACACATCTCAATTTTTTTAACCTAAAATATTGAAACATTTAAATATATAACTTAATCTATTCAATTATGAGTACCCTTTCACCTTACCAACTTGGCCATTTGCAATTACAAAATCGCATTGTCATGGCGCCTATGACCCGAAGTCGGGCATTAAATAATATTCCTAATAGCCTGATGGCAACATATTACGAACAGCGGGCAGCAGCCGGACTCATTATCACTGAGGGTGTATCACCATCACCAAACGGGTTAGGATATGCGCGCATTCCAGGAATTTTTAACACCGAACAAATAGCAGGGTGGCAGTTGGTAACAGAAGCAGTTCACGCGAAAGGAGCAAAAATATTTATGCAACTGATGCATACCGGAAGAATTGGCCATGCAAATAATTTACCCGTTGGCGCAAAAATTCTGGCACCCTCAGCGGTGATAGCACCAGGCCAGATGTGGACCGATAATGATGGTATGCAAGACCACCCCGTACCACAGGAAATGTCCGCCGAAGAAATCATAGAAACAAAAAATGAATATGTACAGGCTGCCCGTAATGCTGTGGAAGCAGGATTCGATGGGGTCGAGCTTCATGCTGCAAACGGGTATTTATTGGAACAATTTTTATCTCCTCATTCAAACAGACGAACAGATGACTATGGCGGTAGTGTTGAAAACAGGACACGCTTTTTACTTGAAGTAGCTCAAGGAGTTAGTTATGCAATCGGCGCCAACCGTACCGGTATTCGCCTTTCTCCTTACGGGATATTCAACGACATGCCACATTATCCGGAAATAGAATCTACTTATGCGCGGCTTGCTGATGAGTTGAGTAAACACAATCTTGCCTACATCCACCTTGTCGATCACAGTAGCGACGGCGCCCCGGAGGTTCCGGCATCAATTAAACTGATTATCAGGGAGCGGTTTAAGAATACTGTAATTCTTTCCGGAGGCTATGCGCTGGGCAGAGCTGATGACGATATTAAATCTGGTGCTGGCGATTTAATCGCTTTCGGTAAACCTTTCATAACGAATCCTGATCTGGTTGAAAGACTTAGTAAAAGGCTTCCTCTCAACATAAAACTTGACGCCAGCACTTTATATGCTGCCGGACCGAAGGGCTATATAGATTATCCCGTGTTCGAGGAAGAGTCAGTGAGTGCGTAAAAGCTATAAAACTTTAATGTGTAACTCTACTTTGTCACAACAATTTTACTGAATATCAGGCAGATGTTATATTTTGAGCATTGGAAAAAAAATAAAAGCGGGAACCGCTGATTCAGAAAGAACGGTTCCCGCTAAAAAGCAAAAAACTAAACAAATATGATAAGAAAACTACACTGGCAAAAGGCCTTCAGGGCCGTATTGTGTCCTTTGTAGAAAATTTCAAGTCATGCAACAGCGCTGCTCAAGAAGTTTCTTCTCACTACAGGGTCTCTATGTTTCCGACAAACGCAACGTATCCACCCGGCCAAGTACGTTACAAGCCTTTAGTAGTAGCAGATCCTCGATGTTGTTAGTCTTTCTGTTTGGTAGTTCTTCAAGCACATGTGTGAGCCACTTACATGGAGCAATTCTATTGGCCTTGCAACTGGCTAGTAATGAGTAGATCGTCGCAATACGCTGTGCTGATTCATGTGCTCCTGCATCGATATAGTTTTTCCTTCCTAAGGCAATTGGCGAATTTCATTTTCAATTTATTGTTGTCGATTTCTAGTTGACCCATCTGTGATAAATAAAGTTAATCCCTTCCATCGCTTGAGAGAATATGGAAGCGCCTTACCTATTTTTGACTTGTGTGTCACCATTCGAGTTTGCTCAGTCATCCATGAATGGAGTTTGTTTAGCTTTGGAAGAGTTTTTTGTTGTCTGGGCTTGCTTCGCTCTGCTGCTGGAAGTTCCTTGTTCTCACGTTCAATTTCCCTACCTATGAAGACAGTAAGATTTTTGCTCAGGTTTTTTTTCTTTATGATTCTGATAGAAGGGATATTTTTTAAAGGGTTTGCACAACAGGCAGATTCATTGATCCTTCAAAAAGCATCTAAAGCCTTTGAATTGGCTTCAGTCAACTCTGATTTGGCTTATACTATGGCTAAGGAAGCTTTGGGAGAATCGATTAAAATATCATTTAAAAGTGGAGAGGCAAATGCTTTTAATACTTTGGGGTGGGTTTTGATGCACAAAGGGAAACTGGATTCCTCTTTATATTACTTGGAAAAATCACTTCAACTTTTTACCGAAGTATCTTCTTTTTATGATCTGGCAAGGGTCAATATCAATTTGACTGAAGTTTTGACCAAGCAATCCAGATTTGGAGAGGCCATTAATTTTGCCTTGGAGGCAGATTCCCTTTCTTCAAAACTGAATAACCTACCTCTTCAAACCGATACCAAAAGGTTATTAGGGATATTGTATCGTGAACAGGGAGATATTAACCTTTCAGTCAATTATTTTAATCAGGCTATCATTGGTTTTGAAAAGCAAGGTGACATCAGAAGATCTGTGAATACAGCAATCAGTCTCAGTATTTTATTGAGAAAAGTAAATCTTGCAGACAGTAGCCTTTCAGTATTGAAAAAATGCATGGTCTTGGTAGAAGGATCAGAAAACAATGATTATCAATTGGCAATGATACACGAGCATATGGGGGATTCTTATTTTTTAAAAGGGGGATTTCAAGAGGCATTGAGGCAATATATTCTCTCCTATAACCTGTTTGAGAAACTTGGAAATTTGGCTGATGTTGCTTATGAGGCGATGGTTGTCGGAAAAACCCACATAGCTTTAAATCAGTATACCCAAGCTGAATATTTTCTTTCCCGCGCTTTGAGTATAGCCGACAGCCTGGAATTTGTCAGTTACCAATTTGATGCTTCAAGTGAGCTTGCATCATTGTACAATGCGACCGGACAATGGCAAAAAGCTTACGATCATTTAAACCTTTCAATGGTACTGAAGGAAAAACTGGAACAACAAAAACAGCTTCAAAATTTAGCAGAGCTCAAAGAAAAATTTGAATCAGAAAAGAGAGAACAGGAAATTGCCCTGCTAAAATCAAATGT
>JBGTEP010000135.1:0-215602 GCA_041747735.1 Chryseolinea sp.
TACGATTACCAACATGAATTCGAACAACTGAAGTAACAAATGGAGCAGCAACCGAATAATCCATTGCACGGAAAGACATTGGAGATGATCCTCAACTATCTGGTAGAACGGTATGGATTTGAAGAGCTGGGAGAGATGATCAATATTAATTGTTTCATTAACAATCCAAGTATAAAGTCGAGCCTTACTTTCTTGCGAAAAACACCGTGGGCTCGCCAGAAAGTTGAACAACTATATCTGGACTCATTGGATTGATTCCGTTTTTTCAAATTAAAATGCGCATTTAAACTGCATGCTTTTTCATGAATGAACAAGACCACTGGGATCGGATTGCCACAAACTACAACAAAGAGATCTTTGATGTATTTGCAAGCGATCGGAACAAAATACTTCCGCGATATTTTAAGAGGCACAGTGACCCTGAAAAAGAGGCAATAGATTTCGGCTGCGGAACAGGAAAGGCATTTCCTCACCTGTCTCCGCTTTTCAAACACATTCTTGCTGTTGATATTTCTTCTGAATGCCTCGCCTTTGCAAAAGAAAGTCCGTATAAGAATATCTCCTTTAAGAGAATGGATTTATCTCGTCGTCAACTCAAGTTGCCGGAAGTAGGTTTTGCATTTTGTTGCAATGTGATTATGCTCCCGGAAATTGAGAAGAATCAGATCATGATCAATAACTTCCAAAAGTCCCTGCGGGTTGGTGGAACAGGTTTAATTATTGTCCCATCATTCGATTCCATTTTATTCTCCACGTGGCGTTTAATTGATTGGTATAAAAAGGAGGGTGTAGAAGTTGATGAAATTCCTTCCGCCGAACTAAGTTATTTTAAAGGAAGTAAACGCAATATTTTACAGGGTATTATTCATATCGATGGAGTTCCAACAAAGCACTATTCATCTTCTGAGATTGAGGTAATGTTTGATCGTGCGGGGCTGGAAGTTTCGGCGGTTGAAAAACTGGAATACGACTGGAGCACAGAATTCGCAGAAGCGCCGGATTGGATGGGCGCACCCTATCCCTGGGATTGGCTCATTGAGTGCAAAAAAACGAAATGATTCAGGTTCTAAAAATAAAGGCTTTAGTTAAAGAAGTGCCAGCTCATGATTTGCCTGACAAAATTTGGCAGCGATGCCGGATACAGAACAGCACAAAATATAAATCCGAAGACTGCACCATAGAGATGGGCATCATGATTAATACCGTCATTCGCTTTTCTCCCTTGATAATAGGAAAAGATAAGGTACAGGGTGCCAAGAATGAAACCAGGCATGCAAATAGCGAAGTATAGACAAATATCATTTAGTGGCAGAAAGATGATTGAAGCGAAGACAACCGCTGACACTCCGCCGGAGGCGCCCAAGGAATTGTATCCTGGATTATCCTTGTTTTTCAGGTAAGTCGGTACGTCGGAAACAACAATGGCCATCAGGTAAAGAAGGATAAAATAGAGGCCTCCAGTGCTTCCGAAAATTGCGTTAAAAACCTGCTCCATCACTCCACCGAAAAAGTAAAACGTTATCATATTAAATCCGAGGTGCATAGTATCCTTGTGAATAAACCCCGAAGTTAAAAAACGATAGTACTGCCGGTGATTGTTTATCTGATAGGGAGTCATCATGAAATTTCGAAGTATTCCTTCATTGTTAAAGGAATACATACTGATCACAACGGTGATGCCAATAAGAGAGTAGGTGATGATCAAAGGATATGGTGTTTATTAAACGAAAAGGCTGAAAGGCCGCAGAACTTTCGGTGCCAATTTACATCCAATTATACATGAAAATTTATAACCTTGCATCGGATATTTTGGATGAACCAAAATCATTGGGTATTTCTCAGGATATGAAAGAATTCAAAAAATATTATGTAATACCCGCATCGCCCGATGAGGTCTACCTTGCCTTGACTGTACCTGCCACCATTCAACTCTGGACGGGAGAGCCAGCTGAAATGTCCACTGAAATAGGCAGTGAATTTTCACTTTGGGATGGAAGTATAGTCGGGAAAAACCTCGAATTCGATCCGGGAAAGAAGATTGTACAACAATGGTATTTCGACACGCAGCCGGAGGAGTCAATTGTTACCCTAAAATTGCATGCTACTAATCAGGGAACTTCCGTAGAGTTAAAGCATACTAATATTCCGGATGAGGATTACATCGAAATACTGGATGGGTGGGATAATGTCTATTTTGCAGCACTGTATGAATTTTATGCCGACTGAGTCGGTTACCCGGTATAGGTGAAAATAAACAAAGGAAAACGGCTTCAAAAGAATTCAAACCTTAGTATCTTTCGATTAGAAATCGATTGTAAGGCTATTGCGACTCACACTGTTTCCCGGATAACTTCTTTTTAGGATTATCTGTAGTTTAGCAAAATTCAATTCCGGAACGTAATGAGATTTTTTTTATTTCTTTTTCTGATATTTTTTAACCTGACGATTAGCGTCGCTCATGAACTCAGGAAATTGCTGGATGACCCGGATGTCGACTTTTCGTTGTCCAGTTTAACACTGACCTCAAGCGATGAAAAAAGCTTTTCATACAGTTACAACCTTACCAATAGTGGTAGTTCTGAAATTCAAGGGTATAGTCTAAAGCTCACCTTTTCTGAAGATGGCGTGCTTGGGCCTGAAGATGACTTCGTTTTATTTGTTCCCCTGCAGGATGCCCCGTCACAATACATCGGCCCCAATCAAACCGTTCTTAAAACAGGAGACTATCTCGCTGGATCACCTCCGGAATTTTTGCCAGCCGGAAGCTGGTATATTTTTGCTGAGATCAATCACAACCGGATTGTGCCCGAGACCAATTTTTTAAACAATACCGTTCGGTCAACCGGAAAATTAACGGTCGCCGATTATACAATTCCTTTTATACCTGTGCCAATAATTGATGGTATAACAGATAACTCATTTGTTATCAATGTTTCATTTCAAACTGGGGAGACCCGGATTTATTACCGGGTAGAGAACAACGGTAGCCCCATCCCTTCTGAAAGTATGATGCTTGGTTCTGATGGCCTTTTTCCATGGGAAAATCAGGTAACTATTTTTGACCTCGGCCCGGCTGTGGATTATGATGTGTATTTTATCGGGGAATTTTATAATGGGACGGTTACAGAAATATACAAACTTGATGTTAAAACGCTGGGCACGGTTGTACCTACACTGGTAGTTTCTGAGGAGAAGGTTATACTGGCAGCCACATCGAATACTGAAGATTCCTCTCCGGGTACGTATAGTCTCAAGGGATTTCACCTTACAGCGAATGTATTGGTTACTGCGTCTCAGAACTTTGCAATTTCAAAAGATGATATCAACTATACCTCACAACTGACTTACCTCCCATCGTTATTCGATCAGGGAAGTTCACAGTTGATTTACGTTAAATATTTATCGGTGGGAACTGCTGGATTACAATCAGGGAGTATTGACAATAGTTCAGCAGGTGCTACAAGCAAGCCTGTGTCTGTGGAGTTGACTGTTTATGATCCGGCAAACACAGATTTCAATGGAATAGAATCGCTTCATCAGGCAGGCTGGACCACATACAGTGTTACCGGATATCATACATGGTCGTTGGTTGACCTGGAAGAATCTCCTCCAAATCAACGTCAGGCTGGTGATAATAAGGCTGTTCAGATTGATGGGTCTTTAAATGGGTTCACCGCAAATGAAGACTGGCTAATATCGCCTGCGTTGGATCTGTCCGGATATTTATATGATCCAACTATTAAATTCAGATCATATTCTTCGGGTGATGGTGCTCCGCTGGTATTAAAGTATTCTGCGGATTATCCCGGCTTTGGCGATCCGACCCTTGCGACATGGTTTGATGCCGATGTTGAATTCCCGGAACCCAATTCCAATGAATGGAAAAAATCAATCCTGCCTGTGTTCAACAAGGAAAGTAGAATATTTTATGCTTTTGTCTACACATCAAATGCTTCGGCAGGCTCACGTTGGACAATTGATGACTGGTCGATCGCTGACAATTTGTTGATTATTCCTTCGAATACAATTACGTTCAGCGAGGTAGAAGTTGGTACTATGTCAGCTTCGCAAAGTTTCGATGTTAAGTTAGCGGGATATGGGGATGTTACCGTTTCGGTTTCCGAATCCTTTCAGATTTCACTGGATAATTTAACGTTTAGCTCAACCGTTGTAATTAATGAAAACGAGGCTGAAGAAGGACAGACCATTTATGTACGGTTTACTCCCCTCGTACGGGTAGAGGAAAAACAAGGTACATTAACCTTTACCGGGACCGATCTGGATGTTACGAGGAGTACTCTAACAGGTTCTTCGCTACTGGCTACGTCGATAGAGCGGTCAGTTGAATTCACTGGTTTTATTTATCCAAATCCAACTTCTGGTCCTGTGTATGTCGACATTCATTCTATCAGCGTGCAAGAAAATGAATTTCCAGTATTGGTTTCAAACAGCATTGGAAGTACAGTTATTGAATTTAGCGCAGCAATAGGGTCGTTGGAATCACGATTGAGTGATGTCATCAGTGGTCTCCGGCCGGGATTGTATTATATTACAATTCAGGGGAACGAAACGATTTACAGGAATAAACTGATAAGAAACTAGTGTTATTAAGAGTTGATTAATAGCTATCTTAGTCTGTAAATCTTCGGAAAAATTATTAAACTATATTCTACGGTTAAGCTGTTGCAGTGCTTTTAAGGAGGATTTTATGTTGCCACTTCTTGAAATGAATATTGATTTTTTCCCAGGTGCCGGATTGACCAGAAACTCTCCGCCGAAAATTAAACCGTTGCTAGATACGGAGGTGCTGGTATCAATTGACCCACAGATACTGACTGATTCTTATGTGTATGTTCACTGCCATTTTGATAATGCATGGGAAGATGCTTTGTTAAGGATTTGGAAAACCACATTCCTAATCGATCAGTTAACCGGAATAAAATCAGCACTTCTTCATGCGGAGAATATTACGATTGCTCCATTATGGACTTTGATTCCGGATAACAGAATTCACACTTTTCTTTTAATTTTTGAAGCACTTCCTAAACTGTGTACGCAGTTCGACTTACTTGAGATAATACCTCAGCCCGGTGGATTTCATGTCCGGGATATTCAGCGGAATAATAATGATGTCTATCACATCGAGGTATGATAATTCTTTACAAGCCCAGACCAAGTTGATGTTCATCCTTTTTCTTCACACTCTTTACTTTTCCTTGAGGAATTGAAACGACTTCTCCTTTTTTGATGTACAATAAAAATCCATCCACTTCGATAAAATTCATCTTGCGAAGTATTTCCATATAGTCGAATACTTGTTTTTGATCCGCTTTAGTCGGTTCACCAGTTTTAAAATCTACTACCACCGCTTTCTTGTCTTTTAACATAAGCCTGTCTATCCGATTCTCACTGCCATCAGGAAGAAGGATAGGAATTTCGGTTCGTACATCCCAGTCTTTTTCAAACCACGATGCTATTGTTGGGTTTAACAACAATTCCTGTAACTGACTATTAAGCGTTTCTCTTTGGTCGAGTGTGATAAGTCCTTCGAGAATAATGCGATCGAGGATGTCAGGAATTTCATCAGCATAAGATATTCTGGAAAGCACGGTATGGATAAAGATGCCATAACTGATTTTTTCATGCTGTTCATCATCAGCAACACCAAAATATCCCTTAGCAGTTTGCCGCATTACCAGCTTGTCCCGCCAACGGAAAGACGCATACGATGTCAGTTGAAAGGAATCCAAAGGTTGTTTCTTATCCGAAGAGGTTGAGGTTTGCCACTGTCCGATGTTTAGTTCATAAGTGCTGCTGTTCCAGGTACTGCTTTCTGAAAATGATTGTTCAATTCCTGTAAAAAGAAGTTGGGCAACAGTTTTGGAGGCGCGCGATTGGGCGGGATGTGGAGCCAAAACCATTAATCCATGTTCTGCCCTTGTTAATGCCACATATAAAAGGTTCAGGTTGTCAAGGTAACTGCGTGTGCGTTCAGCCGTGTAGGCGTCTTTAAAGTACGTTTGGGCAAGAGTGCTTGAGTATTTAACCGGTAAAAAGCCGGCATCAGCAAAGGGTTTCTCGTTTGATGTCACCCAAAGATTTGGTGCCTTCCAGGTATCATGATCTAAACCCCATGAACAGAAAGGAATAATCACATATTTAAACTGTAAGCCTTTTGCTTTATGGATCGTTAAAATCTGGACTGCATTCACATCGCCTGATACTTGTACGGATTTTTTGTTCTTATTCGCTTCCCACCATTCCAGGAATGCACCGAGATCATTTCGCTCACGACTATAAAAAGTTAGTACCAGGTTTTGAAATGCCAGCAGGTAAGCAAGTTCTCCCTGGTACTCGCCCAGCTTGAAAATTGAAATGAGTGTCTCTGTAAGCTCAAATAATGGTAACTTTTTTAGCCATGATTTTTCTTTTGTAAAAGAAGAAGGTAAGTGGCTTTCAAAAAAAGAATGATTGGCGACCGAAAATACGGTAGTGAAAGAACGCTGTGGGTCATGAAGTTTCGCGAACTCGTATCCCAACTGAGCACGTGCAACAGCATCGTCAGGGTTCAGCAGGTATTTCATGGCGCCAAGTAATAAATTTACACTTGCTGCACCGTCGAGTCGAAGAGATTCATTCGATACCACATCGTAATGACATCCGGGTTTCGCCTGATCTGAATTTTTATAGTCCAGCAGATGTGCGACAATTTCCTGGCCCTCATCATTTTTGCGGACAAGAATTGCAATGTCTTTTAATGCAATTCCCATTTCCTGGAGTTGTTCAAGATATCGGGGAATTTGATGCATGGCGTTTTCTTTCCAGTTTGCATCTTTATCAACCTCTATAAACTTGACCTGAACAAAACCTTCGTCGGTCCGCGATATCATTTGCGATACATCGCGGTAGGCTTCAATAGAAATAGGATGTCCCGTTTGCGAAGCCACATAGGATGCAGCCTTTTCAAAAATGAGATTATTAAAATCGACGACCGCCGAAGCACTTCTAAAGTTGCTGGACAGTGCCTTTATATCTACCCGGCTTTCGCCGATATGTTTTTCTACGTCCTGCTGAAGAAGTTTCAGATCTCCTCCGCGCCAGCGATAAATAGCTTGCTTTACATCACCTACTACCATACTGGCATACCCTTGATCCAGGCTATTTACCAACAGAGGGAGAAAGTTTTTCCATTGCATCAAAGACGTATCCTGAAATTCGTCGATGAGATAATTTTTGTAAAAGGATCCTACTTTCTCATAAATAAAAGGAGTGTCGCTGTCCTGAATAACCCCGTGAAGAAATTTAGGGGCGTCGGCCAATAACATCAGATTGTTTTCATCTTTAAACTCCTTAAGCTTGCGTGAGATGTCCGCCACTAAACCAAATACGTTAATATTTTGGAATACAACTTCTGCGCTAAGGCTTTGTTGATGATAGGTATCATACGACGACAATAGTTCCTCGAGGATAGGAATTAGTTTTGTAGAAGCCTCGTTAATCATCTCTGCTGGATCAGAACAAGTTTTACCGGGCCAGTTGCGGGCAATCGTAAATTCGTTTCTTATCCGGTTTGAGGGCTCCTTGAATTCTTTTAGATTTTTTTCGAAAGCATAATTTTCGAGGAACCCAAGTAACCCGGCTGTTCTTCCATACTTAAAATCATTTATTTCCCAACCATGGGATTTAATAATACGAAGAGCTTCCTGAGCTGGAAGTTCGATTCGCGACAAAAAAAGATTTTTTTGTTCTGATAGGGCAATCCGAAGATTTGTAAAGTACGTGCGGTTAGCCGTAGCGTTTACTACATGTTCTTCGATATCTTTAAATTCTTCCTTGAATATTTCTTTGGCAAAGTCGATTAAACTTCGACGCACATCCCAGGCGCGTTCATTTTCCAGGTTTTCTTTGGCAAATTCTACCACCCAGTTTGTAAGGTCTTTATTGCTACCCAACTCATCCATCAGGTTATCAATCACTTCTTCAAGGACCTCGTCCTGATCCACCTCTAGCCGATAGTCGCCAACGAGTCCGGCCTCACGCGTAAACGATCTGATTACTTTTTGAAAAAATGCATCTATGGTACTAATGGAAAACTGGGAATATTTGTGAAGGATCGCCGATTGGGCCTCCTGGGCATACTGCTGAAATGTAAGGTCATCAAGCCTGAGGGATTCTTTTAGTTCCTGTGCGAGTTCGTTGTTCGTTCCCTTTGCAAAATGATCCAGGTAAGCCAGAATGCGGTCTTTCATCTCCTGGGTAGCCTTGTTGGTAAACGTTACGGCTAGAATATGTCTGAAGTAGTCAGCGCGATAGCGTAACGCAAGCGTAAGATATTCTTTGGCCAGCGTTCTGGTTTTACCTGAACCTGCAGACGATCGATAGATGTGAAAAAGTTTGTCCAGGGATGATGAATTTTAAATGGAAATTTTTGAACGAGATAAGCAAACTTAAATAAATTGAGCGACTTCCCTTTAGACGGGAATTTAGAAATTCCAGCACAAATGGAAATACACGTTCGTCCCTGTAAATCAAGTCTAAAATTTCATAACTTGAAATAATTCTTATGATGCGCAGACTTTATTTTTTACTAAGCAAGATCCTATACGCTTTCCCTGTTCAGCTTTTTTTGAACAATCTGCAACGCAATCACATATTGATTTTGTGCTGGGTTGTTTTATTTGCCATGATTACCGGAAATTTCGGGAAGTACCTCGGTATTCCCTATCTCTTTCTCGATCCTGAATACCTTAATAAGGTTAATTTCATGAGCTTTTTCATCATGGGAACGGTACTGGCGGGATTTACCATGGCTTTCCATATTACATGCTACATTACCGACGGCCATCGCTTCACTTTCGTCGGTGCGTTACGAAGACCCTTCACCAAGTTTGTGGTAAACAACAGCCTTATCCCAGTTATATTTTTGATAGTTTACATATCAGAAATTATAAAGTTTCAGGTTACCAATGAGTATAGTCTGGCGGGTGATCTTGCAAGAAATCTTACAGGTTTGGTTATCGGTTACACTATTATGTCTTTGCTTTTTTTCGTTTACTTCTGGTTAACGAATAAGGATATCTTCAAATATGTTGTTTGTCGGATAGACGAGAAGATCAAACAAAATGTAAAGGTGACGCGTGCCAGTGCGATGAACAAACTTGATATCGCACGCAAAAAACAAATTCATGTAGATAATTACGTCGACTATGACTTTAAGATCAAAAAAGTAGAGGACACAACGTTTTACGACAAAGCAACTATCTTACAGGTATTCGATCAGAATCATTTCAATCTTGTAGTGATCGAGCTTTTGATTTTTGTGTTTGTTCTGATATTAGGAATATTTAAAGACATACCGTCATTTCAGTTACCTGCTGCTGCAAGCTTCATTATCTTTCTTACGATTTTTGTGATGATGGCCGGTGCATTTTCATACTGGTTTGGCGGATGGTCGGCAACAACAGCATTTATACTTTTTATGATTTTGAATCACCTTGTAGGTGAAGATTACCTTACAAAACGCTATGAAGCTTTTGGATTGGATTATCAAGGCCCTCCAGTTGAATATTCGATTCAGAAAATACAACAATTGAACGATTCAACCCATATTAGAAGGGACTGGAGAGTCAATCAGGTGATGCTGGATAACTGGAAGGAAAAATTTGATGGAGAACAAAAGCCTAAGATGGTTTTTCTCTGTGCCAGCGGAGGAGGTAAGCGGGCTGCACTCTGGACTTTAACAGCACTTCAGGCTGCTGATAGTCTTACTGGCGGTAAACTAATGAATCAAAGTATTCTTATTACGGGCGCCTCGGGCGGATTGATTGGGGCCAGTTATTTCCGCGAGCTAATACTGCGGGAAAAATCAGGACAAAATACCAAACCGTATGCAGCTACTCACCGACGGCAAATATCAACGGATAATCTAAACCCGTTAATTTTTAGCCTTTTGGCAAACGACTTCTTTGTAAGCTTTACGAAGTTTGAATATAATGGAAATTACTATTACCGTGATCGTGGGTACACCTTTGAGGAACAACTGAATCAGATTACAGAACGCATGATGGATAAGCCAATCCATTCTTACGACAGCGTTGAGTTACATGCTGTTGTTCCGATGATGATACTTGCACCGACCATCGTCAATGATGGAAGAAAACTGTATATCGGTGCCCGACCCGTATCATTTATGAATTACGATATTCTCAGTTCTCCGGAGTATTCCCTATCAAAGTACGGAGGAATTGATTTTATGACCATGTTTGAGGATCATAGCGGAAACGACTTGCGTTTTCTTTCTGCGCTGCGAATGAGTGCTACTTTTCCGTATATAACACCAAACACTACGTTGCCCACTGAACCACCCATTAAAATTATGGATGCTGGTATTTCCGACAACTTCGGCCTTTCCGATGCTACCCGTTTTGTTTTTGCATATAAGGAATGGATAGCGGAGAATACATCGGGAGTAATTTTTGTTTCTATCCGGGATTCTCCTAAGCAAAGTACCATTGCACCGAAAGCCGGGCAAACTTTAATTGATGATTTTACTCAACCGATAAGCAGTGTGTACAATAACTTTGAAAACTTTCAAGATATCAATAGTGACATGTTAATAAATCATGCGAAGACATGGTTCCAGGGTGATATCTCTCGAATTGATATTCAATATGAGACAGATACGTACGTGCCCATTTTAAAACAAATGGATAGTATCCGGCAAAACAATGCCAGGGCATCCCTAAGCTGGAGATTGACGACGCGAGAAAAGGATGCTATCACATCATCCATTAAGGCTTATAAGAATCAGCGCGAGTTACAAAAGCTCGTTGAATTACTGCAATAGCGATCTCATTTACCTTTGTATCCAGGGCCGTGAAGTACAGTGCCGCTTCGTTTGCCCGTGTGCTTACCTTCTTCAATAACAAGTTCACCATTCACGATTACGTGTTGAAATCCGGACGAGTATGCATGGGGTTTATCGAACGTACTATTATCGCCTACTTTACCCTGATCAAATACAACAATGTCAGCTACCATACCTTCGCGTATCAAACCGCGATCGCGTAACTGAAATTTTTGAGCGGGCAGCGAAGTCATTCTGCGGATGGCTTCCTCCAATGCAATAACTTTTTCTGTACGCACATATTTTCCGAGCACACGGGCATTTGTGCCGTATCCCCTAGGATGAGGTGCCCCGGAACCGAATGAAATAATGCCAGCGTCAGAGGCAAACATATTGTATGGGTATTGCATTATTCTTTTCAGGTCTGCCTCGTCCATGCTAAAAAAAACCATCTGGGCACTTCCTTTTACAACCATATCCATAATGGTTTCAGCTTCATTCGCTGCTGTAGCCTTCTTGCCTTTGATCACATTGATCTCAGATATGTTCTTTCCATTTAATAATGTATCCGCGCCATGCCGTGCTACAACGGCATAACTATAGCTTTTTAGTTGCTTCCGTTTCAATGTTTTCAACATCTGTGATTTAATCTCACTTCGGATGGCGGCATTATTCAAACGGTACTGTACAGAATCCTTGCCGCCGGAGAAAACCCAGCTTGGTAAAACGGTATTCAGTGTGGTGCTGCTGGCAACATAAGGATATTGATCAATAGTTACATCTATTCCATCCTGCCGGGCCTTTTCCACCTGCGCAATTGTATTAACCGATTTACCCCAATTGGGTTTATAGGTTAGTTTGAAGTGTGAAATTTCTACTGGCATATTGGCCTGACGGCCGATATTAACGGCTTCTTCAATGGCGTCGGTTACGTGATCGCCTTCATCGCGAATGTGAGAAGCATAAACGCCGTCGTGTTTTGAAGCAGCTTTTGCCAATCCAATGATTTCTTCTGTTTTAGAATAGGTTCCGGGTACATATATCAGGCCTGTAGAAAAACCAACAGCACCATGAAGCATAGCGGTTTCAACTAATTCCTCCATCTTTTTTTGTTCTTCAACCGTAGGATCTCGTTGATTATCACCCATAACCGCCCTGCGTACACTGTTGTGGCCTATTAACGTGGCGATATTGATCGAAGTTTTTACACTGTCCAGCTTTTGAAAATACCTTGCAATATCAGTATTGGAAGAACCACAATTGCCGGTCACAACGGAAGTCACTCCATCGTAAATAAAGTTTGGTGCCGTGGGTACTTTTATATCATTAGACTCTATGTGTGTGTGAACGTCAATGAATCCTGGCGCGATAACAAGGTTCTTAACATCCAGAATTTTTCCGGCACCTTCAGACGAAAGCTTCCCTATTGCAGTAATTTTTCCGTCTTTGATACCTACATCGCCATAAAACCAGGAATTCCCGGATCCATCGATGATCTTTCCGTTTTTTAGTACAATGTCATATTTCTGTGCGTATGAAGAAAAGGAAACTAGAAGAATAAGGAATGAAACAAGACTGCAAATTTTCATGAATACGTGTTTAATTGGTCGAAAATAGTCTATTAAAATAAAACACTACAATTTAATGGATCAGCGGCGAAAAGTAAATGTGAATACGTGTCCATTGGTGGCCGGATGATTCGTTATGCAATGAAACTAAATGTCTTGAATAGGCATTACGATCGTCTCAAGCCTTTTATCTTTGCCCGTTCGATATGTCATCACGAGAACAATTAAAAAAAACACTGGAGCTCATCAAACTTGAGCGACAGGCGGACCTGGATTACTACAGGCAAAAGGTGTTGCTGCGATCTCTCCATCAGCGGACCAAGGAGGGAACAACGTGGTATCCTGTACGCCTGAAACGAGATTATATTGGAACCGGCGAAAGGTTGATGATCGAAATAGAGCGTACCAGTCAGTTGGATCAGCCTCATGCTTTTCAAAGTGGTAAATCTGTAAGTGTATTTTCGAATGGATCAGGCAAACCAGAACGGGATCATGTTAACGGGGTGATCAACTACGTTCGGGATAATACGATGGTAATCACTTTAAATGCCGAAGAACTTCCCGACTGGATAGACTCCAGTCTGATGGGTGTCGACGTCATGTTCGATGAGATGACTTACCGCGAAATGGAGTTTGCGTTGAATGAAGTATGGAAAGGAGAGGATAATCGGGTAGCGACATTCAGAGAAATATTATTGGGTGATGCGAATGTTTCTCTCAGAAAGAAAGAAGCAACAACAATTCCGAATGACTTTGTTCAGGGACTAAATGCCAGTCAGCAAAAGGCCTTGGATCTGATTGCTGAAGCGGAGGACGTAGGTTTTATTCACGGTCCTCCCGGAACGGGAAAAACTACTACACTGGTTCATGCGATTAAAGGAACGGTAAAGAATGAGCAGCAGGTTTTGGTTTGTGCACCCAGTAACGCTGCCGTTGATTTATTGGTTGATAAATTAAGTGAGCAGGGATTAAACGTAATACGAATAGGCCATCCGGCGAGGGTTACGGAACAGACACTGAGCAAGACACTTGATTCACGCATTTCGGAACATGCCAACTTTCACGAACTTCGGACGCTCCGAAAAAAAATGGAACAGGTGAAAGGAATGGCTTACAAATTCAAGCGCGACTTCGGTTATCAGGAAAAACAAAACCGCAGACTTTTACTACAGGAATCAAAAGCATTGAAGGCAGATGCAGATGTGCTCGAATTTTATATCGTTAATGATCTGCTCCAGCGTGCGGAAGTGATTTGCACGACGCTGGTAGGATCTTCACATCCTGTATTACGCGGTAGAAAGTTTAAAACGGTTTTTATTGATGAGGCTGCTCAGGCCTTAGAACCTGCAACCTGGATTCCAATCCTGAGAAGTGGTCGTGTTATTTTTGCGGGCGATCATCAGCAGCTTCCGCCCACCATTAAGTCGAACGACGCAGCACGACAGGGACTTTCAAAAACGCTTTTTGAAAAGGGGATTGCCCGGCATCCTTCATCGTCAGCCATTTTAACGGTACAGTATCGGATGCATGAAGATATCATGAAGTTTTCGTCAACCTATTTTTACAAGGATCAGTTGGTTGCTCATGATACTGTGAAAGCAGAATTACTTCGTCCTAATCAGCCTCCCGTAGAATTTATTGATACAGCAGGATGCAGTTATGTCGAAGGGCAAGATAAAGAAACGTTAAGCCGTTTTAATGAAGAAGAAGCTCAGCTACTGATCCACAGAATAGAAGTGCTTGTGGAAGAAATCGGTCCTGATGAATGGATAGATAGAAAATTAACGATCGGCATCATCACACCGTATCGTGCCCAGGTTGACTATCTTCATAAACTTGCTGAAGCTTCAGAAATTCTTGAGCCGCTGAATAAACTTGTTGCCATCAATACGGTCGATGCGTTTCAGGGACAGGAACGAGATGTGATTGCAATAAGCTTTGTGAGAAGTAATGAAAAAAGTGAGGTTGGGTTTCTAGGCGATATACGCAGAACGAATGTGGCGATGACGCGCGCAAGAAAAAAATTAATAATGGTTGGTGATACCGCAACACTCGGATCGCATCCATTTTATGTCGAGATGATCGACTATGTACAGGATAAAGGGTTTTATCGTAGTGCTTTTGAGTTGCAGCATTAGTTCAGTCACATCTGTACTCATATTTTTTCCGCCAGAGTGATCTCCTGTGCTGAGCGGTAAGTACTAAAGAGTTCTAAATACTATATTGCTTGTAAATAAAATATCTGTTGCCATGTCCAAAATCTACACTCTAATTAGTCTGACTTGTATAATTCTTTTTTCTTGTTCTGAAAAAAATCAGTATGAAACTAATGATGGACTAAGTGCGATCTCTGCGGAAGGGATCGGAGAAACGATTAAGGTTTTAGCTTCAGATGAATTCCAGGGACGCAGACCGTTTACAGTGGGAGAAGAAAAAACACTCAGCTTTTTGCAAGCGCAGTTTAAAGCCCTGGACCTTGAGCCCGGAAACGGAGACAGCTATCTCCAGGAAGTTCCAATGGTGGAAATCACACCGGAGGCCGACAGCATTCTAACGGTAAAAGGTGGAAAAACAAACCTGAAATTATCGGGCTTTAAAGATTATGTTCTCTGGACAGAGCGCACAGATTCATTAATTAGCTGGAATGATGAGGAGGTTGTTTTTGCAGGATTTGGTATTGTAGCACCAGAATACAATTGGAATGATTATGAAGGGCTGGATGTAAAAGGAAAAATTGTTTTGGTACTGGTGAATGACCCAGGGTTTGGCGGTACAGATTCAACCTTTTTCAAAGGCAATACAATGACATACTACGGACGCTGGACGTACAAGTTTGAGGAAGCAGCACGCCAGGGAGCAAAGGGATGTTTCGTTATTCACAATACCGTTCCGGCAGGATATGGATTTTGGGTCGTTCAGAATGGATGGAATGCAGCACACTTATATCTGGACACCCGGGGGAAAAATAATTACTTCTGTGAAGGAATAGGATGGACTTCTATTTCAGCCGCTGGAAAGCTTTTTGATGCTGCAGGTTTAGATTTTAATGCATTGCAATCAAAGGCACGACAGCCAGGATTTAAAGGTCAGTCGCTGGGTATTCAGGTTTCAACGTCGATGCGTGTGAAATCGGTTTTTAATAAGACATACAACGCCATTGCAAAGATTACTGGAACCGAAAAACCGGATGAGTATATTGTTTATACAGCGCATTGGGATCATCTCGGCATAGGTAAGCCCAATGATGCAGGTGATTCAATTTACAACGGTGCGCTGGATAACGCCGGGGGTGTGTCATTACTTCTTGAAATTGCCAAGGGTTTCAAAGCCATGAAGAATAAGCCAAAGCGATCAATTATCTTCCTTTCCGTAACGGCTGAAGAACAGGGGTTGTGGGGATCCGCGTATTATGCTCAGAATCCAATTTATCCTATTGAAAATACGGTTGCAAATCTTAACATCGACTTTATAAATGTCTTCGGTAGAATGAAAGACGTTACAGTCATTGGTATCGGACAATCGGAGTTGGAAGACTACTTGCGAGAAGAGGCTGCGAAGCAAGGCCGCTACCTAGCGGCAGAACCAAATCCGGTAATCGGATTATACTTCAGGTCCGATCATTTTAACTTTGCAAAAGTTGGAGTTCCTGCACTCTTCACTGGTAATGGCATTGAGCACCTTGAGAAGGGAAAGGAGTATGGAAAGCAGTTGGAAGTAGAATATACAAAGAACAGATATCATCAGCCGGCAGATGAATATAATCCGGGTGAGTGGGACTTAAGTGGTGCTGAAGAAGATGCAAAACTTTTGTTTCAGGTAGGGAAGAGGTTGGCTTTTGAAGAATCATGGCCGCAATGGAAGGATGGTTCCGAATTTAAATCGATACGGGAAAAGAAGTAAGCGTGCTGGCAGATAAAATTCTAAAATTCTTTCAAGATCTCCGTATTAGTACATCCCTACCGGAAGGTGTCGGTGTATTAAATCCTTATCAGGATCCGGAAGCCTTCAGACTTTGTGAGCAGTTTTACCGAAAGTATTACAATGATGATCACAAGCGATACTTGATTCTTGGTATTAACCCGGGACGGCTGGGTGGCGGATTAACCGGAATTCCATTTACCGATCCTATCAAACTCGAAAAGTACTGTTCAATTACCAATACACTTCAGAAGAAAACGGAACTCTCAGCTGATTTTATCTACGCTATGATTGATGCGTATGGTGGCACTGAACTGTTTTATAAGCATTTTTATTTTAGCTCAGCCAGTCCGTTAGGTTTTGTTATGAACGGTAAGAATCTGAACTATTACGATATCAGGGAATTACAGGAAAGTCTTCGACCGTTTATTGTTCAGTCTTTGCGCGATACCGTTGACTTCGGCATGCATACAGCAGTTTGTTATTGTTTAGGAGAAGATAAAAATTTTAAATACCTCAGCCGTTTAAACGACGAGCTGAAAATTTTCGGTGAGATCATTCCGCTGGCTCATCCCCGGTTTATCATGCAGTACCGTCGGAAACGCTTGGCTGAGTATATTGAAGGCTACGTTGAGAAACTCAACTTGACAACACGGAATCTCAAATAAAAATCAGAGTGTCTAATGTCTCTTCTTTGCTCCCCGCACAGCTTCTGCAGTCCAGGGATCTTCCGGCCAATGGTGGCGGGGATATCGCATCCGCATTTCCTTGCGCACTTCATGATATGCAGTTTGCCAGAAGCTTTTAAGATCTTGTGTCACTTGCACGGGCTTATAGCCTGGAGAAAGAAGGTGTAACAATACTTTATTTCTGCCGTCATTTATGGCAGGAGTTTCAAGCAGACCAAAAACTTCCTGTAACCTCACTTCCATTACAGGTGGACCACCATCCATTGCATAATTCAACTTTATCAGTGAGCCGCTTGGCACCGTAATGCGGGAAGGAGCGAGTTGATTAAGCTTACTGCTTAACTCCCATGGCAATCTTCCGGATAGTATGGCATGCATGTCGAGGCGTTGAAAGTCTTGTCGCCTGTTAACACCATTCAAGTAAGGCGCAAGCCATTCTTCAGCAGAGGCCAGCAGTCCTGCATCACTTGCGTCGGGCCAGGATTCTTCCTGTCGCCAGATACGCATGCTCATTACCCGGGCCTGCCACGCTTGCTGTTCTTCTGTCCAGTTAAGCAATCTTAATCCTTCATCGCGAAGGGCCTGACATAAAATATTTATTCGAAGTTCATCGTGAATGGCAGTCAAAGGCTTACTTCGCAAGACAACGTTACCAATACAGCTTTCCGTTACCGCTACGATAGCACCTTTATCGGAATTCCATAATACACTTTCTCTCGCTGTCGCGCGATGTAAGAGGTCATCTTCATGTAAGGGTGCAGCGCTGAAAATTTTCCCTTCACCACTGCCGCTGTCGAGTTGTGCTATTGCCAACCAAGGTTCACGAAGTAATGGGTCATGATCTGGTAATCGTACAATTCTTCCATTGGTCAGCTTGTAACGTGTACTATGTTTTTCCTGTTGCCGGGCAATACGTTCAGGATAGGCTTCTGCGACAAGTTTACCCACATCAGAATAAGCAGGCATGGTATTATCAGTTTTGACCTTAAGGATCTTGCGCCAGGAAGAAGCAAGCCTTTCAATTCTTTCGAGTACATTCTGGTCGGCAGACGTACGTTCACCAGACCGCCATTTTCTCAGGACTTCTACACGAAGTGACAAATCTGCGCCTGAAGTTTTTCCAAGTGGATCACGTTCTTCCAGTAGTGCAGCTATGTCCGTTGCCAGCCCGGTAAGATTGTTACCCTCAATTAACATATGCGCAATGCGTGGATGGGTTGGGAGTCGCAGCATATCTTTACCGCGTTTTGTTATACCATTTAACTGGATGGCACCCAGCTCCTGTAATAAAGATTTAGCCTGGCTTACTGCGCCTACCGGTGGCGTTGTAATCCACTTTAGATCATTGATATTTTGAATACCCCAGTTTGCAAGTTCCAGCATAAGGGACGCCAAATCAGCTTCCAGTATTTCGGGCTGACGGATTGGTTGTAAAGTGTGATGAATGGCTTCGGACCAAATCCGGTAACATACACCAGGACCCAATCGTCCGGCGCGACCAGCGCGCTGATCAGCCGCATCTCGTGTTACACGAATCGTTTCCAGGCGTGTAAGTCCACTGCGTGGGTCAAATTTCGACACACGCGAATAACCACTGTCAACAACCGTTGTGATTCCTTCAATCGTCAAAGAAGTTTCTGCAATGGCTGTAGCTAAAACCACTTTTCGGATTCCCTCCGGATGTGGTTCAATCGCTTCTTGTTGTTTTCGAAAGGGAAGATCTCCGTACAGGGGATGAATGCTGGCTGCAATATTTTCACTGTTAAGCAATTCTGAAACTTTGTGAATATCACCGGTACCCGGAAGGAATACAAGAATGTCACCATCCTGTTCGTGCAACGCTTTTCTGATAACCCGTGCAGTAGCCGGCGCGATGTAACTGTCCTTGTCGGCAGGTGTATAAAGAAGTGTAACTGGATATTGTCTTCCTGAACTGGATATTATCGGTGCATTCTGAAATACTCCTGCAATCTTTTCACCATCAAGCGTAGCGGACATAATCAGGATTCGCAGATCCGGGCGTAACACTTGTTGAACCTGATAACATAGTGCTAACGCTAAGTCAGCATGCAGACTGCGTTCGTGAAATTCATCAAAAATTACCAGCCCAACACCTTCTAATGCATTATCAGATTGTAGGATCCGGGTCAGTATCCCTTCCGTTACAACTTCGACTCTTGTTCGATCACTGACAACGCTTTCGAACCGAACCCTGTAGCCAATGGTTTCGCCTGCATCCTCTTTCAACAAGCTGGCCATCCGATGAGCAACCGAACGTGCAGCAAGTTTACGCGGTTCGAGCATGATAATTTTGTGATCTTTTAGCCAGGGTTCCTCCAAAAGCCTGAGGGGTAGGATGGTACTTTTTCCCGCCCCCGGCGGAGCTTGCAAAATCAACACACGATGTTGTAACAGCTTTTCTTTAAGCTGAGGAACAATTTCCTGTACCGGATAAGCCATCGACATGGCCGCAAATTAGTAATTAACGATGAATGTGCTTGCGAGCCGGTATGCTTTAGAAATCTGTTTCGTTGAGGTCTTAAAAATGAACTTGCATTTATTGCGTGCCGTATTTTAACGGTTACAAACCTTTAAAAACGAATAAGTTGAACATCACAGTGCACGTTCTACCATAAATGGTTAATTCAGTCTATTGATCTGTGTCTTACCGAAGATCAAACCTTTATTAACATTAGCATTGCCATAGTAGGAAATCTGAGACTCGCCGAATGCGTTTATCCTCAGGTTATCTTGTGTGCTGAGTTTAATTCTACTCTCACCATAGATGTTAGTGGTTGTGGAATAACTTTTTAATTCTTGTGTGTCTATTCTGTTCTCACCAAATAATTTATACTTCTGAAATTCTGCTTTTCCGCCTCTTATTTTCAAATCATTTTCTCCATAAAGACTGGTTCTTAGATAGTCAGCCTTTACCGAGGATAACCGGATTTCATTTTCTCCATATGCTTTCAAGGTAAAACGCGATGCGTTGATAGGGCCGTTGCACGTTAGTTCCTGATTGCCTCTGATTTCAAGATGCTCTATTTCTTTATAGGTTACGTACGCCGTTATCCAGGCTTCGTGGTAAATACTCCGCTTTTGATTCGGACTAATCCATTCATTTTTTTCAGTCACCTTGGCATCATCAAGGTAAATACGCAGTGTATTTCCTTTCACTCTGATGTTGATCTTATCCGGAGAAACATTTGAGTAGACCAATCGAATGCCTTCCTGATTTCCTTTTTCAAGGATCAGATTTACCTTAGGTGAGACGATGACTTTGTTGAACGATTTTAAATCGCGGGCAATTTCCTGTGCGATCGAAAATTGAAAGGCCAACACAAGAAATAATACGGAGAGGAGGGTTTTTTGAGAGGTATTCATATGAATTTGAGTTGTTTAAAGGTAGGACAAGTAACCAAGGTTATTCCCCTATCCGATGTAATTATTTTTTTTAATGTAGAAAGTAAGCATTGATTTCTACTTACCATGACTCACTTTTAACCTAAAAGATTGCAGGAAGGTTACTCGTTTCTTAATGATTTTACCGGATTACCTTCTGCTGCAATAATAGTTTGGAAGCTTATGGAAACGAGTGCAATTACTAAGGTGATCAATCCGGCGACAAAAAATACCCACCACGGAAACGAAATGTGAAAGGCAAACTGATCAATCCAGGTGTACATGATCCATCCCGCTATTGGCCAGGCAATCAGGTTTGCCAGAAGTACGGGTTTAAGAAAATCTTTGTTGATCATAATCACAATATTCTGTACGCTCGCGCCCATAACCTTTCGGATACCAATTTCCTTGGTTCGTTGCTCGGCGGTAAACGTTGCCAGTCCAAACAAGCCAAGACATGCAATAGATATTACAAGTGCACTAAACACCGCAGAAAGAAGAGCAAGCTTTTTCTCAGTATTGTGCTTGGCTTCAAAATTCTTGTCCAGAAAGGTGTATTGAAAAGGTGCGCCGGGTGCATACTTCTTCCAGAATGACTCGATCAGTGCAATTTTCTCGTTTGTATTTCCTCTCGTCAGGCGAATCGCCATCTCCCAGTTTGGTTCAGGACCTAAAACAACAGCAAGTGGTTGTACCGGTTCGCGAAAGGACTGAAAATTGAAATCCTGAATGATACCAATAACTTCACGTTGTCTTCCGTCATGGTCGTAGTTAGTAACCAACTTTTTACCTTTATAATCTTTCAATCCGATTAAGCGGGCGGCGGTCTGGTTCAGAATGACAGTGTTGGTGTCGGAAGGTGTAACATTTGAAAAAAAACGGCCTTCGACTAATGGGTAGCGCATAGCCTCCAGGTGATCTGCATCCATTTCATAAATAGCCAGTAGGTATTCCTTTTGTGAATCTACTTCCTCGAACACAGACTGCCATTCAACATTTGGCGGTAATCTGTTTGCATAGCTGGCAGCACTGATGTCCGGGTATTGGAGTAGTGCGCTCTTGAAGGCTTTACCATTTTCACCCAGATTTTTCGTGTGAAGCAAATTGATAACATTTGCCTTGTCAAAACCAATGTTAGCCTTCTGAATATAACGCAATTGCAGGTATACGATCAGCGTAGCTACAATCAATACTGTTGAAATAACAAATTGAAAGACAACCAGTGTATTTCTGATTCCATAGCTCCTGAGTTTTGCTCTTAATCTTCCTTTTAATACTTCGATGGGATTGAAATGCGTAAGATAAAATGCTGGGTAACTGCCCGCCAACATCCCGACAAAAAGCATAAATAGTATCTCACCGATGATAAAGGAAGGTTGAAATAGTATTGTGTAGGCAATTTTTTTCTCGGACAGCAAATTCAAAAACGGAAGGAAAATCATGATTAGAAACAACGAGAAGAACATTGCAATGATAACATACACATACGATTCTAAAAGAAATTGCAAGATCAGTTTTCCATATTGCGCGCCAATGGTTTTGCGAACGCCTACTTCCTTTGCACGGCTTGCAGACCTTGCTGTTGAAAGGTTCATAAAATTGATGCACGCCAGCAACGTAATCAGAAGTGCGACAGACCCGAAAATATAAATGTATTGTATGTCCCCGTTGGGTTCGATCTCATCGCTCAATTGCGACTTCAGGTGTATTTCTGTGAGAGGCTGTGCGAAAAAACATAAATCATTTCCCCGTGACTTGAATTCATCCATGCCAATACTATCCACCTGATGAAGTTCATGGATTACATTCTTTTCAATGATGATGTCGAATGATTTCGTGATGTCTGAAATTGCTATGTCAGGTTTTACTTTGAAGTAGGTCACCACCCGGCCGGTTATCCAATTGTCTGCCTGAGCTTCATCCCAGGAATCCATGGAAAAAATCATAGTAAAGAGAAAATGTGAATTCAAAGGTGGATCTTCCGCAATCCCGGTAACGGTGACAGGATACCCTTGTGCAAGCATTAGTGTTTTTCCTATCGGACTGGTATCGCCTTTACTTGTATATCCAAAGTAGCGTTGAGCGGCACTCTCTGTGATAACGAGTTTTCCTTCACCAAGCAGTACAGAGTCTGGATTACCGGAGACTAATTTAAAATCAAAGAATTTAAAAAAGTTTGAGTCGGCCAGCAGCATTTTATCTTCAGTAAATGCTTTATGTTCATAGCGAACTGGAAATGTTGCCCAGCTTGCCAGACGAACCGTACTTTCAATTCCAGGAATTTGCCGAAGTGCTTTGGCAACGGGTGTCCCCGTCTGTGCAGATGTAAAATCTCTTCCTTCCAGTTTACCGGTAAAACCCAGTCTGTAAATACGCGATGCATCGGTGTGGAATTTATCATAACTAAGCTCATCCTGTATATAAAGGACTATGAGTAAGCTACAGGTGATGCCTATCGTTAATCCGGAAATATTAATAATGGAAAAACCCTTTTGCCTCAGCATGAAGCGAAGGGCTATTTTAAAGTAGTTTTTTACCATTGGAGTTTAGCGGTCCGAATATAATGTTTTCGTCCATTCGGTTGAATGGTTTTTTCAATATTTGGCAACCACGAGCTATTACGATGGCTAACGATGCAAGGAATCTAGGTGGTAATCGGTTGTCCATCCTCTTTTCGTTTCCAGAAAGCAATTTGATACTCCTCGCGACGTTTCTCACGTTTCTTTAATCTAAGTGTTTATTAACCGCCAATCTTTGACAAATCTTGCAATGGACCCAAAAATGCTGTTAGACGACCCTGCCTGTAACGACGGGACTCTATGACAAAATTGTCAATCATAATAATTTAGAGTAATCTAAAAATTTGTTTATAATAATCTAATACATTAAGTTTGCTTGTCTAAAAATAAGACTATTGTGAGGTTTTTGTTTTTTATAGCACTTTGGTTTATCAGCTTGATCGCTCTGGCTCAAAATTTTGGGTCTATTGAAGGGCAGTTATTGTCTAACGGTAATCCGGCTGAATTCCTGAACGTTAGTCTGGTTGGTACTACCATGGGTTCGGCAACCGACCTGGATGGTAAATATTCTATTGATAATATCCCATTCGGGAAGTACGTAGTAAGATTCTCAGGCATTGGCTACATTACCCAAAACACTTCGATAACAATCACCAGCACCCTTCCAATGCAGTTGAATGTATCCATGCAGGAAGATGTTAGCCAGTTACAGGAAATAATGGTGGTTTCAGGGTCGCTCAAAGAAGTTTCAAAAATGGATAGTCCTGTGCCGATTGAGGTTTATACTCCTGCTTTTTTTCAAAAGAATCCAGCTCCGAGTTTGTTTGAATCCCTTACGAATATAAATGGTGTTCGGCCGCAACTCAATTGTAATGTGTGTAACACAGGGGATATTCATATTAACGGATTAGAAGGACCCTACACCATGATCCTTATTGATGGAATGCCGATTGTAAGCGGTCTTTCAACTGTATATGGACTTACCGGGATTCCGGCATCTTTGATCGACCGCGTCGAAATTGTTAAAGGTCCTGCTTCAACTTTATACGGTTCTGAGGCGCTGGGCGGTGTGATTAACGTTATCACAAAAAGACCGGCGATGGCGGATAACGTATCCGTTGACCAATACATCACTTCTTGGGGAGAGTTTAATACGGATATTGGGTTGAGGTATAATCTGGGTAAAAAAGCACAATCACTTACCGGTATAAATTATTTCAACTATCAAAATCCAATTGACAAAAACAAGGACGGCTTTACCGATGTAACCTTACAGGATCGGATTTCAATATTTAATAAAATCAGTTTTGACAGAAAAGAAAACCGGCTGTTTACTTTGGCCGGCCGACTTAACTATGAAGACCGGTGGGGTGGTGAAATGAATTGGACACGTGCCTTCAGGGGCGGCGACAGTATTTATGCCGAAAGTATTTATACACGTCGATGGGAAGTATTAGGTGCATATCAGCTCCCTGTTAAGGAAAATATAATCGTTAGTTTTTCGGCCAATAATCACGATCAGGATTCTTATTATGGAACAACTTCTTATCAAGCTAACCAACGTATCTTCTTCGGCCAGCTAACGTGGAACAAACAGTTGGGGACACATGATGTGTTGATGGGCTCGGCCGTGCGCTACACTGGGTATGATGACAATACTCCGGCCACAAGTTCTGCAGATGGTACCACCAATCGACCTTCGAAAATCTGGCTGCCGGGATTATTTATTCAGGACGAAATTTCAATAAATACTCAAAACAAAGTTTTGATAGGTATGCGATATGACCGCAATTCCATGCATGGAAATATTTTCACACCACGGCTAAACTATAAATGGATATCGGCGGATAAAACGAATATATTCCGCTTAAGTGTAGGCAATGGTTACAGGGTAGCAAATGTATTTACAGAGGACCATGCTGCATTATCTGGCGCACGCGAAACTGTATTTCTTGAAAGTCTCAAGCCTGAAACTTCCTGGAACAGCAATATCAACTATGTCAAAAAAATAGTTACCCGAAATGGTTTTTTCGGCATTGATGCTACTGCTTTCTATACCTATTTCAATAATAAAATTATTCCGGATTATCTAACCAATCCAAACCAGATCATCTATACCAACCTGGATGGTTACGCGGTTTCAAACGGTTTATCTGTAAATCTTGATTTTGCTTTCACGAATGGACTCAAAGTTATTACCGGAGCAACGTTGATGAATGTATTTTCGGTTGCCCCGGATGAAATGGGAAATGACGTAAAAATCCGTCAGTTGCTGACAGAGCGGTATACAGCTGTGTGGTCGGTTTCTTATCCGCTAACACGGAACCTTACGATTGATTATACCGGAAATTTATATGGTCCAATGAAGTTGCCGGTCCTGGGCGAATTTGATCCGCGATCCGATACTTCGCCGGTATGGAGTATTCAGAATATTCAATTGATTCAAAATCTCAATGACAAGTGGTCTGTTTACGCCGGGGTCAAAAACCTGCTAAACTATACTCCGCCTAAAAACAGTATCGCCAGGTCGCACGATCCTTTTGATAAGGAAGTGCAGTTCGATTCAAACGGAGATGCAGTACCGACACCTGACAATCCCTACGCGCTCACGTTTGATCCATCGTATGTTTTTGCACCTAATCAGGGTATCCGTTTTTTTGGAGGAGTGCGATTCAATTTATCTAAGTGATTTACTTTATCATCCCCTGCCCGGGTTAATGCGCTTTTAAGCTTTGTCGTTGTCTGCCGGGTAACAATTTCACAAGGGGATAACAGAATTAAGGATTATATTTCAATCCTTAACCTCTGCGGCCCGTGAGAAAAACGACCTCGCCTTTGGCACTACTTGTCGTGCTGAATTTCAATGCTATTGCACAAAGGTAAAGCAAGACTTCAATGCCAACAGCATCTTCACCATCAGCAATCGATTTAAAAACAAACCTTTGGGTTAAATATGTCTTTTTTATGCTATCCCTTTAATCTTTTAAATTCAGAATTTTAGGATGCAACTCATTCATGAAGAGGGGTAAATTTCCAGACCCACATCATCATGAGATGCATATATAAAAAACCTTTTAGAAATTGTATGGATTATCAACCTACTGGTTATGAAAAAGCTCAACCACTTCCTTATCGTGCTTATCTGCTGCTGCTTATGCCTGATGGGGCTCCGGGCTACATTTTATTATCCCGAAATCCCGCGTGTTTGGACAGATGCCGCCATGAAAGACTGGGAACTGCCCAACGCCAATCCGGACTTTACGGCCCGACCGGTTAGTGAGGACTTTTACTACGCTCTGCCTGAGCGGGTGATCTACAAGACCTACCCGGTCTATCATCCCGACTATGAGCCGGAAGGCTACTGGGAATGGCTGCACAATCAAGACGCAGAAATTGTGTTTGATGCCTCCTTGCTCAAAACTGAAGAAGACTGGATCAAGGCCGGAGAATTATTATTCGATTATCCCATCGATACATTAGGGGCCATCATTAGTACAAAGCACGCAAGAGAACTGCAATTTTATGAAGCTTCAGGGATGCCCATAACTCCTGATGGTATCATGCCCTTTGCTAAATGGGTGGTATCTGAAAAGGGAAAAGTGTATCTGGGCAATCTATCTTGCGCCATGTGCCATACTCGAGTGTTGCCCGACGGCAGTACCATCAAGGGCGCACAAGGAAACTGGCCGGGTGATAAGGCATTTGCATACGCACTGGAAAGCGATGGAGCTTCAGAAAGAGAAATACAGAGTATTTCGAGGGCATTGTTTGCCAGTCCGTGGACTAAAAACGATCCACATGGAAACCTCCTGGCTAGTGGCAGAGACTCCATATTGACAGCTTACAGAGCAGTGCCTGAGGGTGCTTTTGGCAGACAAGGAACCAGCATCCTGTACCCTCCGCAAGTACCGAATTTGGTTGGCGTGAAAGACAGAAAATATTTAGATCATGGTGGCTTAGGGCAGCATCGAAATATCGAAGACATGATGCGCTACATCGCCATGAATCAAGCCCTTGACTTTCTGAATTTTTATGGAGATTATAATCCAATAGGTCTGACCAAAGAAAGACTATACAACGGTCAGCCCATCCTATTTCCCGGAACCTATGACCGGCATTCAGATGAGCAACTCTTGGCTATCGCCAGGTTTGTGTATTCACTCACACCTCCTGAAAATCCGAACAAAACATCTGCACTCAGTAATAAAGGCAAAATCATTTTTGCTAAAGAAGGCTGCGTAACTTGTCATACACCACCGCTATTCACCAACAATAAACTGACTCCGGCTAATGGATTCCAAATTCCTGAAGACCACTACGAAAGGTATAATATTTTTGATATTTCAATTGGCACCGACCCGGGTTATACTTTAAATACCCGAAGGGGAACAGGATACTATAAAATTCCTTCCTTGCTCGGGCTTTGGTATCGCGGCCCATTTATGCATGATGCTTCTTTAGCTAATCTGGAAGACTTTTTTGACCCTGCACGGCTGAAAGATGATTATGTGCCCACCGGTTTCAAACCGCACAATGTAAAAACAAAGGCAGTGCCCGGTCATGAGTTTGGGATGGATCTGAACAAAGAAGAAAAAGAAGCCTTGATTGCCTACCTCCTAACCCTGTAAGTCATGCAAGCGATTTACCTACTTATTACGCTGTTCATTTCAGTAGTCAGTACTACAACTGAAGAAGGCATTGAACCTGTTCGATTTCAAATCAAGAATGCCGGCATTACTGTAGATGGCACGATAAGCGATTGGGAATATGAAATTGTTTGGGATGCTAAAAAATTATCCAGTTGCAAAATCAGCGGGCATGCCAACCCTAGGTCCATTGATACAGGCATCAAGTTGCGCGACAATCATTTGATGGGTCGACAATATTTTAATGTGGAAAAATTCCCGGTTATCACTTTGCAATCCAAAAAGTTTATATCGCATGGTAAAGGTAAGTACACAGGAACGTTCGAGTTGCAGATCAAAGACGTGATTAAAGAAATAGATATACCTTGTACGGTGAGTAGATCAAATAATCAACAACAGTTTAAAGCTGAGTTCATCATCAATCGCTTAGACTTTAAACTCGGAGAGTCTAGCATAGTGCTGAGTGATGAAGTAAAGGTTGTGCTAGCATTTACAAATTAATCTTTTACAATTCTTCCCGATAGATGTTCTCTCATCACATCATCATGTGATTTTTAAATGAATTGCATTGCACTATTTTGAGCAAAAAGCCCAACCATTTTTAAATCTCTGTTACGATGAACAAACTATCCTTACAGCATCATTGAAGCCGCTGAAATTTAAATGGTACTGCTCACAACTGGTTTGAATATGGTAAAGTCATACACGATACTAAAGGAAGAATAAATTCCCCTCCTGGTCGAAGACAAAGAATTAAGGATTATATTTCAATCCTTAAACTCATTACCTATGACAAATGCGATCTCGCTCTTGGCACTAATTCTCGTGCTGAATTTCAATGCTCTTGCACAAAGGAAAAGCAAGACATCAACACCAACAGGATCTTCACCGTCTGCAATCGATCTAAACAAACATTTCAGTCCTGTAAAATGGAGAAGCATCGGGCCCTTCCGGGGAGGTCGATCCGTAGCGGCTTCAGGTGTTGTGGGTGATATCAATACGTATTACATGGGCACAACGGGTGGAGGTTTGTGGAAAACTGATGACATGGGAATTTCGTGGAAGAATATTTCGGATGGATATTTCACTACCGGTTCCGTTGGTGCTATCGCTGTTTCCGAAAGTGATCCCAATATTGTGTACGTAGGAATGGGTGAGCATGCCGTGCGTGGTGTAATGACGCACCATGGTGATGGTGTATATAAATCCGCGGATGCTGGTAAAACGTGGAAGAAGATCGGACTGGAATTAACGCAGCATATTTCGCGTATAGCCATCCATCCCACTGATCCTGATCTTGTTTATGTCGCAGCACAAGGAGCACTATACGGAAACACAAAGGAGCGTGGCGTTTACAAATCAACCAACGGGGGAGCTACGTGGAAAAATGTATTGTACGTAGATGATAAATCCGGTTGTGTAGAGCTTTCGATGGACATGAATAATCCACGTATTCTCTATGCGGCGATGAATGAATATGGCCGCTTACCCTGGAAAGTAATTAGTGGAGGAGAAGGAAGTGGTCTCTATAAATCCACAGACGGAGGCGACAACTGGAAAAAAATTCAAAAAGGTTTACCTAAGGAACTTGGTAAGATGTCTGTCGCCGTTTGCAGATCCAACTCTGATCGCGTTTACGCACTGGTGGAAAGTGATTCTGAAAAAGAATTGGGTGGTGTGTTTGTTTCTACGAATGGCGGAGAGAACTGGGCCCTCATGTCAAATGACCATCGGCTGGTGCAAAGGGCCTGGTACTACATTGAATTGTTTACAGATCCTCTGGATGAATTTACGCTTTATGTATTGAGTGCTCCTGCACTTAAATCTATTGACGGCGGAAAAACCTGGGAAGATGTTTCGGCAACCCATGGTGACTATCACGACCTCTGGATCAATCCAAAAAATTCAAAAAACATGGTGATCGCCGATGATGGCGGCGCTGCAATCACGGTAAACCATGGTAAGACATGGTCAAGTCAGAGTAATATGCCCACAGCTCAGTTTTACCGTATCAATACCGACAATGGTTTTCCTTATAAAATTTATAGCGGGCAACAAGACAACAGTTCAATTGCTATTGCAAGCCGCGAGTTGGGAAGCAGAGGCATTACTACGGCAAGTTGGGCTTCCTCAGCCGGCGGCGAAAGTGCTTTTCAGGCATTCAATCCCGATGACCCGCTTTACGTTTTGGGTGGAAGTTACCAGGGCACAATTGAAGTACTGGATACAAAAGCAAAGGCAGGAACAAACATCATGGCTGCACCCATTCAATACCTGGGAATGGATGCCAAAGACATGCGATACCGGTATAACTGGAATGCACCCATTATATGGTCGAAACATGAGCCGAATACTTTTTACCATGGCGCTCAATATTTGCTTCGAACATCAGATATGGGTGTATCGTGGACTGAAGTCTCGCCCGATCTGACACGCAATGAAAAATCCAAACAAGGAAAGAGTGGGGGACCCTACACGAACGAAGCGGTCGGTGCGGAGAATTACGGAACATTAAGTTATGTAATCGAGTCACCCCATGAAAAAGGAATCATATGGACCGGTAGTGATGATGGTCTGGTCTACGTTACACGTGATGGCGGAAGCAGTTGGCAAAATGTGACACCATCAGGTTTAGCAGAATGTCTTATCAATGCGATTGAAGTATCTCCTCATAATCCTTCAACCGCTTACATTGCTACTACACGTTATAAATTTAACGATCATCGTCCCGGACTTTATAAAACTACTGATTACGGTAAAACGTGGACAAGTATAAACAACGGTCTTCCTGCAAATGCATTTACTCGCGTTGTTCGCGAAGATGATAAACGTAAGGATCTACTTTTCGCCGGGACTGAGTTAGGGCTGTTCCTTTCGTGGAATGGTGGCAAGGATTGGACATCTTTCCAACTCAATTTGCCCATTACACCCATTACGGATTTGAAAATACATCAGGATGATCTTATTGCAGCAACATCGGGAAGATCGTTCTGGATTTTAGATGATCTGCCGTTAGTGAGACAATATAATACAGAACAATCCGACTTCATGATTTATCAACCCAAGCCTTCAATGCTCGTTACCGGATATAGTGAACTGGATAAACCCGGCAATGAAGTTGAGGGAACAAATTTGTTTCGCGGAGTTAATCCGGCAAGCGGAGCTGTTATCTATTATCATTTGCCAGAGTTGAATAATTCAGAAATTGTTACTTTGGAAATAAAAGATGCTGAGGGAGCACTTGTTCGGGCTTATAGTTCTGCCACGGATACAACTTTCGTCCAAAATGATGGTGGCCCCAACCCGGAACCTGTATTGAGCGCGGCAAAAGGACTCAACCGTTTTGTATGGAATCTCCGTTATTCAACCATGAAGGGAGTGCCCAATGTTTATGTAGAGGGCAGCTTCAATGGTCATAAAGTATCGCCGGGAAAATATTCGATTACGCTTAAGGCCAATGTTAAAACGGTTTCATCTGAAGTTGAAATTCTTCCAAATCCCTTATATCAAATTGATTCAAAAACATACGATGAATATCATGCGTTAATGACTGCAATGGAGCGCGAGATGAATACAATGACCAGCGTGGTGATCGAGATGCATCGAAAGATGGAACAACTTACTCAATTGATAAATGAATTGCCTGATGAAACCAGGTATGCCGCCATTAAAAAAGATGGAAAGATTTTAGCAGGACGCATGAAAAGCTGGGATGAGGATATGGTTCAACGTAAAACGAAAGCTTACGATGACGTTGAAAATTTCCCCAATAAGTTTTGCGCGAACTACATGTTTATGATCAATCAAGCTGAAAGTGATATTCCAAAAGTCACCAAGCCGATACTTGAACGCCAAAAGGAATTAAATACGCAATGGTCTATCCTGCAGGCTAAAGCCAGAGAAATACTGGATAAAGATATTGTCTCCTTTAACAAACAGCTATGGGATGTCGGTATTGGTGCAGTCTGGAGTAAGTAAATTAATTCGCGTTAAAATGGCGGATACTGATTTTTTTTGCAATATGAAGTATCATTTGTCTTTACCTGATACTACTCAAGGTTAATGCAGCTACCAATAGAGAAAAAAGCTTTTTCATCAGAAGCTATTTGCCTTTATTTGGAAAAATGAGCTTAAGTAGATTCGGTGTTCGCAGGTATTTTTTGATTATAATCACTGTTCTTCTTCTGGTGGTGATTTTTGCGGGATGTAACCGCAGTAAAACTTACTCTGTTAAATCGAGCCATATCAAAGTTGATTCGTTGCAGCAAATTGTTCCGTTGACAAGCGCATCGGTCATGCCGTTGTTGTACACCAACGTTTCAGGATTGGAGCGACTGCCGGTCAGGGTGGCAAAAGAGAAATTTATTGCAGCGGTACTGCCCGCAATTTTAGTGGCTAAGCATGAGATCGAAACTCTAAAAGTTAAATTAAACAGTTTGAGTGAAAAGAAACGGTGGAATAAAAAAGACAGTACCTTTTATCTTGAAGTAAAAAGACGATTCAAAGGAAAGGATATGGATGATTTACTGACGCGGGTAGGTACTATACCCAATAGTATTGTATTGGCCCAGGCGGCAGTGGAGAGTGGTTGGGGGCAATCGCGCTTTTTTCTTGAAGGAAATAACTTATTTGGAGTATGGTCTTTTAAATCCGATGAACAACGAATGGCCGCAGGGCGTCCCCGAAACGGAAAGAGAGTTTATCTCAGGTCTTACAAGGATATGTCTGAGTCGATAATCCATTACTACGAAATATTAGGTTCTGTCAGGGCGTATCAAAGTTTACGCGAAGCGCGGCTTCAGACAACGGAACCATTGGAACTTTTACCACACCTGAAGAATTTTTCAGAAAGAAGAACGGCTTATACCAGGCAATTAAGGAGAGTTGTTGTACGGAATGACTTTACAAAGTTTGATGAGTATCAGATTGATCCGGAATTTCTGGTAAAAGATTAGTTCACGTATGAGTGTTGTCACTTCTAAAGTAAGTGCGAATTTTAAGTGAGTCATAAATCCGAAGGTCAGTGAGATTATTTTGTATTCTGATTATCATCTGTTTTGTTTCATGTTCTGGTAAATCCGGATCAACAGAAGTAGCGCAGATTGACAGTGAAAGCCCAAACAGCACCAAAGAAGTAGTCTGTTTTGTTTATCATCGTTTTGGTGATTCACGTTACCCATCTACCAATATTTCTGTAAAGGATTTTGAAGCGCATTTAAACTATCTTACCAAAAATAATTTTCAGGTGCTTACTTTGTCTGATGCTGTCGACTACCTCAAGTCTGACACTCCAACCCGAAAGACAGCCGTAATTACCGTTGACGATGGATATAAAAGTTTTTTTGAGAAGGGGTTGCCACTTCTCGAAAAGTATAGTTTCCCCGCGACCCTTTTTATCAATACGAAAACCGTTGGCGGTGGTGATTACATGGACTGGAAGGCACTCGAAGATGCGATGAAACGCAACATAGAAATTGGAAACCATTCCCATTCGCATGACTATTTTTTAAATGACGTGGGGCCAGTCCGTCACAAAAAATTTAAAGAGGAGATCGAATTAAGTCAATCCATTATTTTTAAAGAATTGAAGATAAAGCCAGGGGCATTTTCCTATCCCTATGGTGAATTCGATGGCGAAATGAAAAAAATTGTAAAAGATGCAGGGTTTACAGCGGCGACCGCGCAAAATTCAGGGGTAATATTTTCAGGAACAGACCTCTTTCAATGTCCCAGGTTTCCGATGTCTGAAGCCTATGGAGCTCCCGAAAAATTTGCTGAAAAAGCATCCTTTAAGGCACTGAGAGTAATTGAAGTATCACCCGACAACACTATTCTGAGTGGTGATGGTAAGCCGGTTCTCACCGTTGTGTTCGAAAACACCGATTTACTGATTAAGCAGCTTCAGTGTTTTGTTCAAGGAGGAGAGTGTAGCTTTAAAATCATTGAAAATAATGCGGGAAGCGTTACGATTACCTTGCAATCCACGAAGTCTATCGCCCGTCGAAGAAGGACTTTATACACGGTAACCGTACCCGACAAGTCCGGAGCATGGCATTGGTATAGCCATCTTTGGGTCAATGAGAAGGTGAAATAGGTGCTCCTGAGTTTATTTGCGCCTGTTCTGGCGCGGAAGAAATAAAGAAATATCGTAACTTTGGCCTTCCTTTCGTTTAACGGAAAACAGTAAGGCCTCTTTATTCATCAGATTCGAAGGAATCTGCAAATTATTAAACAAAACAAAAACTAAACAAGTCAACAAAAATTATGGGTAAATCACAAGAGACGTGGAATAAGAAGGAAACAGAAAAGAAAAAGCAGAAAAAAAGGCAAGATAAAGAGCAGAAAAAGGAAGAGCGTAAAGCGAATGCCAAGGATGGCAGTTCTTTAGACGAAATGATGGCCTATGTTGATGAGAATGGAAATATTACATCTACTCCGCCGGATCCCACCAAAAAGAGAATGGTGCGAGAGGAAGATATCCAGATAGGCGTCCCCAAGCAAAGTAATGTTAAGGTTGACGTTGTCAGAAAAGGTATCGTAACGTTTTTCAATGATTCCAAAGGTTATGGATTTATAAAAGATCAGGAGACTCAGGACAGTGTATTTGTACACTTGAATGGTCTTATCGATCCGATAAAAGAGAATAACAAAGTAACTTTCGAAGTAGAGATGGGTCATAAGGGACCGAATGCCGTGAAAGTAAAGGTAGTCCGTTAAGCCCTACATTTTCACAATCGACCGGATCACTTCCTTAGCAGCAAGTACATTTGTTAGTGATTCGGTATGTGTTTTTTCGGCAAGGTTGCGTGAGGGTGAATACGTAAAAATTCCCTTCTTCAATTTCCTGATGGTTAGGTAGGAGCGTTTCAATCCAAAGCATTTGTTGTAACCCAGTAGCGGTACGCAACGATCGCCTTGTCAACTTTTGATAGTCGGTTGATGTCCTTTTTGCTGTAACGTGGAAGGATCACTTTATTGATTTTTGCCAGAACTCTAAATACTGATTTCATTCTCGATAGGTTTATAGTGATCTCAACCTTATGGTATCATGTTTCTCCAAAATTCAAATTGGTAAACCGCATGATACTTTTTCTGCAATCAAAGTTAGCATATGCTATGACATCTGGTGGATTGGTTCACACAGTTTGTATTTGTTATCAATCCGCTTAGAGTATTGGAGTATTAAATTTAGTAATCCAATACGGGTAAAATTTACACACGTTGCTAGCAATTCGCATGAACGACTGGTGAGATAAATTCGTCGAAAGCACTATCTTGTGTATTATCTCGACCCTGATGTTGAAGCCAACACGCGAATTGACTGATGACAAAGATAACGCTGTTGATATTGAGTTTAGTAATTGGTGGCCGACTAGTAGGACAATCCTTGATCAGGTTTGACTCTTCGGACTGTTTGAAAGACTGTGTCGGTGATAGCTCAAAGGTTTATCGTGTGGAGAAAAGCGGACTGTTGACAATCATAAGTTTAAAGACTTACGCTCCATGTAATGGAAACTTAACCGGTGACGTAGAAATCATAAACAGTTTCCTAAACCTAAAATTCTGGACTAAGTCGGCAATCGTAACTGATATCAAAGGACGGAAAACGGAGATTGTCGAGGTGGCCGACTGTAATTGCATGTTTGACTTTAAGTATCAAATACAGGACTTGCGAGCTTTAGAACTAAAAGAAATTATAGTCAACGGAAAGACCTTAAAGGAAATTGACTCAAAAAATATTTTGGCAGAAATAAAGATTGAGTGAGGTAGAAGTGCACATGCAGCAGTATAGAATACAAATCATATGCAGGTTCATTCAAGCGTCTCAAAAAAAAGTCTTATACCTTGATTGAAATCGAACTGATCCCCATTAAAGAGAGGTTAGAAGATAACGGTGAATTTCTCAATCATCCGGAGTGCAAAGGACCACTTGAAATGACCATTTTATTTTATGCGAAAGTCGGTTACCGCATACCCTGGATTGGGTACTATGCCAGGTCAAAAGGTGAATTCGTGGGTGTTGCTGGCTTCAAAGGCAAACCCGTTGATGGTAAAGTTGAAATTGCCTACGGTACATTCGAAGGTTTTCAGAATGCTGGACTTGGCACTGAGATTTGCAGGCAGCTTGTAGTCCTCGCCCGGGAAACAGATCCCTCTGTGCGGATTTTGGCGAGAACTTTACCTCGCGAAAATTATTCAACAAAAGTCCTCCGTAAGAATGGTTTTCGGTGTCTGGGTAAAGTTGTAGATCCTGACGATGGAAAGGTTTGGGAGTGGGAGTTCGTGCTACCAGTTTAAAAAATGATAGCAATAAGTCCAGAGTGGTATCGGGCTAAAGGATTACGGTCTCAGATGGCATTGATCAGTCGTCGCGCTCTCGTTTGATCTTTACCTTTGCCATCGGGCCGACCTGGATAGGAACTTTTTCAAGCTCAAGGTTTGCAGCTTCAATACCATACAGTTCTTCTGTGGACAAACTGTGCTCTTTTAGAATACGGTAGCCCTGGATAACAACGCGGTCAAAGGTGGATATCTCGCTATCAAATGAAGCCCAGGAACGGATGATCACAAATTTAAAATCACCCATCATGCTGTATTTGTGCAGGGACGGGTAAGGACTTACCAAATCAATTTCCCCGGAATCGGCCATTTCATGAATGATTTTGTTGAAAAGGAGGTTTACGCGATGGTCAGTTTTGAATCCGAGTCGCATACGTACAAAAAAGCACTTTTTGGGTATGATAGTATCCACGGAATACTTACTGGTGTACGGTGTATCCACGGTATCTACATGGAGGAACCAGTATACATCTGCACGTTTGGGCCGCTTCTTAAAAATAGAGTAGATGATGTTTGAATCTATGTATCGCTTGCTATCTGCAACCGCAAGGTATACCAGGTTTGTTGCTTCCTTCGGTACGGTAGTATCAGCCTGAAGGTCCTGGATCATACCAACATAATGTTTTAAATCAACAAATTCAGTATGCAGTTCACGCAGCCATCGCGCCCGCAGCAGGATAAACATCATCAGGAAAAAGAATGAAGCAATAGTAAAACTAAACCAACCCCCATGACTGAATTTGCTAAGGTTAGAGACCAGAAACGCTCCCTCGATAGAGAAAAATAGGATCGCCATTCCAATCGCTCTTACCGTAGACTTTCGTGAAACAGCAAAATAGAAAACCAACAGCGACGTAGTCATCAACATGTCGAAGGTTATAGCCAAACCATAAGCTCCTTCCATGCGACTGGATTCCTGAAAAATTATTACTACCAGAATACAGCCAAGCATTAAAATCCAGTTTATAGCAGGGATGTAAATCTGACCCTTAAGTTGATTTGGGTAGCGGACCCGGGTAGCCGGCCATAGTTTTAGTTTCATAGCTTCATTCACCAGGGTGAACGTACCGGAAATGAGTGCCTGACTGGCAATGATGGTTGCCATAGTTGCCAGGATAATTCCGAAGATCAACAGCCACTGGGGCATAATCTCATAAAAAGGAATTTTCCCGCTGAGGGTCTCACCTTCATGCTGTAATAACCAGGCACCTTGTCCGAAATAGCTTAGCAATAGAGCCACTTTCACAAATCCCCATCCCATCCGGATGTTCTCTTTACCACAATGGCCGAGGTCTGAATACATCGCCTCAGCTCCGGTCGTACATAAAAAAACAGCCCCCAGAATCCAGAAGCCTCCGGGATATTTGACCAAAAGATTAAATGCATAAACCGGATTCAATGCTTTGAGAACCTCCAGGTTGTGAACAAGCTGGGTAATCCCAATGATAGCAATGAAGCTGAACCAAACCAGCATGACAGGGCCAAATGTTCGGCCAACCACACCACTCCCAAACTGTTGGAAAACAAATAATCCAACCAAGATGATAATGACAATGTAGATTATGGTACTGGTTGTGATATCGGGGTTTAAGGCCCGCAATCCCTCTATCGCCGAAGTAACGCTTATCGCAGGTGTAATAAATCCATCAGAAATGAGTGTAGCGCAACCGATGATAGCGGGATAAATCACCCATCCGGCTTTATACCTTCTCACCAATGCATAAAGAGCAAATATTCCACCTTCACCACGGTTATCGGCGTTCAATGCCAGATAAACGTATTTGATTGAAGTGATTAGTGTAAGCGTCCAGAAAACGCATGATAATCCTCCGAAGACCAATTCCTCACTAATCTCATGTGCTCCAATAATAAATCTAAAGGTATAGATGGGAGACGTACCGATATCCCCGTATATAATTCCCAATGAGATCAGGACGCCTGCCGCAGATAAGGGGTTTAGCTTTTTATCGTGCGTTGTTGCCATTTATTGAACACCGTCTTTTGGACGAGCGATTATTAATCGGTTGCTTTTATCATATGAAAAATAGCTCCATAACCAACTGAACAAAACAAAAAGCTTGTTCCTGAATCCGATAATTGAAATCAAATGAACAAACATCCAGATTAGCCAGGCAAAGAATCCTTGCGTCTTGAATGATTTCATGTCTACTACGGCACGATTTCTACCGATCGTTGCCATAGAACCCTTATGCTGATACCGAAAAGGTCTAATGGGCTTCTTTTGAATCATTCGTTTGATGTTCGCGGCTACGAGCTGCCCTTGCTGCATTGCCGGTGGAGCCATTTGAGGATGACCTCCCGGAAAATTTACATCGCCTTCCATAATGGCGGCATCTCCAACAGCGAAAATGTTCTCGTAACCTATAACACGGCTATACTCGTCGACTCTTATTCTTGCGCCTCGTCCGAGGGATGAAGCAGGGATTCCTCCAACCGGCTGGCCGGTTACGCCCGCAGCCCAAATCATCGTACGCGAGATTAAAGACTGATTGTTGCTAAGTTCGATTTGATAACCGTCATAGGATTTTACTGCACAGTTTAAATGAACTTTTACGCCCATCTCCTCCAGGTACTGACGGGCTTTCTGCGACGATTTGTCGGACATGCCATTCAGAAGCCTGGGTGTAGCTTCAATGAGGTGGATGTCCATATTATCCAATTCAAGCTCTCTATAATCTTTGGGGAAAACATGCAACTTAAGTTCTGCCAGCGCTCCGGCAAGTTCAACACCAGTAGGGCCGCCACCGACAATTACAAAATCCATAAGACTGTTTGCCAACTCCGGATCGTCAGTGAGCAGCGCCGTTTCAAAATTACGGATGATTACATTGCGTAGCTTAATTGAATCAATGATGCTCTTCATGGGTATGGCGTTGGCCTCAACATCCTTCATTCCGTAGAAATTAGTTGTAGCGCCATTCGCGATCACGAGATAATCGTATGTTACACCTCCGATTGATGTTTCAATATAATTTTCTTCGGGCTTAATCTGCGTTACTTCACCCAGCCGAAAGAAAAAATTCTCATCATGGTTAAATCTTTTGCGGAATGGAAACACAATTGAACTCGTCTCTAGCCCTGATGTAGCCACCTGATACAAAAGAGGCTGAAAGCAATGATGATTGTATTTATCAAACAACACCGTCTGAGCCTTAAAATCACGCAGACCTTTAGCTACCTCTAATCCTCCGAAACCTCCACCGATTATGATTATGCGGGGTTTGCCCAGGTCAGCAATACGCGTACGCGTGGTTATTAATTTGGGCATGAATGATTTGAAAAATCTTTCTTATTGGGGCAAATTTAACTTCCTTTATACAATCGCAAAAAGAAAACGGATTAATGTTTACAAAGTGCAACTAACGCCATTTTCAGCTACTTGGCTTGTTCTAAAAATAATTCGGCACTGCAAACCTTTTAACATCGAAATCAGCTGTATTTTTGTTTAATAACCCCTAAATCAACTTCTTATGTTTAGAAAATTAATTTTTGCAATACCGGTTGCAGCATTCTTGTTTAGCTGTGGCACGAAAGAAAGAGAAGTACTTCAGTCGCAAGTAGATTCATTGAAGGTAGAACTGGAGACCAGCCAGGCAATGGCGCAAACGTTAACGGAGGTTGGATCAATGATGGACTCTATTGATGCAAGTCGCCAACTTCTTCGCGTGAATATGGCGGAGGGAACAACTTACAGTGATTATACCACTCGAATGAAAGACATCAACAGCTACGTTAGAGAAACGCAGAAAAAAATTGATGATCTCGAAAAAACTCTTAAAACCTCAAAGGCCAACTCTAATGCCTTTACAAAGACAATTCAAAGGTTGAAGGCGGATCTTGAATCGCAGACCAAAGAGATCGCTGATTTACAGGAGCAGGTAACCAAATATCGCAATGAAAATGAAAACCTCATTACAACAGTTGGTATGCAGGAAGCTGAACTTGCTGATAAATCAACAGAGATAGAAACGAAAACTCAGGAGCTTGCCCTCATCGAGGCACGTGTTCAGGAACTGATGATTCAAAGCAAGATGACTGAAGCTGATGCTTATTATGCGCGTGGTCAGGCAGTGGAAGAAGCTGCGGCTCGCACAAAGTTAGCACCGCGTAAAAAGAAGGAAACACTTAGAGAAGCAGTTGAGCTTTACCAGAAAGCCTTGTCATTAGGAAAAACTGAAGCTCAGGAAAAAATCACTGCGTTAGAAAGTAAATTGTAATTGTTACCTCAGTTTGATAAAAAACCTCTGCGTCAGCAGGGGTTTTTTATGGGTTTAAGTGACCTTAAGATCCTGGATCTGTAACGACCAGATAAGTCGTGTAAACAATATATCCCACAAATAATATAAATGCCTCCCATCGATCAAGCTTGCGTTGATTTAAAGTAAACATAAATACTAACAACAGAATTGTCGTCGCTCCTAAAACTTCAATGTCAAAATTTAATGCATCGTTGAATTGAATGGGACGTACTGCCCCCGTAATTCCTAATATGAAAAGTAAATTAAAAATATTTGAACCAATTACATTGCCGATAGCGATATCCGTATTTTTGCGATACGCAGCGACTGCTGAAGTCGCAAGCTCTGGAAGGGAGGTTCCAGCCGCCAGAATTGTGAGTCCAATTAGTCTTTGCGACAGGCCATAATGTTCAGCAATAACCACTGCATTATCGACTACCAGTGATCCGCCGCCAACCAACATTGCGAGACCCAAAATAATCATTCCCGTGGCCACCGGTGTCGTATAGGTTTTTATTTGCACCTCTTCATAATCACTCGTTGTTTTCATGGTACTGTAGACATACATCATAAAAAGACCAAAACAAACCAAAAGGATAAGGGCATCCCAGCGTGACAACATATTAACACTACTGTTTAGGAGCACTTGATCGTTTACCAAAAAGTAAAGGATTACAGCAGCGAATAGTGATATCGGTACTTCATATTTTACGGTATTGCGTTGAACGGTAAGCGGATAAATTAATCCTGCAACTCCAAGGATAAACAACAGGTTAAAGTTGTTGCTGCCAATAGCGTTTCCGAACGACGCGTCGCCTCTTCCCTCTAAAACGGAGAGGACGCTCACCAGTAACTCCGGGGTAGATGTACCAAAGGCAACTACTGTTAAACCGATGGCCAGATTGGAAATATTGAATTTTTTGGCAACGGAGGAGGCTCCATTAACGAGAAAATCGGCACCTTTTATAAGAATCGCAAAACCTACTAAGAGCAGGAGCAGAGCTAAAAACATGTACGAAAAATTATTCTATTCTGGAAAGATATAATGTTTTGGGGATATGGAACAGGCTGGCTGAAATAATAGTAAGAACAAGCCTGAGATTTCTTAGTATTTTTGTGTTTAGGAAATCCATATATGACGCTCGATGTTATTGTAACCTTGTTTCTGGTTATTTTGAACGGTTTTTTTGTTGCGGCCGAGTTTGCTATTGTGAAAGTCAGATCGTCCCAGATCGCTTTAGAGAAAGGGAATTTTGCAAAAAAAGCAGCTCAGAACATAATTAATAATCTCGATGGCTATCTGGCGGCAACGCAGTTAGGCATCACCCTGGCAAGTTTGGGTTTAGGTTGGGTTGGTGAGGGTGTTATGTCCCGAATCATTCTCAATGCGATGCATGATCTTGGATTTGCAATGAGTGAGGCGATGGCACATAGTATTGCAATCCCGATTGCCTTTGCTATACTCACTGTACTACATATTGTTTTTGGGGAATTAGCGCCAAAGTCTTTGGCTATACGCTATCCGGCATCCACTACTTTGCGCATTTCAATTCCGTTACAGGTGTTTTATATTATCTTCCGACCTTTCATTTGGCTCCTCAATGGTTTTGCAAATACGATCCTGAGAATTTTTGGCGTGAAGCCAATCAGCGAACAGGAGATACATTCGGAAGAGGAGCTAAAACTCATCATTGCTGAGAGCGAAGAAGGTGGAGCAATAGAACCCAACGAACGAGAGCTTATTCAAAATGTATTTGATTTTGACGACAGAATTGTAAGACAGGTGATGGTGCCGCGAGTTAAAATTAGCGGCCTCCGGTCAGATCTCTCAATAGTCGACACGATGGATGTAGTTTTAAAAGAGGGCTATTCGAGATATCCCGTTTTTGAAAGTTCGTTGGATGAGATTATCGGAATAGTTCATGCTAAGGATATCATTGCTGCTTATGTCGAAAAAACAGATAAGGTTCTGAAGGATGTTATGCGGCCCGCTCATTTTATCCCTGAATCAAAACCTATTGATGTGTTACTTCGCGAATTTCAAAAAAGAAAGACGCAGATGGCCATTGTGGTAAGCGAGTTTGGTGGTACCATTGGAATTGTTACACTGGAAGATATTCTGGAAGAACTGGTAGGCGAAATCCAGGATGAACATGATCACGAACAGCAAATTGTAACGGTATCCGACAAACAGTTATATCATATTGTTGCTCAATCTTCCATACACGATATTAATAAGTTTGTTGAAGTTCCCTTTCCGTCATCCGACGAATACGAAACGTTGTCGGGTATGCTGACGTATTACAAACCTTCACTTAAGGAGGGTGATTCGTTCAAGCTCTTTAACTATAGATTCAAAATACTTAAACTCAACAAAACTTTACCAGAGCTGGTCGAGGCAACACTAGAAGAAGAAGTGGGCGTAGATTAGCAGGGCTGAAAGTTTTCTGGCTTTTGTGCCGTAATATCAAAACCATTTTTTCCGCTTGAAAAAAATGAGCATTACCATTACGATAATAATCATCACTCCCCATACACCGTAGTAACCCCAGGTCCATCCTAACTCCGGCATAATTTTGAAGTTCATTCCATAGACACCTACAAGAAATGTTAGCGGTATGAAGATTGTCGAAATGACCGTAAGTACTTTAATAACCTCGTTCAATTTCGTATTCATCGCATTTATGTGGATGTCAAGCAAACTTGATGTCAGGTCTTTATACGTATCTAATGAGTCGATGAGGTGAGCTACATGGTCATATACATCGGAGTAGTACCGCAGGTTTTCTTCCTTTATAAATTCTGATTCTCCTTTCACCAGTCTGCCTAATGCTTCGCGAAGCGGATACAGCGCTTTTCGTAAATAGATAAGTTCCTTTTTCAGGTGTTGAATTTTATGAAACGTTTTGTTGGACGGATTCTCGTAAACATTCTCTTCGATCTCCTCAACAATGTCGCCAACACGATCAAGTACATTATAATAATTATCAACGATGATATCAATCAGTCGGTACATGAGATAATCCGCTTGCTTTTTTCTCACCTTCCCCAAATCAAGTCGTATTCTGTCGCGGAACCCGTCAAATAAATCGCCCTCTTTTTCCTGAAAACAAACGAGGAAATCGTTACCTAATACAAAGCTGATCTGTTCATAGTCGATGGTGGCTCCATCGATCCGGTATAGCATTTTCAAAGTGAAAAAAAGGTATCCCTCGTACTCTTCCGCTTTAGGGCGTTGGTCTGCTAAAACATCTTCGATTAGTAAGGTGTGTAAGCAGAAATGAGATTGAAGCTTCTCAATGATATCGAGATCGTGCAGGCCGTCAAGGTTGACCCAATTCACCTGGTCCGACTGCATTTTGGCAAGTAGTTCATCGGCACTGAGGCTTTCAAACTTGGCGTACTTCTCGTGGTTGTAAGAAATTAATTCGAGGATAACATTGGGAAAAACAGGCGGTGCGCTAATCGTGATAGAAGGATTTTTTTTGTTCATAAATAAACTGCCCTGCCCGGTCGGAATTGATTAAATCGAAGCGTGTCGATAATCCGGTTCTGAAATTAACAAATTAGTCCGCCGCCGTCCAAGGAGAGTGACCTATTTCAGATACACGTCGATACTAAAACACTTAAAATTCTTCATCACTTTAAAATCAATGCGTATTATTGCGCCGCATGCCTTTACGCCTCGAAGATATTAAAGCCCCTATTGCCCGAGAAATGGATGAATTCGAGCAAAAATTCAGGGCGTCTATGAAAACGAGAGTACTACTCCTTGACAAAATTATGGGGTATATCGTGAAACGGAAGGGCAAACAGATGAGGCCGATGTTTGTTTTCCTCAGCGCCGGATTGTGTGGGAAAATTAATGATTCCACGTTCAGAGGTGCTTCACTTATTGAACTACTTCATACCGCTACGCTGGTGCATGATGATGTGGTGGATGAAGCCAACTACCGCAGAGGATTTTTTTCGGTCAATGCATTGTGGAAAAATAAGATCGCCGTGCTGGTAGGGGATTTTCTTCTCTCGCGAGGATTAATTCTTTCAGTCGAAAATAAGGATTTCCAGCTATTAAGCATTGTAACTGATGCGGTACGCGAAATGAGCGAAGGCGAATTATTGCAGATTGAAAAATCACGAAAGCTTGATATTACAGAGGAGGTTTATCACGAAATAATCCGACAGAAAACAGCATCTCTGATCGCATCGTGTTGTTCTGTCGGCGCAAGTTCTTCGGGCGCATCTGATGATGTTGTAAAAAAAATGCGTGACTTCGGTGAGAAGATCGGGATGGCTTTCCAAATTAAAGATGACCTCTTTGACTATGGTGAGCAGGAAATCGGTAAACCCGTTGGTATTGATATTAAAGAAAAAAAAATGACACTCCCGCTCATTTATGCGTTGTCGAATGCCGCGTGGTTAGAAAAGAGGAGGGTTATCAGTATCGTAAAAAACGAAAGCGAAAAACCTAAGAAAGTCAAAGAAGTAATCGCGTTCGTTAAAAAATCAGGCGGTATCGAGTATGCCATCAAGGCGATGAATAAATACCATCAGGATGCACTGAAAATCCTGGAGGAGTTCCCCGAAACATCTTATAAGAAATCGCTTATTGAGCTCGTTCAGTTTACCATAGATCGGAATAATTAGCAAGCTATTTAAAATCCCGATCAGAAGGAGTTAGTATCACTTAGTATTTTTTTCGCCGGAATATTTTTGTCGCCACCAAATGCAAGTTCGTCATTATCTTAATTAGATCGCTATTTTCTTTTCGGTTAGCAATACTTCTAAACTGAGTCTCAACTCTGCATTTTAAAGGCTGGCCAGCTGATTGACTTTGAATCAGCACGAGCAGTGGCGCTAATGTTTGGATTTGGGTATATCGAGTTGCGAAACTCCAGGTTATCCTGTAGATTACAAGGTAACTGCGTAATCTGGAAGGAATGGTAATTATGTCCTCTCTTGTATTTAAAGTATTCCTATGGATAACTCCAGGAACCTTTCCTGATCCGCTTTTGAAACCCAATGTGCTCCTTATCCTTACTGACGATCAAGGATACGGGGACTTAAGTCTTCACGGCAATAAAGAAATCTCCACGCCCGTGCTGGATAAACTTGCCCGTGAATCGGTTCAGTTTAGTCGTTTTTATGTTAGCCCCCTTTGTGCACCAACTCGGGCCAGTATTCTCACGGGCAGGTACCATCTACGAACGGGAACAGTTTCTGTTTCAAAAGGAATGGAGATCATGAAGAGCAGCGAAAAAACCATGGCCGAAGTTTTTAAGGAAAATGGATACCGTACCGGGATTTTCGGAAAGTGGCACAACGGCCAGCATATGCCAAATCATCCAAATGGTCAGGGTTTTGATGATTTTGTCGGTTTCTGTGGAGGCCACTTATCAAACTACTTCGATACTGAACTCGAACGAAATGGCAGGAAGATCAAAACAAATGGGTATGTATCGGATGTATTGACGGATAACGCACTTACGTTTATAGAAAAAAATAGAGACAATTCCTTTTTCTGTTTTGTCTCATACAATACACCGCATAGCCCGCACCAGGTAGCTGATTTCTATTTCGATAAGTATAAGGCAAAGGGATTGAATCATGAGTTAGCTAGCGTTTACGGAATGGTGGAAAATATTGATGATAACATTGGCCGCCTTCTGACAAAGCTTAAGGATTCCGGATTGGCAGAACGAACAATAGTAATATTCCTCTCGGATAATGGGCCAAATGGTGTCCGATTCAATGGAGCAATGAAAGGGATTAAAGGTAGCGTTGATGAAGGCGGAGTAAGGGTGCCTTCTTTTTGGCGATGGACTGGAAAAATTAAACCAACTGTAGTGGTTGAGCCAGCCGCTCATATCGACATACTGCCAACGTTGATTGAACTGTGTGGATTACAGACTGACGCTAATTCGTTTGATGGTGTAAGCCTGTCTTCGAGATTGCAAGGCGATGCGTCGAACATAAACAGAATTTTATTTACGCATGTGGCGCAACCTCAACTTCCGATACGTTCTTATCCAGGTGCAGCCAGAGACAACCGCTACAGATTGGTAGTACACGAAAACTATTCACAGCTTTATGATATCATTGTCGACCCGTCACAAAAAAATGATATCTCAAAACAAAATCCCGAAACCACTGAACAGCTTCTTCATGAATATCAGAAATGGTTTAATGAAGTTAGTAAAGAACTTGACCCTATTCCACTCATTCCATTAAGCCCATTACGTGATGTAATTGAATTGCCAACGTATGAAGCTTCATCCACCGGAAATCTTCGTTTCAAAGAAGGTCATGGCTGGGTTCACGACTGGCTGGTGAATTGGACGAGTGAAGAAGATTCCATCAGCTGGGAGGTTGAGTCACTAAAAGACCAGTCTTTTACTTTTTACCTGAATTACACATGTCCGGCTGATAAACTGGGGTCTGAAGTAAAAATCACTATTGGCAATAACAGCGTTGTTCAAAAGATTGTCGAGGCATATGATCCGGAATTTATTTCCAGCCCTGATCGGGTTGTGAGGAAAGAAGTATATGAGAAGACTTGGCGAAGAATGGAAATGGGAACGCTGTCAATACCCAAAGGTGAGAGCAGGATAGTGATAACGGCGCCCAAGGTTTTAAAAGGTGAAGTGGTTGAGATAAAATCAATTGAACTGGTACGCAAGTTGTAAGTCTTGGAAAGAATTGTTGAAACGATAAATTTTACTTAACGATGAAAAAGATCTATTTGATTGCGTTACTTTTTGTTTTTGCCAGTGTAGTGCTTGCTCAAAATAAAAAATCCACATCCGGGAATCCGGTTTTTCCAGGATGGTATGCTGATCCTGAAGGAATCATCTTCAATAAGCAGTATTGGATTTATCCCACGTATTCTGCTCTGTTCGACAAGCAGGTTTTTCTTGACGCATTCTCCTCTCCGGATTTAATTACCTGGACAAAGCACAGTAGAATTCTTGACACCACAAGTGTTAAGTGGGCTAAGCGTGCGATGTGGGCACCTTCAATAATTGAAAAAGGAAAGAAGTATTTTTTGTTTTTCGGAGCCAATGATATACAAAGCGATTCTGAAGTGGGAGGAATTGGTGTGGCAGTTGCAAATAAACCAGAGGGGCCGTTTCGTGATTACCTTGGCAAACCCCTCATTGAGAAGTTTCACAACGGAGCTCAGCCCATCGATCAGTTTGTATTTCATGATGCCGATGGAAAATATTATCTGATTTACGGTGGCTGGCGACATTGTAACATTGCTCAACTTAACGATGATTTTACAGGCTTTATTCCGTTTGATGACGGTACAATTTTTAAAGAGATAACTCCGGATGGGTATGTAGAAGGACCCTTTATGTTTATAAGGGATGGTAAGTACTATTTTATGTGGTCGGAGGGTGGGTGGACAGGTCCTGATTACAGTGTAGCCTATGCGATAGCAGAATCTCCCTTTGGACCGTTTAAGAGACTTGATAAGGTGTTGCAACAAGATCCTAAAATTGCAACAGGAGCCGGACATCACTCTGTTATAAAGAATCAGGATAACTGGTATGTGGTATATCACCGAAGGCCTTTGAGCGAAACCGACGGAAACTCCAGGGTAACCTGTATTGACCGCATGTACTTCGATGAAAAGGGTCACATTAAGCCAATTGCTATCACCAATGAAGGAGTTAAAAAGCAGCTTATCAAATAAGACTTAACCGATGAACTTGTCGCTGCATGGATTTAAATCGCCCGAATCCAAAGGAGAGCAAACGCGACAATAATGAGAATGATTAAAGCTTTAAAATTCATAATAAAAATTAATTGAATGACTTGCCAACGTTTTATGGAATTACAAATGAAAAGTAACCCAGGAGGGTAACGATTTACACACGAAGTTTCCTGATTGGCAAATTCTTTGAATGTATCCGATTTCGAATGAAGATATTTAAGTAATATTGAGCACTTGGATAGATTGAACTACTAGAAAATTATATACTGTATGAAATACCTATTGCTTTCTTTTTCATTGAGTCTGTTGGTGGTCACGGCAACAGCACAGCGATTTGGCAAACTGCTAAAAGATACTCCAGGAATGGTTTCTTATACCTACCGACACAGTTTTCAAAAAGATGTTGCCGCTACTTTAGATACTATCAAACGGCTGGGTATAACAAATATGGAGTTTTCCAATTTATTCGGAAAAACAGCAACCGAGTTGAGAAAGCTTCTGGATGAAAGAGGAATGCGTTGTACTTCTTTTGGTGTGAGTTATCCTGACCTGGTTAACAAGACAACTGAAGTTGGTCAAAATGCCAAGATACTGGGGGCTTCTTTTGTTCGCGTCGCCTGGATTCCACACGATAAACCCTTTACGTTGGAGGCAGCAAAAAAGGCAGTAGAAGATTTTAATAAGGTTGGCAAAATTCTGAAAGACGAATTTGGTCTGACGTTTTGCTATCATAATCATGGCTATGAATTTATGCCGTATGAAAATGGAACATACTTCGATTATATTATGGCGAATACTAAACCCGAATATGTAGGTTTTGAATTAGATATACTCTGGGCTTTTCACCCGGGAGTTGATCCTGCGGAGTTATTGAAAAAATATGGGCCACGATTTAAACTTATGCATTTGAAGGATCTTCGTAAAGGTGTAAAAGGCGACTTTAGCGGATCAACATCCGTGGAGAATGATGTTGCCTTGGGTACCGGGCAAATTGATATTAAGAGTGTTTTGAAAGCGGCACAGAAGTCCGGGATCGAGCATTACTACATCGAAGATGAAAGCAGTGCCGTAAGTGTTCAGGTCCCCGCCACTCTGAAATTCCTCAAAAGTTTGTGATTCCTGGGTGTACCGGGAATTGAAGGAGTACAGCATCGATTATCAGTTGGAAGTTTTTGCCATCAGCAGGGCTCTTTCTGTAATTTTTAAGTTTTGCAGGATATTACTGCTTGGTAACCTAATTAGCAGCAGTTGGCCTCTTTTGTCTCAGTTTCGTCGGATTTTACTCTGTATTACATATCACCTAATTAAGTGATATTGTATATAATCACATATTTGTGTGATATTTTAAAATATCGTATAATTAAGTGATATTCTATCATGAAATATAGAGGTTATGATCAGTGTAATTACGGGAGATATTATCAACTCGAAAAAATCAACTCCTGCCTCCTGGCTTAAGGTATTGAAAAAGGAATTAAACAGACTGGGAGATTCACCGAGACATTGGGAAATATTTCGAGGTGATAGTTTTCAGGTAGAGATCAAAAATCCAGCTAATGCTTTGGAGGAGGTAATAAGGATTAAAGCGGCGGTTAAAACAATTAAAGAACTGGATGTACGAATGGCCGTTGGAATTGGCGAAAAAACTTATTCAGCAAAAAGTATATCCGAATCAAATGGTTCTGCATTTGTTCTTTCTGGAGAGCTGTTAGAAGTGCTTAAAGGGAGGAAGGTCAATTTAGCCGTAAAAAGTAGTTCTATCAGGTTCGATGATGAGATAAATCTATATCTTAAACTTGCTTTGATAACCATGGATAGCTGGACAACAAATGCCGCTGAAACGGTCTTTACTGCGCTGCAATATTCGAATAAATCGCAGGAAGAGTTAGGGCGAGTCCTCAAAATAAAACAAAACGCCGTGAGTACAAGATTGAAACGAGCACGTTATTATGAGATTATGGAAGTATTGGAAATGTATAAACACAAAGTATCTGAATTGAAATGATCGTATTAGTCAAGTTATTACTGGCTCACTTCATATGTGATTTTCTGTTGCAGCCTGCATCGTGGATAAATGCTAAAGAAGAAAGGAAGGTTAAGGCGTATCAACTTTACTTGCACATGCTGTTACATGGTATGGTTACACTTGTATTCGTGTGGGACTGGTCTTTTCTATCTGTCGCGGTTTTTATAGCGTTTTCTCATGGTGTAATTGATGTGGTAAAATTATACTTACAAAAGGATCAAACCCGGCGCCTGTATTTCTTTTTGGATCAGGGAGTGCATGTGATGTCTCTTTATTTCATTTATTGCTGGTACCAAGGTACTATACCATTCTCGGGGCTGCTGACAAGTGAATCTAATTTCGTTCTGATGTCTATGATTATATTTTTAACGATACCGTGCTCGGTCATTGTAAAAGTATTTATTTCAAAATGGACACCGGCTACCGAAGGTGATGGCTTTGAGTCGCTGGATGATGCGGGAAAGGTAATCGGTATTTTCGAACGTTTATTTGTTTTTGCATTTGTTATTGGTGGCCTTTGGGAGGCCATCGGATTTCTGTTGGCGGCAAAATCTGTTTTTCGTTTTGGCGATTTAAAAGAATCGAAGGATAGAAAGCTTACCGAATACATTCTGATTGGTACCCTCACAAGTTTTGGAATTGCAATTTTGGCCGGAATGGCTTACATGAAATGGCTAATGGAATAAAAAAATACTGATGGTTGATAACGGTTTCTAATAACTATAATATCGGTATTTTCTGGCGTGGTCATACTTGGAGTTGTAGATTTATGTCGTGTTGAATTAAATCACCATAGTAGTAAAGTAATGAATCGAATTCTATTAATCTGCATTGCACTTATAATCTCGACTGTAAAATGTATCGGGCAAGTGACGGATCGCCCCAATATCATTATCATTTTTGCAGATGATTTGGGATATGGGGATATTCAAGGGTATGGCGCTCCGTATCCAACACCAAATCTCGTTGCCCTTCAGAATGAAGGTATGAGATTTACCAACTTCTATGCTCAGCCGCAGTGCTCGCCTTCACGTGCTGCTTTATTGACCGGGTGTTATCCGCAGAGAGTAGGAATTCCATGGGTGGTGGGTCCCGAGGGTCCTGCATGGACTGCCGATAAGTTCATGGTGGGGTTAAACCCGGATGAAAAAACACTTCCAGAGTTATTAAAGGACCGAAGTTATACGACGGCCTGCATAGGTAAATGGCATCTCGGTCACCATGTACAACATTTGCCCACACGTCATGGGTTTGATTCCTTTTTTGGATTGCCATACAGCAACGATATGTGGCCACAAAATTCTCCGGATTGGCCAGCGTTGCCCCTTATGGATGGTGATAGTGTAATTGAAAAAAATCCGGATCAAACTCAGCTTACCAAAAGATATACAGAACGGGCATTAGCATTTATTGAGGAAAATAAGAGTAAACCATTTTTTCTCTACCTGGCTCACAGCATGCCGCACGTTCCAATTTATGCTTCTGAAAACTTCAAGAATAAATCCGGTCAAGGATTGTATGCTGATGTGATTCAGGAAATAGACTGGTCAACTGGGGAGATCATGAACGCACTCAGGAAATTTGGTATTGATAATAATACAGTGCTGATCTTCACTTCAGATAACGGACCCTGGTTGACGTATGGTGATCATGCTGGTTCCTCGGGAGGACTGCGGGAAGGTAAGGCAACTACCTTTGAAGGTGGCGTCCGCGTACCTATGATTGTTCGGTGGCCTGGTCGGATTTTAGCAGGCTCATCATCTGATGCGATAGCGGCCTTATTTGATCTCTTGCCAACCATAGCTGATATCACTTCGGCAAAGTATCCGTCAAATATTATCGACGGGAAAAGTATGCTTCCTGTCTTGTTGGGAAAATCAAAACAAAACGTACGTGACGTTCATTATTACTATCAAATCAATGAACTTCAGGCTGTGCGCAAAGGAAAATGGAAATTGCACTTCCCACATCGATATGAACATGTTCTTGAAGGAGGAACAAACGGATCCAGAGGTAAGACCATTGTCAATCAAATTGAGCTCTCTTTATTTGATCTTGAAATTGATCCGGCAGAACAAAATAACATTGCAGCTAAATACCCTGGGATTGTCGATGAGCTAAAAGTGCTCGGTACAACCTTTAGTAAAGAGATGGACGAGAAAAAACGACTGCCTGCAAAATCCCGCTGAAACAATTGATGGATCGGATAAGTCATGAGTGGAATTACAACCTTGGTTTCAAGCATTTTGTCACCGTCAGATTTGATTTTAAGAAAATAAAAAAATAGAAAGCATATGGTTAGGATCTGTATCACTCTGATTTTTTCTTTCCTGGTATTCGCATGCAATGACTCCACATTATCTCAAAAGAAAGTTGGACAAAAACTTGAACTGAAGCGACTAGAAAATACAAAACCCAGAAATGTAATTTTCATTTTGTCAGATGATCATCGTTTTGATTTTATGGGCTTCACGGGAAAGGTTCCATGGCTACAGACACCTAATATGGATCGTCTTGCAAAAGAAGGTGTATATTTCAGAAATACGTATGTTACTACTGCACTTTGCTCTCCCAGTAGGGCTTCAATCTTAACAGGTCTTTTTTCACATACCCATACCGTGGTAGATAACTTCGCACCCGATCCTCCCGACCTCGTTTTTTTTCCACAGTACCTGCAACAGGTAGGATATCAGACGGGTTTCTTTGGTAAGTGGCACATGGGAGGTGAAAGCGACGATCCTAGGCCCGGGTTTGATCATTGGGAAAGCTTCAAAGGGCAGGGTGATTATTATAATCCGAAATTAAACATTAACGGGAAACAGGTTGCGTATCAGGATTCGACATACATTTCAGATTTACTGACTGAACACGCACTGGATTGGCTGAAAAAACGACAAGATGAAAAACCGTTCTTTCTGTATTTGTCACACAAGGCAGTTCATGCGAACTTTAGTCCTGCCAAGCGACATACCGGCAAATATAAAGATCAACCCATTTCGTTGCCGCCTTCTTTCCGTACCTCCGATACGCAAGTGAAAGGGAAGAAGGGGACAAATCTCTCGATTGATCGTGAAGTCTCGACAACAGAACCATTTCGCAATGAGGAATACTATGGAAAAGGCAGAACACCCGACTGGCAAAAGATGCAGCGTGAAAGCTGGCATGGTGTTGATTATATGTATCACGGCGAAATGGATTTCGCTGATTTCTACAGACGATATTGCGAAACGTTATTGGGCGTAGACGAAAGTATCGGCGCCCTGCTGAAGTATCTTGATGACACCGGACTTTCTGAATCCACGCTGGTGATATATATGGGTGATAATGGTTTTTCCTTCGGTGAACATGGATTAATTGACAAACGGCATTTCTATGAAGAGTCCGCAAAGGTTCCTTTTTTAATTCGTTGTCCTGAAATGTTCAAAGGAAACAGAACCATGGAACCTATGATTCAGAACATTGATGTAGCTCCCACAATATTGGAAGTCGCGGGAATTCAAAAGCCCGAGTACATGCAAGGACAATCTATCTTGCCACTTTTGAACGGCGGAGAGGTAGTCTGGCGAGATAAAATATTCTATGAATATTACTGGGAATATGACTTTCCTCAAACGCCTACGATGCATGGCGTTAGAACCAATCGCTACAAGCTAATTCGCTATCATGGGGTTTGGGATACAAATGAATTTTATGATCTTCAGGAAGATCCGGATGAAATGAATAACCTGATTGCCAGCGCAGAGCATCAGCCCTTAATTGAAGAATTGACAGGGGAAATTTATGATTGGCTCGAAACCACAGGAGGAATGCAGATCCCGCTTAAGCGTACCGTGAAAAAAAGATTTGGTGATCACAGAAATCAAGGACTTTATTAACTTTAGGCGCCTCATTTTTAATAATACTTATGAATAGACGAATCGCGCTTAAACAAATGGGCTTTATCACCGCTGGGGTGATGCTTTTACCTTCCTGCATTCGTGAGTCCCGGCAGCTTTCTATTGCCTTGAAGAATATTGTTATTACAGGTGATCAGGAAGCTATCTTAGCTGGAATCGTTGAAACTATTATACCGGCGACAGATATTCCTGGTGCTGGAGATCTTAATGTACATCACTTTGTGCTTCGGATGGTAGACGACTGCCACGAAACTGAAAACCAGCAGAATTTCGTAACCGGACTAACGCAATTGGATGAAACAACAAAAAAGAGATTCGACAAACCTTTTGAAGATCTTACCGCCGAAGAAAAAATAACTTTCTTTTCAGAGCTTGACGGAAAGCAAGAACCGGAAGCAAAACCTGAACCGATGGCTGATGGAAAGGAAAGCCAGGTTAGAGCATTTTATTCATTGGTTAAAAGGCATACAATCCAGGGGTATCTTAGCTCAGAGTACATCATGACTAATGTTCTTGTACACAATATGATACCCGGACGATTTAATGGATGTGTACAGATAACGGATAAAAATGACATACAAAACGTAATCGGATGAGTTTTCAAAGTAATGGTAATGCGTCGCATACTTACGACGCTATTGTAATCGGCTCAGGGATAAGCGGAGGGTGGGCCGCAAAGGAACTAACAGAGAAAGGACTTAAGACGCTGGTATTGGAGCGAGGCAGAAATGTGAAGCATCTGGAAGACTATCCTACAACAAACATGAAACCGTGGGAATTTGAACATCGCGGACAAATTCCATTGGAAATCCAAAAGGAAAATCCTGTAGTGAGTCGTTGTTATGCTTTTCGCGAAGACGCTCAGCATTTCTTTGTGAAAGACAAAGATCATCCTTATGTACAGGAAAAGCCATTTGATTGGATTCGCGGATATCAGGTGGGTGGTAAATCTTTGCTATGGGCGCGGCAGACACAGCGCTGGAGTGATTTTGATTTCGAAGGTCCTGCACGTGATGGCTTTGCCGTAGACTGGCCCATACGTTATAAAGATATTGACCCCTGGTATAGTTACGTGGAGAAGTTTGCTGGCATTTCCGGAAACAAAGATGGTATCGCTGAATTACCTGATGGTGAATTTCTTCCGGCGATGGAAATGACGTGTGTCGAGAAATATTTCAAAGATCACGTTTCCAACAACTATAAAAACCGCCATGTAATCATCGGCCGCTGTGCTCACATTACGGAGTCAAATCAGACCTTTAAAGATCAGGGTAGGGCAACTTGTCAACACCGTAATTTATGTCAGCGTGGCTGTCCGTTTGGTGGCTATTTTAGCAGCAATTCATCGACACTACCCGCAGCAATGAGAACTGGTAATCTTACACTGCGCCCTGATTCAATTGTACATTCAATCATCTATGATGAGCAAAAGGGAAAAGCAACCGGTGTACGGGTCATTGATTCGAACACGAAAGAATCGACAGAATATTTTGCTAATGTAATTTTTGTAAATGCCGCGGCACTGAATACTAACCTGATCTTGTTGAATTCAACATCATCCCGTTTCCCGAATGGTCTTGGTAACGATAATGGACTACTGGGAAAATTCGTGGCATTTCATAATTACAGAGCACGTATTTCGGCATCCTACGAGGGTTACGAAGAGTTTACGAAATATGGCAACCGTCCTAACGGATGCTATATACCACGATTTAGAAATGTCAGAAAACAGGAAACCGATTTTCTTCGTGGTTATGCAGCTGGGTTCGGCGCTTCAAGACGCGTTGAGCAGTCGAGAGATGGGTTCGGCGCAGATTTAAAAAATAATCTCCTCCATCCCACATTAGGGAATTGGTATATCGGTTCGCACATGATGGGAGAGACTATACCCAAGGCGAGTAACTATGTTTCCTTAGCGAAAGAACAGACGGATGAATGGGGAATGCCGTTATTAACTACTGCGATAGACTATGATGACAATGACGAGAAGATGATTAAAGACTTCTTCGAACAATTTAGCGAGATGTATACAAACGCTGGGTTTAAGAATATTACAACTAGTGATTCTAAACAAGCTCCCGGCCTGGATATTCATGAAATGGGAGGTGTAAGAATGGGAAATGATCCCAAGACATCTTTAGTTAACAAATGGAATCAGCTTCATGCATGTAAAAATGTGTTTGTTACCGATGGAGCGTGTATGACGTCAACTGGCACACAAAATCCATCGCTTACCTATATGGCTTTAACTGCACGTGCTGCAGACTATGCTGTGAGACAGGGAAAAGCCGGCCAATTATAACGCTGCTCCAAACGTCTTCCTGGAATAGAAATTGCTTTTATCCTGGCGTTTGCCAAGAACGTCACGGAGGAAGCGCGCAATCCTGTTTATGCATGATTTACCGAGTTAGCTTTAGTATTCTGACAGCTCTTTTAAAGAATCATTACACGTTTTTTCTTACATCACCGTTTAGACCACTATAGGGTTTAGTTTATTTAGGCATTATTTCCGAATTTCAAGGTTTTAGACTCAGTGGAGCACATAAAAACATACTTTTTAATCCTTTTTCTGATTCAGGCTACCAGTTCGCTATCACAGTCGAAACAAAATGCCTCGATCCCCGCCAGCTTCCCAGACAGCGTAAAGCTGGCATTGGAAAAAACACGCAATGCGGATGCGACTTCAGTGGGAGGTAGTTTTGCGACTTCATGGGGAAGTCTGGGCGTTGATCAACAGCTCACGATTCAGAAACAATTATGGCAAATGCGCAAAAAGAAAATTCCTTTGCGTCCACATCTTGTAAATTACTTTGCTGCTATTTCAAACGCTGTCTCTATCGAGCGTGCTGATGCTACCAAAATATCAGCTTTTCTGAAAGTTGCAGGCCAGGTCATTGAGAATGAGCCAACAGCCGGTATAGCTAGCTTTTTTGCCCTAAGCAGGACGTTTTTTCAATATCATGCTTTGCACTATGAAAAGTCTTTCAGGCTCTATGCGCGTGATGATGATTACACATTTGAATACATAGCGCCAGCTCCTACTATAGACATTAGTGGTAGCATGGATACCCCAACAGATGATCAGAATTACAGTGATCCACCACCAGCAGATAACTTTGATGAGCAGCCTTATGATACTGCTTACACATACGTTGATGCTCCGCTCTGGATGAACCCACCGCCTCAGCCTTTTGCCGAAGGTGCAGTGATCAGGTTTAACCGTGTTACTCTTAATTTTGTTACTAAATACGATTCGGTCTTTCTAAAAAACACAAAGGGCGTACTCTCGTTTCGCTCGAATCTTTTTATCGGCGAGGAAGGTTCTTTTGATTGGACACCAGCAGGCCTTGGTCCGGACTTAGTAGTATGTAATATCACAACTTTTAATTTCAATGTTCGGAAACCGGAATTGAAATCTGACCTCGTGAAGTTAAACTACGCCGGAAAAACACCAGGATTTATACCCGGCATTTTTGAGTTTAAGTCTGTGGCGCGCAGAGATTCGGCGTTGTCAAGTTATCCCCGCTTCAAGTCTTTCCAAAGCTCTCTGGCTATTCAGGGAATAGGAGATGAAAACGTAAAATACACTGGAGGATTTTCGCTCACCGGAAATAAAATTACAGGGGCTTCTGTTACAGGTGATCCATCTACTGTAGAAGTCTATCACAATGGTGAACGGAAATTTATCTCCCGGTCCTCATCGTTTGAATTTTCTGACTCTACCATTGTTGCACAAAAGTCCAGCATTACGATTCCCATGCAGAATGACTCAATAACGCATCCTTCTGTGCGCATGAAGTATACCTATGGAAAGGACAGTACACAGAGACTATTTCTCCAAAAAGATAAAGGAGCGTTAAAACACACACCTTATTCGGCTTCCTTTTTCAGTATCGACTTTGCCGCTGATATTATACGGTGGAACCTCTTCTCAGACAGTCTGGATATTCAGACTGACGGAGGGCGAAATACAGTGCCGTTGATAATTGAGTCAGTTGACTTTTATGATCAGGAGGACTTTAGATTGCTTGGAGGTAAGGGCTTTACATTTCATCCATTGGCACTGGTAGCGAATTATTGCATGAAGTATAAAGTGAGGGAATTTTATTCGGGTGACCTGGTTCAGTTTTCCGGAAAAGAGCCACGCGACATTAAAGCCGCTATCGAGTTTTTAAATGAAAAGGGTATGCTTACCTATTCTCCAAAAAGTGATTTGGTGCGTGTAAAGGAGAAAGCGATTACGGTGTACAAAGCGTTTCGAGGCGAAATGGATTACGATAACCTAAAGATCCATTCTGTAATCGACAGTTTCCCGAATGCGACTTTAAATTTTCAGGAGCGTTACATGATAGTGCGGGGTGTAGAAGAATTTAAAGTGAGTGATTCGCTTAATGTAAGGATTGAACCTGATAGTAGTGTCATAACCATACTTCAAAACCGGGATATCAAGTTCGATGGTACTATCAATGCTGGGAATTTCGAAATTAGTGGTAAAGGCTTTACGCTTAAATACGATAGCTTCTTTATTAGCCTAACGCATATTGACTCCATTAATTTTTTTATTACGGAGACGAATGCGCGAGGGCAGACCATGCGACGAAAGATCAACAACTCTATGGTTGGCGGTGATTCAACCGCGTCTGCTGTTGGTGGATTAGGTGATCAGTCTAAATCGTCAGGAACGTTATTTATTAGCAGATCCAGCAACAAGTCCGGGAAACGCAAAGATGGACAATATCCAAGGTTGGATGCTGCGGCAGGGGGAGTAATATATTTTGATCGTGAGGAAGTACTGGGTGGCGTTTACGACAAGTCTATGTTTTTCGTCGTGCCGCCTTTCAAGTTAGATAGTTTAAACAATGCTGATCCGGCGGCGATTAGATTTGGAGGTACTTTTGTTTCAAGTGGTATGTTTCCTGGATTCAAGGAACAATTGCACACACAACCGGATAAATCGCTTGGCTTTGAGCACATTATTCCTCCGGGTGGTTACCAGCTTTATAATGGGGATGGAAAAATGAAAGGTGATCTTACCATGAACAGCAGAGGATTACGTGGGGCAGGGACGATAGAATTTTTGGCGGCATCAATTTCTGCAAATGATTTTATCTTCTACCCGGATTCAGTAATAGCAAAAGGCTCTCAGGCAAGTATTGTAGAAAAACAATTTGGCGCGGTAAAGTTTCCCGATGCGGTACTCGAAGACTTTGATATGAAATGGTATCCAAAACTTGATCAGATGAAGATCAAAAATACCAAAGCACCTTTTAGTTTTTATGACGGATCCGCCCAAATGCGGGGTACAGTCACCATTTCGAAAGATGGTGTAGGGGGCGCGGGTAAGCTCGAGACACGGGGAACGGAATTGATATCACGCGATATGAATTTCACGTCGAACGATTTTGGAGCGCGTCATGCCAGGTTTAAAGTTAATTCCCTGGATGCTGAGAAACCTCTGTTGCAGGGAAATGACATACGCCTGAAATTTAACCTCGAACAAAACTACGCTGATATTAGTCCGGAGGTTGAAGGAGTAGCGGCAATTGCTTTCCCCTTTGCGCAGTTCAAGACATCCATACCGAAAATGCGATGGGATCTCAATGCTCAAAAAATTACGATGAGCAAAGATGCCGATGTGCCTATTGAAAATTCATATTTCTACACCACCCGAAAAGATCTGGACTCCCTGCGTTTTAATGCTGCGAGTGCGGAGTATGATTTAAATAAACAACAATTAAAGGTAAGCGGTATCCCGTATATCATCGTCGCAGACGCTAAAATTACTCCCGAAAATAACGAAGTGCTTATTCTTGAGAATGCAAAAATAGGCACATTAAAAAACACTACAATTATTCTTGATACTCTTAATGGCTATCACCGGCTAACGGAGGGTGTGGTGGATATTATATCCCGAAAAGAGTTTACCGGGTACGCTACTTACCAATATGTTAATTTTTTGAATGATACATTCGCTATCAAGATGACCGACTTTCATCTTGAGCCTATTTCGGAAGTAGAGCAGTCAAAACGCTCAAGCCGGAGGAAGTCATCTGCGGCCACTATGCAAACCGTGGCAACCGGCGCTGTTTTTGACAGGGAAAATCTTGTCCTCGGGGCAGGTATGTTTTATAAAGGCGATATGATCATGTATGCGACACGGCCTGCATTGCAACTTACCGGTTTTGTAAAACTGGACATCAAGCGAATAAAAAATTATAATACATGGATTAAGTATGACCAAACGGGTGATGAGACTGATGTGCTTATCGATTTCAAAAGTGCCATCACAGAGGAAGGTAAAATGGTTAATGCCGGCTTGCATGTGGGGAGCGCCGATAATGATCTTTATATCACCTTCCTGAGCGATAAAAAAGATGAGGATGATGACGACTTTTTCCTGCCAGAGGGAAAGCTCTATTACGACACCGCCACCAGGGAGTTTATGATTGAAGACATGGAAAAGGCAGCAGGTAACAAACTTTCGGGGAAAGTATTTGCCTACAAGGATGAAACTATGCAGGTTCGGTTTGAAGGGCCGGTCAATCTTTTCCCGGGAACAAAAGACTTTAATATCACGTCATCTGCCCTCGGACAAGGAAATCTCGAAACGAATGAGATTAAAATGAATTCATTTTTGATGGTGGATTCTAGTGTACCCATTCAGGCCTTTGATCTTATGGGCAAACAGATTATGGATGTTATCAATAATGAAGGTGCAGACGAGGGACTTGGCGATCAAACGGAGTTATTATACAAAATTGCAGATATTATCGGTGAGCGCGCGGTAAAAGATTATGAAACCAAAAGTTTACAGGGTTATGTTTCGTTGGGTACGATTCCGCAGCTGGTTAAACCGCTTGTATTCTCTAACGTGAACCTGAAGTGGTCACCGAAACACAAAGCTTTCTTCAGTGAGGGTAAACTTGGTATATCAAATATTGCCCGGACTGACATTAACGGTTCTTTCGAAGGGTTTATGGAAATAAAGAAAAGTGAGGACGGTGCTCCTGTATTCCATGTTTTTATTAAGGCATCGCCTGAAGCCTGGTATTATTTCGGACTGGAAGACAACCGCCTTTTAGTTCAATCTTCAAACGCTGAGTTTAATTCAATTATTTCGAAGCGAACAAACGCGGGGAAAGTGAAGTTTGGTGAAGTAGCGTTTGTTCCGGGTAGTGATGATGAAACACTCGCCTTTATCAACCGCTTCCGCAGAGAATATTTCGAAAACGATGTTCCCTATAGTCTGAGCGAAGGCTCGACAATGATTAAAAAAGCAAATGAGGTAAAGAAGGAAGAAGATGATGGGTTTTGATTGAAGAACCCTATTTCACTTCCTGTCGCCTTTTCATTATTTCCCGCCACGTTGTTAAGATGATTCCTTCTTCATCAAGAAATTTCTTGAATACCGGATCCATCATGGCTAGCATATCTCCCTTGCGGATCATACCAGAATCGGAAATCATTCCAAATATTTGTGTTGGAGCGGTACAATGCATAATGACCATTGTTAAACCCGGTTTCAGTTCGCCAATGGTTTCAATGTATTTTGAGGTAGCAAACTTTTGTAGGTCGCGATCACGTAGCGTTTTATTTTTTGGATAGTTCCATCCGTAGCTAACATTATGTAAATCGTCCAACACAGGTAAGTTTGAAGACCATAGCATTTTTCCAACTTCCAATAGTTGGGCTTGTAATTCAGGAGTGGTTTTTAATTGCTTTCCAATCATAGTGTTATGTCCACCGGGCATCATAATTGGAATTTTATTTTCGATACCTAATCGAATATAGACTTGTATAAACTCTGGTGTTGCGAACAAGGTGCCCATATGGGAGTCAAGGTGCGTGGGTTCAAATCCCATCGTTCTTGCACGCTCCAACTGCGCACGGATTTCAGCATCTACTTCCTGAGGCTTTGCATTTTTTACAACATCCGCAACCGATGGCCACAGTGCTCCTTCATTGTCTACAAGACCAGGCGATGATGGCTTTCCGGTAAGCGGACCCCAGCGATAATCCTTCCATTCTGCAGTGAGCGTAAGGTGTAGCCCGGCATCAACCGAAGGATGTTGTTTTAAATATTTGACAAAGCCCGGTACCCAGGGACATGGCATCATTACACTTACTGAGTTCGCAACACCTTTGTCAATCGCCTGAATTGCACCCTCATTCGAATCCCACGACATGCCGGCGTCATCAACGTGTAGAATTAGTACTTTAGCCCCTTTGGGGAAACCTAATTTTTCGGCATACGTTTCCTGAGCAACCGCTTCCGTGGTGACAATAAGAAACATAAAAAGAGCGCTGATCGATTGTTTTGCTGTCATAATTGTATTTTTTCAAATGGGGACGAGGGTTCCTAAAATTAAAAAGTATAGTTACTTTTATTTATCTTGAAAGCATGAACATTACCCCTCTTTTCAATCCTCAAAAAACGTCGTTTACGATGAGAAGCGCCATCGGCAGTTGTCTGGTCAATACTGCTCGTAACTGTTAAACCTATTCTGTGAAATAATTCATAACTATGGAAGTTATTTTCTTTCTCCTTGCCATAACCCTGATTGTACTGATTTTGAACCTCCGAAATTCACTCTCGGCCAGGTTCGATGCGCTGCAGCAGAAAATTGATATTATTTCTGCGGAGCTTAAAAAAGCCCGTATCGAACAAGGCGCGGTACAAAAATCAGCAAAACAATCTGATGGCGAAATCATACCAACAACAATTCCTGCGAGTCGCCCCGTTATTGCCAAAGAAAAGATTGAGCCCGTAGATGAGGAATTTAAAAAGCAGGAAGTAAAGAAACCTGAGCAGATTAGGTTCCCGGATGTGATTTCCGCTCCGACTTCACAGCGGCCGTTAAGACCTCCTGTTACGAAAACCCAAAAGCCTGCCCGTCCCGGTTTCTTTGAGCGCAATCCGGATTTGGAAAAATTTATAGGTGAGAATCTTGCAAACAAGATTGGTATAGGAATTCTGGTTTTGGGTATCGGATTTTTTGTAAAGTATGCGATTGATCAGGACTGGATTAATGAGATTGGAAGAGTCTGCATCGGCATTGCCTGTGGTGGATTGCTGCTTGGCGTAGCACACTACATGCGAAAAACTTTCGCCGGCTTTAGTTCTGTGTTGGTAGGCGGTGGTATTGCAGTTTTGTATTTAACGATAGCAATAGCTTTTCATGAGTATGGTCTCTTTAGCCCGGCAGCAGCATTTATCTTAATGCTCGTGATCACAGCATTCACTGTGGTTTTATCTCTGGGATACAATCGTATGGAGCTTGCCATACTTTCTATTTTGGGTGGCTTTGCTTCGCCCTTTATGGTAAGTACTGGCGAAGGTAATTATGTAATCCTCTTTACGTACATTCTTATATTGGATATTGGCATGCTGGCGTTGGCGTACTATAAGAAATGGAATCCTGTAAATATTATCTGTTATGTATTTACAATCATTCTTTTTGGTTCCTGGCTTGGTGTGAAATTCGATGCAGAGGATACCTCAATGATTGTTGGGGCAATGATTTTTTCGACACTCTTCTATCTGGTTTTTTTCGCTATGAATATTGTAAACAATATCAAAGAGAAGACTCAGTTTAAGGCGATTGAAATTGGAATTTTACTCAGCAATACTTTTTTCTATTATGCAGTGGGTATGATAGTGTTGAGCAATCCAACTGGTGCAGTGTATAAAGGATTGTTTACAGCAGTGTTAGGATTATTTAATTTTGTCTTTGCCTATACGTTGTATAAGAAGGTTAGTGTTGATAAAAACCTTGTATTCTTATTAATCGGACTGGTACTAACCTTTATAAGTCTTGCTGCCCCGGTTCAACTTGAAGGAAATTACATAACACTTTTTTGGGCTGCTGAAGCGGTATTGCTCTTGTGGCTATCTCAAAAATCGGGTATACGTCTGATGAAGTTGGGATCTATTTTGGTCATGGGGTTGATGATCATAAGTCTTTTTATGGATTGGGAGCAGATCTATTTGCTGTACAATTCGGATCAGGAGATCAGTATAGTTTTTAACAAGGGTTATATAACGGGATTGTTTGCGTTGGCGTCTATCGCATTCACAATCTATTTGTTGAGATTTGAGAAAGAAGAAGATGTTGAAAATGTCAGATTATATAAAACAATTTTGACTTTTGGCGGAGTAGTAGTCTTGTATGCGTCTCAACTACTTGAACTCCGGCATCATTTATTTGAAAACGGGTTTTCGTATGAAGCCCAAAATATTATTCTTGGTGCTTACAACATGGTGTTTATCCTGGTGCTGCTCCTGGTCGAAAACCGATTGGTTATTCACGAGGTTACCCGTAGAGCATTCTCTTTCTGGGGTGCATTTGCAATAGTCCTTTACCTTTTCTTTTACCATGGGGAAATCCTGATTGCGAGAAATGACTACCTTAATTCGCTCGCGTCGCCAACCGGATTTGTATTTCATTACGTGCTGGTCATAGTCTTAATTATGGTAGCGGCATTGAGTTTAAGAAAGATGCAGCGACTTACGGAGTTTAATAATAGTACTTATAATCTATACTCCTGGTTTTACGTCTTTTTCTTTGTGTTTATTGCCAGTGCAGAGTTGGATCATATCGTATTACTTCTGGCATATGATCAGAATTCATCCATCAACAGTATTCTCAATCAGAATCATAAAATCGGATTTCCCATTCTCTGGGGTCTTACGTCTTTCGTGCTTATTGCAATTGGTCTAAAATTGAAGAAAAAACATCTTCGTATTATATCGTTGACTTTATTTCTAATTACCCTGCTGAAGCTATTCCTGGTCGATATCAGGGGGATTTCAGAAGGCGGTAAGATTGCAGCTTTTATTTCCCTCGGGATTTTATTGTTAGTCGTTTCGTTTATGTATCAACGGTTAAAGAAGCTTCTCTTGGCAGATGAAGTGCCAGGTGAAGTAAAAGGAGGTGAAGTATGAGAGTAAATCTGTTTATTGGTTTTTTCTTCTTCAAGGTTCTTGTTGTTCACGCCCAGTCTTTTTCGGGTGAAGCAATGCTACCGGCCATTCAGAAGGATGGTTTTTACCGGATAGCAATTTCTCCAGATGCTTCTGTTCATTTAAACGCCACCTTTTCCAATATCAGAATTTTTGATAAAGGAAATAAAGAGGTTCCGTTTTTGTTTGAAGAGGAAATCCCAAATCAACATTCGCAGGTGTTTAAAGAATATGAGATCCTTAAAAAAGAACAGATCGCGGGTTGCTGCACCGCTATGACCCTCTTCAATCCGGAACAGAAACTTCTGAATAATATCAATCTCATTATCAAAAATGCCGATGTAACCAAGGAAGCAACGCTGCTCGGAAGTGACGATCTGGAACATTGGTTCGCTTTAAAAGAGAAATTTTTCCTACAGCCAAGTTCAAATAAAAACGCCACATCGGAGGTAAAAATTGTGGATTTCCCCTTGAGTAATTATCGCTACTTCTCCCTTAGAATTTCAGATTCAACCAGTGCTCCATTGAATATTTTAAGTGCCGGTTACTTCGAGGTTAGGAATGAAAGTGGAAAATATACTTCAATACCTCTTCATAAAATTGTCAAGGCTGATAGTATATCAGAGAAGAATACATACTTGCATCTTTATTTTGATACACTTCGGGTGATCGACCGTTTAGAGTTGGCGATGAAGGGAGTTCCTTTTTTCCGGCGGAAAGCCTTCCTGTACGAAAAAAAGGAACGAACGCTTAAGAAAGGAAAGACTGAAAAATACTATGACCTTCTCCAGGAAGTTGAATTGAATTCACAAAAGTTTACAGGCATAGAACTACCGGGTAGTAAATCGAGTGATCTATTGTTGGTTATTGAGAACAAAGATAGTCCTCCGCTGGATGTTGACTTCTGCAATGCCTATTTTCTAAATCGCTACCTAATTGCCTATTTGAAAGCTAATACCCAATATGTCATTAAATTCGGTGAGGAAAGAATGGCGGCCGCTGATTATGATCTTGCGTTTTTCAAAGATATGGTTCCTTCTGATGCTGTTGAATTGGAGATGGGTGCGATTAGTATTTATCCAAAAGACACGGTGGAGCCTGCCTTTACGTTTTTTACCTCAAAAGTATTTATCTGGACTGCTGTAGTTTTGGTTATCGGCATTCTTGGGTTTATGTCAATTCGATTAATCAAGGATACGGAAAAAAGCAGTGGTGGCAACTAGTGACGTTTTAGTAGCAGAAATGAGTAATTCTTGCTCATGTATTGATTGATGATTAATACAGTTTCCAGTACTTGAGGAAAGGCAAGTGTGGGAACCTTTACAACATCAGGGATGAATTGTTTTTTTAGAATCGATGCTCCCAGCCATAGTGCAAATGAAACGGCAGTGCAATATTCACCACTCAAATGCTTGTGTCGAAGCTGTGGTGTTTTCTGTAGTACCGAATTTTCGATGTTAGTGAGGAGATAATCGCGCTCAATATCGCCGCTTACGCCGTTTATCCAAACGTCAACTGCATTGGGTGTTATATTGTTTACAGTTAAAAAAGATTTTAATTCTTCCGAAAGTTCTTTTGCATCGGTAGGGCTATACACCATTTTTAAATCGGTTAGCTGGCACCAGGTACGTGGAGATGGATAGGTAGCAATATTAAAAAATGCAGCGCCCTCTCCCTGAAGAGTTCCGATCGTTTTACTTTCAAAGAGATCGAGGTTTTGTACCCATTCGGATTTGTAGTATTTATCGCGCATTCCGGTTTTGTACTGGACGGAAGCGGCTTCATCAAATGCGCCAACCAGGAAGTTGCCACCCGGATCATCTGCAAGTTGCAGCATTGCATCCTGAAGAGCATTTTCAAAAGCAAAGCCTTTGCTTACAAACGTGTTGTTATAACCTGTGCATTTCATGGAAAGAGCAACTAATCCCGCAAGGGCATTGTAAGTGCCTTGCATAAAATAAGTAGGTGTTAGTTGCTTTTCTCTGCGTTCTAATAGTTCAGTCAGAAATTTTTCGGTCTCTTCCAAAAAACCATACCCCGTTGCAGTAATAATACCAGTAGGCCTATCGATATTTGCATCTGTTAAACAAATCTTTGAGGCCGTCAATCCGATGCGTAACATCCGGCTTAACCTCCTGAGTTGAATTGGATTAATGAAATTTTTAAAATCTGGAGTAATGCACCTGAGAACATTGTTGGGATAAACAGAAATGTCATTCAGGAAGACGTCATTGTCAAATGTTTTTTGTGGTGAGATAATACCGACTCCGTTTATAAAATACTCCATCCCCTTCAGCCTTAAACTAAACCGAAAAGTAATGATGAAGTATTGCCCCCAAATCCAAAAGAGTTCGATAAAACATTTTTCAATACTTTATGCTTTAATTCTTTGACCGGTGAAATATTTAGCTCCGGCATTTGGTTGTTAAAGTTAAGGCTTGGCCAGATGGTCTGATGCTGAAGAGCCAAAAGACAATACGCCGCCTCAATACTACCCGCTGCGGCAAGTGTATGCCCGGTATACGGTTTTGTGGAGCTGAAATCGGGAACATTTTCTCCGAAAAGTCGCTGTATCCCAATCCCTTCGGATAGATCATTATTTTCTGTGGCTGTACCGTGTGCATTGATATAGTCTACATTTTCGGGTGTAATACCCCCAAGTGAAAGGGCACCCTTCATCGCGTGTAGCGCCCCCGTTCCTTCCGGTGACGACGCGGTTTGGTGGAAGGCATCGTTGGCATTACCGTAGCCCTTAACCTCCGCAATCGGCTTTTTCTTTTTTTGGTTTACTATTGTCTCAGACTCGAGCACCAGGTAAGCAGCACCTTCGCCAAGGTTCAATCCATTTCTAGAGATGTCAAAGGGCCGGCAATGTTTTGGATCGATAATCATCAGTGAATTGAATCCATTGAGTGTAAACTTCGACAACGCTTCTGTGCCACCGCAGATAACACAATCTAGTTTATTACTTTTTATTAACTGAGTTCCCTGCATGATTGCATTCGCCGAAGAAGAGCAGGCAGTGCTTATGGTTCCGATATATTTTTTTATACCCAGGTGATCTGCCATGCGTTCAACATGCTCTCCGGGATTAGCCGTGTCAGTGAATTGTTCAAATTCACCTGTTTGCTTTATATCCAACAAATTATAAAAATATTGCTCAAACTCACGGATCCCTCCAGTCGTAGTTGAAGAAAGCAATCCCGCTTGTTGAACCTCTGAAAGTGAGAGATTTGCCGAACGGATAGCTTCGTTCAGCGCGATTAAGCCGAGCAATGTAGTTCGTGTAAACCCTTTGCCTTGAGAAACGCCGGCAGCCTCGCAAAGTTCATGGTCATTAAGTTTAATTTCACAGGAAGGTAAGGTCTTATGATGAATGGTGTCAAGAATATCGAGGTCACCAAACCCACATCGTCGGTGTAATAGTGATTGTAAATTTTCTTCTTTGTTTCTACCGATCGACGAGATTAAGCCAAAACCTGTGATAAACACACGTTGACTCATGCCTGTACTCTATTAGCATGGATATACTCCGCCATCGTACGGATGCTGTAAAAGATATGGCGTCCCTCTTTGGGGTCCTTTAATTTGATACCGTAGTTTCGGTCCAGCAGAACCACTAACTCAAGGGAATCGATAGAATCGAGTCCAAGTCCTTCTCCAAAAAGCGGAGTATTTTCGTCGAATGATTCCGGAAGCATTTCTTCCAGGTTCAATTGTTTAATCAATTCTTCGTGGAGTTCTTTCGTAAGCTCTTCAATAGATTGCTGCATGTCGTGGTAATTTGTTGGCATTATACCACCGTCCTGGATTTATGAATTAAAACGCTGGCGGAAACTGTAACCAGGGCGAAACTCACGAGTTTCAGGACATTAGGTAAAATGGTGTAAATTGATGCCTGTCGTAAAAATAAGTCATTAAAGGATTCTAATCCCCAATTCATGGGTGAAAATCGGCTGAGGTTTTGTAAAATTTCGGGCATTACATAAGCTGGAACCCATACGCCACCAATTGCAGAAAGGATAACTACAGATACAGACCCGAACGAAAGTGCTTGTTGCGCGGTACGGAAGAAAACGGCAATTAGTAGACCATAGCCAGTTGCAGCCATGGCGACACAGGAGGCGGTAAGCAATATTAACAAAGGGTTTCCCCCTAAAACTAGTTTACTGAGGCCTAATAAAGGCATGACAAAAATACCTACTGCAATCATCATCAGGAATTGCGTCATGCATACAAAGAAATAAAAAGCAAATTTTCCTGCGATTACCGGAAATTGAGAACCAGAAATAAGGCGCAGGCGAAGCATACTGCCCTCCTCGCGTTCTTTGATAAAGTTTCCGGCAAGGGGATATAGAATGAAAAACATGGCAAACATTGTCCATGCCGGTACATTATGCTGCACGGAATTGAGCATTAGTCCCTGGTACTTGTGGGTTGACGCGTAACGATGGCTCACCTGAATAATTTGTGATAAATCCAATTCAGTTTTTTTTGCGTTTTCACGGCCATCACCCAGTTGAATCTGAAGTTCTTCGAGGATCCACTCACTTTGAACAGTGGCAATAATTTTTTCGATAGAAGTAGAGAGGGTTTGCTGATAGTTCGCTTTGATAGCAGGGTCAAAAAATATTTTTAGTTCTATGGTTGATACACCGGTGGAATCAGAGGGAGCGACGGGCAATCCAAAGTTAGAAAACACGGTGGTAATGAGCTCGCGCGATTTCATCCGTAATGTTTCGCTCGCGTACTTGGGGATAAAGATTGCTGCTTTATAGTCACCCGCTTGCACAAGTCTTTTGGCCTCCGCCGTGTCGGTTTTTATAATGAGGTTTACATTCGCTGATGCTTTAAACGCTTCGATTACTTTTACGCTTAGCGAATCAGCGTCTTGATCAACAAGTATCACATCCAGCTGAATTTCCTGGTAGTCACGAAAAGGCGCATCCTGTACAAGCGCCATCACAATAACAAGAGACAATGGCATGATGAAGATTAAGGCCATGCCACCAGGATCGCGGATCAGTAACAAAAACTCTTTATATATCGTGGCCAGTATTTTCAATCGCGGATATTTTTGCCAGTAAGCTTTAGAAATAATTGCTCGAGGTTCTTACACTCAGGATGTGCTACCATTACCTCGGCACGTGTGCCGGAAACAAGGAGTTTACCTTCATCAATTATTCCGAGGTGAGAACAAATTCGTTCGGCCTCTTCTAATACGTGGGAAGAATAAATTATGGTGGTGCCACCGGCTTTTAGTTCTGTCAGAAAATCAAGAATCATGTTTCGAGACTGAACATCAACACCAGCGGTAGGTTCATCGAGAATCACCAATTTGGGTTTGTGCAACAAGGCGGCGATGAGATTTAATCTTTTCTTCATGCCTCCGGAAAACGTGAAAACTGGTTTATTAGCTTTTTCAGTCAATCCAAAAACTTCGAGGTATTTTTTTATTTGATCGCGGATTACGTTGGAAGAAAGATTGTACATCCGTCCAAAGTAGAATAAATTTTCGTATGCAGTTAGACTTGGAAAAAGGGCGATTTCCTGCGGTGCAACTCCAATTAGCTTTCGGGCATCAGAGCCCTGTTCCTGCATATTTAAACCCATCACGGAAACGCTACCTGAATCGGGCCGTAGCAATCCGCATAAAATCATAACCGTCGTTGATTTACCGGCGCCATTGGGACCGAGCAACCCAAAAACCGCTCCTTCCGGAATTTCAAGAGTGACGTTCGACACAGCAGGTTTGCTGGATTGATGATACTTTTTTATAAGATGATCAAGCTTAACGATACTGGTCATTTGGATTTGCTCACTTCATACAGTGATGTAAAAATTGATTGTTCTTCCCTGGCACATGCGTCCAGCATATCACCCAATTCAGCAAAAGTTTTTGTATCCGATTTTCGATTCTTACACACCCTCCCTGCATAATAAGCAAAGTTCCTTAGTGCGTCACCGCTTTTAGTAAGTTGCTGAGAGAGGTCAAAAAGTTTTTCATCATGAAGCCTGGCACTTGCCTGGTCTAAAAAAGCTGCGTGAATAAAACGAAACCCTGCGCCGCCAGTGCCAATTTCTTCCTGCATTCTGATCACATTTCCAAGCCATAAAATTGCTTTTCGATCACCAAGCTTGGCAGGCCACTGACGTAAGCGTTTTGCCAGGTACTGCATTCCTTTTGCCCCGACTAACGGCATCGGTATACGTGACATGTGATCGCTGGTCTGCCTGATACCTTTCCAGATTGCCTTTTCCAGTTGAAATTCACCTGGTACTTTTATAGGATAGTACATTCGTCCGCTGGGTTCAGGCATCCCTTTTGCAAAACGCGCACGAACCAGATCCTCGTGAGAAATTGTGGTCGTATACTCCATCACAGGGTCGCTTACAAGGTAGTGACCGTTTTCCTTACCGTATACAATAATATTATGTGCATTGAAATGAAAACGATATGCAGCGGGAAGGTAATTAAGATAAAATACCGATGTAAGCATGCCCACAGGCTGACCCTTGTCCAGCATCTTATCCAGTTCTGCCATAGCCTTCTCCGGACTGGAAAACTTCTTCCGTTCAATCTTTATCCCTATCCGGTCAGAAAAACGTTTGAAGATCTCTCCTGGCCAGATACGGTAGGCGGTAACAGGCATACCGTTAACCCTGATAAAGGGCAGATACGAAAAAAACAAACCTGAGCCAATACCAAAAACCATAGGTTCATCGAACTCCAGCCCGTGGAACCGGAGTAAATTTGAAACTACACCACTTTCACAGTGTGCTGATTGCTTATGGATAAAGTTAACGGACATGTTTTTTAAGTTGTTCGATATCGGTTAATTCTTCAACCGTAATCCGAAATGTGTAAGCGTATTTCTCAAGCATTTTGCGACTTAGCCTTTTAAAAAAGAAGGGATTACAATGCAGGTGCACCATAAGCGTAAGGTTGCCTGCATAACTTGCTACCATTGCCGGCGTCATGATATTTTTTTTGATGAAGTATAACAACGGACTGGCTGTTCCGGCGATAACTTTCTTTAAAGCATCCTGGACTTCATCATTCACTACGTCCCATGCCTGCTGCATGGCTACTGTTTCAGGCTCCCATCCAATGCTGTTTACTTTTACATAGTGTCCCTTTTCATCAGTAGCATAGTACAGTTTTGCCAATTTCCCTTCATTGAGGTTTTCCTGATCTTGTGGCACTTGCTCTTTGTTCATAGCGGAAAAGTTAAATCATCAATGAAATATTTTGGTCAGTACATTAAACCACAGTCAATAGTGCATATGCATAATTAAAGCGGGCACTTTCCGGAACCATCATCAATAGTTTGTCTCCTTTGTTCAGCTTTCCGGAATGAAATAATTCTTCCAGCATGAGAAAAGGCGAGGCAGCTCCAACATTTCCTACCCACGTTAAATTGGTAAACCATTTTGAGGCAGGAATATTCATACCTAGCAAAGCCAGTTCTTTTTCAATTCTCGATGCAAAATATTGGGAGGAAAGATGGGGTAAAAAATAGGTAACGTCTTCAACATCAAAATTCTTTTTGTCCACTATTTTCTTCAGGAGTTCTCCACCTTTCCTGACTATGAATTCGCCCAGAAGCTTTGTGTCTTGTTTAATGGCAAACACGGATTGGCTTGTCCATTGATCCTGCTCCATATCACTCCAACCCACAAATTCCCCTGAAGAATCCTTTATGGCACCAGCATACATACAGGTGGGTAATTCATGCGCAAACGAACGTTGCTCAAGCCATTCTATTTTCAGGGATATTCCTGTGGCATTGGGAGTTGTCTGCAGTAATGCGGCACCAGCCCCGTCGGAAAGCATAAACCGAAGGAAATCCTTCTCAAAAGCTATAATGCCATCGCCTTCCAACTGTGCTACTTTTGCTGCTTCTTCCTTAAAATATTTGGCTAGCATCCATATGGAAAACCGCTCAGAACCCGTACAGACTGCATTTTCTGCACTACCGGATAGAAGGGAAAGGTACCCGAACTTAAGTGCTTGTATTCCTGCGCTACAGGCGCCTGAGGTTGAATTAATTTCAACCGGATGACTGCCAAGCAGGCCATGAACCATAGCCGCGTGTGCTGGCAAAACCTGATCGGGTGAAGTTGTTCCGCAGGAGAGGATTTCAACATCATCAATTTTAAACGCGTCGTCAAAAAGCCCCGAGATTGCCGCTTTGGTCAGCTCAGAATTAGTATGCGTGGCACGCCCCTGCCGATCCAAAGCGTAATACCTTGTTTTTATCTGATTATTCCTCAAAATCAGTGGTTTTGCTTTTGAAGATTGATCATTAATAAGACCTAAAATATTCTCCATTTCATCGTTGGAGACGGGATCATTGGGTAAAAAACTAGCTATTCTCGTAATGTAAACACTCCTGTTCATCCTCAGCGCGCTATTTTTAGACTAATTATAATTTTATTAAAAATTCGAAGCCCCGAAAGTACTTTTTTCTGGTAAGAATTAAAACTCTCGAACCCTATGCAAGGAACTATCAAATGCCGGTTTCTGACCTCTATTGTAATATTTTGAAGTAAAGATACGAAGCTTTTCAGCAGAGCGTTTGTTTTATCTATTGGAGATTTATCGGAATGAGTTCTGTTTGTGATAGATTACTTCATCCAGAAGTTCATTGCGTTTTACGATCAACATGATTTGGGAGAGAAGCCATAACAGGGGAGAAAGTACAAAGATTGAAGGAAGAAGCAGATATAGGAAAGTATAGACTCTGATCTTTCTTCCGGTTGAATATAGCGAGCCGCCGGAGGCAATGAATCTTGACCATACTGAAAACGCTTTTTGACCCCGTTTCTCCAGTAATATCAGACTTGGTTTCACCTCGATTGCACCTTGCTCGTTTAATGTTTCTTGTAACCTGCTGAAGTTATTGGATTCAAGGGCATGTTTTATGCTCCGGCCAAATGAAGAGGCATCGTCGATATCGTGCTTTGAAACCCCTGCCGGAGGAAAAAACAGGAACCCCTCTTTCTTACCGGTAAGCATCCACCTAAGGATCGTGACCAAACTCGTAAGGTTACCGGATCGATCAACCAATGCAATGTGTCCAACCAGTTTTGCCTGCGCATCCGAAAGCCTTCGCTTTACTTTTTCCTGCGCGCCAAGCCACATATTGCGACAACCTAATATCGTAACCACAGGTTTGTTTTCAAGTATTTTTTTACCTGCTTCACTCTGAAGAAAAGAACTAATGGGGCGTGAAGGGGTAAGGAACCAGGGTTGATATCCAAGGATTACAAGGTCAAAAGCCTCAAAGGCATTTGCTGAGAAGCTATTTAAAGCCAGGGGTTTTTGATTGAAGGTTTCGGGAAACGCATTAAAGAACTGGTAAGCGCTCCAGGGAAATGGATATTTTTCAATTGGCTTTACTTCTTCAAAGTGAACGTAATGACCAGCTTCCAAAAGAGGGCTGGTTAAAGATTGAAGGATGGCTAATTGCTGCCCTGATTGAGAATAATAAACAACAAGAATATTCATTTATGACAAGTTACTTAAAAAAGCATTTTCGGCTTTTAACTGTTTTCTTTTCTCTTTAGAATTTTTTTAAGAGTACCTGCAAAGTAGAGCGTGATGATTGTTCCAGCAAAACTCCCGGCATTTTACGATATTTTTCGGAGATGATTGCGTCATAGTTTTTTACAGTGACAAGGGTAAGTCCGGTATTGTAATACACTTCAAACGTTCGTTGAAGTTTTTCAATAAGCCGGGTAACTTTGCTTTCGCGGAAGTCGATACAAAAGGAGAAGGAAATTGCTGAGTTTTGCATGACATTAATTCTGACATTTAATTCCAGTAAGAGACTGAAGATGATACTCAATTGTTCTTCGGAGATAAAAGTATAGTCAGTAACCTTACAAGAGATCAGACATTGATTTTCTTTGAGTACAATTAACGGCGGAAGATGCTCCACTATACATTCATGTATCCTGGTGCCCGGTAAAGAAGGATCATCAAAATTTTTCACAAGAAGAGGAATGCCTTTGTTGGCCAACGGCTTTATCGTTTTCGGATGGATTACAGAGGCACCATAGTATGTCATTTCCGCGGCTTCCTTGAAAGGTAATTCACTAAAGACGACTGCATTTGGAAATTTTCTTGGGTCCGCATTCATGACGCCCGCAACATCTTTCCAGATCGTTACAGAAGAAGCATTGAGGCATGACGCAAAAATTGCAGCGGAGAAATCAGATCCTTCGCGTCCAAGTGTGGTCGTTAATCCGTCTTCGGTTCGTCCGATAAATCCCTGGGCTATTATCAGATTTTTCTGAAGCATTTTTTTTAACGGCTCCATACTGCTGAAGGTCCCTTCCCAGTTTACTTTTCCCTCCCGAAACGTTTTATCAGTGACAATGAAATCGCGCGAATCAATCCAATAGCTTGGAGCTTTTCTTTCTACAAGATAATGGTGAAGGATAATCGAGGAAATCATCTCACCTTGCGAAACAACCTGATCATAAATCTGGTCAGGTTCAGCGAGTTTGGTAAGTTGATTTTCAATGTCGGTGAACACCTTTTCGACCTCTGAGATTACCACTTTGTTATCCTGAAATAGGTTTTCAATAACTTCATAGTGATAATTCTTCAACGATTGAAGGGTTTGCCCGAATTCCTGGTTGAGACCGCACAGTGTTACGATTCGCTCAAGCATATCCGTTGTTTTGCCGAGTGCTGAAACCACTACCAACAGATTTGCGGGCGAGTCCGTGAGAATAACAGCGGCTACATTTTGTACACCATCTGCATTTTTGAGTGAGGCTCCACCAAATTTAAATACCTTCATGAGCGTTGTAAAAAGTCGATCGTGGGTTAACTTTGATTCAATTATAAAAACATGCAAAGATCAGCCAATAATGCTAGCACACCAAGTATCGAATCATCAAGAATTGCACACTCGATTGGAACGGCGTTAGATCGTTTTATTAAGAATAATCAATCACAATTTCAATTCGCCAGTGGTGAGTTGTCCCAGTTGCTACGCGATATCGCCCTTGCATCAAAAGTGGTTAACCGAGAAGTAAATAAAGCAGGGCTGATCGATTTGATGGGGGCAGTAGGATCTCAAAACATGGCGGGCGATGATCAGCAAAAGCTGGATGTGTTAGCCAATATTCGGTTTACCCGTGCACTGGCAAAAGGCGGGGAAGTTTGTGCATTAGTTTCAGAGGAATCAGAATCGTTCGTTGATCTTAACAATGAAGGTCAGTACGTAATCGCTATCGATCCACTCGATGGTTCATCTAATATAGATGTGAACGTTTCGATAGGAACGATTTTTTCTATCTACAGAAGAAAGAGTAAGGCCGGAACGCCTATTCAGGAAATCGATATCCTGCAAAAGGGTTCAGAGCAAGTGGCCGCGGGATATGTGCTATATGGTTCTTCGACCATGCTTGTTTACACGACAGGACACGGGGTTAATGGTTTTACATATGAGCCTACACTGGGAGAATACTTCCTTTCACACCCTGATATGAAAATGCCTGTTGATGGGAGAATATATTCCGTTAATGAAGGATCAGCTAACTCATTTCTTCCGTCTGTTACGGCGTATGTTAAATATTGCAAGGATAACCACTACACTGCGCGATATATTGGGTCGTTGGTAGCCGATTTCCATAGAAATCTTATGAAAGGGGGCATTTATTTTTACCCTTCAACAGCGAAAGATCCAAATGGTAAACTCAGATTGATGTACGAATGCAATGCCTTGGCATTTGTCGCAGAACAAGCTGGTGGTAAAGCTTCTGATGGGAAAGGTCGGATCCTTGATATTGAGTTAAAAGACTTGCATCAGCGAACCGCATTTTTTGTTGGCTCAATGAATATGGTTGATAAGGCTGAAAGCTTTAGTTAACTCCCGGCCAATAGCTTAGGCTGTATTATTTGTTTTCCTGCTTCTCCTTGTCTTCAGGTTTTTCATCTTCTGTAACGGGCTCGGTAAGCAATTCGGGTACATATTTCAGAATGGTATCATACCAGCGAACCAATTTTTTTATATCTGATACATATACACGCGACTCATCGTATTCCGGCAGGACAGACTTCAGAAAAGCTTTTAATTCCGAAGCATCAGAATTTATGTCTACACCGAGGTCGTTACCAAATTCAGCGTGGATTTTCTTAAGAATATTTTCAAGGCCGACTGTTCCTTCTTTTGTTGTAGTATAAATTGAAATTTCGTTGAGCAGGGATAGACGGTGACTTGTTGTTGCAACCAATTTTGTTTTCGTGTCGTCCATCGACTCTAGTATTACACCTGATTTAGTTGGTGCAACTACCTTAAAAAGCCCCCCCTTACCTGATACTGTTGCAATTTCCGCTAATGTCATACTGAGATTTTAAAATTCGCTCAAAGCTAAAGAATTGAATATAAAAGTCCACCCTTTTAAGACTTTCTGCTGCCAAGGGATTGTCCCCATCTTATTCAGTTTTCATTGTTCGCCAAAGCTTCTTCCATAAAAGCTAAAAGCTCTTCCTTGCCGTCTTTTTCAACAGACGACGTCAGAATTATTGTTGGCAATTCCTCCCATTGGGTAAGAAGCGTTTGTTCGTAATACTTGAGATTTTTCTGGAGTTCGTTTCTTTTCAGTTTATCAATTTTTGTAAAAATTAGCGCAATGGGTACTTTGCTTCCTGCCCACTGAATAAAATTGAGGTCATTTTTCTGGGGCTCGAGCCTGGCATCAATCAGAACAAAAAGACAGGTAAGATTCGTACGCTTTAAAACAAATTCTTCTATCATCTTACCAAAGCCTTCTCGCGTACTTTTGCTGACACTCGCATATCCATATCCCGGTAGATCGACCAGATACCAAGAATTGTTGACCAAGAAATGATTAATAGTTTGCGTTTTTCCAGGTGTGACGGAGGTTTTTGCCAGTTTTTTAGAATTTGTAAGCATATTTATGAGAGACGACTTGCCAACGTTTGACCTGCCGATAAAGCCAAACTCTGCTTTGTCGGGGGGAGGGCACTTATTTACATCGGCATAGCTGGAAATGAATTCGGCAGTCGTTATCTTCATGGTTAAAGTAATGATTGAAGGGCAAAATACTAAGATTGTAGTTGTTCGGAGTCTTATGCGTTAATATTATACACCAAATTTCGCGGTTTTTCATATCTTGTGGCTATATTGATCCATATTTTACTATACCTTTATTGTTAAATTTTTTTAAACAATGACCAGTATCCGAAGTGTACTGATTTTTTTAACTTTAGTATTAGCGTTTTTCACCCCCGGTTTCAGCCAGCAAGATCCAAAGGAAACAGCCCGGCAATACATGGAACAAGCGGATCTTATCATGGCCGAGACCAAGGCGATGGATGATGCCCGCGAATTGATGGTAACTGCCGCCGATCTGGATACTACGTTTATTAAGGCTAACTACGATGCGGGAAGAATGCATCTGATTACAGTAGGGAAAAATCGCGCTGTAAAGTATCTGTTGCGCGTGTATCGCCAGGATCCCGCCTATCGGTTTGATATAGAGTATTGGATTGGTAGAAGTTACCAATACGGAGAACAGTTCGACAAAGCACTTGAATTCTACAAACTTTATAAGGAAAAGCTTTTAAAGAAATCTTCCTACCAAGGGAAAGATAAAATTGACCTCCCGACAGTGGACCGGGCTATATTTGAATGTGAAAACGGTAAAGAGTTTATTTCCCGCCCAGGAAATTTTTCAATTGTCAACATCGGGCGCGAGATAAATTCCGAATATGAAGATTATGCCCCCGTATTAAATGAAAACGAAGATGAAATCGTCTTTACATCGCGGCGCCGGGAAGATAACTTAAATGAAAACGTATTTGATGACAACAAACCATACGAAGATATTTTTACCTCTAAGAAGGTCGGAGGAACCTGGGCGTACGCCAAAAACATCGGACCTGTCATAAACAATCCTTATCACGATTCGAATGTGGCATTGTCCGCAGATGGTAATACACTGTTCCTTTTTAAGGATGAGGGGGGTGGAGATATATTCTTTTCTGAGCGTGAACCGGGTGGCCAATTTGGTCCTCCTCAACCGATGCCTGGGATTATTAATTCGAGTTTCGAAGAAAAATCTATTGCCATTTCACAGGACGAGAAGACGCTGTATTTCTCGAGTAATCGCCCTGGAGGTTTTGGTGGCCTGGATCTTTATCGCGCCACAAAAGATGCGAAAGGGCAGTGGACTAACGTAAAGAATCTTGGGCCTAATATCAACACAGAAATGGATGATGATGGTCCTTTTATCGACTACGATGGTGTAACGCTGTATTTCAGTAGCAAAGGTCGTAAGGGTATGGGTGGATTTGACGTTTTTCGCTCAACGTTTGATTTGAAGACCAATGAGTGGAGTGAACCTGTAAACCTCGGTTACCCTATTAATACACCCGATGATGACATTTACATCGTGTTTTCGAAAGATGGAAAGCGTGCTTACTACTCATCAGTAAGAGAAGATGGAATGGGATATACCGATATTTATCTCATCACCATTCCTGAAGGTATTAAGAATGTCGATGCGGTAGCAGCTACCGATCCGGAACCAACGGACCCCGCAGACCCAACGGATTTACCAACTGACGTGACAACTGATCCCACAGACGTGGTTGTTACAAAGCCGGCTGTTGATACTAAGAAGCCAGATCCAAAGCCAGAGGTAAAAAAATCAACTCAGCCTTTAAAGTACGTGGTGACCGTAATGGATGCAGGGGAAAAAACACCGTTGGATGCCAAGATAAGGCTACAAGGTTCAAAGGACAATGTAATTGTATCGAGTTCATCACAAGGCGACGGGGTGTATGTTTTTAACATCATAAGTGATCAAACTAAGGATTATCGATTGTCTGTAGAGGTTCCTGGTTACGTATTTTTTAACCAAAACCTTAAAATTGAAGGTGCTTCGTCTGAAGGAAAGACCATAAACCGAACCATTGAGCTAAGGAAACTGTCCGTGGGTGTGTCGTCTATCCTGAGAAACATTTATTTTGATTTTGATAAGGCTAGTTTTCAAACGGAATCGTATGCCGAGCTGAATAAACTTGAAGCCATGCTGGTGGAAAACAGCGGAATTGTGGTTGAGATTGCGGGACATACCGATGCCATCGGTACAAAAGACTACAATCAGCAATTGTCAGTACGGCGTGCACAGGCTGTGAAGGATTATCTTACGAAAAAGGGTATTGATTCTCGCAGGATTAAGCCCGTAGGATATGGTAAATCGAAACCATTAGCGAGCAACGATGACGAAGAAGGCGGCCGCGAGCTAAACAGACGGGTAGAGTTTAAAGTCCTGCAAAACTGATTAAATTTCTTTCGTAAGGACAAACCGTATACCTTCGCCCGTGTTAAGCAGTAAAGCGTATTAATGGCAGTCGTTCCTTACAAAGAGGAAAAAACCTCAAAGAAAGAGCAGGTAGCTAAAATGTTTGATAACATTAGCCACCGCTATGATTTCCTGAATCATTTTCTGAGTTTGGGTATAGATAAGGGGTGGCGCAAAAAAGCAATCGACTTTTTGCGGCCTCTAAAACCCAATCTTATCCTGGATGTGGCTACCGGTACAGGAGACTTTGCCATTGAATCACTCCAGCTAAAACCAGAAAAAGTTATTGGTGTGGATATTTCAGAAGGCATGTTGGACGTTGGTAGAAAGAAGATAAAACGTAGGCGTTTAGATGATCGCGTTGAACTGAGAAGTGGAGATTCTGAAAATCTGCCTTTTGAAGAGCATAAATTTGATGCAGTAACGGTTGGTTTTGGTGTACGGAACTTTGAAAACCTGGAGGAAGGTTTACGTGAGATATTCAGGGTGTTGCGGCCTGGAGGTATGGCTGTTATTCTGGAGTTTTCAAGACCCCACAAGTTTCCATTTAAGCAGATTTTCAGCGTCTATTTTAAGTTCATTTTGCCTAATATTGGCAGGATTGTATCGAGTGACAAGGCAGCCTATACCTATCTACCGGAGTCAGTCGACGCTTTCCCGGATGGGGAGGATTTTCTTAACATCTTGCAACATGTCGGATTTAAAAACACAAAATGCAGGCCACTAACATTCGGGATAAGTTCTATTTACATTGGCACAAAGTAGTTTTTATTCTTGCCATGATGTGTGTCGTGGCGGGACAAATCCAGGCGCAGCAATATCGCTGGGTTCAGCGTAACAATCCGAACTATGACGATAAAAAGCTTACTTACGGTTTTTTGATCGGGCTACATACCTCTATTTATCAGGTTAATTATTCTGATGCTTTTACTACCCAAAGTCTGGATACTGTTCATTCCGTTAACTCTTCCTGGACTTCCGGTTTTTCGTTAGGCTTTATTGTAAACTATCGTCTTGGTGATTTTTTTGATTTAAGATTGACACCAACAGTCGCCTTTTATGAACAGAAAGTGCGATATCAATTTACTAATGAAACGTTTGAAGATGCTTTGGTTGAAAGTACAATGGTTGAGTTCCCCGTCCTTCTGAAATATAAATCTGAGCGGAGAGGAAATATTCGCATGTATATGATCGGTGGTGCAAAGCCTTCCATACAGGCTTCTGGAAAAAAGGATCAAACCAGTGCTGAACTTGAATTAAAAAGTGCTAACCTAAGTCTTGAAGCCGGGTTTGGATTTGACCTTTACTATCCCTTATTTAAATTTTCTCCTGAGATCCGTTTTTCCCGCGGCATTGTCGATATTCTGGGAAATAGGAATAATGATTTCGGACTTCCTCTACAGCGTGTAAATACAAATACGATTACAGTCTATTTTCTCTTTCAATAATATGACGAAAAGAATAGTCTTAATAACTGGCGCAACATCGGGCATTGGTGAGGCAACTGCTCGACTGTTAGCCCAAAATAATTTCGAGTTAATACTTTGTGGCAGGCGACAAGAGAGACTTGAGTCCTTAATGGGTGAACTATCACATTTTACAGCCGTCACTACACTTTCATTTGAAATCCGGAATCAGGAGGATGTAGCCCGCGCCATGGCGTCTTTGCCTGAGCGGTGGAAAAGGATAGATGTACTGATCAATAATGCAGGCAATGCACACGGTCTCGATCCAATTCAAAATGGGAAAATCGAAGACTGGGATGCAATGATGGATATTAATGTTAAGGGTCTTTTGTACGTATCTCGTGAAATTATACCCGCAATGATTTCACGTCAATCGGGTCACATTATTAATCTGGGATCAATTGCTGGAAAGGAGGTTTATCCAAATGGTAATGTTTATTGTGCCAGCAAGTTTGCTGTAGATGCACTGACCCGCGGCATGCGTATGGATCTTAATCCATTTGGTATCAAAGTTACGTCAGTTAATCCCGGAATGGTCGATACCGAGTTTTCGTTGGTGCGCTTCAAAGGGGATAGCGATAGAGCGTCTGCAGTGTATAATGGACTGACCCCGTTAAAAGGTGAAGATATCGCGGACGTAATTTTGTATACCTTGTCTTGCCCGCCGCATGTTGTGCTGGCAGATATTACGGTTTTCCCTACAGCGCAGGGAAGTAGTACTATAGTAAAAAGAAGTCAGGAAATTAAATAGTTTTAGCTTTCAGTCTTCATTTGTTATCACCGATAGCAGTGGTCAATACGTTACGGGTTACTCATTTGTTCTATTTGCAAGAGAAGCAGGATCATTCGCAGCGGAGGATTAAATGAAACGCATTAGGGTTTGCTCTTCAATCTCATGTTTTCCATCAAATGAAATGAAATGAGGTTCAATGCCCAGTTTTTCCGAAATTACCTTCATTTCTGTAAAACGATTATCATTAACGAAGGGATCTGACTTCCCGTAGACAAAATAGGTTTCAATACTTTTGAATATCTGCCTGCTGGACTCAAGATGAAGATCGGGTGGAAATACTCCGGACCAAAGAATGAGTCTTTTTATTTGTGTGACTTGCCGACTGGCAACCCATCTTGACGCCGTGGCGGCTCCCTGAGAAAAACCTAAAACTGTGACCGGAACGGAATCGTATTTTTCAGTTTGATGTTTGTAGAGCACGTTCAGATAGTTCAGGTAATTCTCGATATCCGTTTCGCGGTTTTCCTTTGTCATCCAGGTGGCACCCACGCGATCGTTTGCTCGCCCTGCATGTTGGATGTTTTCGAGGTAGAAGCGTGATAATCCTTCGGGTGCTACTATGTAGATATTATGCGCTTGAAGGACGCTGAACTTTCTGATAAAATAAGTTGAAAGTTGTCCGTAACCATGTAATACAAACCAGATTTGTTTAGTGCCCGGTGTAAGCGTTCCGAGTGTATGGAATCGGGCTTTAAAATCTATTATGATTTCATGTTGCTGCATCATGAGTGTAAATAAAAAAGGCTACCCCGTGCGGATAGCCTTATGAATGCTACTGAGACCTAGCGCTTAAAACCTAAGGCACTGCCACCGCAGAATGCAGTCGAGCCGTCAAAGGTATACTGGATATAATAAATCCCTGTCGTATTGCACGGATATGCAATAGCAGAAATAAACTGACCATTGACTTTGCTTGAAGCTACTTTGTTCCGGTTAGAATCGTATAGACTAACCACAATGCCATCGGTTGGTGGTACACCGGCGCAGAGGTTAATCATGTATTGAGTTCCTTTCGTGAACACATATGAATACTCAACGTAGTCTTTGCCACCTTTTTGGATTTTATAACTTTTTAAAAAATTGAAACCAGCCGAAAGTTTGGGAATACACTCGTTGCTCAAGGCTTCTGAGTTGCACTGCCCGATTACCTCTAAAGTACTTAGAATGAAAACGGATAGAACAATTAAAATTGACTTTTTCATATGGTCCTTTTATAATCTTAGCTTATTACTTTACTTCTGATGGATGCTGTGATGGACTTGATATTGACGATATCATCAGCCGTAATCTCAATTGTACTTGAGCTATTATCTTTTATTACCATTACACCATCAACAATTTCAAAAGTAGATTCTTTATATGTGTATGTGATATTTACCTTGTCGTATACCTTCTTGAGTTCTTCCATATCAGTGAGTAATGAAGCCATGTTCTGATCTGATTCTTTATAAAAAGAAAGCAGGAGCATGATGTTCTCAAGAATAATCTTTTGTTCACCGATGGTTTCCTGAAGTTGTTTATTGGAAGGGTTGTCCGTAGCAACCTCACACGTGATGTGTAGTGCCTCAAGCCAGCCTCCGGTAAGGAATAGTACGCTTAGATTCGACCTGTTTTGAGTTTGAAGGTAATGGTTAATGCTGTTAAAATTTTGCGTTGTGATCAACAACAAAGAGTCAAGGTTTTTACTGTTCGTTGCAAGTCTGCCAATTGTTTCAATGTCAAAAAACTGACCAATATTCAGGCCATCTGCCAATTCTTTAATTGAGGCCATATACTTCACACCATCCTGATTTTGCTCGTAGATATTGGTGTAGCCCAGGTCGGTTCCATATACGCCGAGATTGAGCGCCTTCTTATAGCTACTGTTATACTTTGATATGTTGTCAGGCGAGTTCAGGTATCCTACGTTGTACTTTCTGCCGGATTCCTTTAAGAGCACAGAGATCTCTAATGGACTGGGGATTTGCTGGAGGATATCTCCGATAACTCCCTCTGAAATGGAAGGACCTACGGCTTTTGCCGTGTCCAGACCCTCGAGGAAAGCCTGTTCATCCGATTTCTTCCCGGATCCGCAGGCAGTGAAGAGTGCCAGGATGAGCCCGATTATTACAATTCTCATAGCTATAAAATTATTCGTTTACAAAGTTAAAAATTCAGCATTACCAGCCAAAAAGTTACCTAAATGCTTTATTTCTTTTTCGGCCGTGCTGTTTTGGCAAGGTTAATCTTGCCTGTTATGCCATCGAAGGAATTAATCAGTTTTCGTAACAATTCGAAGTAAAGGGTTACGTACAGCATCAGCGTCATGATCCAGATGACGGTGTTATTAAAGAAAAAAGTACTTACCGTAACGCCGGCGAAATTTTTCTGAGGGGCAAAGAAATGGGCACGGTAATCCAATGGGCCATCTGGTTTTGGGTCTATAAAAATGGGATTGATCTGCTGGTAAAGTTGGCCTCTGTATTCAATGATTCGATCCTTTTCAGATACATTCTTTACCAGGTCTGCCAAGCTTTCGTTGTAGTACTTGTTCTTGAAATCATTCAAATTATAGTTGCCGTCTTTTTCATTTTTAAAAATCACACCCTCTCTTGCGGCAACGGCCATATTGTACGCATCCTGATAGAATTTTTTATAGGCAGCGAAAAAATCTTCGAGCTTTTTGTTGAATTCCGGCGTAAACTTCTCCAAGGTCCACTTGTTCGCGAATTCCTTTTCAAATCCTCTCTTAAAGTAGTCGTTCGCCAGAACATCTTCAATTATACCGAGATCCTTGATCAGAATACTTATCACTGAATCGCTTTTGCTGTCCAGATTGTCTGCAATAAATTTCCTCTTTTTATCAAGTTCATTTACGAGGAAAGACGATCTGAAATCGGCCTGGCTTTCGATCTTCTCCAGATCATAATATGGTTTTTCGTATGAATTGTTGATAAATTGATTTACCGCTAACGCTTCATATGCCCACCGTGATGCCATCATGTCGGCAACGATCGGTACTTTGCCTTTTGTACTGATAAAATCATTCAGTTTATCGAAGCTGAATAGTAAACCACTCAATATCATTTGTGGAATCAGCAGCAACGGGATCATTACATATACAGTAACGGCTGAGTTGAAAGCAGATGAAATGTTCAATCCCAAAACGCTTGCAAAACATGAAGTAGTGAAAAGAACAAACCAGAATGGCAGAAACATTCGCCACTCTATTTCCAGGATAAGGTTACCAACAAGTACAAAAGAAAACGTCTGGACTGCTGAGAGTGTGAACAGAATAAAAATCTTTGACATCAGGTAACTGTTCCAGCTCAGGTTGAGAAATGATTCTCTTCGAAGAATCTTCCTGTCCCGAATAATCTCTTCAGCGCTTACCGTTAGTCCCATAAACAAGGCAACGATTATACTCATCAACAAGAACGCAGGAAAGTTTTCATTGAAACGGAACATATACTCAGTTCCTCCAGGAGCACTTCTATACTTAATGATTACTGCTAGGATAAGAGCTAACAACGGAGCTTCCAGTAAATTGATCAGCAAGTATTGCTTATTGCTCAATTTTGAAAGCGTATCACGTGTAACAAAAATAATCGCCTGCTTTATTTTATTCGGTAGGCTTAGCGATTGAGGAGGTTCTTCCCTTACATCTTCTACGCGGTTAATTTTAAATCGATCTTTATATAAATCGAACCATTGCGGTGGTGTGATCTTTCGTTTGTTTGTAGGCTGACCATATTCATCAACAACCTTCGCTTCTATAATATTAAAGATTTGCTCCGGATTCACGTTGCCGCAGGTTTCACACTGCCCGCGGTTACTATCTACCTGGTGTGTTGATTTTTTAAAGTACGTAATGGCTTCAATTGGCGGCCCGTAGTAGGAGGGATATCCGCCTGTATCCATGATCACCATTTTGTCGAACATCTTATAGATGTCAGAAGATGGTTGGTGTATGACGACGAAAATCAGTTTGCCTTTTAACGATAGCTCTTTCAGTAAGTCGATTACATTTTCAGAATCCCGTGAGGACAGGCCCGACGTTGGTTCGTCAAGAAACAGTATGGCGGGCTCGCGTATAAGTTCAAGGGCAATGTTCAACCGCTTGCGTTGACCACCACTAATTGTTTTGTCTAGCGGATTACCTACACGTAAATCTTTGCGTTGATCCAGACCAAGGTTTTCCAGAACTTCCATGACTCGCTTGTGGAGTTGCTCTTCATTGAAGTCAGCAAAGCACAGTTTGGCATTGTAGTAAAGATTTTCGTATACGGTAAGCTCTTCAATGAGTAGATCATCCTGAGAAACATACCCAATTACGCCATGAATTTTATCTTTCTGTGTATTGATATCAAATCCATTGATAAGGATTTCTCCTTTCGTGGGTTTGACCAAACCGGCCATCACATTCAAGAGGGTAGTCTTACCAGCTCCACTTGCTCCCATTATTCCGATGAGTCTGCCGGGACCTTCTGAGATAACCACATTTCTCAAACCAATTGTGCCCGTGGGAAATTTTAACTCTTCAATAGAAACGTTAAAGGATAATTTGGTGGTTTTTAACTCCTCATTGAAGTTAGCTACAAGGTCACTGTAGTAGAGAGCGTCACCGGCCTGAGTTTTTATGGTGCTACCGTGCGAAAAAAGGTAAACGCGGTTGGATTGCATCGGAAATCCATTCAATGCATTTGACTCTTCCCCCAGGTATTTGGTGAAATACATGTCGACACTTTGCACCCTCATAAAGATCAGGCTACCTTCAATATGACCGTGGACATGCTTGTTTACTCTTTGCTCGTCGAGTAAATGACCCTTATCAAGCAACAGGATGTCAACATAATTGAGCGAGGCTGCATCTTCGGAAATAACAAATCTTTCGATCAGTTGATACTCATCCTGGACAATATTAAATACAGATGATGCCGTGTTTATGATCTCCATGCGCTGCGGCGTGAAGTTTTTGTCAGTGCTTACCAATTCCAGCAACTTGATCAGCACCACTACCTTTTGTTTCTGGGTAAGTGTTTTATTGATCTTCTTACAAATCCCAAGTGTTTTAACCGAGTCCTTTACAGAGGTCAGTTTAGACTTACCTGCATCTTCTTCTTTGCCATAACCTGAAAACTGATCATAAAGATCCAGGTATTCTTTAATGGAATCCTGGTCGAGTTCAGTTTGAAAAAAATTGATTACAAACTGGCGCTCCCGTTCGGTAACTCCGCCATCTTGTTTTGTGATTATTGCAAAAAGTTGGGTGAGGGCCTTGAGTATTTCTTCACTCATAGATTGAAGGTAAGGTCATAAAGGTATAAAAAAATTATCGGTTACCAGCCATTAGAATTCTACTTCGAGATTCTAAAATAGCCAATAACCGATTCGTTATGAACGACTTAAATCAGTATGTGTTGAATTCGAAAGGAATTTCTACCAGTTCAGAAAATTCTTGTCCAGCCTCCTCCATATCTTCGTCATCTTCATGAAAATACCACAATATCTTCATCCCCTTGATATCCTCCAGCGCTGAAAGGACATCCAATATTAACTTAGAAGAAGCGGTATTGAAATATTCGAGTTTGAAGACAAAATCAGTAGAAGGATTTGGATCATCACCGTAAGATCCAATCCACTCTAATACCGGGCGATAAAATTCGGCAGAATCTTCCGGTAGTGATCGGCCGGATATTTCAAAAATTCCATTTTTTTTATCGAGAATAATCTTCGGGGTATCTTCAGTTCCTTCCAGATTTAAAATTTCCATGGGTAAATCTATTTAGTTATTCAAAATCAATTATTCGGTTTCGCGCGGTACATTTACCTTCAGACAAAAGAAACAGTAGTCTGCATTCATTTCTGGAAACTCAAACTCCAGCTTTCCACCAGATTTCCTCGCCATATCCACAAATCCTAAGCCGGCACCGCCTTTTTCAGATATCGTTGTATTTTTTATGATATCCTTATAAAGGTCTTTAAGACCATCCTTATCCAGATTGTTGATATGATCAAGCGTTTTCTTGAGCTTTTCAACATTAGACTTTTGAACGGGATTACCAGACATTATACTATAGCGATTTGCCTCTTTTCCAATAAGAAAGATGGCAGCATGGCTACGTATCTGGCCGTCGATAAGCTCATCGCTATGCTTCACAATATTCTGAAGGGCCTCGACCATTACATTGAACACCTTACGCTTGATGCTGGAATCTTCGCCGGAAGAATCAAGATTTCGCTCGGCCATGGACAGAATGGATTTGGTGCTCTCCTGGGTGAAATCACCCTGATACACCAGAATCAGTTTCTGCGACATCATGGTGCGGTGCAGGTCATAAATAAAATTCATGTTCTGAAGATTAGATTAATAAGATTGTGGTTCACTAAGATATACGTTTTATAATTATAAAACCTTCCCGAGTTTTTTCCGTCGAGGTTTTTCAATGCTTAAAATTTAATACCGATTAATAATACATCATCGGTTTGCTTCGTCTCACCACGCCATCCTTCCCATTGTTCATCAAACGTAACCATCGCTTCAGGCATTGGCGTGGTGTGAATTTTTTCAATAATCTCCCGCACCCGTTTCGGTCCAAATTTACGCCCTTCCGGCCCTCCGAATTGATCAGGAAATCCATCGGAACTAAAGTAGATAGAGTCTCCTGCTTCGAGACTAATGCTGGTATTTGTAAAGTTAGTCTGGTTCTTAAAAATACCGCCGCCAATAGGAAATTTATTTCCTTTAACTTCTTCCATTATACCCTTTTTCATAATGTATAATGGTCGGTGTGCGCCGGCATACTCCACTTCCCTGGTTCCAACATTTATTTTACACAAGGCGATATCCATACCGTCTTTGGTTGTGGCATCTTCATCTTGCCTTAGAGTTGTGGTTACGCCTTCATCCAGTAAATCAAGGATTTTCCCCGGTTCCGTGATTTTACGACTTCGAACGATATCGTTCAGGAGGAAGTATCCGATGAGGGACAACAATGCACCTGGAACACCATGTCCCGTGCAATCGACTGCGGCGATAAAGATCTCTTCTTTAATCTGAACAAACCATGGGAAATCTCCGCTGACCACATCGCGTGGTTTATACAGTATGAAGGAATCCGGAAGTGCTTTGCTTATTACCCGCGAGTTCGGCAGTATGGCATTCTGAATTCGCTTGGCGTAATTAATACTTTCAGTAATCTTTTTGTTTTTGTTCTGAATCTCTAACTCAATCATTTTGCGTTCGGTAATATCATGTGATACTACCAGAACAGACTCAAGTTTATTCGACTCATCAAATTCCGGAATGGCATTAACCTGCATTACGCGTTTACCCATCTCTGATAAGAAGTCTACTTCGGAAGATGCTTTCTCATTCGTTGAATTAACTTCTTCCACTACTTTGAGCCAGCCTTCAAGAATAGATTTATCGAGATCAGTTTCTTTCACTTTTCTGTTCAGGAAGAAAGATGGTTTCTTACCCGTGTACTCCTCAATAATAGGGTTGATATACGATATCGATTCTTCTTCCAGACGAGTGATAAGATCGAGTGAGTTTTCTGAAAGCGCCTGCATCTTACTACGCATTCGCTGCTCTTGTTCTGCTCTGCGACGTTCAGTTATGTCGCGGGAATTAAGGATAAATCCGTGGATAGCCTGATTTGACATACAGTTCGTACCAGTAGATTCAATCCACATGAAGCTTCCATCTTTTGCCCTGTATTCGTATTGAACGGTAACTTTCTCTTCTGGGCTGGCTTTCATTTCTGCAAATAGCTCCTTGAAAGTTTCGCGGTGATCGGGATGGACTTTATCAATATCACTCTTTCCAATCATTTCTTTCTGGCCATAGCCAAGGATTGATTCTACAGAAGGAGAGATATAACGTATGCTCTCATCCTCTTCATATATCGTGATAACCTCTGATGCATTTTCCAATAAAAGCTGCATCCGTTTCTGGGTGCGATTTACTTCTTCGATCTGCTCTTCAAGCTTTTGGTTCGAGCGTTGAAGTTCCTCTTGCGTCGCCTGCATTTCCTCAGCATTTTGACGAAGGACTTCCTGCTTCTCCTTCAGCTCATTACTCATCTCTTGCGATTCAGCCAGTAACTTACGTGTGCGCTCGTTTACTTTGATATTGAAAATCGTCCTGGCAAGAATAAGAGAAAGTTCCTGTACAAATTTTACTTGAGAGGGATCAAACTTACGGAAACCGGCAAATTCCAGTATGCCGTAAACTTCTTCGTTTGTAATAAGCGGAACGATAAGAATACACTTTGGCCGCTGATCGCCCAGTATACCAGACGTTATGGTTACATACTCATCTGGGATTTCTGTTCTAAGTACAGTATCTTTTTCGGCAGCAGCCTGCCCTACCAGTCCTTCTGCGAATTTGAATTTCGCTTTCAGATATTTCTTTCTGGCATACGCATAACTTGCCCTCATTTCAATAACCGGACGGTTTGCGTCATCATCGTTGACGATATAAAAAGCACCCTGAATAGCACCAATCTTGTCGAGAATAAATTTAATTACATCTTCTCCAAGGGAGTCGATGGTATCATGCATTCTCAGGATTTCGCTAATCTCGGCAACACCTCTGACAATCCAGTTACGTTCTTTATCCCGCCTTTCGTTTTCAATAAGGTTGTTACGCATATTGATGAGCGACATCCCTAAAATATCATTTTCACTAGCGGGTTTAAAGGCAGTATCGTATTTTCCTTCCCCTATTCTTTGAGCGAAATCAGCACTGTTTTTAAGAGATTGCACAAGCTCATCTACTTTTGTGCTCATTTGTCCGAATTCATCTCCGCTTTTTTCTTCAGAAGCCTCTGGTAAAACTCCTTGCGCTACCATTCCCAAAGTATTACGCATACTGTAAAGAGGAAGTGTAATCGAACGGGCAAACAACATTGAAAGCAATGTGGCAAGCGCCAGAATGCATATGCCTGCGTAGATAAAAATGGAAATCAGCGTATTGGTTTGACCAGTTGCTTCATCCAAATTGATCTTCGCTATTAAAGCAAGATTGGCGTGGTCTATTTTTCGACCAACCTGAATGACAATATTTCCGCGATAATCTTCTCCCTTAACCGTTACGCTTTTCCCTTCGAATACCGGCGAAAAAGCAGCTACAAATTTGTCCTTAGGATCGCGTAGTTGAATGGCTGCCGAGGTATCACCCCGTAAAGGGCTTACCATCGCCAGTTTTCTTGAGATCGGATCCTGCCGTGCAAGAATCACTTCTCCGCTGGCACCAAGGCCGTTATAATTTTTAAGGACCTGATAAACCGGATTTAGATCTAGCTTGACGATTATCAACTGCTGCTCTCCGCTGTTGTTGGTGATTGCGCCGGCCACATAAGTGGTATAATTCTTTTTTACCTTATTGCGAAGGATAGATGAGAAGTAGATGGAGGACATGGCTCTGTCAAAGGTCACGCCATCCGGATCAATGAAGTTACCACTAATGCCGGGGTCTGTCGATGCAATAACAGTTCCTGTGCTCGAGGTCAGGATAATGTTGTCCACGTTGAGAATTTCTTTCTGCCTGGTCAGATAGCCTGAAAGCGATTCGTCGGTTGATGCAAATGATAATTCTGAATCACCGGAGTCATCAACTTCTTCTTCGCCAAATTCATCAGTTGCTTCAGATGCATCTACTTCAGCTTCGTCCATTGCTGCAGTCATGTCTAATCCCTCATCCATGCCGGACATCATTCCTGCGTCAGATCCACCGCCTTTTAGTATTTCTGAATTCTGTAAAATCTGAACTGCGGTGGATGCTTTCTCAAAATATGTATTGAAATAAGACGCACGGGCATCAGCAATTACCGTGAGGTTCGCTGAATACTTTTCCTCCATGGTCTTGATATGGTGGTCATAGCTAAAAAAGCTGATCGCTGCTATCGCAGCAAGCGATACCGTGATGATCAGAAAGGTGATCTTCGTACTAATGTTAATGCTTTTCATCATACGCGTTTGGCGCTAGGATTCATGCTTTGATTTTAAATCTTGTCTGCAATAAGTTGTGCCGCTTCTTCTACATATTTTCTTTGGTCTTCACTGATGGCCGTAAACGATGCAAGTTCAAGAATACCCTTTACCTGCTGCTTTGTCTTAATCGCCACGATCAGCAAATACTTTGGTGACGCGCTACCTAATCCTGAAACTATTTTTACATAACCCTCTGGTACATCATCCACATACAGAGTATTTCCACTGGCGGCAGCTTGCCCGATGAGGCCTTCTCCAAATTCGTAGTGTATTACAGTGCTTTCGCCAATGCTTAAGGCATAGCCGGTTTTTAGCTCAACTTTGCGTTTACCATCTTCTTCCACTACCCGATAAACCGCTCCCTGACCAGCTTCCAGCTCTTTACAAATGGCGTGCAGCGTAAGTTGGAGGGTGTCTTTTTCGGTATTTTCCTGACCTAAGATGTTAAATATTGGCTCAAGATTGATTGTTGATTTTCCGGCCTGATCAGCCTCCTGTTTTGCTACAGAAGCCTCAAGCGCTCTGTCACGGAAAACGACCACCTCTTTTTTGTAACGCAGTGCATATAGCAGCGTCAGCGCTCCAATGAGAAATGTTATCCCGACAACAATATAGATTTTTGTAAACTCTGCCTGATAACCTCCGGTCAGTCGTAGCCCGTTAGGAAGGGAATAGATATAGTACAATGAAATGCCTATCCCTACGATAAATACCGCGGAAAGTAGCAGGCTTATTTTGTACCGGTCGCTGAAAAGACTAATCATCTGTATTGCTTGTCTAATTCCTTTAAAAATTCTACAATTTGGTCAACCTTCATTACGTGATCAATTTCTGTTACTGCCAGTGCCGCTTTTGGCATGGTATCAATCATGCATTCCGTTGGCTCCTGAACTATGGTGAGTCCACTTCTGTCGTGTATCTGTTTCATTCCAAGTGCCCCATCTTTGTTCGCTCCTGATAAAAGTATACCCACCAGTTTCTCTTTAAAAACAAAGGCACAACTTCCCAGGGTAATATCAATAGCAGGTCTGGAGTTGTTGACCATCTCTTCTGTAGAAAGGGAAAAGTGATTCCCCAGCTCAACAGACAAGTGATAATTTGCAGGGGCCAGATATACACTTCCTTTCTTTATCGCTTCTTTATCACTGGGCTCCGTAACCTGTACTACACTTTTGATAGAAAGCGCTTCTACAAATCCGTTGCGTACATGTTTGAGCCTGTGAAGGCACATTATGATGGGCAGCGGAAAGCCTTTCGGCAATTGGGCCAGGATTTTTACCACACCCTGGAAGCTGCCTGCTGACCCACCGATAACAACGGCTTTATAGCTGTTATTTAGGTTGATTTTTTTCATGCATCAAGAGACAACTCCACCTAGTCTTTTATTTTCTTATAAATCTTTTCTTCATTATTAACCACGATAAAACGGTTGGCATAATCGCACCAGATCAACGACTCTTTAGAGCCGATGGCCAGGTATCCATACTTGAATAAGCTTTCGTGGAATTTCTTCAGTACTTCGTTCTGCAAGGTTTGATTGAAGTAAATCATTACGTTGCGACAAAGCACCAGGTCGAACTTGTTGAAAATATCTCCTACAACCAGATCGTGCCGGCGAAAAGAAACGTTCATTAATAAATCCTTATCGAAAACGGCCATGCCATTTTCTTCCTGATAGTAGTCTTTGAATTGTCGTGTACCCTGAAACCGAATGTAGTTCTTCTCATTCAGTTCCATATTTTTGATTGGATAGGTGCCGGTCTTTGCTTTTTCCAGAATGTTTACGTCGAGGTCGGTAGCAATCATCGTCACATCCTGCAGCACCCCCATCTCTTTAAGCATGATACTCATTGAAAGTACTTCCTCTCCGGACGAACAGCCGGCATGCCAGATTTTAAATTGTTTATGATTAAGCATAATGGCGGGGATAATTTCCTCGCGCATGATTCTCCAGAAGCTCGGATCACGGAACATCTCAGTAACATTGACCGTGAGCTCGTCCAGGAACTCATTTATAAATGCTGGGGAATCATTAAGTCTTTTAAGCAACGCATCAACTGAAAGTTTCTTTAACTCCATGATGCGGAGCACACGTCGCTTAAAAGATGACATGGCATAATTACGAAAGTCGTAATGGTACTTCTGGTAAATGAACTCCGAGATCCGTTTAAGGTCGGCAATGTCAATATCCAACATGTATGGTCTTTTAAAAGGAACCCAAAATTAGTGTCTCTCTAAAACTACCCGATGAATTTCAGCGGTAAAACTTACACGCGTCTAATATCACCCGAAGCATTTTAATTTTAAAGAAAATCAAATTAAGTAATTCGTACTAATTAGTTGAAAAAAAGGACTTTAAAAACTATTAAACCTTAAAGTAATCATTTTGAAAGAAAATTAGCAATTCAGCAAAACAACACTTTCTGGCTATTGAGATAGTAAGTGTCGCCCTACCGGGAAGTTTTTCGAGTCAATTCTGCTTGTGTTATTTCCAGCGCTTCCAAGTTGATTTTAAGCGTTTTCTCAACCTCCTTCGCGAGTTCCCAGTCCTCTCCATGTGCCGGTTTTTCCAAAAGCTGCTTCTTCAATACGTCGATCGTTGCTTGAAATTCCTGTTCTTTTCTGATGGATTGTGCTTTGTGGTTTTCCAACTCACTTGTAGAAATACTATTGCCCTTCAATTCTTCAAGCTCCCTTATGCGCTCAATGTAACTCTTCTCTTTTCGCGCTATCTCCTCCTGAGTTGCCTGAAGTTCTTCCATATTCTGGCGCATTTCTTCCTCCTGGGCTCGCATTTGCTCTGTTTGTTCCTGAAACTGCTCGATGAGTTGCCGGTTTTTTTGTGCGCCACGGACTGAGGCCAGGGTCGAGGCGATTGACTCTCCAAGTTTCTCAACAAATGCAATCTCATGCGGCATAAAGGCATGGAAGGAAGCCAATTCTATAATTCCATAGACCTGTGTGTCTACTTTCAAGGGTACCATCAGAACCGACGTGGGGTTCGAGTCCCCAAGACCAGACGTAATGCGAACAAAGGATTCAGGCAGGTCAGTGAGATGGGTGGTTTCCTTCTCAAGAAAAGTTTGACCTAGAATACCTTCACCTAGTTTGATTTTCTGTTGTTCATATTTTTTGATATCAAATGCGAAAAGTGAGATAAGTTCAAGGTGCTTATTTTGACCATCTTCGTCGTTCAGGATATACAATCCACCCTGATTTGCTTTCGTGTAGTGTACTAATGCTGCAATGATTTTATCGCCAAGGAGTATCAGGTCGTCGTTTGATGATCGGAGTATATCCACAAACTTCGCCAATCCTTCATTAGACCATTGTCGTTTTTGCTCCTCGTCACTCATGGATTTTAAACGTGACTGCATTTCGATAAGGGAATCAGCCAGTTTGTTTTTTCCGGGATTATAGTTTACGTCGAGCGTTTTATAATCCAGATCCAGTTTACCCTCTCCAATAGCAATCACAAAATCAGTAGCGTCCCTTAGGTCTTCCACGGTATTGTTGATGTGGTGGGCCAGAACACCAACTTCATTTGCAGCAATCTCCAGTGTATGGGTTTGACTGGCAGTATTAGTTTCAAGGGTTTTTAAGGGTGATAACACGTGACGTTTAAATAAGAAAAAGAGCAATGCGAAACCTGCAATGTCCACAAGAATAAATAAAGAGAACCAGGTCAATACTGTGATCTCTCTTTTGTCTACTTCCTCTACTAAATCATTTATGAGTCGATCATACCAGCGGGAAAGCGAAAGCCAATTAGACTCAACAATCAATTCAGCATAATCAAATTGTTCATTATTTGCCGTGATGATGGGTTCTGGAACATGGATATCATTTGTATCAGCTTCTACCGGTTTTACATCAATTTCCTGTTCAGGTAATCCTGATGTTACAAGGGTTGATACTGCAGACTTGTAAGTATTCCAGTTTATATGAAGGTTATCAAATGTCATCCTGGGAAGTCGGGATAATGGTTTCAGAAAACGTCTGGTTCCGTCAATTCGTCCTCCATCTCTCAAGATGGTAAGCAGATGGTCCTGATGATCCAAACTTGACTTCAACTCAGCAGCGATTGTTTTGTTTCCCTGTTTGTATAACAGTGTCTGAATGGCGATTCTTTGGTTTTCAACCTGAACGTTTCGGGCAAAATCGATTTTTCTTTCGGCTTCTGTAAGAGAAGAAAGGGAATATCTGATCAGAAAAAACTGTGCTACAGCAACGATAGCCAGCATAGTCAGTATAAAAATGGCTTGTACAGAAAGAGATTTATTTCGCCAAAAATTCATATTACCAAATAAACTAAAATAAGCTGAAAGCCAAAACCAACCACCAGTGGAATTAATCCATACTAACCTTTGAGAAACTGAATGGAAGCAGCGATTTGGCAGAAGCCGCTTTAACCCACTTGCCATCCTGGCTTTGCATAATGACTTCATAGGGAGAACCCTGGCGCTGTTCAAACTCTAACATTACCTGGCGACAGGATCCGCAGCAGGTGGCAGGCGATAAAGTCTTTGAGCTTTTGCTTTTTGCCACCACTACCAGCTTTTTCACTTTTACACCAGGGAATTGAGAGGCCAGCGCAAAAAGGGCAACACGTTCTGCGCACATTCCGTCCGGATATGCTGCATTCTCCTGGTTTGTACCCGTTACGATTTTTCCATCCTCCAGTAATATCGCTGTGCTGACCCTAAATTGTGAATAGGGTGCATAAGCATGAGAAAGCGACTGTTCTGCTTTTTCAATAAGCTCTTTTGATTCTGAATCAAGCTCATCCGGGGAATTCAAAACCACAAAATCTTTCATGTATAAATTCTTTACATTGGATAACATCAAACCCCACTGATTATTTCCGAAGGTAACAAAAGTAGGTTGTAACTCAGGATATTAATTTAAACGGCATTCCAGACGAAAGAAGTTTCTTTTAGGTTTTACCTTTTCGGGTAAGCGCATAGCTTTGTTTATGAAATGGCATTGTACTTACTGTAACGATATGACAGTTAGCCTGGCCATATCTCAAAAATTTATTAACAGATGAAAAAGATTTTGGTGCTTGGTGCCGGTCGTTCTTCAGCGGCTTTGATTTCTTACTTACTAAAATCAGCTGCAGCTAATCGGTGGGAAATTGTAGTTGCGGATTTTTCGGTGAGCCTGGCTCAGGAAAAGATCGGCGAGTCACGCAACGGTAAGGCCGTTCGTTTTGACATTACAGACGAATCATCCAGTGCAGCAATCATTGCCTTGACCGATGTAGTCATTTCCCTACTGCCAGCGCACTTTCATACTGCAGTCGCCCGGCATTGCCTCACGCTTAAAAAACATTTACTTACAGCCAGTTATATATCAGATGAAATGAAATCCTTTCATCAGGAAGCTTCGGATAAAGGGTTGTTGTTCCTGAACGAATGTGGTCTGGACCCGGGAATTGATCATATGAGTGCCATGCAGATTATAGATCAAATCAAATTCCGCGGTGGAAAACTTATATCCTTCGAATCTTTTACTGGTGGCCTTATTGCGCCGGCGACCGAAATAGAAAATCCCTGGCGTTATAAGTTCACATGGAATCCCCGAAACGTTGTGATGGCGGGTCAGGGTACGGCAAAGTTTTTACAGGAAGGCCAATATAAGTACATACCTTATCAACAGCTTTTTAAGCGTACAACTTCTGTTTCCGTCCCAGGCTATGGGGAATATGAAGGATATGCTAATCGCGATTCCCTTAAATACCTTGAAACGTATGGGCTTCAAGGTATTAAAACTATGTTACGCGGCACGCTGCGGCACGCCGGATTCTGTAGCGCATGGGATGTACTGGTACAATTGGGCTGCTGCGATGACACCTATGTCCTGGAGGGTGTTGACCAAATGACGCATCGGGATTTTATTAACGCATTTCTCGACTATCATCCCTCGAAGGCTGTAGAGGAAAAACTCTCGGGAATTTTTAACCTTGAGCCGCATGGTAAAGAAATGAAACGTCTGCGGTGGAGTGGTTTATTTTCCGATGAACGAATTGAATTGAAAGCAGGTACCGCGGCTCAGATCCTGGAACACATTCTTTCAAAAAAATGGACGCTTGCCGCAGGTGACAAAGACTTTATTGTGATGTGGCATCGCTTTACGTATGAAAAGGAAAATAAAAAAAGCGAAATACAGGCATTTCTTACTGTTACCGGTGAAGATGAAACGATGACCGCTATGGCAAAAACGGTCGGCCTTCCCTTAGCTATAACAGCCAAATTGCTGTTGGAGGGTAAGATTACCAGTAGGGGAGTAGTTATACCGGTTTCCCCTGATATTTACGAGCCTGTCCTTAAAGAGTTGGATTCTTTGGGTATTCGATTGGAAGAAAAAGAATATTGAAACTTCTGCGGTCTCTCGGGTAAAGGTAACATTTCTTACATCGACTTAAACGGTATTCGTTGCATAACCAAAGCGAATGAGAATCCGCTGATTAAATGCCAGATTGCCCACCAGGTAGCGATAATCGCCATATCAGGATTGCCATCAAAGAATGTAAAGATTATGATTAAGGCTAGTCCTGAGTTTTGAATTGCTGTTTCAATGGCTACAGCCCGGTTAACGGACTCCGAGTTTTTCAGCAACCTGCTGAAAAAGTATGCGCCAAGAAGTCCACAACCGTTGTGAATCAGAACAATCCAGAAAACCGAGTAAATTTTTTCTATAAAAATGCTGACATTACTCCAAAAGGCAATCAAGACGAAGCTTACCAGGATCAAAGCAGACGCGATTCGTACAGGTTTGGATATTTTTTTGGTTAGTGCGGGAAGGTAATGCGCACATGCCATCCCCAGTATTAAAGGGAGCAGCAAGATCGCTGACATATTAATAAATAAGTCCAGAAAGCTCACTTCAATATTTTGGATGTTATCGCGCAGCCCGGGTACGGTGGAAGACCAAAACAGAAAACTTAAGGGTGTTACGACAAACGCTGTTACGGAAGTTAACGCAGTAAGCGTCACAGATAAAGCCACATTCCCTTTTGCCAAAAGCGAAAAAAAATTGGAGGCATTCCCGCCTGGGCATGCTGCAACCAAAATCATTCCCAAAGCTATTCCTTGCGGAGGTGACCAAATCAGAATTATCGCGATAGTCAATGCGGGCAAAAGGATGTATTGCGAGAATATGCCTGTTGCTAGTGCTTTCTTTTGGTGCTTGAGTTGGAAAAAGTGATCCGGCTTGATAGTAAGTGCTACGCCAAACATAATCAGCCCGAGGCATAAATTAAGGGCCAGTAATGTAGCTGGCGCAAAGTGAAGTTCTTTAATCAATGACAGGTACGTTTAGCCGGAAAGTTAATCTCCGCAATGTAAGATACCAATAGATTTTTTGAAACCTAACAGGTCAAACATATTGAGGAAACCAAAAGATAATATCTGTCCCGTGTTTTGAATAATTCTTTGAAAGGATTCGACGATTATCGTTTCAAAAAATCTGTCGCGGCTATCCCAGTGAAGGGAAGTATAAAAAGGCAGACTACCAAGGATACCATAACTGGAATAAAGAAAGTGAGGATTGCAAAAATCATACAGTAATAAAGCGGGACTAAGAATATTCCTAAGGCGTATTTTACGGAACTTTTAAACTGGGGATCTTTTACCTTCTTCTTAACAAAATTCCGGATGATTGAATATGGAATAAAATGCAATATATATCCTATCCATACAATGGGATTCACGAACTTCCAGACCGAGGATGAATTTCGGGAGTTTGTAGCGCTTGATACTTCCAATGGGAAGGAAGTTAATGTTTTGCGATCGCTCTCAAGCTGGACGATCATATCCTTTTCATTTTTTCTGTTTCTCAGCAAATAGTTAAACCTAGCCTGGTATTCTTCATCGGGTTTTATGGCGAGCGTAAGTTTCTTTATTGCCTGATCAGTGACACCAATCAGAGTTTCCAATTTTTCCCTTTCTGAGAGATACTCCTTTAGAAGATCGTTGACATAAATCGGATCTCCGAAATTAATCAGTACCCGTGACCGGAATGCATGGTGATCATCGTAATGAAGACCGATTGGAACTATGGTGAGAGGAGTTTTATTCTTTTCCTGAAATTGAATCGTCATTCGGGCGAATCCTTTTTGAAGAACCCCTGAAGCATAAGGTTCGTTGTGATTACCTTCAGCAAAGATGAGGATGTCTTCACCTTGCGCAAGCATATCACTCCACTCCTGAATGAGTGTATCGTTGTTACGGAGTGAACTCCATCCGTCACGGATACGAAATACAGGTTTGATTTGAATAGCTGTTAAAAGTTTGGTTACCCATCCTTTTTTGAAAACACTTGCTCTGGCTATAGACCAGGGGTTGCGTGGTGAGCTGCAGATAATCAGTATCGCATCAAGGAAAGCATTCTGATGGTTAGGAATAAAAATTACCGGTCCTTTTGCGGGAATAGACTTCACATTGCAAATGTCCCATCTTTTAAAATAAAACTTTAAGGCTACAGTACAATAAACTTTGAGGATCCTGTATAATAAGTTCGGATTCATTAAATCTGTTATGTGGTTTGTGGTAAAGTTTTTCGTTGCACAATGTAGGCGAAAGAAAAGCCGGTGATTAAGTGCCAGATACCCCACCAGGCTGCTACTAGTGCCATTGCTCCGTCTCCCTGGAAAAAAGTAAAAATTAATATCAGCGCTAATCCGGAGTTTTGAATGCCGGTTTCAATTGCTACGGTACGACTAACGTTCTCTGAGTTTTTCATTAAATAACTAAAATAATATGCCATTGACAACGCTAAACCATTGTGCAAAAGTACAATCCAGAAAACAGATAAAATATGATCCTGAAAGACAGAAAGATTTCTGAACAACACTACAGCGATTAGTCCGATCAGCATTACGATCGACAGGGTCCGAAGCGGTTTTGAGATTTTTTCTGTTGCCTTCGGCAGGTAGTAGGCGAATGTCATCCCAAGAACGAGTGGCAAAAGTAGTATGGTGATCATGTTTATAAACAGATCCGCAAAACTTATCTCAAAAGTCTGTAAACGTTGAGGTAATCCGGGTATGAATGAAGACCAAAACAAGAAACTTGCTGGTGTAATCAAAAAGCAGAAAAGTGAAGTTATGGCGGTTAGCGTTACCGAAAGTGCAACGTGTCCTTTGGCAAGTACTGTAAAAAAGTTGGAAGCATTCCCTCCCGGACAAGCGGCCACTAAAATCATTCCGAGGGCGATATCATTTGACGGCTCGAGCAGGATTATGAGCCCAATGGTGATAATGGGCAATAGAACATATTGTGAAAACAAAGCGGTGAGCAATCCTTTTTTATCGTGGCGAAGTTGAATAAAGTTCGCTGGTTTGATTCCAAGGGCGACTCCGAACATAATCACGGCAAGACATGCATTCAGCGCGGAAAGACTTCCGGGAGAAAAGTGGATGGTGATGTCTTCGTTTTCCAACAGGCTTAGAATTGGTGGCTTAAATATAGATAAGTTTACAATTTTACAGGCCTGTTAATCTGTTTACAATAATCGAGATTACTCGTTAGAACTGTTTCGATTGGCTTCATACCACTGATCTGCTTTCAAACCGGATCGGCTTGCGGCCTGGACAGCGAGTTGATCGCATCGTTCATTTTCAGGATGACCAGCGTGACCTTTAATCCACACAAACTTTGGCTTCAATTTTTGATGGAGTAGAATGTAGCGTTGCCATAAATCGGCATTTGCTTTTTTTGCAAAGTTTTTTTTCTCCCAGCCCCATATCCATCCTTTCTCTACTGAGTCTACAACATACTTTGAATCTGAATAGATTGTGATTGGTATTCCGTCTTTCTTAATCGCCTCAAGGCCGATTATAACCGCAAGGAGTTCCATTCGGTTATTTGTCGTCAGCCTGAAACCTTCCGAAAGTTCTTTGACTGCGTCTTTAAATTTCATTACTACTCCATAACCTCCCGGGCCTGGATTGCCTTGCGCTGCGCCATCGGTATAAATTCGAATCATCCTGGAAATACATTTGCTTTAAAAATCTTAACGGCAATGGCGAGCAGTATGACACCAAAAACTCTTCTGAGTACAGAGAAACCTGACTTACCGATAACACGCTCAAGCCACGGGGATGCACGCAGTACTATGTAAACAAATACGAGGTTGAGTAGAATTCCAACCAAAACATTCCACTCCTGATATACTGCCCGAAGGGAAAGGATGGTAGTGAGCGTTCCGGCGCCGGCGATAAGCGGAAAAGCCAACGGTACTACCGAACTAGAACCTTTAGCATCGGGGTCATCTTTGATAAGGGTGATACCCAGAATCATTTCGAGTGCTACGATAAAGATTACAATAGCTCCGGCAACGGCAAACGATTCAACATCAAGTCCAAAGAGTTTTAAAATAGATTGCCCCAGATATAAAAAACTTACCATCAATGCAGCTGAAATAAGCGTTGCCTTTTCTGCATAAATCTGGCCTTCACGTTTTCTGATGATAATTATAAAAGGAATGGATCCGAGAATATCAATTACGGAAAATAGAATGAGCGTTACTGAAAGAATTTCTTTTAGGTCCAGCATGGTGAAAATTTGGTGCAAATCTAAAACAAAAAAACCGGACTTGTCTCCGACTTTTCACGCACACAATTGCAATCGTTAAAACGATACCTGATATTGAAGAACGAGTTGACCGCGATCAGAAGTTTTCACCAGATCCTCACCCTGGGCTGCATAAACTGGTCTGCTTTGATAGTCCAGTGAGAGCTTACTGGTATGACCCTTAATGAGCCAATTTACACCGACGTTAAAGACCGACATGTCATCATTCAACCGGTCGTAGTCTGCGTGCATTAGCGATGCATAAGGCATTAATGTTCCGCCATTACCTAGCAAATCATCTTTAAAAAGATAACCGACCTGTGTATAGATTACATTACCTGTTCCAAACATCGGGAATGCATTGCCCTGACTTCCAGTGAATGGACCATTAGTTATCCCGTTGGCTGGATTCATAATTCCGTTGAATCTCAGATAGTCAGTGCCGTAGTCAAGACCGAAGTATCCGACATAAGCGGAAAGTGCTGTCCCTTTTTGGATGTTAACTGGTGCGTCGTAAAAGAGTGCAACAGACCATAAACTCATATTATGGAATTCTGTTGTCACACCGCCATCCGGGGAAGTCCAGGTTGCATTATTTTGAGTGATAAAGCCTGCTTCTATATTAAACACTTTCTTTTTACCCAGGTAAGTCCCCGTCATATAAGGTGTAGCATTGCCTTCAGTTTCAAAGAAATTATACATGAAGAATCCCTGGTATTGTTTATGATGACCGACTTGAGAAAATGTGGCACTTGGTCCTATCGGCGGAGGTGGAAGCCCGTTCGTAGTAATCGGGAATGGATCACTTAGGATAATACGATAATCAAACTTACCCAACTGCCCACGGGCATAGATGCTTAATTTACGAGAGAACTCATCGGTTTGATCAACGGTAGCCTGAGCAAAGACGGGTACATCCATAGTCATGATCGTTCCTATGCTTGGTTGACTAAATCGTGAAAGACCATTGGCAATCGTAAGTCCTGCGCCAAGTTTCAGTTTATCATTATCCTTCCAGATTTTATATTCGCCCAGCGCATCATGAAAAAATGCCTGAAGTTTTCTGTTGCCCTGGTTTTGTGCCAGAAAATTAAAATTGTTTTGACCGAATTGTGTGTAAAAGAAAACATGATCAGTAATTTGTCCAAAGAACTGAATCCTTGTTCTTCGTAATCCGATATCAAATGTTTGATCAGCGGATTCGCTCATTACAGTCGTACCCGGATTGCTGTCGTTATACCTCAACCATACCTGATTCAGAAACGTCCATTTCAAATAATGTGTACCATCTTCATTGAGTTTTAATCTCATCTCGTCAACGGTATTTTGCTTTGACTCAGTCTGTCCGAATAGGAATACGGGTATTGTAATCCATATCAGCACAATGACAATTTTGTTTCTCATAAGTTATGTTTTAAAGTCACTTACCACCTGGAGGTGAAGAGGCCGTAATGAATTTGATGTATTGCTTCAAAATTTCTTTAGCAAGCTCATTAGTTTTTTGATTTCCTTCTTTTTAATCGCCGGGAAATTTGCAATCCGAAAGGTATTCAATTTCCAGTCGCCATAACCTTCTCCTAATAAGATGCCTTTTTCCTTTGCCAATGCTTTTATGTTTTGCACTGTTTCAGGGGAACCCGCGACCGGAATGACGGTGTAAGATCGTTGACTTTTTGATTTGATAAGGTGTGAAATGCTTTTGCGGCTTGAAAGAAACTTAATCCAGGATTCATATCTCTCCAGCGTTTTTTGATTGATTTCTTTTATTGAAGGTGAGTTTTCAAGGACACGCATTAATAGATAAATACCCAGTACATTGGGTGTATAAGGAGTTTGCCATTTATCCATCATATCCTTCATAAAGGACATGCTATTATAGTGTTTACGCTCACCGATTCTTTCGATCTGTTGCATAGCCTTCGTGGAACAAATCATAAGGCCAAGACCTGCAGGTAAGCCAAAACACTTTTGAACTGAGGCGAACCAGATGTCAGCCACTTTGAAGTTGAGATCTATACCAGCCATCGACGAGGTTGCATCCACAGCGATGATATTGTCGGGGAACTTCGTCTTAATGGATTTTATGATGCTATTGCCTACCTGAGTTCCGTTTGATGTTTCATTTTGGGTAAGGCAGATTACCGCGTCCGCCGTACTTACTTCAAGGGTTGCAATATCGATTTTTTCTTCCATGGAAAATGGAAGTGCTTCTGCAGAAGGAATTAGACGTCGGGTGTAATCATACCATTTTTGTCCAAATGCTCCGTTGTAAAGGTGATAGCTTTTTTCCTTTATCGCTGATTGTGCAATAATCTCCCAGCATTCCGTTGCCGATGATGTGAAGAAGATAGTGTAGGTCCGTGGTATACCGAGCTTTTCTCTCAGCAGCTGAATAGTCTTTTTTGAGATCTCTACAAATTCCGGACTTCTATGGTTGATGCTCAAAATCCCTTCCTTAAAACCCTCTTTTACATAGGAAGGGATTTCGTCGTGAACACGTGAAGGACCTGGGTAGAACGATATCATAGTGTTATTGTGTTAAGATCTTAAACCATACCTATTTGGTTTTCAACGAAAATGTCATTCCGTGTACTGACTCAGATACTTCTTTGTCATAGCGGTAGCCATTTCGTTAAGGTCATTTCCTAATAGGTCTTTGTTAACCCTTAGGATTTGATCAACTGTTTTCGGTGGCAGATTATCTGCCCCTAAATAGGCACCCAAAATTGCTCCGGCTACTGCAGCAACGGTATCATTATCCCGACCGTAGTTCACAATGAACTGCATGGTTTTTTCAAAGTCATACTCGCTATACATCATCGCGGTGATAGTGATCAGGTAAACTTCACCTGCGTGAAAAGGCATATCCTGATTTAGCTTATCGAGCAGGCTATACGCGTGGGTAAGTTGAAGATAGGTCAGCGAATCCATACCTTTCCATTCATGTGGTATTTTAAATCCTTTTGGCTTTTCAGTCAGTGCCAGATTTTTTGATTCTGAAACAATTCCGGTTGCAATCTGATAGTAGCGATGCGCTGCCCGGCCTACTAACCGACTTTTGTAGTAACCTTCCGGGTCAATGTTTCGGATTACGCCCGCAATTGATGATTTCGTGGCGCTGCTGTCAAACGCCTGCGATACCATGGCTGCTACCAGTGCAGTAATATCCCGCGCATAGCCTATATCAAAGATGGAAAGTTCATATGCTGATTCATAGGCAGTTTGAGGATCGGCGGGGATACAAGCACCAATCATCGGACTGTAAAGCATTCCAGCACAGGTCATCTCACCACCATAAAATTTATTGACGGCACTCGAATAGTCAACCATATCATTTTTCACATACGCATCGGCAACAATCGCCCATTCTTGTAGCCATGCCATTTTCATGATATTCTGCTCATAGGGTTCTGGGTTAAATCCTTCGGTGGATTTTAAGGCTTCGATGTCAGTCTTATACTTTTCAATAATGTGTTGAGCAAGATTCGCAGCTTTAAGATTTGGCCACGTTTCATCTATGGCGTAGCCTGTAAAAAGTTTTTTCCAGCGTGTATCATCCGTTGTTCCACCAGCTGGCAAATTGAATTGCCAGGTACCTTCACCAGAAGGATTTCTAACCATAGTATCAAGTTTATCTACGAACCCATAGGTAGATTGAATGTCTTTCCGACTCCACATTTCCGTAGGTGCACCCATTGCATCTCCGATGGCAGATCCAATTAAAAGTCCTAAAACTTTGTTGTGATATTCTTTCTCGGAAAGTTGTCGTGTATGGGCACTTTCAGCTGAAGTATTATTTGAAGGAGAATTGGTTAGCTTTTCGGTCCGGTTACAAGAAAACAGCGTAAGAAAAATAAGAGACTGAATGATTAGAGATTTCATTACTGCGTGGTTTCTTAAGCCAAAGCTAAAAATTTCCGAGGATGAACTCGATTTGCGGATATAAAATGAGTTTTTCGGCTTCATCGAGCAGCGTTGTTTTTTCTGGTAAGCTAAGATCTAACGGCAATTGAGCCAGACCAATAATTCTACGCATGATCTCCGCGCCACAAAAGCCAGAGAATAATGGAATACTGAAGTTTGCAGGCAGCACATACTGACTAAAAATATCTTTTAAAATATGTTCTGGGGTGTGTGCCATTTTCAGGTGTGCTACCATCACACCCAGATCGAACTCAGCGTGACCATAATGTGAAAACTCGGGGTCTATGATTTTTATTCCGGATTTTGTTTTTAGCCAGCTGCCAGGGTAATAGTCACCATGGATCAATGTATTTCCTTCCTGTAAATAAAGATCTCCCAGATATTTAAGCTTGTCTTTTAATGCCGAACTCGTTTTATACTTCAATGATACTTTCTGCAGCCCCGGCTGAATGCTGTCAAGATCAAAACCATTTTCCTCAAGGTAAGGAAAGTGGAAAATATGAGTATGATTCAGTTTTTTCAGTTCGGCATTGTTGGGAAAGTTTTTCTTTTCTTCTGATGACGTGTTGTGTAGGTGGGAGAGGAATCTCACAAGACTTTCGAATTCAACGTCCTCAAGGTATTTGTTTCGTTGATAAATGAAGGTGCAATCAGCGCCTGTGCCCAGGTCTTCAAGGGCTAGCAGGAAATTTTTTTCATCAAACCCGATCAGTGTTGGGCAAAACTCTCTATAGAAATTGTCGTGGATTAAAACTTTGTAGAAGGCAGCCTCAACAAAAACCCTTTCAACAGGTGCTGCTATTTGAGGATATTTTTCAACCCATGGTCTGGATTGCTTTATTATAATAGAGTGTGAGTTCGTTTTTACCCGCACCACGAAATTCATGTTACCCTCACCTGGTTTTTCGATTGAGAGTATTTCATCTGAGATCCAGGAATTCTTCCACAAAAGATCAGTTAATTCATCTGTATGCTTGAGGTCGAGGTAAATGGATTCAGGAGCAAAATTTTGGACACGGTCTCTTGTACTCATAGCGATTTCAATAAACAAACTCGGGTTCAAGTCTTTATGACTGTATCTGACGGTAACAGCTTTCGGTAATTTTAGTTCCTATTCTTGTTCATCAAATAGCCCAATGCCATGGCATAGCCTTCCATGCCAAACCCTGTAAGCATTCCGGCACATTTCGATGTGATAAGGCTTTTGTGTCTAAATTCTTCACGCGCATACACATTTGAAATATGGACCTCGACGACCGGGGTTGTAATCCCGCCAATAGCATCATGAATCGCTACCGAAGTATGGGTATATGCCCCTGCGTTAATGATTATACCATCAAAAGAAAATCCTACTTCATGGAGTTTATTGACGATTTCACCTTCAACATTAGATTGATAGTACTGGAGTGACAACGTTGGAAATTGTGATTTTAATCGTTCGAAAAATTCTTCGAAGGGTTGGCTTCCATAAATTGAAGTTTCCCGCTTACCTAATAGATTCAGATTAGGTCCATTGATGATTTGAATTTTCATTTTTTCTCAAAGGTGATGTCAAATATCTAAATTAATGTATTTGTGCTATACATCGCTGCCGAAATTCCGGTGGAGTTCAGGAAGATGGCAATGTAATCTGCTAAAGTTAGAGGGCAGGAGGATAATAAAAAATTTCTTTACGTAATATTGATGCATGGAATGGGAGATGCAGATGAAACGTTTTGGTCATTATATGAAGATCGAACGTTCATTATCAGTGAATTCTGTTGAAGCTTATATGCATGATGTCGCGCTTCTCAAACAATTTATGGAGATGACATTCCCTCAGCTATCTCCACTACAGGTTACATCAAAGCATCTTCAGGTTTTTTTAGAATATATCAACGAATTGGGGCTAAGTGCTCATAGTCAGGCAAGAATTCTTTCCGGTCTGAAGGGATTTTTTAAGTACCTGTTTTTTGAGGAGTTGATAGAAAAAGACCCTACAGCTTTAATAGAGGGGCCGAAGCTGGGAAGAAAACTTCCGGACACCCTTAGCTTTCATGAAATCGAGAAACTGCTGGAGGCAATAGATCAATCAAAACCCGAAGGCGGCCGAAACCGGGCGATGTTGGAGGTGCTATACAGTTCGGGTTTACGGGTTAGTGAACTGGTAGATCTGAAGCTCAACAACGTACATTATGATATTGGTTTCCTCCGCGTAACGGGGAAAGGTAACAAGGAGCGATTGGTGCCCATCGGGGGGGATGCGCTGAAGTATGTGAAGATCTATTGTGAAGAAATACGGGGGAAATATCCGCATAAGCCGGCTCAAAAAGGTTTTGAATCATATGTGTTCCTGAATAGAAATGGAAAAAAGCTAACGAGGGTCATGGTCTTTATAATCATTAAAAATCTTGCGATGGAGATCGGATTAAAAAAGACTATTAGTCCCCATACATTCAGACATTCTTTCGCAACTCATTTAATTGAGGGTGGCGCCGATTTAAGGGCGGTCCAGGAGATGCTCGGACACGAGTCTATTACAACGACCGAAATTTATACACATCTTGATCGGGACTATTTGCGGCAGGTTATCCAGGAGTTTCATCCCAGGTCATAATTCTTTCGTAACTTCACGGTGTTAAATAAATTTCTCTACACCTTTTCTAAATTAAATTCTTAGTCAAATGAAAAAGCTAAGTTTTTTGGTCCTGTTTGTCGTAGCTATTTTTCCACTCCAAGGTCAATCTATTAAGGCAACTACCGTTAAGGGTGTGGATCTTACTACCTACGAAACCTTTACGGTTTTGAAGGGAGAATTTATGACGCCTCCTGATATGCAAAAGATCAACGAAAACGAGTTATTCCGGTCGATTAAAAAAGCTGTGACAGCGGAGATGGAGGTACGAGGATATAAACTCGTTGAAGATTCATCAGCGCAGCTTCATATAAGTTATGTAGCCGGGTCGTATAACCTTACCGATGGCGGTACAATGGGTCCATTAAGTCAAACGCCTGCTTCTTCACCCGCAGAAATGAATCAGTCGCGTTCGTGGTCAAGTGAAACGCGTGAGGGAATGATTGTGATTGATATGATTGACTCGTCTAATAAAAAAGAAATCTGGAAGGCGTCGGGTACATTATCGGTGGAAGGAGTAGATTTGAACCGCGCCTTAGATGCAGTCATCTACCGGGCGTTTAAAAAATTCCCAAACAAGAATAAAAAGAAAAAGAGGTAATCTTCTGGCATGTACAAGTCTCTTATCCGGCCGATTTTGTTTTTAATCGATCCTGAAAAAATTCATCACCTGGTTTTTAGTGTGCTTAGTCTGAAAGGGAATATTCCCGGATTTAATTCTTTCCTCCGGTCACTCTTTAATTATGAACACCCATCACTCGAGAGAGAGTTGTTCGGAATAAAATTCAAAAATCCTGTTGGTCTAGCTGCTGGTTTTGATAAAGACGCCCGCCTTATTGATGAGATGGCTTGCATGGGATTTGGATTCATTGAAATCGGTACGCTTACTCCCCAACCACAATCCGGTAATGACAAACCAAGATTGTTTCGACTTTCAGAAGATCAGGCATTGATTAATCGGATGGGGTTCAATAACAAAGGAGTATTGACAGCGGTAGAGCGGTTGAAGAAAAGAAAATCATCGGTGGTAATTGGTGGTAATATTGGAAAGAACAAAATCACTCCCAATGAACAGGCATTGGACGACTATGCGTTTTGCTTCGAAGCACTGTATAACCATGTGGACTATTTTGTAATCAATGTCAGTTCTCCTAATACACCGGGGTTAAGAGAGCTTCAGGAAAAGGATCCGCTGCGGAAACTTCTCTCTTATATTAAAGGCCTTAGTTTGGCCAAGCCTAAACCAAAGCCAGTGCTTTTAAAGATTGCGCCTGATCTATCGCAAGAACAGCTTGATGATGTAATCGAAATTCTTCAAGAGACTGCCACGGATGGGGTAATTGCCACGAACACTACTATTCTAAGAGATGGGTTAACAACCGAAAGAAATACGCTTGATCAAATTGGAAGTGGTGGACTAAGTGGTAAGCCGCTTTCAGTCCGATCGACGGAGGTTATCCGTTACCTTCGTGAAAAGCTTCGTCCAGGTTTTCCGATCATTGGTGTTGGGGGAATCATGACGCCCGAAGATGCAATCGAAAAACTCAAGGCAGGCGCTGATTTGATACAGCTTTATACGGGCTTTGTGTATGAAGGCCCGGGTATTGTAAAGCGAATCAACAAAGAAATTGTAGCCAGGAGTTGACAACTCACGCTTATTGTACTCTATCGAAATACAAGGTCGCTTTGATGGTGCCGTCAATGTCAGTTCCGGAATCGGGGTCGGTATACGTTCCATCTTTTTCTATAAAAAGTCTCAGTTTCGATGCTGTAAGCTCCTCGATAGTGTAAGTCCCTGACAGATCAATAAAACTGGTACTAAAGGTGATAGACAGGTTTAGTTTGTCACCATTCTGTTCCCATGTGCCAGTAGAAGTTTGCGTCCCTTCTGTTAACAAGATTGTTCCATTTTCCTGGAATTCGATCATTGCGGCAAAGTCTTCATCTGTCTCTTTAATGGGTATTGGCACACCGAACACAAGAATTTCGGCTTCGGCTTTTGTTCCTTGCCATTCCCCTGTTATAGGGGCAAATTCTTCATCGTCATCGCAGGCAGAAAGGCAAACAACTAATGCGAGACAAACAAGCGAAAGAAAACCTCTGATAGTCATACGGCTAATGTTTTGAAACCGCAAGGTATGAGGAATTCTATTTGTAAATGATTTCAGGATGACTAATTGTCTGATAGATCGTTAAGTGCATAGTATAAGAGGTTGGTATCGCGGAGCTGAAATCATTCCAAAAAATGAAATCTTACCAACTCATTGGTTTCATGTAGCTGAAGCCAATGATGAATGCGCGATTCGTGTTGCGGGTGTTATCATTCAGTCTGTCTTGTAAATCAAGCAACCCGAGTTCATATCGCAGATCAAGCGATATACTTCCGTTTTTAAGAAAATATTCAAGCCTGCCACCTGCATTTGGTCCGAAGTCAAAACGTTTGGCATTGTTACTCTCAAAATCAAAATCTTCAGTGGATTGTTCCGTATCGAATCCCTCTGTTTGATACTTTCCGCTTAGCCAATAGGCAGCGTATACGCCGACGTTTCCATGTACTTTAAAATTTTTAAGGCCGGGTATGATGAACGTGTAGTCGAATACTACAGGTACTTCCAGATACTGGGCTTTCAGTTTGTCAGAGATTGTATTGCATATTTTATGATAATACCCTTTTTGGATATACTGAAGTTCAAAGCCAACACCAATGTTTGCCGACATCTGTTTATAGGCAACAAGACCAAACGTGTAGCCCAGGTTAGATACTTCTTTCCAGGGAGTTTTGGTTTTATAATTTGAAAGCGTGGGTCCTGCTTTTACACCTGCGTACCAGATTTGTGCTGAAGCAGTAACGGACATGAAAAGCAGGGGTATCAGTAAATATTTTTTCATAACAGCATTTTAAAAGGGTTCTAAAACAAATTCATATTCTTCCGGTCCTGTCTTGTTTTCTTCACGGTCTATAACCAGTACCAGTTGACGGGGCGTGAAGTATTTAATATTATACTGTTCTTCGGGGCTGGCTTCCGGCAACAGGGCAAGTACGCTATCATTGTTTCGAAGTTGCCATGTGCCCCGATCTGGAATTCCACTTGGATTGACGCGATCAAAATCAGAAGTCAGGGCGGACGTCGGATTAGGCATCAACAATGTGAGTCTGTACCTGCTGAGGTCTGAGTTATTATCTTTTACACCATCGATATAAACTTCAACCAATCTCCATCCGCCAGCGAGTACGCACAACTTAGTCGGGCAATCCGGAATATCACTTCCACAGGATGTACCCAGTGCCAACAAAATCACTACCAGAAGTTTTGCTGATACGGATTTCATTACGTTTTCATTTTTTGACAAATAACTGTTAACCATATGCTAGTTGACCTTTATAATTTTTCGTACACGTTTCTTGCCTTGCACCTCAATTACCAGAAGATATGGCCCGGAGTCGAGCTCCCGAATTGATAACTGGTGCTCTACCCCGTTCCCCTGAATTCTTTTTATTGACCGTCCGGTCATATCCATGAATGTAAAATTCACTGCGCCTGCCGACGAAGGTATTTGAACAGATAGATCTCCCTGAACAGGGTTGGGATAAACTTTCACCTCATTGTCATTCGACACTTCTGCTTCCGTAATGAGATACGTGAACTCAGCGCGGCCCGTACATCCGTTGGCTGATATCTCCACAGCATACACCCCGTATTCCAATTGGTTGATATCAACGGTGGAGGATGTCGCGCCGTTAATGGGAACATCATTCTGATACCACTGATAAGAGCCTGCCGGCGATGCTGTCAGTGTTGAGCCGGTCGGTGTGATAGTAGGTGACAGCACACAATATTCTCCATAGTTTGTTCTGTTTTCCTTGCCAAGCAAGTCAAAGCCACCGCCAACGTGCAGCTTATAAGGTGAAGATGAAAGTGTAGTGATATCATATTGACCGTCGCTATTACTTCCAACGTCAGGGATCCAGCTATCTAATGTGAGGTTAGTCAGCGAAAAAGATGCAAGACCTGGCCTTGGCTGACTGCCCACACCATCGAAGTAACCTCCTACATAAACAGAAGAAGAGCTTAGCGTGATGTCGTTAGCAAAACCATTTCTCAAGTCAGGATTCCAGGGGGTGGCTGTATTTGATGTTAGGTTCAGGGCAGCTACCCGGTTTAGCCGGATTTGTCCACCGACACCGTTGTCAAACACACCCAATACATAGGCGGCATTTTGTGAAACTCTGATTTTTTGGACAGGTCCGCTGCTTGTTGGGTTCCATGGAAGCACAAGTCCTGAAGTGGCATCAATCGCTGCAAGGTTTGGGCGTGTATTTCCGCTTATTTGAATAAACGAACCGCCTACGTACACCGTGTTATTATCGATGTCGATCGAGTTAACAACTTCACTTGTATTTGTTCCACTTCCTACTACCGGATTCCAGTTGTTGACAGCGCCTGTATTCAGATCAATGGCGGCAAGCCCAGGTCGCGTAATAGCATTGATTCGTAAAAATTTTCCGCCGACATAAAGGAGGTTATCTCTGATCTTCATACTTAATACATAGGCATCAGGGTCGGTAGGGCTAAGGCCGAATGCTGAGGGATTCCAGGGTAATACTTCGCCAGTGGTTAAATCAAGGGCGGCCAGGTTTCTTCTCACGGATTTATTTACAGCCTGGAATTGTCCGCCGATGTAAAGCGTATTATCCCGAACCGCTATGGTATAAACAGAGCCTCCGTTTAAATCAAGGGAAAATGGCCAGGCCTCATTTGTAGTGTCATCGAATAAGGCGAAGCCATCGGAACGTTGTTCCCAGTTCATACCATTAAAATCTCCGCCAAAAAACACGTTGGCTGATGTTCCCGAGATGGTCCTTACACTTCCATTCGGTATAGGCGCCCAGGGTTGCAATGCAGCAGTCGTAACGTCGACCGCAGCAACGTTAGTCCGAATATTGCCGTTTACGAAATCGAAAAACCCAGCGAAGTAGAGTGTATTTCCTGAAATAGCGAGATCCTGCACAAAGTCAAAGGCCGTTAAAGTCGTATTCCACGTTAAAACCAGACCACTAACAGCGGAAACAGCCGCAATACTGTTACGTGTTATGCCATTTATCGAGGTGAAACTACCTCCGACAAATAATGAATTTCCCAATAAAGCAATGTCCTCAATATATCCAGTTGCATTTGTATTGGCTGCCCAGAAGGTAGTCACAGTGCCAGTAGTCAGATTAAGACGTGCTAAATTCAGTCGGGGTAATCCGCCTACAGTCGTGAAATTCCCTCCGATGTAGATCGTGTTTGTAACAGGGTCAATCGCTGTTGCCTTCACGTATGAGCTGAATGTACCACTAATCGAGGGTGCCCATGCCGCTGGTACTCCGGTGGTAGCGTTCAGCGCGGCAAGTCCGTTTCTTGCCTGGCCACCAATAGTAGTAAAATATCCTCCGGCGTATACGAGGCTTCCAAAAACTTCAATAGATTCAACGCTGCCATTTGCGCCGGGATTCCAGGCGTTCAGATTTCCTGTTGGAATATTAAAAGAAGCAATTCGGTTTCGCGTTTGTCCGGAGATGTTTGTGAAGTATCCTCCAACGTAGAGTGTATTACCACTAACTGTCAACTCGGAAGGTGTATTATTTGGGTTAGGCTTCCAGTTTCTATCTACCGTTTTATCAGCTCTGATGTGGGCTAGATTAGTAACACTTACGGTATCAACTGCGTCAAAGTAACCTCCGATATACCATCCGCCATTTCCGTCAGGGGTAGAAACATAAATATCTCCGTGAACTTTTGGTATGGTTAAATCCACAGCACCGGTTGTTGCATCGGTAATTACTCCATGTCCAGAGTAAGGACCTACGGTGCTGAAAAATCCGGAAAGCATGGTATAACCATTCGAATGTTCCAACTTCGCTACCGTTGAATTCGTAATCCAATTTTCAGTGCGATGTATTTCTGATTGTGCATTACCCGATGAGTAAGAAAAAAGACCTATAGTGAGTAAAATGAAACATGGTTTAGCTAACCGTCTTAAAGATCTCATGCAGCGGAACATTTAATATCGTGAAATTAAAGAAATTTAATTCGGTTGTAAAACCTTTTTGGTGATTGATCCTTTGAATGTGTGAGGTTTCAAGTAATGAGGATTTGTTGACGCAATCAATCAAAAGCTTTATACCTTTACGCGGTTACGATGCGCGGCACACCGTAGTGCGAATTTAAAAGATGTAGCAGTTTTTATTTAGCTTTGCAGATCGAGTAATAAATGGCACAAAATACATATAAGTCAAATACATTTAAGAAGCCGGAAAAGGATAAGAAGGGAAAAACATCCTCTAAAACCAAACTCAGTTTAGGATTTTTCAGAGATCCTCGTTTCAAACTGGCTACAGGTTTTGTTTTCATGATCGTGTCGGTTTATTTGTTTCTTGCGTTGTTCTCTTACTTATTTACAGGTCAGGCTGATCATAGTGTGGTCGAGGCACAAAATACCCCTCTTTTAGAATCAGGAAAAGAGGCTACAAACTGGTTAGGTCTTTATGGAGCGATAACTTCTCATTATGTGATTTTTCGTTGGTTTGGAATTTCGGCTTTTTTTCTGCCACCATTAATTTTTCTAATTGGATTTAAGATCGTCTTCAATCGCGAACTCCTTAGGATATTTTCATTTTCAATCTTATCCATATTTTCAGGGGTATGGCTAAGTCTGTTGTTGGGATACATGACGCTGATAAACGATGGTGTAAGTGAATGGAGTTTTCTTGGCGGAGGCATGGGATATCACCTTGCTGAATTAAGCGAAGGATTATTCGGGTGGGGTACATTTCTAATTCTGATTCTTTCATTGTTCATTTTTATAATCTTCTACTTTAACGTTACGGCTATTCCTCTTTTCGTTAACGATCCTAAGCCTATGGGGAACGATGCGATTTTAAAAGAAGAAGACGATGGCTCACTTTTTTCCTCCTACACGGATGATGAAGATAAGTGGCCTGAGCAAGTCGATAAAAAAGATAACATTGTGTCGGCACCGAAAGCCTCCGTTAAGCCACTGGTAGATCAGATCGCGACATCGAAGGAAGTACAGCTTGAAGTCCAGAAAACTGAACAACCAAGAAATGAAATCAAGGCGGATCCATTATTTACTGTCGAAGAACCAACTGATACTGATAAGCTTGCTGAGCAGCTTGTACAGGAGCAAGGACTTTATGATCCAACACTTGATTTGAAAGGATATCAGTTTCCGCCATTAGAACTGCTAAATGAATATGATGCCGGGAAAGCAGGTGTTACACAAGAGGAGCTCAATCAGAATAAGGATAAAATTGTTGCAACGCTCGTTAATTTTAAAATCGGAATTCAGAGTATTAAGGCCACAATAGGACCAACGGTTACGTTATACGAGATCGTTCCCGACGCTGGCATCAAAATTTCAAGGATCAAAAATCTCGAAGATGATATTGCATTGAGTTTGTCGGCACTTGGTATTCGTATCATCGCTCCCATTCCCGGAAAAGGTACCATTGGTATTGAAGTGCCGAATAAAAACCGGGAAATGGTAAGTATCCGGTCCGTATTTGCAACACAGAGCTTTGCGAAAACCGATAAAGAATTGCCGATCGCGCTCGGCAAAACTATTTCAAATGAAGTATTGGTAATTGATCTGGCGAAGATGCCGCATTTGCTGGTTGCAGGAGCAACAGGGCAGGGCAAGTCGGTAGGACTAAATGTTATTCTTACGTCTTTAATATATAAACGACATCCATCGCAACTCAAGTTTGTGTTGGTCGATCCCAAGAAGGTAGAGATGTCACTTTACAGCAAACTTGAACGACATTATCTGGCGAAGCTACCCAATAGTGAAGAGGCAATCATTACAGATACTAAGAAGGTGGTGCATACCCTTAATTCTTTGTGTATCGAAATGGAAAACCGTTACGAAATATTAAAAGATGCGGGAGCACGGAACCTCAAGGAATACAATGCGAAGTTTGTTTCCAGGAAGCTTAATCCGAAAGAAGGACATCGTTTTCTGCCTTACATTGTTCTTGTTATTGATGAATTGGCCGATCTGATGATGACAGCAGGTAAGGAAGTAGAAACGCCGATTGCGCGTCTTGCTCAACTTGCCCGCGCAATTGGTATTCATTTGGTGGTGGCTACCCAGCGACCTTCTGTGAATGTAATTACCGGGGTGATCAAGGCTAATTTTCCGGCGCGATTGTCTTTTCGGGTAACCTCGAAAGTAGACTCAAGAACGATTTTAGATTCAGGAGGTGCGGACCAGTTGGTTGGCCAGGGTGATATGCTGTTGTCATCGGGCTCTGATGTCATTCGCCTTCAATGTCCTTTTGTAGATACTCCGGAAATTGAAAAAGTATGTGAATTTATCGGGTCTCAGCGAGGATATGATTCTGCCTACCTGTTACCGGAATATGAAGGAGACGAAGAGACTGGTCCATCCAGTGTGGATCTTTCGGATCGCGATGCACTTTTTGAAGATGCAGCAAAACTGATCGTGATGCATCAGCAGGGAAGTACTTCACTAATCCAGCGGAAGCTGAAATTAGGATACAATCGTGCCGGAAGACTGATTGATCAACTTGAAGCAGCCGGAATTGTCGGCCCCTTTGAAGGAAGCAAGGCGCGTGAGGTATTGATAAAAGATGATTATAGTTTGGAACAATTATTGACATCTTTGAAAGAAAAACACAGCCAATCTTAACTTTACACCCTGATTTAAGTTTTATAAGAATGAAAAATTTGATTTTAGCCATTTCTGCCATGATTCTGGCAGTTTCAGTTTCAGCTCAGTACGATCCCAAGGCCCTGGAAATATTGGATGCCATGAGCAAAAAGTACAAATCTATACCTGCCTTTGAAGCAAACGTAGCTGTTTCACTGACAAATGATGTAGACAAGCTTAATGAAGAGTTTAAGGGAAAGATTACTGTAAAAGGTGATAAGTACAGAATGGTACTCCCTGAGCAGGAAGTTATTAATAATGGCGCTACGATATGGACGTATCTGCCTGAAGCAAAAGAAGTTAATATTGATAACTACGACCCCAGTTCCGAGGATGTAAATCCATCAAAGATGCACGAGGTATATAAGAAGGGATTTAAGTACCTATACCTTCAGGACAAAACCGAAGGGGGTGTACTCTGTGAGGAGGTCGACCTTGTTCCCGAAAAAAAGGATGCTCAATATTTCAAGATAAAAATGTTTATCAATAAAAAGGATAAGACGATACAAAGTTTCACCATGTTTGATAAGGGGGGCAATCGATATAAATACACGATTTCCAAGTTTACCTCAAACGCTAAAATTGAAGATTCGATGTTTACGTTTGACCCGAAAAAATACCCCGGGGTTGAAGTAATAGACCTTAGGTAGTAAACTGATTTCAAAGCATTCAATAGCAACTCAGAAACGGGTTGCTTTTTTTACTCCTTATAATCGGCAACTTTCTTAATTTCGCGTTGCATCCGGTAAATACCGATAACTGTTAAGTCATGACACGCGCACAATTGTTTGAGCAGATCAAAAAGAAAAGTTCTTACCTCTGCATTGGATTGGATACGGATGTGAATAAAATCCCGAAGCATTTACTGTCAGCCGAAGATCCTGTTTTTGAGTTTAATAAACAGATTATAGATGCCACCCATCAATACTGTGTTGCATATAAACCCAACATTGCCTTTTATGAAGCTTTAGGACCAAAAGGCTGGGAGAGTTTACAAAAGACGGTGGAATACATTCCTTCTGACATCTTTACGATCGCAGATGCCAAGCGTGGTGATATCGGCAATACATCTGCTCTTTATGCAAGGGCATTTTTTGAACACATGAACTTTAACTCAATTACTGTTGCGCCGTATATGGGCGAAGATTCAGTAAAACCATTTCTTTATAAGGACAAGTGGGTAATTTTACTGGCGCATACTTCTAATCCCGGAAGCAGTGATTTCCAGCTTATTGAATCCGTGGTGACCGGGCGTAAATTATATGAGGAAGTAATTCTTAAATCGCAGCAGTGGGCATCTCCTGATCAGCTCATGTATGTTGTGGGTGCTACGCAGGCAGAAAAAATGGAAAGCATCCGTGCGTTGGCGCCAGATCATTTTTTTCTTGTGCCGGGTATCGGTGCTCAAGGGGGCGATCTCAGCATGGTGTCAAAGCATGGGATGAACAAGCAATGTGGACTATTGGTAAATGCAGCCCGCTCAATACTTTATGCCTCTGGAGAAATCGATTTTTATGCGCATGCCGCCGAGGAGGCCAGAAGTCTACGTGACGATATGGAAAAATATCTTGGTGAGATCCTTTAGGGAAATGTTTTCATAGTGATTCACGTTGTCCACTCCCAAAATTTTGCCACGCTGTATTTCATGATCTTTTTACCTGCTGTTAATCTTCACACTACTTTCTATTGATTTTCGAATTAGAAAATCGTAGAATAGTGCATTCATTTTAATACCGTTATCCGTGACTGAATCATTTTTACACTACCTCTGGGAGTTCCAATACTTCCATAAGACATCTCTACTGACAACACAGGGAGAGGAGATTCAAATTTTCAATCCAGGTCAACGCAATCCCCATTCCGGTCCCGACTTTTTTCAGGCCCGGATAAAAATAGGTGAAATGGAGTGGATTGGCAGCGTGGAAATCCATATTCAGGCTGCCGGATGGATGGAGCATAAACATCATAGAGATCCTGCGTATGATAATGTTATCCTTCATGTTGTCTGGACGGATGATAAACCCGTAAAGCGAGGTGATGGATCCTTGTTGCCTACGTTGGAATTGAAGAAGAGAGTAGACAATCAATTAATTTTGCACTACCGTAAGCTCATGCACAGTCCTGCGGAAATACCTTGTTCGGGAAAGATTCAGGAAGTGAACAGTCTTATCAAATTTTCGATGCTTGATAAAGCTCTCGCGGAGCGACTTGAGTCCAAAGTAATGGTAATCCTGAAAATGCTCCGACGGAACAATAATGATTGGGAGGAGACCAGCTATCAGCTGCTGGCAAAGCACTTTGGTTTTAAAGTAAATAATGACCCCTTTGAACAACTATCGCTATCACTTCCGTATAAAATTCTTTTAAAGCACAGTGACAATCTGGTTCAACTTGAGGCCTTGTTGTTTGGAATGGGTGGATTTTTAGAAGAGGAGCAAGTTGATGTTTATTATAATCTATTGCAGCGCGAGTACAGGTTGTTAAGTCGGAAGTATGCATTGTATGGTAAGACGTTAAATAAGGTGCAATGGAGGTTTTTGCGTTTACGGCCCGCTAATTTTCCTACACTTCGTATTTCTCAGCTTGCGTCCTTGGTTTTTCATCGCGTAAATTTTTTCTCTTCAATCATTGGGTTTGAGTCAAGTAAGGCCCTGATTGATTTCTTTTCGATCAACCAGTCAGTTTACTGGCAGCATCACTACCACTTTTTTAAAGAATTCAAGGAAGAAATCAATCCGATAGGTGCCAGTAGTATTGACAACATCATTATTAATACCGTGGTGCCGATCCTGGCAGCGTATGGAAAATCAAAGGACGATCAGGGGTATGTAGATCGCGCAGTGTGTATCTTGCAGGAGATTCGTCCCGAGTCGAACAGAATAACAACGCAATGGAAAAATCTGGATATGAGTGTAAAGACAGCATTCGATTCGCAGGCTATTATGGAACTACACAATAATTTTTGCTTGAAACGCAGATGTCTCGACTGCAACATCGGTGCATCCCTAATCAATCCCAGGACGAAATGAACGTCTTCATTGGCACTATCAATGTCGGGTTTCTACTCCTTATAGCATATCAGGTATGGAAAGGTGACGATAGCGGAACACGAATTTTTTTTTGGCCTGCATTAATAGCGAAACTGACGGCCGGAGTTTGCCTTGGTCTGGTGTATACTTACTTTTATACGACCGGCGATACCTTCTCTTTTTTTCAGGATGGCGTTATGCTTGCCGATCTGGCGCGCACAGATTTGCAACACTACCTTCGCTTCCTTTGGTCTGGTGATGAATCATTTCCCATTTGGAGTCGTCTGAATTTGGTTCAGCATCGCGCCCTGTTTATGGTGAAGGTGGCGAGTGTGTTTAATCTTTTCACGCACGACAATTACTGGGTTACGTCACTTTACTTTTCATTTGCTTCTTTCATTTCAGCCTGGCTGTTAGTAAAACAAATCGTCCGGATAAATGGAAATCTTCGGTATGCAGCTGTCGTTGGATTTCTCTTTCTCCCTTCCGCAGTATTCTGGAGTTCGGGATTAATAAAGGAGACTATCGCGATGAGCGCACTTTTTTTTCTCACATACATTTTTTTGAAGACATGGATGAAGGATCGACTTCATTGGGGAGAGTGGATATTGTTGCCGCTAGCCATTTGGTTGCTTTGGAGTTTAAAATATTATTATCTCGCTGTTTTTTTACCTGTAGCATTTGCCAGCCTGTCAGTTCATTTTTTTACGGGAAGGCTATTGAAATCAACAATATTCAAAGTTGTGGTATGGTGCTTTGCTTTCATCGTTCCGATCGTGGCTGTAAGCACACTTCGGCCGAATTTCCATCCGGAGCTTTTTTTAAGTGTAATAACTTCCAATTATGAAGCATTCCATGCGATATCTGACCCCGATGATTTGATTTATTATACTTCTCTTGAAGCAAATGTCGGAAGCATCCTAAGAAATGCACCTTGGGCTCTTTTTTCAGGACTATTCAGGCCACAGCCGTGGGAAGCACTGTCGCTGCTAAAGGTTTTTGGCTCGATTGAAAATTTTACTTTATTAATTCTTTCCGTCACTGCTTTGGTGAATGTTAAGGGGATGTTGCGAGCCCGGCAGCGCGTGCTTTTATTTTCACTCATTGTATACATATCGGTGTTGAGTGTGTTTTTGGCGCTGTCCACTCCAAACCTTGGTACACTCTCCCGGTATCGGGTTGGTTTTCTTCCCTTCTTTTTTTTGTTAATATCGATTGAAAACCCGTTACTTAACCGAGTGTGTAGATTCCTGCAAAGATCATCTGATCACCTTGTTCGGTAGGGAGATGAAAATTACCTTTGCTGAGCATGCAATTTGAAACATGGAAAATCCGGTAATTATTTTTGGAGCGAACTATCTTGGTCGTCAGGCTAAGGAAATTCTGGAGAGCAATGAAAACGTTGTTTATTGCTTTCTGGATGATAACAAGAAACTGCACAATACTACAATCGATAATATCACTGTACTTGGAAGTACGGACGATGATGGTTTTTTGAAACTAATCGGGAAAAAGTGTGAGGCCTTCGTCGCTGTTGACGAGAACAAATTGAGGAAGAGCCTGGTGACGATGCTACAGGAGGTAAGAAATGTTCAACCTGTAAATGTTATTGCAACGCCTATTCCCGCTTCGGTTGACATTGGTCATGGAAATTTTATTGACCAGGGTGCAAGATTTGGTGCGGGGTCGTCGGTGGGTAATCATTGTCTGATTCATGCCGGTGCAATAATTGGGATGGAGGTAAAGCTTGGTGACTTCGTGCAAATTGGTGCAGGGAGTATCATCAATGCAGGAACAGAAATTGAGGAGGAAGTTTTTATCGGTTCAGGGGTTGTAGTTGTTGGAGGCATAACGATCGGTAAAGGAGCAAGGGTAGGTGCCGGGTCTGTTGTTATTGGTCCGGTAAAAGCAGGAGAAACTGTATTTGGGAATCCGGCTCAGAAAGTGAAATCATAATTGTAGCAATATGCCCCGAATTTCTGAGACTGACTTAATTCTGAATAACGATGGTAGTGTGTATCATCTCAACCTGTTGGCTAAGCACATCAGTGAAACGATTATTACAGTCGGGGATCCCAGTCGCGTTTATCGCGTAAGTCAGTATTTCGATGATATTGAATTCGAAATGAACAAACGCGAGTTCATTACCCACGTTGGAAAATTTAAGGGGAAACGTATAACGGTTATCAGTACAGGTATCGGCACGGATAACATTGAAATCTTCTTTACGGAACTCGACGCATTAATAAACATAGATCTTAAAACCAGGGAACCTCGTGCAAAGAAGAAGAAGCTGAGAGTTGTTCGCATAGGAACCTCAGGGTCGTTTCAGGAAGATGTTCCGCTCGGGGCACATCTCATGACCGAGTATGCGGTAGGGCTTGATAACCTTATGAGTTTCTATAACCTTAAAATGACCCCTTTTGAGGAAGGCATTGCAAAAGACATTCAGAAGAAAACGAATATCGCGTTTACGCCCTACGTTGTCAAAGGCTCTGTTATGCTGAAGTCTCAGTTTGCAGACGATATGGTGATTGGTAATACGATTACAACGCCCGGTTTTTATGCACCGCAAGGCAGAGAGGTACGGCTGCCGTTGCGATATCCAAAATTACTGGAAGGGTTGAGTAGTTATCACAATAAAGCGAATGCTTTTTGGTTAACAAATTTTGAAATGGAGACTTCAGGTTACTATGCTATGGCTCGCCTTTTGGGACACGAAGTGTTAAGTGTAAATGCAATTATCGCAAACCGTGTGAAAAATAAATTCTCAAAAGATCCCAACAAGGTTGTGGATTCGCTTATCAAAAAAGTGCTCGAAAAGATCTGATCTACCACCCAGTTAATTTATCCGCCGGCAGGTGAATAACGACTTCATTGAAGACCGACAGAGCTCTCCATTCGCATAATATGCTTACCGGCACTATACGGCTCATTGTTATAGAAGCCCGATAAAATGCGATGCGCAATTTGTTCGATGATTAGTTCATCGTCTGTCTTGCCTTGTTTTCCCTGCCAGAAAATTCTATGAGGATGGCGTTTCATGTCTTCCACATAACCTTTAGCCCGATTGTATTGCTCATCTGTAAAAGTTATGGTGAAACAGGTTTTTACTTTTTGTGTATCCATAGCGTGTAGCGATTTACAATAGTTATGCCATTTAGATTATTCATTAATGATACGGAAAACCAGTAGTCGCGTCAATGGTCTGCCCGCGAACGGGCAAAAGTGTTCGTCACTGATACACTCGAAAGAAAGGTTGAAATCATTTAAATTCAGCTTCTTTGGCTGGTGTCGAATTTTAGATCCGTGAACCTTATGAGTGGTTTACCCATTTTTGCCCTTTAAACTAGGAATATTCCGGGATGAAGGGTTCTGAAATCGTAATGCTGAATGGTTACATTTGTGCCCAAATGAGAAATTGTACTGTCTTCAGGTTATCCAACGGCATGCGTGTCGTTCACCAATACATTCCTACCACCAACATTGTTCACTGTGGCATTTTCCTGGGAATCGGAAGCCGCGATGAGTCCCTTGCAAACCAGGGTATTGCTCACTTTTGGGAGCACATGGCTTTTAAAGGAACAAGGAGACGAACTTCTATCGATATTATTGAAAGTCTGGATTCGATAGGAGGGGAGTTGAATGCATTTACGGATAAAGAAAAAGTTGTGTTCTATGCCTCGGTGCGGGATCAGTATTTTGAACGCGCTGTTGATGTACTTACGGATATCACATTCCAATCGGTTTTTCCCGAGAAGGAGTTAGCGAAAGAGCGCGGGGTGATTTTGGAGGAAATGGCAATGTATTTCGATAGTCCCGACGATTCACTTCAGGATGAACTGGAGGCCGTGGTGTTCAAGAACCATCCCATGGGTATGAATATTCTGGGAAATGAAGAAACTGTACGTGCCTTCAGGAAGAAGGACTTTGTTTCTTTTTTGGCCGAGCATGCGGACAGCCGGAAGATCGTATTCAGCTGTATAGGCAATATTACGCTTGCTGAGGTAGAGCGAGTAGTTAAAAAATATTTGGAACGCAAGCCGTCATTAAAATCAATCGCAAAGCGCAAGAAATTCAATTCTTATAAACAACATGCAAAGATTTTGCAGAGAGGTGTTAAGCAGTCGCGTTGTGCGATCGGTCGTGATGCTTATCCGCTTATGCACCGGAACCGAATCCCATTCTACGTGATGACGAATATTGTCGGGGGGCCGGGGATGAATTCGCGGTTGAGTTTATCTATTCGGGAGAAACATGGTTTAGTGTATGCTATTGATGCCCAGTATCTCGCTTATACCGATACGGGTATGTTTGCTGTTTATTTTGGAACGGAGCCAAAGCAGGTAAAAAAATGTTTGTCCTTGATTAGAAGGGAAATGGATAAGCTGTGCATCAAGCGCTTGAATCCGATTGAGCTTGCTTCCGCAAAGGAGCAGATTAAAGGCCAGCTTGCGCTCTCCGAAGAGAATAACCTGGGATTAATGATTATGATGGGAAAAGCTGTGATGGATCACGACAGGGTACCTTTACTCCAGGAAGTTTTTGATAAGATCGACGAGGTAAGCGCAACAAGCCTGCAAGAGGTAGCCATTGAAATGTTTGATGAAACAAAACTGAGTTTTCTGTTCATGGAACCTGTATCGCATTAACTTGAATGTGCAATTCGGGCACCAGTTGGTAAAGTTCAACTATGGAAATAATTAATGAGGACTTCCAGCGTTATGCTGAACGACATACTACCGACGAAAGTCCTTTATTGAAGCAGATCAATAGAGATACACAAGCCAATGTATTAAAGCCGCGCATGCTCTCCGGTCATTTGCAAGGCCGTGTGTTGTCCATGGTTAGCAAGATGATTCAGCCTGCAAGGATTTTAGAGATCGGAACCTATACAGGATATTCTGCTATTTGTCTCGCCGAAGGTTTGATGGAAACGGGTAAGTTGATTACTATCGATATCAATGAGGAGTTAGAGCAGCGGGTAAGGAGGTACTTTGAAGATGCCGGACTTTCTTCAAAAATTGAGTATAAAGTCGGAAATGCGTTAACACTTATTCCTGAACTCCGGGAAACATTTGATCTGGTTTTTATTGACGCTGACAAAGAGAACTACAGTAACTATTATGATCTGGTATTTGATAAAGTAAGGCCCGGTGGCATCATCCTTGCAGATAACGTTCTTTGGAGTGGTAAGGTGCTAAACGAAAAGGCAGATAAGGATACCCGTGCAGTAATAGCTTTTAACGAAAAGATACAACACGATACGCGGGTAGAAAATATACTTCTTCCGCTTCGCGATGGTATTTTAATGATAAGAAAACTATCTTTGTAGAACTGTTTAGATTATGAGAATATTTTTCGCGCTATTTTTTGCAACAGTATACACTGTCGCTGCGCAGACTCACCAGGTTCCGCACAAGATGCAATTTGGTGGAATCACACTTACGATTCGCGATGATGCCCGTAAGGAGATTCAGAAGGATGTCGATGCGCTTACACAATCCCCCAGACATCACAACATAAAAGTCGAGCGGGCAAAAACCTATTTCCCCATCATTGAAAAAGTATTCGAAGAAGAACGCGTGCCCGATGATTTTAAATATTTGGTGCTTCAGGAAAGTGCGTTGATTGCAGATGCTGTTTCAACCTCTAATGCGGTAGGATTCTGGCAGTTCAAAGATTTTACCGCAATCGAAATGGGTTTAAGAGTGGACAAAGAAATTGATGAGCGCCTTAACATCGTATCATCATCACGAGCCGCAGCACGTTACTTCAAAAAGAATAATTTTTATTTTAACAACTGGATATACGCTTTACAAGCCTATCAGATGGGTGCAGGTGGTGTATTGAAGAGTGTTAAGGAACATCAGAATGGTGTTAAACATATGGAGATTACCAGTAGCACTTATTGGTATGTAAAAAAATTCCTTGCACACAAAATAGCATTCGAAGAAGATGTAAAAGGTCCGGGGCAAATCCGCGTGCTTTCCTATGAAAACAGGAATAAGAAAGAACTATCTGACATTGCTAAAGAAGTTTCGGTAGACGCAGGCGAATTGGCACAATACAACAAGTGGGCGAAGAAAGGAAACATTCCTGATGACCGGGTATACACGGTGATGATTCCGGTAGTTGGTGAAGGCAAAGGCATCACGATTCCTGACGAAGCAATTGCCCGTGCTCCACAATCATCCGCGGCAGCGATAAAAGGTGATTTGAAGTTATCAGCTGCAAAAACATCAGGTAGCCGTACTAAGATTAATGGCATAGTGGCAATTAAAGCAACTACAAATGAGACGCCGCCGAATCTGGCCAGTCGTGCGGGTGTAGACCTCTCAAGTTTTGTGAAGTGGAATGACATCTCCATCAGCGATCGCATCATACCTGAACAATATTATTTACTGGGAAAGAAAAGAGTGCGGGCAAGTGAAGCATATCACAAAGTATCCGCGGGCGAAAATCTTTGGATGGTAAGTCAGCGATATGGAGTTCAGTTAAAGAAGCTGAAGAAGTTTAACCGTATGAAGCATGATAATGACATTACTCCCGGATCCACACTATGGCTATCCTCTACAAAACCAAAGGATTCAGATAAAGTAGTCGCAATAAGTGAAGTTGTTCAGGTTGACAATGCACAGACTTTTTCCTGGGCGGTTAATCCGGCTGAGACGCAACCGACGGTTTCCGTAAAGCCAATTGTTGTTGATACACAAGAGTTGGAAGTGGTACCTCCACCGTCTAAACAAAAAGATTCTATTCAAAACATACAGGTAAAGGGGTCAACGCCCACTGTTTTGGACTCGGTAAAAAACAACAAAGTTGAGGTAGTAGTCCTTGAAGAGAAAATAGATAAGACGCAGCACGTAGTTCAGACGGGCGAGACGTTATACGGTATTGCCCGTCGATACAGTCTGTCGGTCATGGATCTTGTTACCTGGAACAATCTTAATCTGCAAGAGGGTATTAAGGTTGGGCAGGTAATAAAACTTATTGATAATCAGCCGGTTGATAAAACCCCAACAGTTTCAGGTCAGGTGATAGAGACGGAGCATTTAGTAAAGTCAACGGATACCTTGTATAGTGTAGCCCGAAAGTATAATGTCACCATTCAAGAGGTTATGGAGTGGAATGACAAGAAGGACTTTGCACTTTCCGTGGGGGAGAAGCTAAAAATCAAGAGTAAGTAGCTTTTGGTTTTTGACGTTTTCGGGTAATTTATTACTTCAATTCATGAAATTTGGGAATAGCATGCCGGATATCCCCGCAAAAGGATATTTTTGTGGTTGTTGTGATTTAGAGTAGGCTGATTTTATCGATTATTAATGCAAACTGACTTAAAAGCAATTGACTTGGTAATGCTCGTTGATGATAATGACACTGACAATTTTATCAGTAAGAGGATTATCGAGATTACCAAGTTCGCCACACGTGTAGAAGTGAAGGGTTCAGGGAAGGCTGCGTTAGATTATCTCCGCGAAAATCAAAATGCTCCTGATAACTTACCAAGCCTGATTTTCCTCGATATTAACATGCCTATTGTAGATGGGTTTGTTTTTTTATATGAGTTTGAGAAATTCAATGAAATCGTCAGGAATAAGTGCAAAGTGATTATTCTTTCCAGTTCTGATAATAAGCGGGATATCGATAAGATTGTGAATAACAACCACGTTATCAAGTTTATAACGAAGCCGCTGACCGAAGTAGCTCTCGACGAGATCAAGCTCAACAATATCTGAATTTCATTGTTAGGGGTTTTGACATTATTTTTGGTCAAAAATCCTTCTACATGAAAAAGACAATTACTCCGTTTTATTTACTGCTTTTCTTACTCATTGTTTTTCCAGCCGTTGTTCATGGTCAGATTGTGAAACCGGATACTCTCTCCAAATGGAAAAAGAAACTTGTTTTAAATATTAATGTCAACCAAGCATCATTTTCTTCCAATTGGAAGTCGGGGGGTGTAAATTCTATCGGAGTAAATGGTTTGTTTAACTATCAGGCCAACTATTCGAACGAACGTGTTTCCTGGGATAATCAACTTGATATGTTGTACGGCTTTGTCAACAATTCAGGACAGGGATATAGGAAAACATTAGACCGGATTTTCCTTGATACCAAATACGGGTATAAGCTGAACGAAAAGTGGGGCTTATTTACTTCTCTGAATTTTTTATCACAATTTGCCGAGGGACATCGTTATGAAGACGACATCAATGGTGTGGAACAAAGCATATTGATTTCAGATATTTTTGCTCCTGCATTTATTACCTCCTCATGGGGTATCGAGTATCATCCCGTGCCGTATTTTAATCTTCGTATCTCGCCGTTCTCTCCACGCTTAACCATAGTGACCGATCCGGAACGTTTTATTCCTGCTGTAGACCCGGTGAGGCCTTATGGAGTGTTGCCTCCCGATCAGACCCGTTACGAATGGCTTGCCTTCCAACTTGCGGCGGATTTTAATAAAGATATTGCTACAAACGTAAACCTTAAATGGCGCTACCTGATGTTTTTGAATTATGAAACGTTGGAACTGAAGACTATTGATCATCGGCTTGAAGTAATGCTGAACGCAAAAGTCAACCGCTTCATTACCGTTGGTTTAGGCGGTATTTTATTATACGACTTTGATCAGGATAGTGGTGCACAGATTAGTCAGGTGTTTAATCTTGGCTTTGCATATTCACTACAGAATTATGCGGAAAAGAAATAATTAAAGTTAAAAAAATAGCTGTTATGAGGGCCTGAAATTTTCAGGCCTTTTCTTTTTGATACCCTGATAATTTTAAATTGCATAAAAAACCAATCGCCATGTCTAAGGAAAAGTTTGTTGAGTCTATTAACACATCATACACAACTCCACTTCCTGCTATTTACCTCGGAGCAGGTGTTTACGAAGGTGAGATCATAGCCGATGCTAAAGTCAATCTACCCTTGCGCATGATGAACAGACATGGCCTTGTTACCGGTGCAACGGGCTCAGGGAAAACAAGGACTTTACAATTGATGGCCGAACAGCTTTCTGCCGCAGGAGTGTCGGTATTTATGCCTGATATGAAAGGTGATCTTTCCGGAATAGGAAAAGAGGGAACATCTAATAGTAAAATTGAAGAGCGTGCGGGTGCGTTGGGCACAAAGTTTTCTCCCAATGCCTTTCCAGTTGAACTGTATTCATTAAGTGGAAAACTTGGGGCGCAAATGCGTGCGACCGTCACGGAGTTTGGGCCAGCCTTATTGAGCAAAATATTGGAACTGAATGATACGCAGACAGGCGTCTTGAATATTCTTTTTAAATATGCCGACGATAAAAGTTTGCCAATTGTAGACTTCAACGATCTGAAGAAAGTCTTAAACTATTTAACAGAGGGACCCGGTGCTGCTGAAATAAAAGGAGATTACGGTAAAATTTCTTCAGCGACTACATCCACCATCCTTCGGAAAATAGTTTCACTGGAGCAGCAAGGTGTAGATCAGATTTTCGGTGAGAAGTCATTCGATATCGATGATCTTTTTGACAAGGTAGATGGCCGTGGCGTTATTAGTTTATTGAACGTTGCAGATATTCAGCATCAGCCTGCTATTTTCTCAACCTTCATGCTTGCACTATTGGCCGAAATCTATCAAGGCCTGCCGGAGGCGGGAGATTTAGATAAACCAAAGCTGATTTTCTTTCTCGATGAAGCGCACTTATTGTTTAAGGATGCACCAAAAGCATTTATGGATCAGATTGATCAGGTGATCCGATTAATCAGATCAAAGGGTGTAGGTGTGTTTTTTTGTACACAAGTTACACAGGATGTTCCCGCATCCGTTCTGTCACAGTTGGGTAACAGAATTCATCATGTTATCCGGGCCTTTACACCGAATGACGTAAAGGCATTGCGCGAAACGGTAAAGTCATTTCCCCGATCGGCGTACTATGATATGGAACAGCAGTTTACGCAATTGGGCACTGGCCAGGCGTTTATTACTGTGTTAAATGAAAAGGGAATTCCTACAGAAACAGTGGTAACGCATCTCGCTCCTCCAGCATCTGTTATGGGACCGTTAACCGAATCGGAATATGTTAAGATGGTCGAGTCATCGGACCTGTATCGAAAATATAAAGACGCGATAGATCCGCAAAGTGCATTTGAAATACTGGATGCGAAAATGAAACAGTATCAGGAAGACAAAGAAGAAAAAAAGGTGGAAGCGCCTAAGTCGTCAAGGCGAAAAGAGAAGTCTACTTTTGAAGAAGTAATCTCATCGCCCGTTGCCAAACAGGTAGGACGTGAACTGGTGCGTGGTGTGTTTGGTGTTCTTTTTGGTACCACTACACGGCGGACAACAAAAAGAAGGGGAGGTTTATTCTAAGTTGGTGAAGTATTCCTTTAGAAATCTGTATCCAGGCCAAGTCGTTCTTTCATTTCCTTTAGTGCTGGATTCTTTTCAAGTAAGAATTCAAATTTATCACGGGAGGTATACATGACTTTTTTATCATCGGATTCGTTGAGTTCTCCCACAACCAGTATGGTACTGTTCTTTAAGTTTTCACGCAGATAAGTAGTTAATTCACTTTTAATATTATTCAGCATGGTTTCCTGTACCGGGCTGAGTAGCTGTATCACTACACGGTTGTCTTGAAAAACATAAGGTTGTGCCAGCAACTGAAATTCAGCCTGGAACTTTTTCCGTTGGGCTGCAAATTCATTCCAAGCTTTCTCCAGTTCCTCTGTTGTAAAGACATTTACTTCTTCAGGTTTTATTTCTGCTGTGGAAGTAGTTTGTTCCTTTTTCTGTTCAACCTTCAGGAGGTTGGTAAGTTTTATAGTTGTTCTCGGGGCATTCTTGAATTTTGATGCTTCTTTATAATCGGGCTTCGACGAAAGAACAGGAGGCGAGGATGCATCAGGAACCTCTTCAGCAATCTTTACGTCAGGTTCAGCAGTATTATTACTATTATCTGCAAGAGGTTCAGATTCTTCAGTTCCTACACTAATTTTTTTTTTAACCCATCACTATGGTTTAACTGATTGAGTTGAATAACAGCACCTACGTTGGCCATTTTCATAAGCGCTAACTCAACAGACAATCGCTGATTTTTGCTTGTCTTATAGTTTATGTCACACTGATTGGAAATGTTAAGCCACGTGAGCAGGAGCGAGGGAGGTGAATCCTGCGCTTGCTGTGCATATTTTTTCTTCACACCCTCAGGGACTTCCATCAGATTTGTAGTTCGCGCATCCTGTGAAACCAGTAGGTTTCGGAAATGCTCACCTAATCCGACGATAAAATTATGTCCATCAAATCCTTTCCGAAGAATTTCATCCAGGATCAGTAGAGGTTGTGTATGATTTTGAGACAGCAGTGCGTCTACTACCTGAAAATAATAATCATAATCCAGGATATGCAGATTTCCCAGCGTTGCCTTGAAGGTTACGCCTTTCCCGGATGCGTACGTTACCATCAAATCAAAAATGGATAATGCATCACGTAATGCACCATCCGCTTTTTGTGAAATCAGATGAAGCGCTTCATCCTCTGCCGGAATCCCTTCATGTTTTGCAATTTTCTTGAGGTGGTTTGCAATGTCGCTGATTTGAATTCTGTTGAAATCAAAAATCTGGCAGCGTGAAAGGATAGTTGGAATTACCTTGTGTTTTTCCGTGGTGGCCAGGATAAAAATGGCATAGGAGGGAGGTTCCTCGAGTGTTTTCAAAAATGCATTAAAAGCTGCATTTGAAAGCATGTGAACCTCATCGATGATATAGACTTTAAATTTTCCGAACTGTGGTGGGTAACGCACCTGGTCGATCAGATTACGGATATCCTCCACGGAGTTGTTGGATGCAGCATCCAGTTCGAAGATGTTAAGGGAGTTTGTTTCTGCTTTCTCCTCAAAACCGTTGATAAGGCGTGCGACGATTCTGGCACAGGTAGTTTTTCCTACACCCCGAGGACCGCAAAACAAAAGTGCCTGAGCGAGTTTGTTGTTGTCGATAGCATTCTTGAGGGTAGTGGTAATATGCTCCTGGCCAACTACTTCGTCAAAACCTGTGGGGCGGTACTTCCGTGCTGAAACAACAAAATTCTCCATGGGTCGCAAGATAATGGGGAAATGGTTAATGATAAATAATCCATGAATTCTTTTCTGGAAAGAACTTCGTTAATCCATTCGTCATAACCATCGGCATATGATGCTTGTCGTATGCTTGTATTGCTTCAGATACAAAAGCTAATTCGATGAAAATAACTGCTTTATTACCTTATGAAATCGATTAGTAAGTGCAAAAATTGAGTGATGGAAAATAAAATTCGTACCCTGAACAGGGAGTCGTGAATATGGCTGAAAAGAAACTATTTCCTCCGTATATTTGTCTCCCTTTTGCAGTTTGTAATGGATTTTATTATTCATTACACTTTGTAAAAACAGTTCATTGAAAATTGGGGCCGACCGGTTTTGACAGGATGTGTAATACCGTATGTAAGCATGCAGGCTCATGGGATGAGAGCCTTAAAAGATAGTTCCGAACCATACTTGGCGAGTCTAACTACGCCATGGCTGCATAATTTATCCGATAGGGTAAATTAGCCTCGTCCCGATAAGATCGGGAAAGCCATCATCGCTCAGCATTGTCGTTTTGCAGGTGCTGATTAGCGGTGTCGTTATGCAGAACTGCTCCGTGTGATGTTGCTAAGCACGGTTAAGACCAGTAACTAAGGAGAAGTTTAGGCTGTTGCCTGCCTTGCTGCTCTCTACAATTTAAAGTGCGACTAAGCATGTAGAAAGTACGTTTTTATCTTCTCTGGACCAGAGTTCGATTCTCTGCGGCTCCACAACCCTATCACCAAGTAAAAACAAAAGCCCGAATCCGTAATGGATTCGGGCTTTTTTGTTTTTACGCCATACCATTTCACTCGATTCTTTGCTATCCGCGAGGTGGAAATTCGGTGCACTTTTAATTGTATATACAATAGTGCACCGAATTCCTCAAAACGCTCTGATAATCAAGCGGTTCAAGGATTGAACATCTTGATTTGAATGGCGATAAAAATGAATTTTGACACTTTAACGCGGTGCACTATGAGCGACATGATCAAGATCCTCTTCTATGCGAGGAAATCTAAAACAAACTCGAAAGGCTTATCGCCGATCTACATGAGAATTACTATTGGCGGGCAACGTTTCGAGACTGGAGTTGGCCGCTATATCGAGATGTGTAAATGGTCTCAGAGGGCTGGTAAAGCAAATGGCAACGCTTCGGAGGCAAAAGAAATAAATGGGTTTCTGGATGTTCTAAGAGCTAAAGCTTTAGGGATCCAAAAACAGTCGATGATCATAGGACTAGAACTAACATCAGAGGAATTTGCCAGGCAGTGGCACGGATTAAGTGAGAAGCCCAGGATGCTTCTTGAAATTTTTGAACATCATAACAATCAAGTGAAAAAGCTTATTGGGATTCAATATTCACCATCAACCTATAAGCGATACACAACCTCACTTGAGCACACGAGGAAGTTCATAGATGAACAATATCAGCAATCGGATGTAGCTCTATCAACCTTGAAATACAAGTTTATCACTGACTACGAGTTCTGGCTAAAGACAAAAAGAAAATGTAATCATAACAGCACAATAAAATACCTTACAAACTTTAAAAAGATCATTCACCTATCCTTAAAAAATGGTTGGCTGGATCGAGATCCCTTTATAGGTTTCAAAATGACAAAGCATGATGTAGAAAGACCATTTTTAACAAACGAGGAGTTAGAAATAATTGAATCGAAACACTTTGTAAGTGATCGGGTAAGTCAAGTCCGGGACATTTTCCTATTCAGCTGTTACACTGGTCTTGCTTATGCTGATGCTCACAAGCTTAGCCACGCCGAAATTGCCACTGGTATTGATGGTGAAAAATGGATAATCACCCGGCGGCAAAAAACCGAAACGGCCTCTCGCATTCCTTTGCTCCCTCAAGCTTTGGCAATTCTTGCAAAGTACAAGAACCATCCAAAGTGTGTTAATAAAAATCTTTTACTTCCATTATTAAGCAATCAAAAGATGAATGCTTACCTGCATGAAGTATCAGCAATATGTGGGATCAATAAAGCAATGACTTATCATACCGCAAGACACACATTCGCTACAACCGTCACCCTTAACAACGGTGTCCCTATTGAAACCGTGAGCAGAATGCTAGGGCATAAAAATCTTCGGACCACTCAGCATTATGCTAAAATCCTCGACAAGAAGGTAAGCGAGGACATGAAAGTGTTGCGAGAAAAATTTATAAAAACTGCCAATAAAAATAAATCAGCTAATGGATTATAAACAGGGCGGCTAATTGACTTACAGAAATTCCTTTGATATATGAAGTTCCAGCGGGATCACAGATTGACAAATCAAAACACTCGAAAGCTCACAAAATTGATTTTTGTGGGCTTTTTTTGCTTTTAAGGCCTATTAAAAAAGACATTGATCTCAAATGTCGAGTGAGCAATTCGGGAGTTGAAAAACTCGCGCTCCGAAAAGCTCCCGAATTGCGACCTAAGGAGATGATTATCAGGTGGTTCAGCAAATGAACAACTTGATTGAGCAAAGTTATCAAAGGAAATTTATCACATTAAATTTTACTTTGATGAACAAGACAATGAAGGTCCTATCGAGAACGAGGACGAATTACGAAAGTGGACCTGCATGGGACAGTAAAGCCGGCAGACTAGTTAAGTCGAAGAAAGAAGCAACACGGCAGCAGCAACCCGAGTTCCGCTTTTACCTCAAGCCGTTAAGATAATGGAATCTTATGCAGATCATCCGCAATGCGTAAATCAAGGGACTCTATTGCCGGTCATGAGCAATCAGAAAATGAACGAGTATTTAAAGGAGATTGCGGACCGGTGTGAGATCAATAAGAAAATGACGTTTCATACTGCACGACACACGTTTGCCACTACTGTGACTTTGACCAATGGTGTGCCGATTGAAACTGTGAGCAAGATGCTTGGACATAAGGCGCTGAGGACAACGCAGCAGTATGCGAAGATTCTGGATCAGAAGGTGAGTGAAGATGTGAGGGCGTTAAAATTGAAATTACTTGTTGGTCGATAAGTCTTGGATTCATTTGAGGGTCATCAGACTTCTTAAATGTCTATCTTTAGCAATATAATCCCATTCAATGCCTGACTACAATTTTAAGAACCTTTCACCTTACGAGTTCGAAGAGTTATCAAGAGATTTATTACAAAAATACTACAAAGTCTTCTTCGAGTCTTTTGCAAATGGAAAAGATAGAGGAATTGATTTTCGCTATTCCATTAATAAAACCAGGAATGCAGTTTTACAATGCAAGCGATACTTTAACTATAATTCATTAATTCAGTCACTTAAACTAGAGGTCCCGAAAGTAAAGAGGCTAAAGCCGTCACGCTATATTCTAACTATCTCCTTTCCTCTCACCCCTGGTCAAAAGCGAGCAATTTTCGAAATGTTTAGTCCATTTATCCTTGAGGAAAGTGAAATATTTAATGGCAGTGATCTCAATAACCTTCTTGGACTTCATCCCGATATTGAAAAGCAACATTTCAAACTTTGGCTTTCAAGTACCAATGTGCTTTCAAGAATTTTGCACAGTAAGGTTCATAACATTTCAACATTTGAAAAGGAGGAAATACAGGAAACAGTCAAGCTATACGTAAGAAATGAAAGTTACGATAAAGCATTAGCTATAGTCAAAGAAAAAAAGTATGTAATAATTTCTGGGCTCCCAGGAATAGGTAAGACAACTTTAGCTCGGATTCTTGTATACCATTATCTGGCCAACGGATTTACAGAATTTGTATATCTGTCCGACTCAATTGACGATGGCTACAGGCTTTTTTCCGAAGGTGTACGACAAGTCTTTCTATTTGACGACTTCTTAGGTCGAAATTTTCTAGGTCAAAAACTTAAGACTAACGAGGAACAGAGAATTGTAAAATTCATTGAAAAAGTTAACAAATCAGAGGATAAGATACTTCTTTTGACAACACGTGAATACATTTTGACACAAGCCAAAAACCAATACGATGTCTTCGATAATCCCTCGATAGACGTTGCTAAATGTGTAATCGATTTATCACATTATACCAAATTGGTGAAAGCTAAAATACTCTATAATCATCTGTTTTTTTCCGGTATTAAAAAGGAGTACGTTGAAAAGCTGCTCAAAGATGGGAACTATCGATATATCCTAAATCATCGAAACTACAATCCACGAATAATTCAAGCCTTTACAAATCTTGGAATCTCTGGCAGTATTGCAGCCACTGATTTTATGAAGAAGATAAAGGAGTTCTTGGATTATCCAGATAGTGTTTGGAGGCATGTATTTGAAAATCAAATATCATCACTCTCACAAATAGTCCTTTCGAATTTAGTAATTGCTGGGACGCCAATTCTTCTTGAAGACCTTAGAAACATAATTCAAACATTTGCAAAGGCGCACTCAGTTAAATACAATCTCAGTTACAGTGAAATTGTCTTTCAAAAAGCAATCAAAGAACTCGAAAACACATTTATACTGACACAAGTTGATGAACGAGGTACGATAGCTGTAAACTACAAAAATCCGTCTGTCCAAGATTTCCTAGTCCGTTACCTTAGCGAATACTCAGACATTTTAAAAGATATCATAAACTCAGCCGCCTACTTCAACCAGTTTTTTACGGTATTTACCATCAAGAAGGACGAAACCGTTGCCAGAAATAAGATCTATCTTGATGGAGATTTAAAAGAAGCTTGGATCGACAGATTGATAAAAGATTTTCATTATCTCAATTCATCAGAAATTATTCAAGCTTTTCATCAGGGTAGAATGACCTTCTATTGGTATCGTAGAAACTTTAGTGATTATTCAAAGCTGATTAGCATAACCAAAATGTTTGCCAAGGAAAAAAACAAGCGAGTCGTAGCATTTTCAAAGAACATATTTGGAAACGCGTTAATCCCTAGTAGCTTAAATGCCTTTGATTTTGACGAGTATATAGAATTGGTTCGCGCCTATGAAAAAGAGTTTACTCTCGACGGTCGTCAAATCATAAAGGAAGTGTTCGGGAACATAACCTATTTGGATCAAGTATTACGATTTGAGAAATTAAAAAACATATTTCCCAATGAGTTTGAGGAATTTGCTTCTACACCTGACTTTTCAAGTCAGATTACCGACTTAATTGATTCAGAATTGATATTTCGGTGATACCGTGCCAGGCGTTTCGGTGATACCGTGCCACTTTCTGTGTGTTCAAAAGTATTAAGTTTTTTCTTATAGATCGATCTTTTTTCTAAGTGAGTTTCCGGAGAGTGTTATTCTGTGGGCTGAGTTCACTATTCGGTCGAGGATGGCATCTGCGATGGTTCCTTCTCCGATCAGATCGTGCCATTTGTTTACCGGTATTTGAGAGGCTATAATGGTTGAGGATTGATCATGTCTGTCCTCGACCAGGTCCATCATGGTTTGTCGTGAAGCGCTATCGAAAGGGGCTAAACCGAAGTCGTCCAGGATCAGAAGAGGACTGCGCTTTATTTTCTTGATCAGTTTCAAGTATGTTCCATCGAGTCTGGCAGTCCGGAACAGTTCCATCAACTTGGATGTATTGAAGTAAACAGTTTTATGCAGCATGGTACAAGCGTGGTTTCCGATGGCTTGCGCGAGATAACTTTTTCCAACGCCAGTCGAGCCGGTGATGATTACATTCTGGCGCTGTTTGATGAAGTCAAGGGTTAGGAGTCGTTCCAAGTAATTCCTGTCAAGACTTCGTTGAGCGGTGTAATCAATGTCACGAATGGAGGCGTTCAATTTGAAACCTGCACGTGCAATGATGTTTTTAATTTTCTTGTGTTGTCGTAATTCCCACTCCTGATCCACAAGCAAGGCCGTGTATTCATCTTGCGTATAGTCAGCATACATTTTATCATGTACTGCTGTGTAGTGAACCTGCGCCATGCCGTGCAAGCGCAGGTGCTTCATCTTTTCAATTGTTGTGTGATTGTTCATAATAATTAAATTGGTTTTTGACTATTGGTAATGACCGGCACCGCGTATGTTTTCATGTGCCGGAATATGATTGTTCGCCTCAAGGGGAAGATCAAGATGATCTGTTCCGTTGCGAAGCATATTGTCAATGGTTCTGAAGGAACAATGCTGCAAGATTAGCGCGCGGGAACAAGCGTTCTCAATACGATCCTTCGGATACAGCCTGGTGAGGTGTACGATACCCATCGCTTGTTTATAACCGATCTCCGGATAAGAATACTGAAGGATGAGTTTGGTAATGTAGCTCACCGTCTGTGGACCGATGTGTTCAGCTTTACCCTGGAAGAATGTCAGGCTCCACTCACTGTAAGCTCGATGGTTACTGGATAAATGTTCTTTCTGCGTGGAGTATTTCCCTGCTTGCCCGTCACGCTTGTGAGTGCATAACCGCTCATGGTTATAAAAGATTTCAACAATGCTATTGGTGTACCGAACTTCAACATGCTTCCCAATGAACCGATAGGGCACGCTGTAGTAATGCTTGTCTTCCGACAGGAATATGTAACCCATCTTCTGCACCTTCGCCCTGCGATATTGACGAAGTTCATAGCACGTAGGTGGAAGTGACTTAAGGAACTGCTTCTCCGTGGAGACAAACAATTCCCTGCGACTATACTTAGTTAATTTGAAAACGTAGTTATTGTACTTGACCAGAAGTTCCCTGATAGCGGCATTGAGTTCGGTCAAAGAAAAGAAGGTCATCTTACTAAGCGGATAAAATATGCGTTGATACACCAGCTTCACAGCACCTTCTACCAACGCTTTGTCCTGAGCACTATATGGGCGAGCAGGATCAACAACACAACCGTAGTGTAAGGCAAAATCTTTGAACGTCTTATTGATTACCGGCTCATACTTGCAGGCCTTCGTTACGGCTGATTTCAAACCATCAGACACGATAGCTTCCGTAACTCCGCCAAAGTATTCAATACAACGTGTCATGCTGTCAATCAGATCGTCACGTTGTTGGCTCTGTGAAGCTTCTACGTAGGTGTACTGACTGCACGGAAGTATGCCAACAAAAACTTCTACAGGCTTCACTTCACCGGTGTGTCTGTCTACCCAGTGTAGTTTCTTTCCAGTGTAATCAATGAAGATTTTTTCTCCGGCCTTGTGGTTGAGTTTGCCACTGCCTTCTTGTTTAGAAGCCCACTGGTTATAATGATGCGTGAACTGCGTATAGCTGTAAGGATCAGATTGTTTGTGACGGTACTCATTCCACAGTGTCAAGAGGGTGCAACCAGGCTTCTTCAGTTCGGTTGAAAAATACTCGAACTGACTGGCAAGCGCCTCGTACCGCGTAGGCGAAACTTCCGACTCCGGAGAGCACATTTCTTTTAGGGCAACTTCGTTCAGGCCAAGTAACTGATCATACGAAAGTTCGCAGTGCTCAAAAATATTCGTGTAGCCGTTAACCGTATTACGGCTTATTTGAAGAAGCTGAGCAACTTTCCGATTGCTCATGCCTTGCTTCTTGAGTGAGATAAGTTGTCTGAGATCCATCATTTCTATGCGTTTACCTGCCATTGCGTTGATTTTTTCAACGCGAGTTATTAAACACACAGAAAGTGGCACAATGGCGACCGAAATGAACAAGGCCCCAAACTGATTTTCCGGAAAAATGGCACAGTGGCGACCGAAACAAGTGGCACAACGGCCACCGAAACGATCTTAACTCACTGGCACTATATCACCGAAATGAGTGGCACAACATGGCCGAAATGGGTGGCACAATGGCGACCGAATTATCCATTCAGAAGTTGAAAACGCTGAAGAGCAATATCTTTCAAGTATTGTAGATAATATTCAGTCAATGAGTTTTAAGTATAAGCTCAATGTTTCGGACAGAACTGAAAAGCTACAAGAAAGAATTGAGGGCAAGAAAAAAGAGCAAGAAAAGTATGACTGGGAGAACGAAAATCCACCAGAGCTAGATGTAGTTGTTGAAAACGAAGATTCCATCATTAGAAATATGTTCGATAGCCTCCGATCAACTAGAGAAAGTATGAATCAGTAGTTTGTATATGTAATTTCTTGAGAACTATATATTAAGTTTTAAACTTAAATGTTCCATCAAAATTTTGGCTGATGACCATGCGAACAATTGATTTAAATCTGGATAGTTGATTTGTCTAAATGTAATCATTAAAAGCGAAATTAGGTATTCGTCTCGCGATGTCTTGTCTTGGATGCAATCAATCGAGTTGTTTCTAATTTTGCTTATTAGAGAATAAAATTTTCTGAGGTCATTCCGGTTTGTTGATTTAATCTGAAATGTAGGGTAGAATGAGTCAGCACTCAGGAATTCTCTTTCAATCGCTTCGAGTTCTTCTATTCGAATGTATTTTGGAATATGATTGAATTTAAGCGAACACTCGAGCGAGGTATGGTCTATAAGCGCATGCCTCAAATCCGTGAACGCGAAGTCAATTAAGTACGTATTTTGATTGTCATCGACCAGAAAGTTGCCTGTATGAAGATCACCATGACAAATTTTAAGTTTTACAAGAATTCTTTTTGCGATCAGCTGTAGAAACTGTTTGGCAAATTTTGAATTGACTATTTCATCAGTTGAGGTCTGCTCAATTTCAGCAATTGTCGCCCAAGTCTTATCAAGTTTCAAGTATTCCGAATAGAGCTCTTTAACGACACGTTCTTCTGATCTCAATATCGTTTTCCACTCAGGAAAACATGTCTCTTCAAAAATGTTTGAAACAATTACATCAATACGGTCATATAAAGGATGATTGGTCTTAAAAAGAATGTCAGAAACTGAATAGGCTTTTGTCATTTTGCCAGGTGAGGCGTATTCGTATTTGATTCCCGAAAAATTGACCGTGCTGTCTGACTCGATCCTGTACTTATTTGCGAGACTCGAGTAGTCTGCAATGTAATGGCCAAATCGCCTACCTTCCTGTTTTACTTTCTCCTTATCCTTTGCTATTTTGACAACATACTTTTTGCCCTTGTTGTCAGCAAATTTTCTTTTCGGATTTACCTCAACAACCTTCGCTCCACTTTGCCCACCATTCAAAATTTTATAGTCAAGGATAGGGAATTCCAAATCTTTAAATAGTCTTTTGATTATTTTCTCTTCCTCAAATTCCAAATCAGAGTGTGTGAGAAAATGGTCAGTCACATAATCAAATTCCTCCAAAAAATAGCTTCTATCAGAATTTTTGGTGTAAAAATCGTTGAACTGCTTAACTTCAGCGTCTTTGATGGTGATATAATTAAATGTTTCAAACGATTCAAGCAAGCTAACTAATTGTGAGCGGATCTCAAGAATTCTTTTGTTGTCGTTTATTCTGGGCGACACAAGTACGAGGCAAATGAAATTTGACTGATCATGTTCTTTGAAAAAGTCTACCGATTGATCGATTGCTAAAAAAGGAAGTGCTCCAAGTTCAGCTTCCATTGATCTTTTTATCGCGGATATAAAATAGGTGTCGTCATGCAAGACCACCACCTCGAAATTAAATGTGTGATCAACAAACAAATCGATGATGAAGAAATTTTTGAGGTTATTGAAGTTGGGTATACTTAATACAAATTTTTTAAGTTTATCATTAAATGAAAGGTTCTCTCGATCAGTAATTGCATCTTTACCACGACCACCTCTGACTGGCTGATCAAAGTATGTTGACTTGAGAGCATCAAGCCCGGAGAGGTGAATAGATTTTTGAAAGACGTTTTCTATAAATTGTCGAACGTATTCAAGAAAGTAAATACGATCCCTACTTGGAACTTTTATCAAGTCATCAATTATTTCCTCAAGAGCTGATGTGTTTAATTCAACATTCAGATTTTGTAACTCCTTCTCTTTAACAAGGTCGAGTAAGCGTTTCTTTTCACTTTCTTTCATCTCATTAAAGATTATATTTTACTTTTCTTCTTTTGAACGCTTCTTTACCCCCCTCCAAAAGTTCAATAATACTATCCTTCACCTCATCAATTGTTCCTACGAGATCTACGTCTGATTTTCCATCGAATTTCAAGAACACATTTCTTTCAGAGTCCGCCAAAACTGGAATGTTAGGATTGTGGGTTACAAAGATTATCTGTCTTGAATTCTTTTGGACGCTTATGATATCATGAATACGATTTGCTATATATTTATTGTCAAGGTTGTCCTCGGGTTGATCAATTATTAGTGGGTTATTCGAGACGGAGAAAACGACCGGTAAAACTGTCGTGCACCTTTGACCCATCGATAAATCTTCACTTCGTTTGTAGTTTTGAGTTGCTGTCCCCTCTTCAATAATTCTCAGATAAAATATCGGAAAGTCAGGCGTATACAGCGATTCAATTTCAAAGATTTCAGATTTCCCTTTCATCGAGCTTAGCACGTTTGCTCTTACTTCATCTATGCCGTCGATTTTCTTTAATAATTCAATGTTATTATCATTAACAGCCATGGCAAATTTGTCAGGCGTAAATCGTTCTACGATTCTTGGAATTAAGTCTGTATATGTTCGTCCTGACGTAGTTAATAATCTCTTCAATTTGTCTTGAAATTCGTCCTTCATACCGCCCGGTGTTAAGGTAATCTTCACATCACCTGCAAAACTTGCATTTAACTCTTCAACCACCTCTTGCCTAATTTTGTAAACTTCAAGTTTTAATGAATTTAACTTGCCGATTTGCTCTAGTCGTTCGCTTTTAAACGCCGTACGTTTAGTTTCCAATTCATTTTTTGAAGTTAGGAACTCCGCCTTTTTAGCAACTTTTGTTGATAACGAATTGAAAATGTCAAAATAAGCTCGCCTCTTTTCGAACTTCGCTTTTAGTTTTACAAATTCGGATTGCTGAACTAAATGAAGCCGCCCCAATTCTTCCAATTCGGAATTATAGTTTGGAAATGACTCTTTTATGGCAGAGTCGATCTGCGACAAATGCAATTTTAATTTTTCTATTGTCTGTTTTGTACGCTGATATGTCCGTCCCATTAATTCTTCGTTGAAGAAGATCTGCTTAACATCCAGACCATTGAGTTTCGTGTAATACGAATCTAGTTCCGAAAAACTGAAGCTAATATTCCGAAGTACTTCATTTAAAACTTCAATATTTTTATTTATAAAGCGCTTTTCATTGTCACGCTTCTTTTCGTTGGAATCGGCCTTTTCAAATTCGGCTTTTTCGTGTTCGGATATGCCTTCTGGTGTCAGAGCTTTATGTTTGCCAAACTCTTCTTCAATTGTTCTGTACTGAGTTAACTGCTCCTCTAGGTAAACAATTTGCTTATTTACTTGGATAATGGATTGGGCATTTGAGAATAAAATGGATTGAACTTTCTTCATTTCTCCAAGCTTCTCATCGATAATCGTCTTACGTTTTTTATCAATAAGTTTTAGCCTTTCTAAATAATCGACTCCGATTGAGGCAATTTTGTTTGTATGGTAAAAATCGCATTCTATTGTTTCAGCTAGATCGTCAAACGATAATGCTTGTTCACTGGTAATAAGTTTTATCTGCGGTGGCTCATTTAATAACTTTAAAATCTGTAACGTTTGATTTTCGTTGTACTCAAACTCCATACTAAGCTCTCCCAGTCCTAGATTACTTTGCAACACTTGGTATATCTCATCGTCGTCTTCGATCGTTTTGGATAGGCACGCTTTTAAAAAGAACAATATCGTGGATTTTCCTGTGCCCCTGCCCCCCATTATACAGTTTAACTTTTCGGAAAACTGTATTGACATGTCATCATAAAACGGTGAGTTTTTAATTTTGATTGATTTGATTCTTTTCATAATAAAGGGTTTCATCCAAGAAGACTGAGTGGGTCGTTTTGGAACAATTATTAACGTGAGGTAAAGCTTAGCTTTCCAGTCTTGTCATTGAATTCCTAGTGGGCTAGTGATCGAGTGGATCGGGTGGGTCAGGGAATCGTTACTAAAGTAAGTGAAATCCGGTCAAGCGGCAATACCATTGATCGTCAAATTTCAATTACGAGATTCTTTTCGAACCCGTTGTATGGCTCATTTATGTAGCCGTGAGGGTTACAAATTACCTTGGTGATACCAATCTCATATTTTACAGGGACGTGTATATGGCCATGAATCCAGAATTGAGGTTGATATTTTAATATCATAGGCTCTAGGTTAGAAGCATAAGCTGATGAAACTAAATCATCCTTGAATTCTTCGGAGATTGACTTCGGGCTCGGAGCATGATGAGTCACGACAATATTCTTCCGTGTAGTTGACGACTCCAGACTTGATTGAAGCCACTTCAATGACACCTGATGGATAACATACGTATCAATTGACCGCAATTTTGAAAAAGAGGGATCTCTCCTGATCATTTTATAATCATTCATTTTACCCTGACAGATACTCCCATTGAGTCTGGAGTCACCGAGCAAAGCAAAGTCAGTCCAAAGTGTTGCTCCATGGAAAGTTAAATCCTCTATAACAACGCTTCGTTTTCCAAAACATGAACATTCGAATCAGAAGCCGAATTTCTTATTGCATTTAATGTTTTAGGATAGCTTCCTTTATAATACTCATGATTTCCCAAGACATAAATAACCGGTACGTCCGTAATGGTTGATTTGATCCACTCAATGCCTTTCGTTCCAAGGTTAATGTCGCCAACAAGAATAACAAGATCGGCACCCTTAAAGGACAGATCCATGAAGCCGAACTCCTGACGTAAATCACTGATGACTTGTATTTTCATATTGAATTGAAAAGTAATATTTTTCCAATGATTTATATCGAATGCAATTATTGACATCCAACACTTTATGTTGTGTTAGTAAAAACAGGCTATCTTCGAAAGCCTGTTTTATAAAATCACATTACCGTCTTGGTTAAAACCGTTTCGGCAATATTCTCAGGTGTCATTGAAGTGGCTTGCACCGGTGTACTAATGACACCTTACAAAGTTCTGATTAATTATGGGATAAGGATACTGATTTACTCAGCTTACACCCAAGTCAGTACTGCAATTTTTCTGCCTTGAAATCTTTTTTCAAATAGTCGCCTAGGTTGTCGTAAGGAAGTTTGCTTTGCTTTGACAGTATTGCCTTGATTGAGCTATCACATTCCTTTAGAGACATAAGCCCCTTTTTGTGGGCGATGGCGAGAATATCCATTGTTGTAAGAAAAGCGATACAGTGTTGTTCGCAGTAAGGTCTTATGTCCCTTAGATTGCTACTGGCCAGAATATTGTTTTGATATCGACAAACAGCCATGCATGCGCTTTCTCCTTTACCTTTTGTTTTACTGAGCAGTGCGTATTCCTGTAAAATTTCCGAGTCATTGGACGGAAATGCGTATTCTTCAATCACCTTAAAACGCAAAAAATTTTCAACATAGGGTGCAATGGTCCTGTTCCTCAAAAGTTCCTCAAGTACAAAATCGAGTATCAGCAGTCTTCCCTTGTAAAGTTCCTGCAATACACTCAGGCGATCAGCTTTGTAAAAATGGATAATTACATCCGCGTCCAGAAGAATGTAGACTGTTTTAGAATCCATTTTCAGCTTCTTCCTTGACGTCCAATGGATTTACTCCGATGGCATCCATTAGTTCAAAATAGTGCGATTCCGATATTTCTCCAGACAAAAATAGTTGTTGTGCAAGCACCCCATAATCTCCAATCACTGACTGTTCGGCTGCCCTCTTATACAAAGCAACTGGATAACCATAATTGACGGCACTTTTAATTACATCCTTGGAGTACTTATCATAGGTTGCTGAATTAATAAAACCAAGCGATTTGAGTCTATATAACAGAGCGCTTCTTGATACACTATAAAATTGCTCAATCTTGAGAATCGTTTGTATTGAAATTTCAGAGCTTCGTCCCAATTCTTCCGTAGGGATCATCTTCTTTATACCTTCTGACGGCAAAAGGAAAAATGCAGCAAACAAATCAGCTCTATATTCTTCAATGTCTTTCGTGTCAAACCTACCTGTTTTGCATTGTTGAGAAGTAAAATTATCCTGAATGCATAAATGATATAGCTCATGAGCTATTGTGAAGTGTTGCTTTCCCTGAACCTGCTCCGTGTTAACCATCATAAACAGGTTACTGCCAATCCTAAGAGCCATTCCGGAAAAATCATTGCTCAGCGGACGAAAAACGGAAAGGACATTCTTCTTCAAAAGAAGGCTTTTCAAATGGACTGGCTCAGTTGAACTAAATCCGTTCTGCTGCCTAAAGTCAATGGCTTTTAATTCTATTTCCGATTCAATTGCCTTTTTTCCCGCCATCTTTAATTGATTTCAATTTCAAATAGTTCTTGACAATTTTCTGAAAGTCGGCAATGCTTTGAAGGTCAGACTCGGCCAATCCGTTCGTTCTGAATGCGAAAGCAAAATTGGCCTGCTGAAATTCCGATTCTTTGCTCATGAGATCAGAAACCTCTACTCCGTAGAGGTCAGATAGCTTCTCTAAATGGGGAAGAGGTATCTCTCTTTCTCCGTTTTCATAGTAGCTGATTAAAGGTCGGCTGATTTTAAGATAGGTGGCAACTTCCTCCTGTGATAGACCCCTCCTGCTACGCAAAGTCGCCAGATTCATACGGATTTGGTCTTGGGTATTCATATTGCGAGAGTTTGGTGCTGCAAATGTATTCATATTTTTTGTAACGTCAAAAAATGGATTTTTGTTCATAAAACACGTATTTACTGTTACAGTTTTATAGTAATTGATAAAAAATAATCCAAATTTGTAACAAATTAATTACCAGTTTCTTATTTTTATAAATCAAACAAAAAACGTGATGATAGACATTAGCATGCACAAAATTGACGCACCCTGCCAGACATGTGGCCATAAGAACACCATAACTCTCGCGCAAGTAAATAGAGAAGAAGCGATAACCTGCAGATGTGGTCAACGAATTCAATTGACAGATAGTGGCGGATCAAGCAAGAAAGCCACCCATGATATCAACCGCGCAATGAAAGATTTCGAAAGAACATTAAAACGATTTGGACGATGAGAAGCTTCTACTTAACCAATAGTGCTCTGTACATCTATATGACTAATGGAGCAACTTTAGCGATTTTTTTAAATGAGAACAGTGGCAAAGTGTATTACCGTTTAAAAATTGACACTGTTTCTCAAGTGAAGCACACAGGGATCTACCTTGGCACCGACAGATTTGGTACTCACTACATGATGCATAACCATTTCGAGAATGGACGGCCTTGCATAGTGACTTTCCAAGGTTTCGCAAAGGGCAAGGAATACTATGAATACAATATAAATCCAGAAAACGCCCCATTCCTTGTGATTGAAATCGGCCTAAACGAAATTCTTCGCGGAGAACGGTACGACTCTGTGAATTACAACTGTCAGACATTCATTAACCTCGCTTGCCTTAACAAGCGCAAGAGCGATGATGTGGACAAATGGATTGGACGAGTTGTCGTTGGTTCTCTGCTGTTTTTCGGCATAGCTGCAATTGCTGGCGGAAAAAGATGAGAGTGTTTTACTAATAGTAAAACAACGAAGGGGCTTAATGGCGCCGTTTTTATTTGAATAACATAAATGCTTTTAAATATTTACCTCCAGAACGAACTGATATTTTAACTAATCAAATGTATACGATTTTACTCAGCCAAAGTACGTACACGACCCATTGGAATTCCTCCCGTTTATATCGCGCGTTACGACGAGGACGACGCTGACTAACTTTATTTACCGCCAGGTTGAACCAATTCTGGGTGAGCATGGTGACCGAAATCTAACCATTGAGGACATTTCAATTGAGTTTCGGTTGCAAATCCCGGATGAAGGTCGCAATATTGTCAAGTACAGCGATTAAATACCTGATTGTTCCAGCTCGTGAATTCGCTAACATCAACGCAGTCAAGCGGCCCAGATGATTGTAACAACGCGGCATCTGCATCACAGGTCCCGAGAGGCTAGAATTTCTGCGCAAGGGAAAATGGAACTCAAAAACCAAAATGCTAGTGAACTCTGGCGATCGACAATCCTAGCACTGACAACTTGATAGCGCTAACCTCCTACGGAGTTAACTATTGATAAGATCTCTTGGATTTACCTTCAGGACTACCGCAATTCGAAATATGTTGGTCAGGGATGGTTCTATCTTACCATTCACATACCCATTAATTGAGTTATAGCTTATTCCCGTTTCCTTGGCCAACCAATAGCCAGATTTTTCCCGTTCCAGAAGCACTTCTTTAATTCGGTGCAATTTTTTTGCCATGCATCAAAAATAGCTAATACATGAAAGCAATATATACACGTAATATTTGTATGTGTCTTAAAGTATATATATCTTTATAAGTATATATATTATGTATATGAATTCCAAGAAAAGACCATACCGAGTGATTCTTACAAGAGAAAACCAGCTTTCGCTCCATCTTATTAGGGAAGAACTTAAAAGCCGTAAGTTCTTTGGTGCGCTTCAAGACATGGGCCTTGACGACTGTTACTTTCAGCCACATCTAGACACCCTCATTCTGCAAAGTCTTAACATGGATGACGACACCGATGAAACCTTCGATGCTTATTACGAAATCATGGAGCGTAGAAGCAAAAAAATTGATATCGATAATGACTCCATTATGAGGCAGGCATTGAAAGCCTATAAAGAACTGCTTGATCAAAAAAGAAGACATGCTATAAAAAAAGGGAGGTAGACCAGAAATTATCTGATCCAGAATTGTCCAACCCGACCAGTAGATGAATCGGAAAAGATTGGAGAACAATAGTTCGGAAACTTTACATCAGACCTTCATCAGCAAAGGAGTAGTAACTTTCACTTGTCAGAATGATATGATCAAGTACTGATATTTCTAGCAGGCTGCCTCCTGCTTTTAGCTTTTTAGTTAAGTTAATATCAGCTTCACTAGGTTTGAGATTTCCAGATGGGTGATTATGCGACAATATCATGCCCGATGCGCCAGCTTTTAATGCGCCTGCAAATATCAATTTAGGATCGGCTACCGTTCCACTTATTCCACCCGTTGAAACTTCAAAGATTCCCAGCACCTTATTGGCTCTATTGGTAAGCAAAACCTTGAATTGTTCGAGTAAGTCAAGTTTTGATTCATCCCAGTTTTCTTTGAGAATATGATAGGCGTCTCTGGAGCAATTGATTTGCGGACGCAATGAGGGAAGAACATTTGACTTGTACGATAGATGAATTTCTGCTACTTGAAATTGTTTTGTTTGATCTTTTGTGTTTTCCATAATCGTAAGAATTAATTATGGAGCTTTCTTTTGCGAAGGATAGCCGGCTTGTCAAAAGGAATCGGAATAAATTTGAAAAGAAAACCTCGCCGAAGGCTCATTGAATTTTATGCCGAAGTCTTTTGACAAGACGCTGCCTTTGCTATCCGAAGTATTTTTGCGACAGGATTAATTCTTACGATGCAAGGGAAAAGTTCAAAACTATTTCAAAAAGAAATTCAGATAATGTTTAAGAAGAACAGGTTACTACATTACCGCAACCGTTATTAAAAAATATAAAAATAAGTTAGCGAACAGTTCATGTAATTGATCTTATCTTAGCACTTGCTATCCCATTAGATGCCAACTGAAGAATCACTAGTCCGTCTTTCCGGAGACTACATTATTGAACTCGTACGAGACCGCAGAAACGAACTCATCCGCAAATTATTACAAGCCGATGAATTAAACCTTTATTTAAAGGGCGCGTATAATATTTCAGAAGTCTCCTCAATTAAACAAGAATTTATTTGGCGAGCACTGAAAGAATTGAATCTGGCTCCAGTCGATCTTTCGCATTACGGTCAACTCATTCTAGAGATCCGGAAAACAGGTTCAATCGTTGTTTCAAGTAGTAGTGAAAAACTTTTTTATCAGGACATTGAAAACGCCATCAAAAACTACCTGTTGTAGTTCCAATTACCAACTCATTTTAAAAACTTCTAAAAGTAATGACAAGTTTAATAGCACCCGGAAGCAAATGTCTTCTGGACGGTAAGACAGAAGTTATCGTCGTAAAACCGTCAACCCGTTCAAATTTATCCTACACCGTTGAGATCCCAGGCAAGAGTATTGAACTGGTTTCAAGCGATCGACTTTCAACGTTGTCGCAAATATCACATCGCGTTGATGTCGAAGAGATATTCGAGTATGACGAGTAAAAATTGCAGCGGCTAGATCCTTCTTCCCCGCTTGCGTCTTTTTCGTCTCCGATTCGAGGCGAAATTCAGATGTGATGGATTAACAGGCTCAACTGTGTTCCCCTGATCACTATCCAAAATAAATTCTAAAACTTTTAGAACCTTGATATCATCCCGTCGATATCCTTCAGGTTTCAGAATACTTTTCCGCTGTCCTGTTGCCGGTTCATTGGCGCTTTCTCCTCCTTCACGATTTCGCCGTGTAGATAGTGTAGTGTTAGTTCTTCCGATGTCATCGCGAATAGTTTTTGTTCTGGCATTTGCTTCAACAATGCTTTGGCGATCTCTTTCTTGCGCATAGTCGATTTTGTCTTTGATTGTCGTCCATTTGAAGTCATTACCCAGTTTAGCCCCTGTAATGATAATGCCCTCATAGGAGTAGGAGATTCCGCTGACATAACCCGTGGTAGCCTGATTGAATAGAAGAGTGACTCCCTTCTTTTCAAGCAACTGTATAAATTCTGAACAGGTAGGTTTTGATCGTCCTTTGATCGCCTCACTAATGATCCTCTGCAATTGCATTTTGCTTGATGGCGTGCTCGTGCGCTTTATCATCTCAAGCTCATCCTTGGTAGTAGCCCGTTTACTCGCCTGCTTGCTGGAGATTACTGGTGTGAGGTTGTACTTCTTTTCCAGTTCCCGAAGTACCTTTTCGCTACGAGCAAAATCATTGCTGTCGCTTAACACTTTTCCATCGTAGCCAATGCGGTTAACCAGGATGTGCAAGTGGGGATGATTGGCATCGTAGTGTCTGAAGATGATGAATTGATGTTGGTTGAACCCGTTGGCTTGCAGGTAATCATGCGCAATCTTTGTCATTATTTCATTGGAGATGCTTTCCTGCGGTGGAAAATTTATAGAGGTGTGGTAGAAAAACTTCTGAAGGTTGGGCCTGAGAATCTTCACCATCTGTATCTCCTTCATGATCGATTTTTCATTGACCAAGGCGAAGGAGTGGTCAAGGACTTCGGCCAGATTCTTTTCAACCTTCTTCAGATTATAGCGCAACGCACCCCGAAAGCCTTTACCCTTGATCTGGTTGCCCGTCATGTATCAGCGTGTTTAGTATCCTGTTTAACATGACTAAGAGTTCCTGTTGACAGGTAAGAAATTCTTTGGGCAAGTCACCCTGGTTGATGCGATGCGTTACTTGGTTGAGGTTGACACCGATCTTTTTTAGTTCCTGATAGATTGATGCATCAAGGGGAGACAGCTTGACGGGTGGATTCTTCCCGGTAAAAATCTTATATCGTATCCAGTTGGCCGGGCTTAATCCACTCGCGTCAGCTAGTTCATTCAATGAACTGCTTTCAATTGCCGTAAGCCGGATGTTGACTTGTACAATGCGCTTATCTTGTTCCTCTATTTTCGGTCTGCTCATAACTTAAAATCGAACGAAGTGGTCAGTTATAATTTCACAAGCGTCTCGCAAGCCGTTGAAGCGTAGCGAAAACATGGCTTGCTCCGTACTTGCAAAGCTTATCGGGTAGTTGACTTACACTGCACTTAAAAATGATAATATGCCTCAACTTGCCTTTGATTTAGATTCCCTGCTTTTACCTGCTTCAACCTGCGGCAGTTTGAACCTGCCTGGACGTAATTGCTTCTCCGTAAGCTCATGCGCATCCAGAAACTCCAACTTCTCCATTTTCGATGCTGACGTTAAAGTTGTTTTTGTTTTCACTTTATGCTTATACTTCTTGATTGCATGCGCTAGACTGGAGTAATTAAGAATGACTTCCTCCTCCGATTCCTTTTGTAGATCGTCTCGGATAATCTTTAAGGCCATCGCTGGGCCGACAGAAATAATGAGGTCACCGTACATCTCGACCAGTAGAGTATATGCACCCCTTTGTCTTTCCTTCAAAAAACGGATAATGTATGTTTTCTGTATGTTCACTCCGGATGATGACTAATGCTATTACTTGCTTTCCTTGCCCAGATAAACCCGAACAGTCTTGGCATTGAGTTTCCTGAATTCGGTGAAGTAAATGGTCGAATCGCCTTTGGCCGCCGTGAAGTCGATGTAGTAAACGCCATCCTGTGTTTTTACTCGCTTGTTCAACTCTGCTGTAGTTTGGAAAGTCTCATTCATGATCCGCACCTGATCGATCTCGTTCTTCATGGACCAATACCAGACAGCGATCCAAGCAAGCATTCCAAACAGAGCTCCAAACAAAATCCATTTGACCGCGATGCCCATTTGAAACCTCCATGCTTCTCCTTTTGAATTAAACTGATAGACGACTGGATTAATTTTCGACGAAGCCTCTTCGACAAGCGTGGCCAATTCACTATTGCTTTTCTTAAGCAAGTCAACTTCCTTGTGCATGGTGTACAGCGCGGGAATAACCGGATCAAGCGGTGAAAACACAAATCCATATTCTGTGAGAAGGAACGCACAGTATGCGCGCACCGCCTTTTGCTCTCTTTCTGTCATGGCTAAAAACTAAAGGTTTAAGTCGTTAATAGGTTTTCTAAAATAGAGTGCAGTGAAAGGGCTCAACCCGACTGTACCCTTTCCACTTTTTAGTACATTCTCAACAGTCCTCATCGCGATCTCACCTTTGTCCTTTACCAGGTCGAAATGTATTAAGGTGAGGTTATGACGACCCACGTATTGCTGCAAGGCCGTCTCCTGTTCGGGTGAAAGTGGATAGAAACTGTTGACGGCAACGGTGATTTTCAAAAGACCTGATACGGAATCAACCAACTCAGCTAAGTACTCCATTGTCGCTTTAAAGATATTGCCGCCACCCACGACACAGATAAGCTGCAACTGGATATCGCTTGCAACAAGTATTTCCAGGATGGCTTCAATTCCATTCATTGAAAAATACTTTGGGAGTTGTTCTGCGACGCTGGCTCCAAGGTCTGCGATGTACAAGTCTTTGTCACCTTCAATAACACTTTCAAAGAGTTCATTAAATGCACCTCTGTCAATGCGTTTCGTTGTTGGATCAAGGAAGGGTACTCTTACGGGGTCTCGATAGGCGAGTTGCTTCATGGTTGTTGTGGTGGCGTCATCAAGATCGAGCAGCAGTGCACCCCTATATTTCTCTGCTAGCATGAATGTGAGAACGGATTTTCCAGAACCACCTTTCGCCTGTGTGATGAATTGAATCTTCTTTGTCATATGTATTAGTATTTAATGAAGTGACTATCTTCCGATTCGACGTGACCTTCTTGGAGAAACACGTTCGCGGGCCTCGGCTTTGTGACTTGCGACAAGGAATTCGTTTACGTCTTTGTGTTGTTCATAGAGTGATGAGGCATCCCTGAATTTGATTCCCTTTTCTTTAAGGTTTTCTTTTGCCTGATGAGCAGCCAGATCGTTATCAAGAAAGAGATGTACCTCCTTGTGAGAATGAAACAGTGGTATTGTCCGACTTAATAGTTGAAGAGAATTAAGTATCAAGAAATTGGAATCATTGCGGATGTTTTGGATTTCTTTTTGTTCTGTTTGTTGAAGCGACAGAAAGTCCATAAAACCCTCCAGCACGGCAAGCTTGCTCGAACCGTTTTCGATCAATGAAATATCTTTCGGTGCAGAAGAACCTTTAAACCAACTGTTGCGCAATTCCCACGCACCCGAGCGGTTCGGAAAACCAATAGCTTTATAAGCCTTTTCCCGAATCCTAAATTCAACTTCGTTGCAAAACAGGCGGGCAGTATTGAATGAAATCGAACGCACATCCAAATAGCGACGCAATTCAGGATTTTGTAGTTCGGTTACTGCAAGGATTTCTAACGTGTTCTCCTGTTTAGAAGTAAGCGATGGCTGCCGGTGAAGAGAGAATGTACTGTTTCCTTCTGATAGCTTCTCAAGAAATTCCACCAAAGAGCATTGATGCAATTTTGCTCCAAAGTCTAGTATAGTTCCTCCTTCACCGGTACCGTGATCGTACCATAGATTCAGCTTCGCATTCACTTTAAAAGAAGGTGTGCGTTCTTCACGGAAGGGAGAATGATACCAATAATCTTCTCCACGGATTTTCGCCGGTTCAAATCCTAAACCAGCTAAATATTCTGTTATCGGAATTTGTTTGGCCTCAGTAAACGAAACCTTTCGAGGATCCATCACGATTCTGATTCAGCTTCGTCTAAGAGAATTACTTCACTTGCTCTCTGGGGATGATAGGAGGGAACGTACTTTACATACCCAAATGCTTGGAGATCTTTGAGTGCCTTATGATACGTAGCTCTTGAGCGGATGCGTGATGCCTTCATTAGCGTATTCCTGGTAACGCGATAAGAATGTTGAAACTGGTTTAAGCTCCAACCGTGACACAGGGCCAGTGACAATGCCATGTGAACCGGCCTTAGCCGGTTATCCAACACCATGCGGTTAATGAAGCGAGTAAGTTGGACGTATTTATCTCTTGCCATAACGTTTTAATGTTTATATGAGATTTTTCACTTGCCTACTTAATTTTATCTCATAAAAAAATTGACATAGCATAACCACAACGCCTCGTCAGTTGAGACGAGGTTAAGTAGTATCGAAATGTGAACCATCGGAAAATCAGGTGATCACAATTCGGTCAATCTACTGATCGATTTTTAAACAAGATTGAAAAGGCTGTTTTATCGTTAAGCACAGGTTGTAACATCGCAAAAAAATTAAACCTCCTTTAAGAAATGAAACGAGGTTTTTAAAGATTCGATGTGGCCTTTATAGGCAATGATTTTATTTGTTCAGTGATGATGATAGAAAGCTGTAAAACAATTCGATTGCATTTTTTAGGGCTTGATTTAGCTTAGATATGATTGCGCGTAGGCCTGAAAAGCAAATCGAAAGACGAGCGAATGAGTTAGTGAATTCAATCAGCAACTTTACAAGAAACGTTCATGGGGCTAGCAAATGAAAGTCTTCTCATTTCACGGAAGCCTCACGATCTGATGAAGCGTTGAACTTTAAGTTGTTCATACAGTTCGGAGGTTTAGCAATGCTAAGGGTAATGTTCGAATTGGCAGCTAGAGGGAACAGTGTATACCTGGTATAAAGAGCGGTTGCTATTCATACTGACACGAACCGCACAGAATGTGAGGCCACTTTGCTACCTGGTGTGAGGGCGCACCTTATCGTTGGTTTAGGACTAGAATTATTCTTTCCCAAAATTCTTTTGATGAAATTCTTTGAGCATGTTTTTGAATCCAAACCCCTCAATGCCTTCAATTACCTTTTTGGTTAAGGCAACCTCATTTTGGATATTTTTTTCCTCCTTCAGCCGTTTTTCAAATTCGGCCTTATGTTCGGGGCTGAGTTGGCCCGATAGGTATTCTTCAATAAGCTTTATGTTTTCGAGATCTTTTCTCATTTTTTTAGTTCCATTCAGGAGTAATACTCTTTTCCTTGAATAATTTGATCAGATAAGTCATGCAGCGCCATTTTTTGTTTTTTGCTGCCTGAATACTGTTAACGTGGAAAATTTCTTTTAGTTCTGCCATCGAACGCTTGTTGAAATAGTATTCCGTAAGAATGTTCCGGCAATCTTCCTTCAGCTCATTCATGAGCAATGTGATAATCTCAGTGTTGATGAAATAATTGTTTTCAAGGGAGACGTTATTAAGAGTATCAACATCTAGTGTATGCTTTTTTTGTCTCAGTGATGTCTCTTTAAGCCAGAGATTTCTGCAAATGCTGAAAATATACGTGCCGATGGTTGACTCTTCCCGAAACGTCCCGTTGTTAAAGTTCCGATACAAAATCATCATACCGTCCTGGAAAACGTCTGTAGAATCGGTCTCTGATCCGTTGTTCCTCATGACATAATCTCGTACCATCGGATAATATGTTTTGTAAATGTACTCCCACGCATTTTCTCTTTCCGTAGAAATTTTTGATCGTAACAGACCCGGAAGGTTTTCTTCGGCTTCAAACGTTTTAAAATTTGCAACACTCATGATACAACAAACAACTTGTTAACTAATAATTACAGGAACGATGTCGTAAAAATACAAAAACCAATAGGATTTCAGATCGAAACTGCCGAAAAAGACAAATCGAACACGCTAAACAAAAAAAAATCTTCTAGTTACCTGATGACCTTTAATCAGAATCAGAACTAACGTGTATATCAGGTGAATTGTGGCCGGATATTAATTTAATGTTACCTCCATGGATACACGTTTTTTACCTATTTCCTTTTTCGTTGCGTGTCGCACTAACTTGTTCATTCTGCCGATCATCTTCGGTGTTTCTCTTTTTAACACTGTATTGTTGTCAGCACAAAATGAAGTCACCGACCAGGCTGTGAATATGATTCCACCGTCTCCGACTGCGGCAGAACTTGGTAAGTATGGACTGGTTGATGTAGGACTTTCTACGGGAACACCTAATGTAAGTATTCCGTTGCACACGTTTACAACAACCAATTTGTCGTTACCCATTTCGCTCAGTTATAATTCGAATGGAGTTAAAGTTGATCAGGTATCAACCTGGGTTGGACTTTCGTGGTCTTTAAATGCGGGCGGGGTTATTACTCGATTTGTACGGGATGAAGCAGACGATTTTGATGGTGAAGAATTTCCCTATCCGGAAAATTTTGGAGCCACAAACCCGCAAGCATTAGAATATCTGAAAATAGCTGATAACGTAAATCATTTTGATTCGGAGCCTGATCTGTTCGCCTTTAATTTTAATGGCAATTCCGGGAAGTTCATGTTTGATCAAACCGGTGTTGTGGTTATAATGCCTTATCAAAATTTAAAGGTCGAACGAACTGTTGATCAGCAAGAAGGCACGGATGTATTTGTTATTACTACTCCGGATGGTGTTACCTATACGTTCGGGTCTCCGGAATATACCCGAACGTATTCCATGGGTGCAGGCTGCGGAAATAGTTTTGATTATAAGCAAACTGCCTGGTACCTGACACGGATAGACCACCCGCAGGGCGATTTTATTGAACTTACCTATGATGGGTTCGGGCAATACAGTTACGCAGTCAGTGTTTCTCAGACCATCCCCAAATTTCTTTCACGTTTCGGTGGTCCTTCCTGTGATCCGTGTGATTATTTTGAAGAGGTTACATGTACCACCATGGCAGAAGTCACTGGAGGATATCTTAAATCGATTTCTTCACCAGAGTTTGGGCAAATTGAATTTTTAGCCACCCGAAATAGACAAGATATTGGCGATTATAAACTGGATAACATTTACATTAAAAATCGAAGTGGCGAAAGGGTTAAATCCTTTTCTTTCAATTATACCTATTCTCCAACAAATTATCCGGAATCGTTTCTTGACGAATATGGAACCCACCGGAGAATGTTTCTCTCCAGCGTTAATGAGAATGACTTTGCTGACAATGCAATCAGAAATCATTCGTTCGAATATAATGACATAAATGCATTACCATCACGACTTTCATTTTCACAAGACCATTGGGGCTATTTCAATGGAGCTAATAATTCATATTTTGTACCCTATGACAAGTTTAACATCCGTGACACACTCGGTAGGAGGGTCTTCGATGGAATCGGTGGAAATCGAGACCCTGATTGGAACGCAACGGCAAAAGGGATACTGACGAAAATTACCTATCCTACAGGTGGTTATAGTAGTCTTTTCTATGAGCCAAACGACTATTTGGGAACTCAGACAGTGAACGCAAATCCTATTCCGATTAATGTGGGAATACAGGGGGCGGGATTTAAGTTTGTTGAGACTGCAGTCATTGATATCCACAACGTTGTTGAGCAAAGAGTTATTGTCAGAGGCACGGCTTCATTTAGTAATGAATATAATGAGCTTGAGGACGAAATTGATCCAACTCACCATAAGGCCCTTGTCACAATAACGGATCTTACGCTGGGAGTAGTCTTGGTAAATGAAGGTATCGATTTGGGGGTATCAAGGCCTTTTGATATTCAACTTCTTAAAGATCATAAATACAGATTTCAAGTAGCAGCTTCGGGAGAAATAGTTTATGGTGGAATAGGTGCGAGCTATCTCGCGGAGACACTGTATACGGAATGGGCAAGCATCAAGACTGGAGGAATTAGGATTTCACGGGTGGAGGCCACGGATCCGGTCACGGGCAGGAAAGAGGAGACTAGATACTCCTACACACCTATTGAATCTCCTGGCGTTTCCTCAGGGATAACAAATCCTGCTGTTTTTTACTACGAACGGAACCAAGTCAGGTCAATCTGTCCAGCTCCCGAAGTAAGTGAATTTCCTCCAACTGAGTTTAAGATTTGTAATTATGGGAAACTGTATTCAAATAGTCTAAATACATTATTCCCCTTCAATGGCAATCACATTTACTACAAACATGTCGTTGTGAGCAGGGGCGTGGATCAAGACTATGGGGCAACTGCACATGAGTTCATCGTGAATTTTGATGTTCCGGGCAATCTGGTGTGGGGCGTAGATGATATTTTGGGAGCACCTTTGAATAACATTGGATGGGACAACGGACTAGAAAAGGAAGTTAGGCATTATAAACGTGAGGGAAAAGCCCTGGTGCTTATAAGAAAAGTAGAAAATACCTACAAAAGAGATGAAAGAAAAGAAAGAGTAATTCCTGGGCTTGTGGTCAGGCGCCGTTTTGATCCGGTATCTGACGCTCCTGTAATAGTATATTGTGATGATTCAAACCGGTCTTTGCTTATAATGAGATATGGTTGTTCAAGACACCATTTGCATCGCTACGAAATAGGTTCCGAGGGGCGAGTTTGCAAACGCGATAATGGAAATCACGTACTATTAGAATTTTACCGGCACCCGTGTTACAACAAACCGGATCCTTTTGTCGCACTTCCGCAAAGTCTAGAACATCTTGACGCGATGGAGTACAAAAATACAAGTTATTGGTTTTACCTGGAATCAACGAAGGAAACCAGTTATGATGAGCTTGGTTTGAATCCTGTTGTAAAAGAAACTAACTATTTTTATGACAACCCTGAACATGCTCTGGTTACCCGTACCGAATCGAGCGGAAGTGACAATAAGTTAATCAAATCTTTAACGAAATACCTCGGCGACTATGATAGCACAGTAGAGAATTTTGATTTACTCGCTGATCGGCACATTGTAAATATCCCAATCAAAACAGAACAAATTGTCAATGAGAAACTCGTTGAGAGCAAGATCATCAAGTACAATGAACTAGGACAGCCGGTACAACTTTATCAATACGAAGGTCAGCCACTAATCACTCCTTTCACGCATGATGAAAGTCAATTGTTACCTTCGCCAGATTATAAATTGAATGCTACATGGGTATATGATCAAAGCCATCGGCTCCATAATTTTTATTCCAACACCTCTCCCGACATCAGCTATAAATGGACATTCGACAATACCCGTGTCCACGCTAAGATTCTGGGTGCACGTGCGGAAAATGTTTTCTATATGGGCTTTGAAGAAAGTGGAACAATTGGCAATGCAAAAACAGGGGAGCGCTTTCTGAATAATGGTAGTTATGCCATTACCACAAATGATTTCAGTCCTTTGATTACAGAGGGCATGGTTATGTCCTACTGGTATTGGGAAAATAACAAATGGAACTTTAGCGGCATATTACCCTTCAATCGTAATATCTCGGCAGGAACACGACTTGATGAGATTCGCGTTTATCCGCAAGGTGCGCATTTAACTACGGTGGGATACGACTCTCGTTTTAATACGATCAAGTCAATGACCGACCCCAATAACATCTCTACATATTATGAATATGATTTATTGGGACGCCTGCTTCAAATCAAAGATGAACAGGGAAACATCCAGACTGAATACCGATATCATTACTACAATAACGATTAATCACCATTATCCATTTACACGATGTCTAAAAGTTTAACAATAATTTTCATTCTTCTGGTAAGCGCGATTGGAACGCATGCCCAGCATTGTGTTGGAGAAATAGGTTCCTATAGTTGCCCGGGTACGAGTACTTTTTCTACTATGGCTATTTCCGGTGGAGGAACGGTGTTGAGTGGTGGTGGGTTTAATTGTGACATGACTGTTCAATGGACAACCCCAGGGACTCATTATGTGATTTATTCGGATATAATGGATTCAAGTAATGACTATACCTATCCGGTCACAGTTATATCTCCCTCTGGTGCTACGGTTAACAGCACTACACCCACACCAATTTGCCCGGGCCAGAGTGCTACTTTGCAGGCAACCTACAACGGTACCATTGTACGCTGGGAGAGGTCATCTAACAATGTTAATTGGCAAACCATTACACATACGCAGGCCACGTATACGGCCACGAATCTCCAGGCGTCAACTTATTTCCGGGTGATCGTTAACAGCTGTGGTTCTCAATCTCCTTCCACGTCGCGTTATGTTGAGGTTACTGTTCCTCAAGCAGGATGGATCGATGTTGTTGCCGGAAGCCCATTGTACTGTGGTGATGGAAATACCAACTTTACGGTTGGCTGGAGTTCTGACTTTGGTGGAATATTTAGATGGTTTGAATACAGACAAATGGATGGCGGCACTTGGGGAAGTTGGCATAATGTTTCCGCGGGGCCACTGGTAACTACCTATGAGTTCAGCGTCGGGGAACCTACACAAATCAGAGGTCTGGTTAATTTTAACGGGTGTGAGATTTATACCGGAAGTTTAGAAACCGGGTCAAGACCCGCCACAGTAGCAGGTTACATTACAATGGCTTCCGGCAATCCGCTAGTGTGCCCTGGCACCAGCATTTCACTAAACATCAATGGAAATATCGGGAATGTTGATCAATGGTTTATTCGAGGCCCTGAGCAAAATTGGGGTAATCTTAGCTCACCTGACAATATCTTGATTTATGGGCCCCATTATTTTAAAGCCAGAGTTCAAAATGATCATTGTCCAAGCATGGAAACTCCAGAATTTTTTGTGGATATCATTCCGGAGGCAGGAGGCACGATTTCTCCGAGTGTCCAAGAGATATGTTATGGAGGAACAGCTTATTTTAATTTGTCAAACTTGACAAGTAGTTCAATTACATGGCAAAAGCGGAATGAGGGTTCGCAGACTTGGACAACTGTAAGCCAGGCTACGGCACCAACGTTTATAAGTGGCAACCTTACGGTATCCTCATCGTGGCGAGCCTTTTTCGATAATGGTTGTGGAATCGTCTACTCAAATGTCGTTGAAGTTGACGTGCTGCCTGATTTACCTGTTCCACAAACTACCAACGTAACCATTTGCAGCGGCGCAGTAGCACAGTTAAAAGTAGATAATCCACAGCCCATTCCATGGCGATATGTGTGGTATACCTATAACAATAATGTTTACACCGAAGAAAGGGTTACTGGAGAAAATGAGTTTAATGTATCGGGTTTGACATCTGGAAAGACATACTATGTGGCATTTGAAAAAATCGGATGCGTTGGTCCGAAAACACCCATTACCGTCAGTATTTTAAATCAGGTAGCAGTTCCAAATGATCCGACTATAACCATTACCCACACACCGGCGTACAACGTCACACTTCATTCCAACAATGTTTCCACGTCCGGGCTAACGTATTATTGGCAAAACAGATTAACTGGACTTGACGAGTCGTCCAGTTTGTCGAATGTAAGCATGCCCTCCGAAGGGTTGTATTATGTCAGGGCGAAAAGTTCTGCCGGTTGTTGGAGTGATGTTAGCAATCCGGTAAAAGTTATTAACCATACCCCTAAGCCCGGTTATGCAAACAGCCAGTACAATTATATTAGAGTTTATAACTTCCAGGATCGTTCCACCGAAGTTACCTACGCGACCAATCTTGATCTTGAGACGGATGCAGAAAAACTTCAGGTTCAAACCACCTATTTTGATGGGCTCGGAAAACCACTTCAAACCGTTGCTAAAAAAGCATCAAGAATTAAAAAAGATTTAGTATCACCCATTGAGTATGATGTCATTGGAAGAGAAGAGCGCCAGTATTTGCCGTTCGCATCATCAAAAGACAATGGTGAGTTTAATACCAATCCCTTTCTGGAACAACGAAGCTTCTATGATGGCACTCAGAGTGTATCGGACTCTTACTTTCCCTTCACATATATTGAAGCAGAACCTTCACCTCTGGACAGAGTGGAAAAAGTCTTTGGTGCAGGGGAAGACTGGGCCGGATTTGCTGGAAACCCTCAGGGCAAAAGTACCGCCGTCCATTACCTTACAAATGGAGAGAGTGATGCGGTAAAAATCTGGCAGGTTGATGGAGGCAGTTTACCCATTACCAATAGCGTTTATGCCGCCGGGGATCTGATGTTAAGAGAAACACGGGATGAACAGAACAATAAAGTAAGAGAGTTTACCTCAAAAGAAGGGAACGTTATTCTAAAACGCGTTCAGGCGAATGACGCAGCAACAGAATGGGCAGACACCTATTATATATACGACGACCTCAACAACCTCGTATTCGTCCTTCCTCCAGAGGGGGTTAAGCAATATTTATTACTACAGAACTAAAATCCAACGCTAATACAGGGATTATGAACAAAAGTATACATCCGTTAACTAAAACTCTTTTGGTGCTCACCTTGATTGGTTGCTGTATCCAAAATACGTTGGGTGGAGATGATAACCGCGGCGTGATACAATTCACGCCAACACTTTACAGGGCCATCAATCTCAATGGCGCTGCGATCACCGTTGATGGTAACAATTGGCAGGCAAGTTCTGGCGCTAGTAACTTTAGTTATACACAAAGTGGAGGAGGGACTTTCGCAAATCAAAGTATTACGCTTGTTCCAACTACGGATGCCAACCGGGCAACAATGATTCGTTCTTGTATTTATGGAAACACGGTAAACTTAAATGTGAGCGCTGTTCCCACGGGCTACTATGATATTTACCTTTACGTATGGGAAGATAATAATCCCGAGACTTTTTCTGTAGCCATTGAAGGAACTGTTGTTCAGTCCAATTACAACAGTGGAAGTGCAGGAACCTGGAATAAATTAGGACCGTTCAGAACCAACATCACGGATGGAACTATAAACGTTACCTCCACCGGTGGCCACGCAAACCTTTCCGGGATTGAGATTTGGACCGCCGACGGCCCACTCACAATTCCCGTAACGAGTGTAACAGTCGCTCCAACATCATTGCAAATAACCCCTGGGCAAATTGCACAACTCACGCGGACTGTAGCCCCTGTGAATGCAACGAATCCGAATGTAAACTGGTCATCAAGCAATACCAGTATTGCGACCGTTGATGCGAATGGAATGGTCACTGCGGTAGCAACGGGTAACGCTACTATTACAGCCACTTCGGTCTCGGGAGGATTAACCGCTACGACTGCGGTGACTGTATTAACCGCGGGGAGCAATCTCTTAGAAAACCCGGAGTTTGACGAAGGAACCTCTGGCTGGCAACTTCAGGATTTTAGCGGGGTGTCAAATCCGTGGTCTGTAGTAACCAATGCGGGGTTGTCGGGATCAAATGCAATCTTTGTTGATGTAGTGAGTAACTCAAATACGAGCTGGCATATACAGGTCAAACAGATTCTTAAATTTAAGTTGAAGAGCGGTAGAACCTATGCGATCAGGTTTATGGGGAAAGCGCAATCATCTCGAAATATTACCGTGGCATTACGGGGAGATGGTAGCAATTCTGATTATTGGAATAGTAATGTGGCGTTAACTACAAGTGCACAGTCTTTTAACCTAACCTTTCCGTTCGTTTCGGCAGAAAATCCGAATGAGACAACATTTTCGCTGGCATTTTACCTTGCAAGAGGTGTTGTGAGTGACGTCTGGCTGGATAAGGTAATCGTGGAAGATATTACGGGGATCACTCCAGTGACGGGTATAAATATTGCACCCACGGCCTTGAATTTAGATGTGAGTGCTTCGGGACAACTGACTCCGACAATAGCGCCATCAAATGCAACGAACCAGAATATTATATGGACTTCAAGTAACCCAGCCGTGGCAACGGTAAACAATACTGGATTGGTGACTGGTGTTTCTTCAGGTACAGCAACAATTACAGGCACAACGCAAAATGGAGGTCGAACTACTTCTTCTACGGTAAGCGTAGGTATTAATATTCCCGTAGCGAGTGTAACGGTATCGCCTACGTCATTGCAATTAACTCCTGGTCAGCTTGCCCAGATCACGAGCGTAATAGCACCTGTGAATGCCACCAATTCGAATGTAAATTGGTCATCGAGCAACACTAGTATTGCGACCGTTGACGCTAGTGGAATGGTCACAGCGATAGCACCGGGTAGTGCTACCATCACAGCAACTTCCGTTTCTGGAGGAATAACAGCAACCAGTGCATTGACTGTACTACCAGCAGGAAGCAATGTTTTAGAAAACCCCGAGTTTGACGAAGGAACCTCCGGCTGGCAACTTCAGGATTTTAGCGGGGTATCAAATCCGTGGTCTGTAGTAACCGATGCAGGGTTGTCAGGAACTAACGCAATCTATGTTGATGTAGTCAGTAACTCGAATACGAGCTGGCATATTCAGGTCAAGCAGGTCCTCAAATTCAAGTTGAAGAGCGGGAGAACTTATGCTATCAGATTTATGGGGAAGGCACAATCAGCGCGAAACATTTTTGTGGCACTACGGGGAGATGGTAGCAATTCAGATTACTGGAATAGCAACGTGGCATTGACAACAGCCGCACAGTCTTTTAACCTAACCTTTCCTTTCGTTTCGGCGGACAATCCAAATGAGACAACTTTTTCACTGGCATTTTACCTTGCAAGAGGTGTTGTCAGTGATGTCTGGCTGGACAAAGTAATCGTGGAAGATATTACGGGAATAACCCCCGTAACTGCGGTGAGCGTTTCGCCTGCAACAAACAGTATAAATACTGGAGCCACCTGGCAACTTACAACGACAATCACGCCGGCGAATGCGACCAACCAGAATATAAGCTGGACATCTGGTAACCCTGCCGTTGCGACCGTTAATAGTTCAGGGTTAGTTACAGCGTTATCAGCGGGTATTGCCGTCATCACCGCTACAACTCAAAACGGAGGACGAACTGCGACATCAACCGTTACCGTTACCGGGGTTGCAGTAACCGGGGTAAGCGTTACTCCCTCAGCACTTAGCTTAACTGCCGGTCAGACATCTCAATTGACAAGAACGATTAGTCCTGCTAATGCGACAAATCAGGATGTTAACTGGTCATCGAACAACACTGCAGTCGCAACCGTGAACAGTTCAGGAGTGGTTACAGCGGTAACACCAGGCGTAGCAACGATCACGGCGACAACAGTTGATGGTGCATTCACTGGGCAGGCCCAAGTGAGCGTTGAAGAGGTCAACGAATCAAGTATTTTTGACAAGTTTGCATTCCAGTACAAGTATGATAGTCGCAAAAGGATGACTCACAAAAAAGTACCCGGTGCAGATTGGGTGTATATGGTGTATGATGATCGCGACCGTCTAGTATTGACGCAGGATGGAGTACACCGAGCGAAGTCACCAAGAGAATGGACGTTTACCAAGTATGATGCGCTGAATAGACCTGTCCTTACCGGGATTTACAAAGATGTCGACAATAATGATCAAGTAGACATGCAGGCTGTAGTAAATACCTTCTATGATAATACGAACGAATGGTTTGAGGCGACAGGTGAAGTTGTACACGGATATACAAACCAGTCTTTTCCTTTGGTAAGTTCAGAAAATCAATACCTGACGGTAAATTATTATGATAACTATACATTCAAGGAACTCATTGGACAGAATACAACGACCTACGACTATGATAACTCCAGACTGGTAGCTTCGGGCGATGATGATGGTCAGGAGGATCAAGCATTTGACCGTGTGCTAGGTCAAGTAACAGGAACCCGGATAAAAAATCTGGAGACAAACGAATGGATGTGGAGTGTAAACTACTATGATGATCGATACAGGAACATTCAGGTTATTGCTCAAAACCACAAAGGTGGTCTGGACAAAGTCACTAACGTATATGATTTCGTGGGGAAAGTACTGCGCACCAAAACAGATCATTCCGTAGCAGGGGTTTCCCCGGTCGCGACCACACGGAAATTAACCTATGACCATGCAGGCCGACTGCTTGAGATAGAACACTCTACTACCACTACTACCACCAATACCAACAATACCACCACCGTTGTAATTGCAAAGAATGAATACAACGAATTAGGCCAATTGGTTACCAAAAAACTGCATGAAGGGGGCAACGGATTTATACAGCATGTCGATTACCGTTATAATATTAGAGGATGGCTTACCCGGATCAACAATTCTGATCTAAACGAATTGGATGGTGGTCCTAAAGACTTTTTCGGAATGGAGTTGGGATATAATACTGACATCGGTGTTGGTGGGTCGTCACTACAGTACAATGGAAACATCAGTGCAATAAAATATTCAACTAACCAGGGTTTGGGATTAAATGTCGCTGGTGATGACCCTATTCTGGAAGCCACGGAGCGAGGTTATGCTTTTGCATACGATCCAATGAACAGGCTGCAGGAAGCCGCTCACCGCGAAAAAACCTTGTCGTGGAATGCGACCACCGCTTATCGAGAAGGTGGATTTCAATACGATCTAAACGGAAACATCCTGAATCTCATTCGCACCGGGAAAGAAGGCGCTGACATGGATGACTTGTCCTATCATTACGATGGAAACCGTCTAATGCATGTAACGGACGCAACGAACGCCGAGGAAGGTTTTAAAGATGGCAATACCGTCGGCGATGATTATATTTATGACGCAAATGGGAACATGATTGCGGATAAGAATAAAAATATAGCCAATATACAATACAACCACTTGAACCTCCCTAGCATCGTTACCAAAACGACGGGAGAACACATCAACTATATTTACAATGCAGGTGGTATAAAGGTGAGTCAGGAAGTTTACGACGCATCTGACGTCTTACAAAAGAAAACCGACTATGTGGGAGAGTTCTTCTACGAAAACGACACGCTGAAGTTTGTAAGTCATGAAGAAGGCAGGGTTGTGATGACAGGTACAGATCCGGAGTATCAATATACACTCAAAGACCATTTAGGTAATTCACGAATAACCTTCACCTCGAAGCATGAAGTGGAGACGTTTACCGCTACGATGGATCCTGATACAGAACAGGAGGATCGAAATACATTTGGTTCGTATAATAGTTACATAAACCAATCGCTGGATCCAACTCCAGCAGAAAGTACAACGGATGAGATACTAATTTTAAATGGGTCAACACTTACCGGACCAAACAACGGTCAGGTTGGTTTAACAAAGAGTTTTAGTGTTGTACCTGGCGATATTGTTTCTGCCAGTGTGAATGCCAAATACTCCGAAATATCCAACGGGCCCGGAAATGTTGCCGGTTTCGCTGCTGCTTTGACCCAGGCTTTCGGCTTTCTACCCGGATCACCTCCCATCGAAGGTATATCACCATTCGAAGCATTGAATGCCTTTGGAACTTTCATTTCTACAGGCGGTCGCGATGGCGAAGAAAGCTTACCTCAAGGTTATATAACGATACTGGTTTTTGATAAGGATCATAATTTTGTAGACCTAGCGTATGCACAGGTTGGAACTTCCGTAAATCTATCAATTTCACTGACGATCCGGCAAGCTGGCTATGCGTACGTGTTCTTATCAAATGATGGAGCAACAGAACAGCAAATCGGATTTGATAACTACAGTGTGACACATGAGCATAGTGATGTTATTCAGCAGGATGATTACTATCCGTTTGGACTTACTTTTAATTCTTATCAGAGAGAAAGTTCACTAAAACAGAAATTTAAGTTTCAGTCCCAAGAACACGTTGATGATCTTGGTTTGAATTGGGATTCTTTCAAATGGAGAAACCACGACCCGGGTATTGGAAGGTTTTTTAATGTAGACCCGCTTGCAGAAAAGTATTATTATAACTCTCCTTATGCGTTTAGTGAGAATAAGGTTGTGGGCCACCGCGAACTTGAGGGTTTAGAATCACAATCTATCAACCCTGAGAAAAAGGATGGAGTTAATGTATCACCGTCAGGGCCGGATGCAGGGACAAATGCGAAGGGAGAAGTTTATGCACACGTAGCGAAGCTAAACGTGGATGTTGTTGACAAGAAGAACGATTCAGGGGAGATCAATATTGAAGCTACGGCATTGGGGGCTAAGGCAAAAACAGAGGGGAGTCTTGATAAAAATGGTGTAAAGGCAGAAGGAGAAGCTAGCGCAACAACTTTGGGTGTTGCCGTTCAAGGCCGATTAGGCTCGGAACGCAACAACTTCACAATGGGGTTTTCCGTAGATGGCCCCAGTGCGGATGCGAATGCTGCGTTTACAATCCATTCAAAGGAAGGCGTAAAAGTTGGCGTCGGTTCTATGGGTCAGTTATCTAAACAAACCGCTACCCTAAGTTTTAGTATTGCTGGTTTTGAATTTAAAGTAACAGGGACTGCTTTGCAGGGGGCTGCTGGCGGCACGGCGGAAGTTCACGGAAATTCTAAGGGTTTCGGGGCAAAAGTTGCATTGGCGCCAGTTGTAGGCGGGCTAGGTCTTTCATTTGATTTTAAAAACAAAAATTAGTTTTATGTGGGATATACCATTCGCCATTGCTCTAATTACGCTCAATATTAGTTTCTTTCTTTGGTTGAGCGTAAGTCGAAGTATAAAATTAAGCCGAAAGAGATCTTTGTTATTTGCGAGCCTAGCGCTATTTGCTGCTTTAATTTTTTTGTATTTGAATTCTGAGAAGTACATGGTGGTCTTTTACATGTCACTTGCTTTAATGGCCCTTATGGCCATGCGATTTGCGATAGATAAAATTTTGTCCAGACCACTAGGAAATGACAATTCGACCAGAAATTATTTTAACTTTTTTGACTCATTCATTTTTCCATTGTTTGTACTGTTCATCAGTATTGCGCAATGCGTGTTCTTATTTTTGTTTAGCAACTAATCTGGTTAATATGTTCATGTTTTTGCCTAGGAAATAACCTACCGTAGTGCCTACCAGCTTGGCCAACTTTTTCACCACAACAATAGACGGCTTCATCACTTCGCGTATACAAATTGAAACGAAACAGAAGATGGGCTGATATTTATGATCAACTTGCAAAACACGGATTGCCACAAATTCCGGCTAAACCTGATGCCACAAGAGTTTACATCAACCAACGTATCCCACAACTAAGGAAAAATGAAACACTGTAAAAAAATATTTTTATTAATCATTGTGTTGTGTTTAGGAGGGTGCCAAAAAACACAAGTTAGCGATTCCAATGAGACTGAAATTGGCAGTGACACCGTGGATATTCAAAGTCTATTGCTTCCTAGTGATACAAAAGACTCTATCGAGGTAACTGAACTGAGAGAATTAGTTGATACGTTGCCCTTAGCATCAAGTATTACCGTAGCGACTGAATGCAAAAAGTGTGATGTTAGTTTGCTTGCCCGTCTAGGGCAACGTATGAGATCGCTGACCAATCAGGACATATACGATTTGCTCTGCACAATTGACAACGAGTGTTCAAATAATGTGGAGTTTGTTGAAATAGCGAACAATATGGTTTATCAGGCTCTTTTAATTTACCCTAGGCCAATGATAGTCCATTTGTCCAGAAGTGATGTGTTCGACAACGCCTTTATTTACCATCAGATTGAGACACCTATCTTAGACTACGACTTTGATAATATTGCTCATAATATTAATAAAATTGAGGGTTACGAGGAATACAAAATTAGAATTATCGCGGCTGTTCGGAAAGGTGAACAAAGTCTTTAAATTTGAAACAGTTATCGGCAGGCTGCGAGGCTTTGTAGTGTAGGAGATCTTTGAAAATGCTTCCGTTCCCCGGAGAGCGGATTTACACGCTCTTAATAGTTACGTAAAGCCACCTTAGCGGAGTATCTAAGAAGTTATGAATGTGCGAAGCGAACTTAAGGGAACACAGTGCTGATCGATTTAGCCACCGTAATTACCCAGGAATACAGCGCGACATTCGTAAAGATATAAAGACCACACGGTTTGATACCTGCGGCGTTTTTCGGTGATCCATCTAAATAAAATATACTTAAATTCCCTGATGACCTTTTCTAAAAATCAGAACTAACCCTCAGCAACTCCATGCTTTTCGGGTATGAGAATAACTCTCGGTACAATTTTGTTTCTGGCCACCTGTCAAATTTCCCTTTGCCAGGTCGATTCATTGGAGATCTCGTCCCTGATTGATTCGGAAAAGTTCCACGGAAATTCCGTTCCACAGGACCTTCAGGGAAGGATGGATTCGCTAGCCAACCTAAATGGAATTGACGAAACCAGGATTGTTGCGGATACCATTGCTTTGATCCACATGCAACTTGATTCTATTCAAACTGGCCTCAATACCAAGGTGGATAGCATCACAAATTCATATTCATCTGTCCTTACCAGTATTCAGACATCAGCACAACGATTTGAATCAAAAATAGACAGCCTCAAAGCCCAAAAACTTCCGATTGATAAATATAAAGCTAAAATGGATAGCCTGTCACAACGGTATACGAGCGTCCAGCAAGAGGTGAACGAAAAGATTGAGGGCATAAAAACGAAAGCAACCAAAAAGATTAAATCGATCAACTATCCACCTGAGCTGGAAGATAAAGTATCAAAACTTACAAGCTCTATCGAAAGTCTGGGACCACAGACTATTGAATCAAAGTTGCCAGCAGGTTTGAACCTCGATAAATTAAATGCACTAAAGAATCCCCTTTCCGCAAACAATCTCGGTAACCTGGCAAACGTAAAAGTACCCGAGCTTCCACAGGTAAATGGCTTGACTCAAACAAATACAATTCCCGATTTAAAAAGTTCTATACCCGATGTTAAAGGAATGGACCAGGTATCAAATGTTACAGGGGAAGTACAAGCCGTTCAGGGTAAACTGGACGTAGTAAAGGATCTTAACCCCGGTACAATAGACAAACTTGCGGAATCAAAAGTATCGCAGCTTGATGAAGTAAAGGCCCTACAGGAACAATCTACATTACTACCCATGACTCCACCGGCATCAGAAGAAGAGATGAAGTCAAAACTAAAAGAGCAGGCACAAAAGGTTGCCGTTGACCATTTTGCTGGGAAACAAGAACAGTTAAAAGCGGCAATGGATAAGATTGCCAAATACAAAACCAAATATCCAAGTGTAAGTAGCATTGCAGATGTCGCAAAGCGTCCACCTAACGCCATGCGAAATAAACCTTTGATTGAAAGGATAGTTCCCGGTATTGGCTTTCAAATTCTTAGGAAAGGAGAGGACTTCATGGTTGATTTTAATCCGTACATCGGCTATCGTTTTACCGGGAGGATCACTGCCGGCCCGGGATGGAACCAGCGGGTGGCCTACAATTTTGACCACAAGAATTTTAACCAGTCTGCAAGCATATTTGGTCCGCGAATATTTGGAGAGTTTAAATTGGGCAAGGGTTTTTCCCCACGAGTTGAGTTTGAAGTAATGAACACAAAAGTTCCCCCAGCTTTCGTTAACCCCGCAATCGATCCGCAAAACCGCGATTGGGTGTGGGGAGCATTTCTCGGAATTAAAAAAGAATACAAGCTTGTTAAAAGTGTTAAAGGTACAGCGTCTGTTATGACCCGGGTTTTTAATCCGGATCGAAAAAGCCCTTATGCAGATGTATTAAATGTTAGGTTTGGGTTTGAGTTTTCGGTGAAGAGGAAACTTAAAAAATGATTACAGCATAATGTGATCTAAATAAAATTTCCATGTGTTTAATTCCATTAGCTTTATTTGCTTTTTAAGGTGTATAAGTAAAGTTGCGTTCTCAGTGCATCACTTTGAAAGCCAAGGAACACCTACTCATTTTTATTACGGTTTGGCAATTAAGTAATCGGAAAATTTTCAGTAGCTCAATCGGATCCGAGTGGCGCGCCGAAATTTTCGTTTGCTTAATACAAAAATATTTTTGTTGATAATCACGAATGTTGATTCCCTCTTCGTTATTAAGAATTGTTATTTTAAACTAAACTACTAACTTTAAACAAAGACGGGCTCCCTCAAAAAAACAAAGTAGAATTTTTACATTTTCAATTTGGCTTTGTATTTTTAAATACGGATTGCATAAGAATGGTGCGTTTTGGTGAGAGGGAAATTCGGTGCACGCGATATTGAGTTAACTTGCTACCAATTGATTAATAGCTCGTTAGAAAATAGATACAACTCTCTGCGGCTCCACAATTACCCATCATTCCATTCAAAAGCCTTGAAATCTTTTTGGTTTCAGGGCTTTTTGTTTTACGCGCCTTAAATCATTCATGAGTTCTCCAGTGGATATTCTGTCATAGCGACAATAAAGAACGAGCGGCGTACAACGGATAATAAGGTGACCATCTTGTTAAGAATCACTACGAACTGCCAGCGGGCGCATATATCGACCAAAAGAAAAATTGAGCCTGAACTATTTCTTCATTATGTTAAATATCAAGTGTTGGCAGAAGTTGCTGCTTCTTTATCCTCCTGATCCCAGATACCGCCTTGCACACCTGATTTTCCTTAAAACAAATACCAATAAGCAGCTGCAAGTATAGTATACTAGTATGCTTACCTCCTCTATCACCAAAATAATTGTGCTTCTACTTAATTGTTGCAATTAATGAATGGGCATTACAGCATAGCAAAGTTCAATCATTTCTAACTTCGTAAGTTAGTGCTCAGATCAACTAACCAGCTGGGAACGTTCAGTTTTTGGAATGTCACCTAAAGAGTATGCAGAAAAGAATAAGTACCTTCGATTGAGTAAAGTTCAACCTAATAATGACTTCAAAGTTCAGTAGAACGGTCGTTAGAGTACAACCTGAGATACAAAGTAGATTCTCAGCGAAGACGTCGAAATTTGTTGATACTTTGAATGGTCGAGCTTAGGGAAATAGGACATCGATGGACATTTAACGGGCTTTCCTTTCTTGTAATTGTAAAAATTAGTAACCATTAATATTATACAGCTATGAAAAAAGTTATGAATGAAACAGAAAATTTCGTAGATGAAATGATTGATGGAATACTTGCTGCCCATCCTGACAAATTAACTACTGTGGCCTGCGATTTGAGGAGAATTGCCATTCCGAATGCGTATCAGTTTATTCCCCGGACGGCCGTGGTCTTAATAGCTTTCGGCTTCATCTTTGGCCTGCTGGCAGGCTGTACCGATAGAGCTCCCAAAGAAAAGTTCTCTGCTTCTATTGTTCCGCTCGACGGCCCGGTACTGGCTGGGAAACCCGTGATGTTCAGTCTCAATGGAGATCTTAACGACGCTTACTGGGAGTTGGGGGACGGGGCGACGGCAAAGGGCCTTTCGGTCAACCACACGTACCAGGAACCGGGGTATTACCGCGTTGTCATGGGATCAAAGATGGGCGACACTTTCAACGAGCTATCGTCCGCTATCGTGAGGGTCCACACGCCGGAAACACTGCACCTGCCGCAGGTCATTCTCGACACCGACGCCCGTAACGAAATCGATGATCAGCATTACATCGGTTACGGTCTTTTCAGCAACGTGGACTTGCTGGGCATCAACAGTATCCATCACGGTCTCCGCCCCAATCACGGTGGGCATGCTCAGGAGCAGATTAACTTTGGTGAGATTCACTACATCATCCAGCTCAGCCGCAATAGCGGCCTTTTGAAGCATCGTCCCGAAAATCTAATGCCTACGGTGTTCCACGGTGCAGGGCTGCCGTTGCAGGTTCCCGCCAGTGGTAAATGGCAGGACACGAAGGCGGTCAACAGCGAAGCCAGCAAGGCAATTCTGGCAGCAGCTCGTGCCGCATCGCCCGACAATCCCGTGTGGGTGCTCCCTGTCGGACCATGCACTAACATAGCCAACGCGATTCTTCTTGCACGTGAAGAAGGGTTGGACTTGAAAAGCCGAATCAAAATCGTCTGGCTGGGTGGTGGCCCGGAACGGGTCAACTCCTGGAGCTTCAACGGAGAGAACGACCCCTGGTCGGTTTATATAACAGGCCAGAGCGGCGTCGAGTTTTGGATCATTCTTGAAAATCCCACCGGTGCCAGCCTCGCCATCGACAAACGCACTGAGTTAGGCCGTTATCCCGACAACAAGTTGGGCAAATACCTTGTAGCAATTTCAAATATTTACTCCACCGAACTTACGAAATCGCTATACGACCTGTCGACGATATCAATGGTTATCGGTAAACACCTTGGGAAGCCTTGGCTGACGTTTGTCGAGCCTTCCGTGGTGCTCGGTCCGGATCAGGACTATCGGTGGCAGAAGGTCGACTCACCAACGAACGTTTACATCATTCGCGAAATCGATGCGGAAGCAATGAAAGCCGATTTCTTTAATACTTTAAACGGTAAGCCGACCACTCTGACGCTCAAAGCAACTGAATCGACGAGAAATTAAGAAAATAAGTATACGTCAATTTCATTAATATCCTAACTACACGACATTCGATGATTGGGTCATTATTAAATTAAGTTTGATTAGGTTGGGGAGGATGAATAGTCTATTTGGAACTGTAAAGAATGTTGGGTTCATGAACTAAGATGGAACTGCAAAAAATCATTATAGTTGGGACAAGACAACTCCTGATTTAAAAAACATTTTGAAACCGTTATCTTTCCAGCCAAGTGAAATCAATACTATTAACTTTTCTTATTGGGCTATTAGGTTGTAGTATCAAAAATAGTAGGCATGCATTATCTTTACGATTAGAAGAAGCTTACATCGATTTCTACAAAGATGACTCTCTTAATAACTTAATCATTAGTCCACTTCACGGAATGTTGTTTAAAGTGGCAATAGCAAATGATAGCAAGGAAGACTTTGTAATGACGCTACACAACCCAAATACAAAATTTCCGAACGTTTTTCTACATTGTTATGCAGATTCGATTTTCTTGAGTCGCCCGCTCAACCCAGCTGAGATCGTTGTCGCTTCTAGTGACACTTTAGATTTATTTCTTCATTTTAGGATTTCTGAGTTTAGGGGCAAATCCTCAGTTGATATGAAGAATGAAATCCTAAAAGTGATTGATGACTGTTCGTTAATTTACCAGTTTGTAAATGAGGAACGCAGAATACAAGTATTAGAAATAAATAAGGATAAGAACTTTAAGATTAACTATTTAAGTAAGGATACCTCTCCTTTCATTATCTCTCATTAATTTGTTAGGTCTACATCTCTTTGATGGACTAAACAAAACCACTCGGTTAATTTGTTTGGGATTCAACGGCAATTTATGAGACAATAGACTCCGCTGCGCAGCATCAGGATTTGGTTCTAATTGACAGCCTTCACGACTCAGACTACGGAATTTATCACCTTCCATTTTTAGTCAGTAAATCCTTGCCTGAGTATTCTGCTAAGTTTCACTTGCCGGACGAAAAAATATACTTATACGACAATGTAGATGAAAAGGATGCCCTATTCAAGAGTTTAAGTTAAGTGAGACATTAATTACGAGGAGGGATACTTTGTTGAAAATTCGGAAGCGAATGTCAGTTTTGTGGATTTTAATTTTGATGGATTTAATGACATCTCAATTATAGCAGTAGCCGGAACTTCAAATACATTGTCGAATATTTATCTCTTTGATCCTTCCAGCAAAATGTTTGTTAAAGAGAACACCCTTAGCCAGTATGCGTCCTTGCAAGTTGATGCCGTCAACCATGTACTCACATTTCACAACGCACGGGGAATGGGAGGCGGATGGTATCCTTCCGGAGTAATTCAATGGACACAACGTCAACCTGTAATTATCCGTCGAGAAGAGCAGTCATCATCAGAAGAAGAGCCTGAGGCTTTCATCCGAAAAATTCAACTCCGAATGGAGAATGGTGAAATGAAAACGGTATGCAAAGTACGAATAGAACGAATTGACACAAACAAAGAGAAACAATGTTTACTTGAAGGTGATTGGATTGAATTTGACAAGTACCCATTTTCGATTTTGCAGAGAATATGGATAGCGTTGTAAAAATTGATGGCAGAAACGGATCGTGCAATTAACTTTTGTAACTTTTTTTAACAAGGGACTACCCCCGATTGAGGCAAACCAAAACAAGAGAGGCTACCCTTTTGAGGCAGCCCTTCGAAATGAATGAGGGCGCATACCTCTGTTTTTAGGAAAACGAATATAGATATTCTTGTAGTGGAGAATTATGTAATGGACAGTTTCTTATATAGTAAAACAATTAACCTGACCTTCTAAACAACGAACATTAAATATGACAACGTGATAGACGGGTATCAGAAATATTTTACTTAAAATTATATATGAATTTCAATTTCCGAGTTAAGTACCGCATCATAATTGGATTAGCAGCTATTTTGTTAGTCGGGGTGTTTTTGTCAGCGCAAAACCATCGTTCGACAAAACCCAGAATTGTTATTAAACCCAACCAGCCCGGTTTGATTACGGAGATTATCCAGCGGGCAATCGATTCATGTGGGGCCTCAGGTGGAGGAGTTGTTGTATTTCCTGCTGGCAAATTTCTGTCGGGAGGCATTCAACTTAAAAGTAATGTTACGTTACAGCTCAATAGAGGAGCATATCTTCAGGGAAGCGATAAATATGCGGACTATAAGAATGATGCATTCATTTTCGGCAAGAATCTTACAAACATTGCCATTGAGGGCGAAGGTATTATTGACGGGGTGGATTGTTACAATCCGAAAGGGGAAGAAGGTTTCCGTGGGCCCCATTGCATCAAACTTATCAGTAGTAAGAATATATCCTTTACAGGGATCACGATTAAGAATTCAGCAAATTGGGCAATCAACTGCCGTTTTTGCTCTTTCGGAAAAGTTGAAAATGTAACCATACTTGGCGGACATGATGGGCTCCATACCAGGTTTTGCAACAATTTTGTTGTTAAAGGCTGTGACTTCCGTACAGGTGATGATGCGTTCGCTGGAAACGACAACCGCGATTTTGTTATCTCCGATTGCAAAATCAATACTTCTTGCAATGGTTTTAGAATGGGATGCCTCAATCTGTCAGTTCAGCAATGTAAATTTTGGGGCCCGGGCGAGTATATCCATAAAATACAAAAGAGGAGTAATATGCTTTCCGCCTTTGTTCATTTTTCTCCCAAGGATGATCATTCAGCTTTAAAAAGTGGTAACTGGCTGATTAAAGATATTACCATCGAAAACGTAGACCATGTATACAACTATAATTTTGAAAAGGGCTTGTGGCAAACTGGCCGACCGGTGACTAAACTGTCCTTTGAAAACATTCAGGCGAAAGGGATTCTCAGTGCCTTTAACATTATTGGGGACGACTCATTAAATTTTATTCTGGAAGTGCAGAATTCTCTATTTTCTTTCCGGGAAGGAATCACGTACGATGCGCTTGCGTTTGAGGGGGCCAAAATAATTTCGCCCGCATTGTTCAACGCCACTAATTTTGATCAGATAAAACTTATGAATGTGATCTTCGAAAAGAAAAGTGACGTGCCCGTATTAAACTGTACAGAAGGGAATGCTGTTACTCTTGATAAGGTTACTTTTAATACAGGAAGTAACACACGTCCCTATAATTTTGATGAAATCGGAGAATTGAAAAAGGACAAACAGCCATAAATGATATTACAAATGCTTAACCCTTAGGGCAAATTCTGGTTCTTCAAGAACGTTAATTTTTAACGCTCCCCCTTTATGCTTTTGCACGCCAAGCGATTTTGTTTTGCCATCTTCAACCGAAATCATTTCAACCGAGTATTTTCCCTTTGGCCAAGCCAGTGAAACTGATTTTCTATCGTCTACTTCAAAATAAAAAGCATACTGCCTTCCCGGTTCGTTTTTCTCCAAGATCCGGGTTATAATTAACTATTGCAAAATCACTTGAGTATGGGCTTATTTGTATCATCGTTCGCAATACTCAAAATTATTCACTTTCCACTTACTCGGTCTTTATGAACTTACTATGAACTTAAATTGGAAAACGAAAGTCAATATTATTGTATTAATGTTTTGCACCCCAATAATATTAGTGCCTGCAGCCTTTACTTCGTTCGATGGAGATCGGCGTCTTTCTAAAGTTGATGCTCCGCTATCCGGCCGATACCTATATGTGGCGGTGCCTGGAATTCGAGATTATCTCGGGTACGGGGGCCATGGTATCCTTGTTTTCGATATAACAAACAATCATAGGTTTGTCAAACGGATACAAACCCAAGGACTTAACAAAAATGGCGCACCATCCAATGTGAAAGGAATAGCAGTAAGTGTCTTGCTCAACAGTATTTATGTTAGCACACTTCAGACAGTTCAGCGGATTGACCTTACTACCGAAAAAGTACTGTGGGAGAAAGCTTTTGAAGGCGGGTGTGACCGCATGTCTATTTCACCAGACGGCAAAATTATGTATCTCCCTTCTTTAGAGAAAGACTTCTGGAATGTAGTTGACTGCGAGACCGGAAGTATCATTTCAAAGATAAACGTGATGCGGAGAGCCCACAATACGGTGTATGGATTGTCAGGAGAACATGCATATTTAGCTGACATTGATTCCCCGTATCTTTATGTAACCGACACAGAGACACATACCATCAGCAGCAAAGTGGGACCGTTTGGAGAAGGTATTCGACCCTTTACTATCAACGGCAAAGAGACTCTCGCTTTTGTTAATGTTGACGATTTGCTGGGATTTGAAGTAGGTGATATAACAACAGGGAAAGTTCTCGCACGTGTTGTTGTAGAAGGTTGGAATAAAGGGGAAGTTCGACGGCATGGAAATCCAAGCCACGGTATCGGACTTACGCCTGACGAGAAGGAGATTTGGTTATGTGACGGGCATAATATGCGTCTGCATGTATTCAGCACAACTCCACCTTTTCAACAACTTACCACAATTCCCGTGCAAGATATGCCCGGATGGATCACCTTCAGTATGGATGGAAAGTATGCTTATCCTTCAAGTGGCGAGGTGATTGATGTGAAAACGCGCAAAGTTTTATTGACACTGCAAGATGAATTTTATAACAGTGTAGCAAGTGAAAAAATGATAGAAATTCACATTGAGGGAAATAAAGTAGTAAGGGCGGGCGATCAGTTTGGGCTGGGTCGTGTGACAAAATAAAAATTCTGCTACATCGCCAAAAATAGTCGCTGTAATATTCTCATTGTACATTAAATCGCTTGAGCTCCCGCTCAAAACTTGTTTTGTTGCCATAATATGAGGCGGATTTTATCACCCCTATATTGCGAGCATACCAAACCTTTTTTAGAATTGAAAATTCCTTACTATGAATGCTTGGGTTGTTAGAGGTAATCGGAACGTTGAACGTTGGATCGTTTCGTTTGAGAAGGATAAAGGAAATGGTGGAGAATGTGCCGGCCGGAACTGTAATTTCGGCTTCTTCTTTCGCCATAATACCGTAATAACCGAGATCAGAATCTTTAAACAGCGTGTCTACAAAATTTGTTGCTGAAAATTCTACTGCCCCATCTATTCCTACGATCATTCCCGACATCGCTTTCTTAATCTCGTGGAGGCCAAACATGTTTTTCACAATAAAATAAACCGAGTTACCAACGATCGTATCGTTAGCAACAAATATGCTATCATCTAAATGACGAATTCGAATTCCCGAGGATATATCTGAGCTGGCTGACTCATATATCCAGTAGTTGCCCTTCCTCAATTGAATTGCGCTCGAATAGTCAGCATGAGGTAGGGGTTCGTCGTTACTACATGACTGTAGTAACATGCCAAGAGAAATGACACCCAAAACTAAAAGACCCGAGTTGATCCATCGATCCATTTGCATTGATATGTCTTTAAAGTATGTCTTACCTGAGTTCAGCTCTTTTAAAGAGTAAACTAAAACGTCAGTTTTAAACTGTAATTGGTCTTTCAACAGTAACTTTCAATAAAGTACTGTTACGACACCACTGTAGTTTCCTTGTGCATATGGAAGCTTAATGACGATTGTGAAATAATAGGTGTCAGCAGGCAGGCGCTCGCCGTTAAATGTCGCATCCCAATTCTTCTCTAATCCGTCGGCCTCATAAAGTAGCAACCCACGTTTGTTGTAAACTTTAACGATGGCGTGAAGAAGCTTGTCTCTGTTCAACAGTTGGACATGCCAGGTATCGTTAACATGGTCACCATTCGGAGTAAATGCGGTAGGGATATCAAGTTCTATTTTCGCTTCTATGCTAACCTGTAGTTCCGAGGTTAAACTTAGGCTTTCCCCGTCACTCACATTAATATATATAGTCCTTGGTCCGGACAATATCCCTTCGGGCTCGCCATTAAATTTTTGCCTAATGCGATAGTTATATTTTATCGTGCGCAATGCCGTCTGATACTCCTCAAGGGTTGCATTACCAATCAGAAAAAGAATTCCCGCGGGATCCCTGATTCCCCTTATTCTGGCATTTTCAGATTCAAATAGCAATTCATCGTTTTCAGGACTGTGGTTTGCACCACCCCGAAATCCGATCTCTGCCATACTCAAGTATTTATTATCCACGTCTGTAACTTCTATGCGCCTGAAGACTCCCACTGGCTCGTTTCCAGGTTCGAATTTAAGGGGTGAATTTTCCGATAGCGTGATCACAGGCGCGTCATTCACGGGAATGACAAACACAGACAATCTGAATTCTTCGCTTGTGTTTGCGCCATCGCTCACCGTCACTCCAACTTCGATGAACCCGTTAAGATCTTGAGCGGGGCGAATGGTATTCCCATCCGTGCTATAGAGTCCTTCATCGCTGGTCAGCACCTTGAGGGTGAAACCCAGTGGATAATTTGGGTTATCGGCGTCTGTCACGATGAGATCCGAAAGAGTAATGGTAAGCGAATTATCCTCCAATACAACCAATTCTTTTTGCCCGTTTATTCGGGGGATCGCTGAAATTGGCGTTACCTGAATCTTTAACTCAAATAGCGGGCTGTCATCCAATCCGTCGTTTACCTGTACCCCTACCCGAAGAGTACCGTTAACGAAATTAGCCACAGGCGTAATCTCCAGCCCTGAAACTGTATAATTTGTGCCTGGAAAAACCTTTAGCGAAAATCCCGCGGGGTATTCATTATCGGGATCGATTACTACGAGATGGAATGGCTGAATGGTGATTGAAGTATTTTGCGTTATGCTTATTGCTCTTTGGGCTACAATTGTCGGAGCTACATTCGTTTTTGTCGTTGTTATAATCTCGACCCGGACGTTGAAATCAGGACTGCTTGTCGTGCCGTCATTTACAGAAACTGTCACGTTTAGGATTCCAACGAAGGTTGAAACAGGAGTTATTACATTCCCTGCAGCTACATAATTATTGCCTCGGGATATTGTCAGTGTGAAGTCGTCGGGATAGCTGTTGTCTGGATCAATGACGGTGAGATCCGACAAGCTAAGGGAGAACGTGGTACCCTGGTTAGCACTCAATTGCTTTTGTCCCGTGATGACAGGACCGTCATTCACCGGTACAACGGTGATCTGAAGATTGAATGGCGGGCTGTCATTTTTGCCGTCATTAACTCTTACTACAACTGTAAGAAGTCCGGAATAATTTTCTTCCAAAACAATTGTGTTCCCGTTAATAGTATAGTGTGATCCAGGAGAGAGCTTTAATGTAAAGTCTTGTGGGAAGTTATTGTCCGGGTCGACCACTGAAAGATCGGTTAGCTTAATTGAAATCGATTCATCCTCCTTAACGGTCAATGCCAGCTGTCCGGTGATGATAGGCGCAGTGTTAGCAGATGCATTCACTACGATGGTTAGCTCGAACCGGTTGCTTTCGTTTTCACCATCATTGACCGATACCTGTACTCTTAAGTTACCGGTAAAGTTGGGTGTAGGCCTTACGGTTGTACCGTTGAGTGTATACTGTGCTCCATTAAAAACAGAGAGTGTAAAACCGGTTGGATAGTTGTCATCAGGATCGGTTACTGTTAACTGACTGAGTGTGATAGTAACGCTTTCCCCCTGGTTGATAGAAATGGGTACTTGTCCGGTTATGATGGGCGCAGTGTTAGCAGATGCATTCACTACGATGGTTAGTTCGAACCGGTTGCTTTCGTTTTCACCATCATTGACTGATACCTGTACTCTTAAATTGCCGGTAAAATTTGGTGTAGGCGTTACGGTTGTACCGTTGAGTGTATACTGTGGTCCATTAAAAACAGAGAGCGTAAAACCGGTTGGATAGTTGTCATCAGGATCAGTTACCGTTAATTGACCGAGTGTGATGGTAACGCTTTCACCCTGATTGATGGATATGGGTACTTGTCCGGTTATGATGGGTGGGACGGAATTCGAAATTGCATTACAAAAGTCGCCTGCCGAACATCCCCCATCGTCTTTGCAATCCAAATCTGATTCGAAGCCTGGGCAGCCACCGCTACCGCACTCCATGCATCCATTGCTGGAGTTTTTAAAATTATCGTCAACGTTAACTGTGCCCGAACCTGACCAGACTAGCCTGACCAGATTGTTTTGAAAGTTCTTTGAAATATTTAAAGTGCCGTTGACTTCGATTTCAAAAATGCAGGGATTTGAGGAGGAACAACCTGAATCTTTTTGATCCAATTGAAAGTTTCCGTCCACATTCACTGTAACTCCTGAAGGGATAACGATTCTGGCATTTCCTTGTGCGTTGACAGAAACATTACCGTCTATATTAGCGGAAACGTCAAAGGTAAACGAGTCACCGTTTCCCATGTAAATATCTTCACCTAACGTTAAATTGGAAGAGGTGCCACCGCACGCCATGCTAAAATTTCGTGCAGAGGTTCCAGGGAAATCCACACTGCAATTCTGACCTAATGCGGAGAGGCTGCCCAAAAGAAGAAGAAAAGCGAAAAATGTGATCTTTTTCAATTGAGGCGATCGAAGCGCCCGCACAGGGGAGAGTATTTTGGCTGTTGCTCGCCACATAACCATTACGTTATGATATTTGCGACACTAGTGCCTATCGCTGTTGTAACGCCAGGAATAACTCCAATGGTCCTGCCATCAGCGGAACCCTTTCCTGCTCCTTCGAAAGCTTTAGTTCCTTTCTCTGGTTCTTGGGTGTCACGTGAAAAATGCTTTTTGCGCTTCTCGTAGATGTTGTTATTCAAATAGCTCATCTCATGCAGAAAGTTGAAAGCACTTTCGGTACTTTCCCATTCGGTGAACTCTCCTGTTAACGTTCGACATGACCTGGATCCATCACTAGCTGCATTTTCATTCATGACTTGGTTCTTTTTGAGGTTGTTTGAGGTTGAGAAAACTAGTCTGGAAGATTTAATAGAATATGATGATATAATTAAAGTGCCAGGTTCTGGGATAGGCTGTTGCCTGGTTAGGACAAGAAGATCTGTCTCTATGGGGAGTAATCACCTCGTTTGTGGATTTTATTCGCATCATCAAGGCATCTCAATGTCACCAGGATGGATAGTCGCTGCAGTTCTTATGGTAATTTGTTTGCCAAGGAGACAATGTATGACTAGTCCTACTTTGTCAGTTTTAAAGTTTAGACATTCCTGCTTACCCTACTCCGATAGAATAGTTCATCTGAACCCTGTTTTGGCTGCATTCCATAGCCCCGCTCCAGGGCCGCGGTGGCCCCGCATGTTCCATCAGGGCTGCACCCAATCCGCGCAGAGCCCTTTCCAAGCCGAAGATTGGCTGAGGCCCTGCTGAAACATGCTGGAGTAAAGCATGGGTGCGTGTTTTGTGTGTGACTATTACCACATGATTTATATCCAAAATCAAAGTTGACAGAGTAGGACTAGTATTAAAAGCTTAATCGGAAGAGATAATTCAAAAGGAAACGAGCATGAAGAAGGGCCTTCGTTTTCTTACAACTCTAAAAGATACGGAAGGAGCTGAGGGAGACATTTTGCTAGCCTTCACCATTCTGTGTGAGTTTATCTCTATTTCGACTACATACATAAGTCTTATATTTAACTTTCCGAAATTTGGCTTGATTAAATGTTCGCGCGAAAATCCCAAGTTGTGTTTCTCGTTTTTGTTTGGACTATAGTTCATCTCTTGGTTTTCTGGCGTCTGGGAATTCGCACGTTGTATGATTCGAAAGGCTATGTTGCCGCCGCCGATTACTTTCTCGCCGAACAATCTCTTCAGGATATGCACCACGTTTTTTATGCTGTTCCGATTCTCATTCTAGCCTTAACTCGTTTCTTGTTTGGGGATACTGTGGTGCCTTTTCTGATACTGCAAATTCTCACATCAGGTTTAGCCATGGTCGCATTGTATAAGACAGCTGTGAAAGCGTTTGAAGAACAAGCTGCGGGTTTTTTTTCGGTGTTACTGTTTTTGCTTTGGTGGGACAATATTCAATGGAATACAGCCGTACTTACGGAATCGATATTTTGTAGTTTAACGATGCTGATCCTTTACATTGTTATTTCCGGTGACAGGACTCTACGGTACTATGTTACAATAGCTTCAATGGCGATCATTCTTTTCCTTACTCGTCCCACAGCTGTGGTTGTCATTGTCGGCATAGTAGGGTATGCGCTTGCCGAGAATTGGCAGATGATAGGAAGCAAGATCTGGAGGGTACGCATGGTTTTCGTTTTACTTGCAGTTGTATCTGTCGTTGCTGCAGGTCTGATGTTTCATCATTGGGATTTTACAGAACAGTATGTCGAGGGAAATATTGTAACATATATGAATACTATCAAGGATAGTGACTTGTACTATGAGTCTTTGAGATTATCGACGGAACAACTAATTCTTCCAGATCCGGACAAGCCTTCAATAGTGAAAATCGTCACATTTGTCTACCAGAACCCTATTCATTTTCTTAAGGCATTTTTCCTGAAGATCGGATACCTGGTCACTGGAGTCCGTCCCTATTATTCAAGCATGCATAACTGCTTCATTATTATTTGGATGATCTTTATCTACTTTCTGTTTTATCTTGGTGTTAGAACGCTTAAGGATCGAAATATTAAACTTTTGGTTTTTATTATCATTTGCGTCAACGGCTCGCTCGTGGGAATTTCAACAGTAGATTGGGACAATCGATTTTACGTTCCCATGCAACCTGTCATCGTGTTGATGGCAGCCGGTGGAGCTTCCCATGTTTATCGCAGGGTTTTAAAAGTGTCGGGACAATATCTTTAGGAAGACGCGAATTACCCTTCAGGCCGTCCATTACAGGGAATGAATTTGTAATTTAAACCAGGCCCAAATTTGCGCAACGTTTTTAACATCCCTGGATAGCTGCAATCGAATAGAACCGAGCGGATGACTTTAATCAGTTTTTCTTTGTGATTCAAATCATAGTCCGGCCTCCATGAAGGAGAGTAATTTGGCATTCGAAAGAACCTGTAAACTATAATCGCCACTATAAAAACACGCCATGAAAAAGTTATTTCCTTTTGTATTTATTGGTTTATTGTGGGCATGCGCCCCCGATAAATCCAAAGAAGCCGCACCAGATGAAAATCTTGCTGAGAGTAATAATGAGACTACCGATTTCAGCAAAGGAATTGGAGAAGTAAAAGATGTAACGCTAAACACTCCTTTAGAAGAGGAGCGCATCGGAAGAGGCAAAGCTATCTACGAGATGAAGTGTCAGGCTTGTCACAAGCTTAATGATCAACGTGTGGTAGGTCCGGGTTGGAAAGATGTTACTAAAAACAGAAAACCGGAATGGATCATGAATATGATTACCAATGTCGATGTCATGCTGGATCAGGATCCAGAAGCGCAAAAAATGCTGGAATTGTGTTTGATGCGAATGCCAAACCAAAACGTTTCAGTTGGCGATGCACGCGATATTCTGGAGTTCATGCGTCAAAATGACGGAGAAAAATAATCAGACTAAACTATAACACTATGAAATCAATTAAGTTGTCAATGTCTGCGCTTATCATAGGCGTTGCATCAGTCATGTTGTATAATTGCAAGCCACAGGCTCCTGCTGATGTTGCTATGGGCGATGCTGCATCAAGAGTGTATGTCGCGCCCGGTAAGTATGACGAATTTTATAACATTGTCTCTGGTGGTTTTAATGGACAGATTGGCGTCTATGGAATTCCGTCTGGAAGGTTATTCAGAATTCTTCCTGTGTTTTCTGTATCCCCTGAAAGTGGATATGGATTCAGCGAAGAAACAAAGCCTATGCTGAATACTTCACATGGGTTTGTACCCTGGGATGATCTTCACCACATCGCCCTGTCGACAACCAAAGGAGAACACGATGGTCGTTGGATTTTTGCAAATGGTAACAATACACCACGGGTTGCGCGTATTAGTTTTAAGTCGTTCAGAACAGAAGAAATTCTCGAAATCCCGAATAGTGGTGGTAATCACTCCTCACCATTTATAACTGAAAACACAGAATATCTCGTGGCAGGCACCCGATTCAGTATTCCTATGGGTGGAAAAGATGTTGCAATTGATACCTATAAGGAAAACTTCAAAGGATCCATCAGCTTTATCAAGGTTGATCCTGAGACGGGTCACATGAATATCGCCTTTCAGCTTCGAACACCCGGATTTAACTTTGATTTAAGTCGTGCAGGAAAAGGTCCTTCACACGGTTGGTTTTTCTTCTCCTGTTACAATACAGAACAAGCTTATACTTTACTGGAAGTCAACGCTTCTCAAAAAGATAAGGATTTTATCATGGCAGTGAACTGGAAAAAAGCTGAAGAGTATCTCGCACAGGGAAAAGGCAGAGTTGAGAAGGTCAAGTACGCACATAACATCTATAGCGAAAAAACACATTCTGCAACAACGGTAATGAAGGATGAGGTAATTGTCTTGGATGTTGAAGAATTGGCAGACCTGGTCTATTTTATTCCATGTCCGAAATCACCTCATGGTTGTGATGTAGATCCTTCCGGTGAGTACATCGTAGGTAGCGGAAAGCTTGCGGCTATGATGCCCGTATTCTCTTTCTCAAAACTCCAGACCGCTATTGCAAATAAAGACTACGAAGGTAACTTTAATGGAATTCCGGTAGTCAAGTATGAAGCTGCTTTACATGGTGAGGTCAAGAAACCTGGCCTCGGTCCTCTTCACACCGAATTTGATGAAAAAGGAAATGCCTATACGTCTTTCTTCGTTTCATCTGAAATTGTGAAGTGGAATGTAAAGACACTGGAGATCCTTGACCGAGTACCTACCTATTATTCTATTGGCCACTTAAGTGTTCCTGGAGGCCCGACGTCCAAACCTCATGGGAAATATGTAATTGCCTACAACAAGATCACAAAAGATCGTTATCTGCCGACAGGCCCGGAGCTAACGCAGTCTGCTCAGCTATACGATATATCAGGCGATAAAATGCGATTGCTGTTGGACTTCCCAACAACGGGAGAGCCACACTACGCTGAGGCAATTCCGGCAAGTATGATTTCGCCACATTCAACCAAAATCTATAAGATTGAAGAAAATGAAAATCCTTATGCAGCAAAAGGAGAGGGTCAGGCGCGGGTCGAAAGAAAGGGTAATCAGGTACACGTGTATATGACTGCCATTCGTTCTCACTTGACGCCCGATAACATTGAAGGGGTGCAGGTGGGAGATGATGTGTATTTCCACGTAACAAATCTTGAACAGGATTGGGATGTTCCCCATGGCTTTGCTATCAAAGGTGCCTTGAACGCCGAGATACTCGTAATGCCCGGTGAAACACAGACCCTGAAATGGCAACCTTTGAGCGTTGGAGTAACGCCCTTTTATTGCACCGACTTTTGTTCAGCACTTCATCAGGAAATGTCGGGTTACATCCGCGTTTCTCCTTCAGGCAGTAAAACTCCGTTGAAATTTTCTACAGGCCTCCCGGACGAACCTTCGAGTGGTGGTGAGAAATAGATACATAATTACAGGTGAAAAGCCCTGTTCCCCCTAGGGAATGGGGCTTATTTAAAAAGTTCATATGAATAAACTAAAGCCGATATCACGCATAGTAATCGCAGTGTCTGCATTGTTAATGGTATCTGCATACTTTGTTCCTTTATGGCAAATTTTAATGTGGGCTCCACAATATCCCGAGGGGCTGGAAATGAAGATCTGGATAAACACACTCTCAGGCGATGTGAAAATTATCAGTGCCTTGAATCACTACATTGGGATGAAACATATTGAAGTAAGTATGTTTCCCGAGTTTACCTATATGATTTATATCGTGGGGTTCATCATTGCTTTCGGTTTACTTACTGCTATCCTTGCGAAACGTGCAATACTTTGGGCCTATTTAATTCTTATTCTCGCCGCAGGCATCGGTGCCCTCACAGATTTTTATCTTTGGGGTTATGACTATGGACACAACCTTGATCCAAAGGCACCTATCGTAGTTCCAGGAATGGCCTATCAACCGCCACTTATCGGCACAAAACAATTACTGAATTTCACTGCATTCTCCGGACCGGATATCGGCGGTTGGATTTTTCTGGTGGCTGGTGTGGCAGTAGCTTCTATACTTGTATATGAACAATTTTTTGTAAAGAAAAAAGTATGAAGGCAATTTCTGGATTTTTACTCGTCATTGGATTACTCTTCTCGTGCAGCGTGAACCCCGAGCCGCTGGCATATGGAAAAGATGGCTGCTTTACCTGCAAGATGACTCTAATAGACACAAAGTTCGGCGCCGAGGTCGTCACCATAAAAGGCAAGATCTACAAATTTGATGATCTGAACTGTATGATTGATTTCTACAATACCGACAATGTGCTTGAAGAAAATATTGCAAAAAGTCTCGTGATCGATTTTTCGAATCCTGAGAAATTAATTGATGGTCAGACAGCCTTATATGTACATTCTGATAAAATAAAATCTCCAATGGTCAGTCAAATAGCAGCCTTTTCCAATAGGGAGTCATTGGAGCTATTTAATAAGGAATGGGGAGGTAAGGTCATGAATTGGAATGAACTTGTTAGTCTGCTCAATAGAAATGATTCTTCAAAATGAAGAACCTACTAAACATAGTATTTCTTTTTGTTAGTCTTTCGTCAACAGACACTATGGGTGGTGTCATTAATGTAGGCCCCAGCGAGGAAATACATTCCATTAAAAAAGGTATCGGACTTTCCGAATCCGGAGATACACTCATGATTCACGGGGGTACTTATCGCGAGGGAAATATCGTCATTGATAAATCCATTTCAATCATTGGTGTCGGATTTCCGGTGCTGGACGGGGAAGAAAAATATGAAATTCTCACGGTCCATGCCAACCATGTCGTCATTACCGGTTTAAAGTTTATCAACACGGGATCTGCAAGCATCGACGATCTTGCTGCCATCAAGGTCCTCGACTCCAAAGCGATACAGATCACAAATAATAAGTTTGAAAACACTTTCTTCGGAATATATTTTTCGAACTCGTCTAAGTCGCTTATTGAAGGCAACAGTCTGCAGGCAAATGCGGAGGCCGAACACAAGATTGGAAATGGTATTCATTTATGGAAATGTAAGGATATCACGATTAATGATAATATTATAAAAGGTCATCGCGATGGGATCTATTTTGAATTTGTAACGAACTCATTGATTACAAATAACCACAGCGAAGGCAATCTGCGGTACGGCCTTCATTTTATGTTTTCTCACGACGATGAATACAAAAACAATAGTTTTGTCAATAATGGTGCAGGAGTAGCGGTAATGTATACGAAGGGTGTAAAGATGATTAATAATATTTTTGAACATAACTGGGGTTCGTCATCATACGGTCTTTTATTGAAGGATATCCGTGACAGCTTCGTTACGGGAAACCGCTTCACAAAAAACTCCATTGGTATTTATATGGAGGGTAGCAGCAGAATTGCATTTAAGGAGAATACGTTTGCAAGCAACGGCTATGCGGTTCGTCTCCAGGCGAGTTGTGATGATAATGTATTCGAAAAGAATAACTTCAAAGCGAATACATTCGATCTTGTAACAAACGGTACGCTTGTTCTTAACACGATCAATAGCAACTATTGGGACAAGTACGAAGGGTATGACCTTAATAAAGATAACATCGGGGATATTCCTTTTAGACCGGTCAGTATGTATGGTATAATTGTGGAACGGATGCCGACGGCTGTACTGTTGTGGAGAAGCTTCCTTGTATTTCTTATGGATCGTGCCGAAAAAGCGCTACCAGTAATGACTCCGGAAAATTTAAAAGATAACTCCCCTTCCATGAAACCGTATGATCTCATTCAATAAAGTAAATAAAAGGTTCGGTAAACTACAAGCGTTAAACGATATAACGCTGGAGGTATCCTCTTCCCGAAGTTATGCCTTAATTGGTCCGAATGGTTCTGGAAAAACTACTTTGATAAAATGTTTATTGGGACTTGTTATTCCGACTTCAGGAGAAATCTTATTCGACGGGAACACTATTTCACATGACTGGAAATATCGGGAGAAGATTGGGTACATGCCACAGATCGGAAGGTATCCCGATAATATAAGTATTGGTCAGCTAATGGATATGATGAAAAACATCAGGCCAAATCATGAAAAGTTTGATGATGAACTCATCGATAATTTCAAGCTGTATAAAATGTATGACAAAAAAATGCATTCGTTGTCTGGAGGGACACGGCAGAAAGTAAGTGCGGTACTGGCCTTTCTTTTCAATGCTCCCGTCCTTATTCTGGATGAACCCACTGCTGGTCTGGATCCTCTATCAGCCGAGATATTGAAGGAAAAAATACTTCAGGAAAAAAGTAACGGCAAATTGTTGCTCATTACTTCCCACATCCTGAATGACCTTGATGAACTCGCCACAGATATTGTATACATGTTTGATGGGATGGTGCAGTACAACAATACGATTGAATCCCTGAAGCAGGAGACGAATGAAAAAAGACTAGGAAAGGCAATAGCCACCTTGATTCGTCAAAAGGAATTGTTGGACTCAATTGCAGACTGAAATGACACAGGTGATAAAATATATTTTCTACGACCTTTTAAGAACGAGGTTTATTCTGCTGTACACAGCATTCCTGTTGCTAAGCACATTCGCCATGTTTCAGATTGACAGCGATTCTGGTAAAGTTGTTCTGAGTCTGCTGAATATTGTGCTGATGGTAGTTCCGTTGATCAGCATTGTTTTTACTACGATACATTTTTTTAACTCATACGAATTTATAGAACTTATGCTAGCGCAACCGATAAACCGTAAGGTTATTTTCCTGGGAGAATATTTATCCGTATCGGTATCGTTATGCGCAGCTTATGTTGTTGGTATTGGAGTGCCGTCACTAATGTTTGGGGCTGATCCAAGTGTTTTCACATTATTGCTTACAGGAGTTATCCTTACCCTGGTGTTTGTTTCGCTGGCTTTCTTATCATCCGTGCTTACGCGAGATAAGGCAAAGGCCATTGGAATTGCCTTGTTGTTCTGGTTTTATTTTTCTCTCATTTATGATGGACTGCTACTGTGGGTGATCTACACCTTTAGCGAATATCCTTTGGAGAAAGTTACCTTAATACTAATTGCGTTTAATCCTGTGGATCTGGCCCGTATCATTATGTTGCTACAATTGGATATTTCTGCGCTCATGGGATATACCGGTGCTTTTTATAAGGAATTTTTCGGAAGCAGCACAGGGATGCTTTTTTCTTTATCGATATTGATGATTTGGATAGGCATGCCATTATGGATTGCTCTGCGAATATTTTCTAAAAAGGACTTATAATGTCATTGAAGGTTGATGTAAATCAGCCAGACCGTATGATCAAAATCATAGGGTTACATACTCAACCGTTGCAGATTAAAGTTAATTGCAGAACTATGGAAACAAAATCAACCTGCATATGATTTATATACTTTGTGTGCGCCCAGTGTAATGCGTTAATATTCCAGAAGGGAATATAGATTGATTATCCAAAGGGTGCAAGTCCCTAATGTGCACAGCATTGATGCGCATAGTAAGCTGCAAGGTGGTTTGTCGTGAGGCATTCGCTGACGAAAGCAGGACTACAAAGATCTGTACTGAAGAACATGAACTGCATAGGAGGCATGTTTAGGCGGGTGAGTTAGCACCTCTTAACGAAGCCCTTCAGGTGCAATAGCCTGGACGTGTAGATGCATCAATTTCTACATAAAGTGATTTTCATTTTTCTGAATGAACCGATATACGCGAATTTAGGTTGTTCGCACACCAGAGATGTAAAAGAAAATTTAAATGAAGGAAATGAGCAGCTTGTTTAAGCTCTAATTTAACGTCACTGCACAATGAATTTTGCTGTAAGTCCCATTTCCGTCCACACAAAATACAAACCGGATGGCCAATTGCTAACAGCTATTGTATGTTTGGCGGAAAGAGCCGGACTATCATAAATTCGTTTTCCCACCTGATTAAAAATATGGATTGACTGAGCGGTGCCGAGTTCAATAAAAAGTTCTTGGCGAGTCAGCGTAGGATAGACCGAGATTGATTCTTTCTGCAAGTTGATAGAAGTTATTAAATCATTTGAAAATAACTGACTAGCAGGTACAACTTGTTTAGGCAGGGCACTACTACTCCAGCTTAATCTTACCTGCGAGTTTCCGCCAAGCTCATAATATTCTACTAGGATTGGATATAATTGCCCTTCTGTTAGCGCAATGGAACCGCTCCATTCGGTAGCAGCCTGGTCTATCCACTTGTCGATTATTAATCCATCATTAACCCATAAGCGAATACCGTCATCTGCCAACAGATAGAACGTATACGTCTCTGTGAATTGAGGTAAAATTTCACCTAACCATCTAATGGTAAAATTATCATTGCCTACTCCTTCTGGTCCACCACCGCCCCAGTTAAAATCGATAATCGGATCAATTCGAACCAACGAAGGTGATTCTGAGAATGTTTTTATTTGATTACTAAAATAAAATCCTGCCAGGCCGGTACCTTCTCCTTGAGGAATCGTTTCATACATCGCAGTAAGCGATATATTTTCTGCGGGGGTATCAAATGTGTAAATCCTGCCAGTTACCGATTCCGACCAATTGGTGAATGTATATAGATTTTCGAGATCGGTTTGCGAAAATGGAGCTTCGAATACACGGGTTAATCCAATTACACTGGTAATAGTGGCCGGAGTATCCACTAATTGACCATCCAGATTAAGTTGGAGTCCTATAGGATTGGTTTGCACCGTTATCTCTACTGTTGCAGGGAAAACATCGCGATAGGTTGTTTCGGTAAGTCCTTCACTATCGATCGCAGTGAGGTATATCCGATACCATACATTGGAAGATGTTTCTCCAGTTTTAGGAACTTCATAGTTGCCAGCACTTAATCCGGAAAATGGAGAAAGACCGGGATGAGTGTGGTCATCATGATGAAAATCTATTTTCCACGTAAGTGAAGATATAGGCAATGTGCCATCTTCTGCATCAGATGCACTACCAGAAAAGCTGATGCTTTCACCTGCTCGATAGGTGGAACCTGCATTGGGCGTGTGGATAACCGGAATCGGTCTAGTATTACTTGTTACACTCAGCACGGCCACACTACTGAACGCGCTTCCCAATGAGTTACTCACCCGGCACCGAAACTCACTTCCATCATCGGAGAGTTGTGCATTTGTAAATACAAAAGTTTGGGCATTGGCCCCGTTTATATCGACTCCATTTTTTTGCCATTGATAGGTAAGTGGCTGACTGCCGGAAGCAGAAACGATGAACGAGGCATCTTCGCTAACCGGGATGAGTGTGGAGGCAGGGTGACTGGAAAGGGTGGGAACACCAGAACCCGTGTACACTACTTTCCATAAAGAACCATTTGTAGTGCTGGTATTATCTTGTTCCGAGCCACCTCCCAAACCTGCACGGGCGAGGTAATAAAAGGAACCATCCTGCGCCACAGCAATAGCCAGCGGTCTACTAATGCCCGTAGCAAAGGTGCCAGCAAGCACACCCGAAGTTGGATTAATCATTTTGATATAACCCGCACAATAGTCAGCAAAGAAAAACATGCCTTGGTAAGAAGCGGGAAACTGAGCTAGTGTGGGATTATAAAAAGCGGCACCAATCACTGCGCAACCTTGGCCGTGATCGTATGCATAAACTGGATCCTGATAATTGGCCGGAGGAGTTTGCGAAGTGCGATAACCTTCTATCATAGGCCATCCATAATTTTTGCCGGCAAGGATGTGATTGATTTCTTCAAAGTTTGATCCACCAACTTCACTTACATAAATTTTTCCCGTGCCGGGTTGAATAGCCATCGAATAAGGATTTCGAAAACCAAGTGCGTAGATCGCCCGGTTGTCGCCACTGGCACTATTGTAAAATGGGTTATCAGAAGGGATAGTACCATCGGTGTTGATGCGCAAAATTTTTCCAAGCAGAGAGGTCATGCTTTGCGAGGTAGCTGTATTTGCTCCATCGCCTACTGCTACAAATAAGGTTCCATCCGCACCAAAAACCATGGCGCCTGCATTGTGGATCGTGCCCGATAAGGGATTTAAATTCAGTAACACTACTTCGCTTCCCGGTAAAGTAAAATTTCCATTTGCCGTAAACCGGCTTATCCGATTTCTGTTTTCTCCTTTCACCGTGTAGTACACATAATAGTACTGATTGATCTGAAAATTGGGATCAAGCACCATGTGGCCCAGACCGCGCTCATTAAAATTATCCACTTCCAATTGCAGAAACGGATCAGATCGTAATAAGCCATTTTCTACGATTAAAATTTTGCCACTCTTTATAGTAATAAAGATACGTCCATCAGAAGCAAGCACCATGCTGGTAGGATCCAGATTTTCGGCAATACGTGTTTCAGAAAAACCTGCCGGTAATTGAGCTGCGTGTAAATAGCTTAGGGCAAATGCAAAGAATAAATAAATGAGCTTTTTCATATTTCAGTTGCATAATTTATGCAATTAAATAATAAACTAAAATAGAGGTTCAACAAGAGGTTATTTCAGCTTTCTAATTGTGCACGCTCTTCGGCTTGAGGCGGAGGACTGTGGTAATAGAAAATACGGTTAATGTCAGTGTAACCAAATTTACTTTCATAGGATTTAATTTTTTTTACAAACTAAGTTGTGTCCACTGTCTTAGCCCCTTAATAGACTGCACAGATCCTGAAAAACGGATTTGTACTACTAAATCAGGGAAACATGACCAGAACAAGACGACCCTTTACAGCAGAAGATCGGCTTAGCCTTCTTCGAGAAGCGGAGAAGGAGGGATTTCCGAAACATGCCGCAGACACAATGTATCCCAGCCTTAGTGTCAAGATGGCGGAAGCAGTACTGGGATGCTTTTCTCGTTATCCATACTGATGAATTGGATAGGGATGCCATTATGGATTGCTCTGCGAATATTCTCTAAAAAGGATTTGTAAAGCCATTGAAGGGTGATGTAAATCAGCCGGACCGTATGATCAGAATCATAGGGTTCCATACTATCGAGTCTGATCTTCGTAATAAAATAAGAATTTATGAAAACGAACATTGTAGTTTTTTTCGCACTCGCTGCATGCCTCGCATGTGCCCCAAACCAAAAATCTGAAACCGTTGCAATAGAAGACCCTGTGGTAGGCGGGGGACAATCCGCTGTCCAGGATGATGAATCGCAAAAGAATGTTGTTCAGGTTGCTATCGCATCACCTGATCATAAGACCCTTGTTGCGGCATTAAAAGCGGCGGAGTATGTAGATGCACTATCGAACACCGGACCATTTACTGTATTCGCCCCGACGGATGCTGCGTTTGCAAAACTTCCTGCTGGTACGGTTGAAGATCTTGTTAAACCGGAAAATAAGGATAAGCTAAGGGAAATCCTCGAATACCACGTGTATGTAGGAGTAATTCGTGAAAACATGTTACGCAACGGAATGACTCTTAATCAGGTGAATGGTCTCAATGTTAAAATTGGTAAGGATGGCGAAAAATTAATGGTGAATGAAGCCAATGTGGTCGGTGCGGTTCCAACGACGAATGGGATTATTTATGTAATTGACCAGGTTTTGTTGCCACCAGCTCAATAATCCAGATACTAAATAGGCTGGAGATAGATTGACTCTGTTTTATGTTCGGTTGTTTAATTTGATTGAGGATGTGCTATTGATACTTTTGCCACAGCAAAGGTGGGTTTAGAAGTTATTGAGAAATTGCCAAATGAATTATGGTAGAGCGTAAGGATATTGTGAAACGAAAAGATGTTGAGACTTTAGTCGATAGTTTTTATGCACGGGTTAATGCAGATCCATTATTGGCGCCACATTTTAGTCATGTTGATTGGCAGAAGCATTTACCGGTGATGTACAACTTCTGGTCATCTATGATGTTTGGCGACCAAAGCTATCGGGGAAATCCGTTTGAGAAGCACATTAATCTCTCCATAAAACAGGAACATTTTTCCGCTTGGTTAACACTGTTCACGGACACTGTCGATGAAAATTTTAAAGGCAACAAAGCGGACGAAATAAAGATGCGTGCCCAAAGCATTGCCCAGGTATTTCAACACAAAATGAATTTAATCAAGTAAAAGTTTTTGATTTTAAAATCTCAATTGTGCAAACATACCAACACGAGATCATTACCCCATCTGCCGCACCAAACTTCTAAATTGAATTTTCTAATTCTGTTAGAACAATATTTTATGACCTTGCAACTTTAACTTCTTCTCTTTTTCCATTTTCTTTATTGCTCTGATAACCGTTTCCACTCTAAGACCGGTCATATCCGCTAGTTGCTGTCTGGTAAACGGAATTATCATTTTGTCTTCTACACCCTTAGGAAGTTTTGATTTCAGATACCTCATCAAGGTATTCAACCGGTGCTCCGGATCATATGAAGAAACCTCTGTGAGGATCATGGATTTATATTGCAGTCTCTTACAGAGTACCTGATTAAGTTTGATGTGGATATCGAAGTTCTCTTTCAGCAGTTGAAGAAACTCGGTTTTTGGCAACCGCCAAACTTTTCCTTTTTCAGTGGCCATCGCGTTACTGGGATAGTCAAAGCCTCCAAGTAGTGGTGGCTCGCCGAAACTCTCTCCCGGATTAAATATCCCCTGCGTGAACTCCTGGCCATCGGGATTAAGGATGTACATCTTTACCTGGCCTTCTTCAACCTGGTAGAAATCTCGGGCAGGATTGCCTTCCTCAAAGAGGACCTGGCCCTTTTTTACATTCATCAGCCTGGCCTTAAACTGATCAAACAATTGTACCGGAATCAATTTGCTCCTCTTTTTTACAAGAAAAGTAGACAAATCGATGGGATATGCCATGCGTTTATCTGTTGTTTTTTACTTGCAAAAAAATTACTACGGTGCCAGGAGATTTGAACCTACCGAGTAAGTCTGGGAAACAAGATGTTATTTCAATATGGACATGTTGCATCAGATCTTTATCAAATTGGTGAATCATGACGTAGGTAAACCTGAGTGTTGGACAAGCATGATCCGGAGGTGTGTAATTGTTGGTTAACGCTCTAATGCCTTTAATTAGTTGACCTGCTATCTCATGTTCGTCTTCAAGAACAGAAAGGGGTAATTCATGAATACGTCCCGTCGGGCGAATCGAGGATGGGTAATCATTTTTTTCAAACAACCTCCTTACCACGGAAAAAACGATTTCTTCTTCCTTTGTCAGGTGATCCACGAGTTCGTTTGAAAGTCTATTGAATAACTTTCGCACTTCCAGAAGAAACGGCAGGTCGTCATGATGTACATCACAAACCTTGTCCAATAATTCCATTATCTGAGGTAACGTATCTCTAACGTACTGATGATGATGTTGAAAAATAAAATCGATGAGAAGAGGCGTACTCCAACTTCCATATTTAAATGGACCTTCTGATCTGGAAGTTCCGGCAGACAGTTAAATCTCTTGTAGGATAGCTTCAGCGTTCAGTCCTGCGTTTTCACAAACACTTACAAACGATTTTTTGCCACCGCAGCGATAGTCCAGATTGTATTTGTTTAATATTTCTAAAGATTGTGGAAAGGCCACCGCGACGTCCGCGACGGAAATGTTTCCAATATCGGGTGATTGATCTGTAAGTATCATATTTTATTAATTGTTGTGATTGATTCGTAATTGTAAAGTTGATACATCATGACTAATTGCCTTATGATTAGAGTCATATGAGACGTATGGATATATGATTAGGTTGAAATGACTTTGTCACTTTTCTACTCAGTTTCTATACTTTAATGCGCATCCCTTTTGTTCCGAAGTCTTCCAGTTCATGCATGAATTTCGAGATGGACGTCAACCAGCCTATCGTGTAAGCATTTATTCACTCAGATAAATAAGAATAAAGTTTTCATTTTTTGCCATTATGTTTGTTTTCTATTTCGTGCAGAACTAACTACGCCGCCAAAAAATGTCGCCTGACTGGTAAAGTCTATGAAGCCAAAGAACTTTGAATTAATTCAGTTAAACGCGTTAAATAAGAAAGAGATAGCCTTGCTTATTACGCAGTTGAATGATGAAAGCAAGAAATTAAAGGAGCGGGAGCAGGAACTTGAAGATCGGGCTGAAGAATTATCTTCTCAAAAAGAAGAGCTAACGGCTGCCATCGAAGAGTTAATGTCTAAAAACAGGTCGCTTGAAGATACGCTCACCCAACTCCGTGATCGCAGCTTCGAACTGGATCAGATTCTTTATCGAACTTCGCACGACTTACGCAGTCCCTTATCTTCCATCAAGGGGATTCTTGCTTTGCTAAAGTTAGAGCAACAATCCGATATGATTAGGAGCTACGGAAAACATATTGAAGACAAAGCCATTCAGATGGATAACCTTTTGCGCTCATTGGCATCGTTATCTAAATCAATTCTGGAAGAGCCTCAATTTGAAGCGGTCGATCTTAATAAAGTGATTTGGCAGGTGATTGGTGAATATCGTCACCTTCCAAGTTGGAATCAGATAGAAGTAAGTGCGGAACTGCAGGAGCATAAAATTTTCACAGATTCTGCCTTAATTATTATTATTTTTCAGTCTCTGTTTTCAAATGCTTTTGTCTTCAGAGATCCATCGAAGAATGGAAAGCTGATTATACAGGCACGACTGCAAGAAGGAAACTTGTTTATTGATGTTATCGATGATGGTGAGGGCATTGATCCTTCTGTTCAACCTTACATTTTTAATATGTTTTATCGTGGTTCAGAAAGATCGCTCGGAAGTGGATTAGGATTATATGTGGGTAGGAAAGCGGCAGACCGGCTGAAAGGCAGTATCTCATTTTACGTTGAACCGGCTACAACACGTTTCACCGTAACGCTCCCCTTGCAAATTAATCAGACGAATCCGCCGAGCTAAGTTTCTCTTCGAGGCCTTTAATGTAATCCAGGTTGTCTTCCATCATAAGCCGCTGAGCGAAGTTTAATTCTTTGAGGTAGTCGATTTCTTTTTCCAGATTCGAAATTCGTAACTGGTACTCGGAACTGACCTGCAACAAATTCTGCTCGAAATTCTCACTGACGTTTTTCAGATCGATTGAATTGGTTTCCCGAAGCCTGTTAAGTTCAGCCTGATGACAGGAGGAAAGGTTGCGCACTTCCTCCTCCAGCTGCCTGATAAGCGTTTTGATTTTTGCCTGAAGTGACGATTCCTGCACGCGATTATTCCTCACTTTTAAAAAAACGGCACCAGAAGAACCTGGCTTTTGCCCATCCAGTTCTTGTGACGTTTTTGATATTTTTAAATTCTTCTATATCGCCAAGGATTATATCTGTGACAAAGCTCAACTCTCCCGAACAAATTCTTCCCATTGAGGCAAGATTTTGTTTCCGGTTCCTTGAGATTCGTTTGCTTCGCTTACGTAATCCAGTTTTTCGGCACCATCCCTATTTCTTTTCAAAAAAATTCCGCCAATAAATATTTAGTCAAAGGGCGATAGCCTCTTCCAACGACTCTGCATACAAAATTTCCATTTTGCGAAATTTGCCGTTAGGAAACGCTTCATTGATTTTGTTACGACCAATCTTCACGCTTTGGCGAAATACCTCGTCCGAAGGCAAAATTTTGACATGCCTCGTCAGACCGAGATCAAACATTCGCTCTTTCCAATCCACAAAATACCATTCCATTGATGGCTGGTGAAACACTGTGAGTTGGCGCTTATCAAAAATTAATTTTTGAATTCCTAACTTTTCAACCCAACAGGTAATGTCGTTAAAAATGGCTTTAAACTGATCGATAGGAATATACGTGGCAGTAGCGGTCACCAAAAGCGTTGCTTGGTTTGTCTTTACTAACCAAATGGAAGCATGCTTAAATTCATTCTTTTTTTCCAGATAATCGTTCTCCATTTCCAGGTTGCTTTACATAAAACACGAATTGAAGTCAAATGTTAAAACTTTTTCGCGAAATAAAAATTCCCTGGTATTTGCAAATGCGATATAAATTGTATCATATCGATTTCACAGCGGTTGGGATTCAGTAACAAAAATTTCCTTAGCCTCGTGGGTAAGGAAGCAAGTTGCAAGAAATGCGTTGTCTGGGATTCTCCTCCAACGGAAACCTGGTATAATTATCGGTCGCTTTCTTTAGTGGAATTAGTTGTAGGAATGTAATCCTAATCTGTTACCCTCCGTGTCGGTAAAAGTTGCAAAGAAACCCATGTCAGGTCCAATCTCAGTTTTAGGTATTACAATTGTACCTCCGTGTTTTTCAATTTTGGAAGCAACGTTCTGCAAGTCATCTCCAGCATTGAGATAGACAATAGTTCCGGCATCAGAAGGGTGGTATCCGTCTCCGTGTATTAGATGGACAAAAACACTTTTACCATCGTTAGGAAACAATCCCATCTTTGATCCCTCCATTTCGATCTCTTCGATAGAAATTTCTAAAACCGCCTGATAAAATGCCACTGCTCTTTGAAAATCCGATGTGGGAATTTCGACAATAGAAATTAAATTTTTCATACTCATCAATGATTTATTTATAGTGCAAATTTACAGGCCAAACCAGTTTAAAAATGTAAAAATGCGACATGCTACTTTGACTGGATCAAGTGTGATGAGCGCTGCAATGTGATAGCATTATTCCAACCTGATTGAAGAAACAGGCCAAACAAAGCCGAAGCAGGTTTTTTTACTTCTTTATAAGTTAATTCTATTATCTTGATGTTCAAACCACGTATCTTTTACTGCCCCGACTCCATTAAATCGGTATTGAACACCAACTACCCCCGTGGGGTCGTTAGGAAAATCGAGGGAATACGCCATCTTACCATTGACAAAAATGGTGGCCGTTTTATTGACAGTTTCCACACGCAGTGTGGTCCATTCATTTAAGTCGCATCCAAATCCCGACAAATCTGCATCCTTACTCATCGCATGCTCCCCACAAAAGGAGAGCTGCATTTCTCCAATACAAGTTTTTGTAGAAAGTGGGATAATGATGATATCGTTTTTACATTGTATCAATACCTGAACAAACTGACATGCATTTGTCCCTTCGTCGAATTCATTTTTGAGTTTGGTTTCAAAAACAAAATTATCGCTCATCATGTCACCCATATCTCGTTGATTGAAAAATCTGATCTTGGGACTGTGAGGGAAAAGCGAAAGGTTGTACTTCGTCAGGATTTCTTTGTCAATCTCTATACGGTCCTCACGAGTAAAGTCACTCTTTTTAAAGTAAAGTGGAATAGGTTCTTCTTCCTGCAGACAAAGCCATCCATCGGAGGTGATCCATAAATCATGGCGCTTCACAATTTCCCCATCTGCGATAAGTCGAGTACGGAAAAAGCCTGGATAATAATACATGGCCGAATGGACGTGGTTGAATTTCGATACCTTTGTTTTCCTCCGGATGTCCCACGTTTGTACGATGAAGACGGAGTCTGTTGTAGCCGCCTGCGCATCATAATGAAACACCACTGAATTCGGAACTCCCTCTGCCACCATTTTATCGGCCCGAAATTCAAACTGATTGGGATCAACTTGCGGCTTTAATGCCACTTGTAGAAAGTATACGATGGCAATGACGGGAAACGGAATCAGTAGGAGGTAACGATTGAATTTAATAGTTACGGGTTTGTTTACCACACCCACAGCGTTGTCTGATAAAACAGCTGACTCGAGTGAGTCTTGATTACAAAAGCTACGCCAGTCAGAATAGCCAGCAAATTGAGCCAATACATTCAATGTGGTGAGCGTGGGTGCATTTTCATATTTCAGCTTGCCCCAGATTCTTTTTAAGGTGGTAACGCTCAGTCGTACGTGTGTCCGGTTATGAACTTCATCGCTCAGTTTCGAAAAGTCATAGTTAGTCCAACTCTGTGATTTGCCCCAGCCAAGACTCTCCTCAATCATACGAAGGCATTTGCTAAGGGGGATTTCTGTTTCGCTTTTGGTCATAACCGTTTTGCTTTCTCTTTGAACGAACTTGACTGGAATTTGAACGACGGAAAATATGAAACTTGAGCGTTTTTTGCGTGATGTCTGATCAACAAAAATACTAATCCCTTAAATCATGAAAAAAATAGTCTTAAGTCTAAGTCTCCTTTTCATTGGACTTCCCATGTTTGGCCAGAGGTCAAAAACAACATCCGCTGCTAATCCATCGGAAATGAAAATTCAAATGACACCCACGAACTGGGAATTCCCGTCAAACAGTGTGGAGTTTTTGAATTACAAGGGCTCATTGGCGATGAAGATTTTATCCAGTGGGGATAAGGTAATACTAAAAGACTTCAAGTTTTCAAACGGTACCATTGAGTATGATATAGAACCACAGAGTGAAGTATTTGCCGGAGTTTTTTTTCGTATGGCCGATGTTAATGAATCAGAATACTTCTATTTGCGTGTTGCTCGCGCTGGAAATCCAATGGCAATGGATGCCGTGCAATACGCGGCCTTTACTAAAGGTGTGAACCTCTGGGATCTGTTACACCATTACCAGGGTCCGGCCACTATCAAAAAGAACGAATGGAATCACATTAAGCTCGTTGTTTCAGGCAGGCAGATGATCGTGTACGTCAATGAACATGAGCGAACAACACTGGAAATTCCAAGGTTGGAAGGTGAATCACTATCAGGCAGCATCGCTTTCAACGGCTTATGTACTATTGCTAATCTGATTATCAGACCCGATGCCGTTGAAGGATTGTCTGCGCGTGAAGGGTTTGACCCAACGTACCATGACCCGCGGTATTTGCGCGAGTGGCAGGTGTGCGAGCCGAAGTCTTTACCGATAGGAAGAGAATTGTATGAAGGAGAATTCCCAAAACCCGACACCAAGTGGCAAACCCTTTCGGCCGAACGCAGAGGGTTAGTCAATCTCACTCGTTTATATGGCGTAGGTGAAAGACGGTTTGTATGGCTGAGGGTAAAATTGATTTCGGCTACTGAACAGAAACGGAAAATGGCTCTTGGGTTTAGTGACGAAGTCTGGGTGTATCTCAATCGGCAGCTTATTTTTGTTGATAAGAACATCTACCGATCCCCTGGTATGCGGAAAGTTCCCGACGGTAGGATTTCCGTTGAAAACTCAGAGTTAGAGTTACCCATGAGGGCTGGTGAAAATGAGTTGTTAATTGGTGTCGCCAATGATTTTTTCGGATGGGGAATTGTTTCAAGACTGAATAATATGGACGGCATTGAAACGAGCATTCATTTTCCTCCACCTCCGGTTCAGCCAAAAGATCTTAGCCCTTATTTGGGAAGCTACCGATCAGAAGACGAGAAAGAAAAAATTCTTTTTACCACTGTGGATAATAAACTTATGGGACAAAGTACAGGTCAACAGGCGATCGAGTTGGAATATTTTGATACAGATAAATTTAAATTTGAACAGGCTGGGGTTGTGCTTGAATTTTATCCCAGTGAGAAGAAAATGATTTTGAAACAGGGTGGCCGGGTTTTGACGTTCCTCAGAGAATAACCTGTCTGCTAATTTCACGGTCTGTTATTATTAGTTTGCTAAAATTAAAGGTGCAGTTTAACTTAAAGAAATATAGTTTGACTAACTAACATAATTCAACAATGATAAAGTTAATCTGCTTGTTACCTCTTGTCCTATGCCTGATTTCTTGTAAGAAAAATCCTGGAAAAACCACAGCAGAGAAGATTGACTATTTGGTTCTAAACCGTTTCTTTTTTTTTGCCCCATGTATGACCAATAGGTAGGCTAAGTTTCACTTACAATGCGACATGCTAATCTTCTTTGTAGAAGAGTGAAGAAAGTGCAAGCGTATCGTTGCTTAAAAAGTCTTTAGGAGTTGTTCCTGTGAATTCTTTAAAATCATTAATGAAGTGCGGTTGGTCGTAGTAATCACTTTCATAGGCTATTTTTGTGAAACTATCAGGTTGCTGTTTAAGCAACATTTTAAGTGCAGTCTGCAATCTGATTACTTTGCCCAACTGCTTTGGACTGATACCAATTTGTTTTAAGAAATTTCTTTCAAGTTGCCTTCTCTTCGATAAATCATCTTTGAGAATAGCGTTTATAGAGCTGCTTCCGCTCGTTGCGAATATCGTATCGATGGTTGATTTTACAATGCTATCTATGGTTACTTTATCAATCAATTTATTCAAAAGGAATTCTTCTACAATTTCAATTCTGTTATTGGTATCTGTTGCGTGAATTATTTTTTGCTGTATTTCTATTGAAGCCATTTCACCAAACAGTAATTGAATGGGCGTTTCTGTATTTGCTAAGTTTATGATCGGTGTCGAAACGAAGTTTGCAAAACCATAAGGATAAAAGCGAACCGCAAACGTGTTTACATATCCTGTGGGCACAATAAAAAATGGTTCGGTAATTTGGCCCAATGCCATGGCGCGAGGTTGGATGATAAATTCGTCTCCGGAAGTAAAACGTTTTATATCGTCTCCAAGAATAAAAATCAGTTCAATACAGCCATCTGGTAAAATGCGTTGCTTTTGAGCATTCTTTTCCGCATGAACTTCTAGAGTCCAGTAGCATTTTACAAATGAAGCTAAATCTGGATGGGGCTGGAAGGTTTGATAGTTCATTATTTTGTATTTTAAAGCATTGCGCAAAAGCATGACTATTTGTAGGGATGCAATTTAAGCACGCACGGCAAAACGTAGCCTAACGTGACAAGATACGATAGAAAAATAAAAAAAATCTGTTTGTACGTTTTTAAGCATGGATGTGTGGTTTGGGCTGTGTCTGTTTGGCTTGGCGGCTTGATGGACTGAGACATTTGGATCTATCATGTTACAAGTCTCCATACGTCTCGAGACTTGTATTCTTGAAATTATTTAGCACTCTGAAGGCGTAGATTATTAAGAGCCTGTGCCGGAAGACTTGCGCCTGTTTGTACATTCAATGTGTAGATCACCCGAAAAATCAAAAATTAGAATTCATAATCTCGAAAAATTTGCTTTATTCGTATATATTATCGTTCACTAAATAGCTAGTCCTTGAAATGATCAAGCACCTCATAGATATTACAATCAGGACTATTTTTAAAAATAAATTTTATAGTTTAATTAATCTATTGGGACTAGCTATCGGAATTGCTGGCTTTATAACAATTGCGATATACATTAATCACGAATTAGGATACGATAAGTTTCATAAAAATTCGGAAAGGATTTTCAGAGTAGGGACTATTACCAGGTTATCTAATAATGAGATCATTGCAGCAACGTCGCCCGGTCCTTTAGCTACAGTCCTAACCAATGATATTCCGGAATAACAGCCAGCACAAAAATATTTCCTGTTAATGAGGATTTAGTTGTTAGGTATGAAGATAAATCTTTCAACGAAACCATTCTATTTGCTGATTCTAGTTTTTTTAAAATATTCTCCTTCGAATTAATAGAAGGAAACATTGATAAAGTATTGGTGGAGCCTTATTCTATCGTGCTTACGGAGGAAGCTTCGCAAAAATATTTTGGGAGCAAGAAAGCCTTAGGTAAACTGATGATAGTAAATAACTCATCTGCCAAAGTGACCGGTGTAGTCAAAAATGTTCCATCCAATTCACATTTTCGTTTCGACATGTTGATATCTCTTTCTACTGATCCTAAACGATTAAACAGTAGCGCCTGGGGCATCAACGATTTTTATACCTATTTTTTATTAGAGGAGAATGTTTCTCCTCATGCATTAGAGGGTAAGCTCAATAATTTCGTTGGGAAATATGTTGCTCCTGTTCTTAAAAAATATCTTGGTTACACAGATGAAAGGATCAGAAACGAAAGGGTGTGGGATTATTTCATACAACCATTAACAGACATACATCTCAAATCCAACCTTTCACAGGAGTTGGAGCCAAATGGAAACAGTATATATGTTAATATTTTGTCTGTTGTTGCTTTTCTCATCATTTTGATTGCTTGTATAAATTACATGATTTTTTCAACGGCCTATTCTGCCAACCGTGCAAAAGAAATAGGTGTCCGTAAAGTTTTGGGTTCTGAGAGAAAGCTTTTGGTAAAACAATTTTTAATTGAATCAATAGTTTTAAGTTTAATTGCTACATTTTTAGCTCTCGTTATTGTATCGTTGTTTCTTCCTGTTTTTAATGATATTATCGAGAAGAAGTTGACATTTAATTTTAGAGAAAATACCTGGCTTAGTTTAGGAATATTGATTTTGCCTTTTGCAGTGGGAACTATTTCAGGCAGTTATCCGGCTTTTTATTTTTCTTCATTGAAGCCTGTAAACGTTTTAAAAGGTAAGCTTCACTTTGGAAAAAAAGAGAAGGGAGGTAGAAATGCACTTGTAATTTGCCAACTGATAATCGCGATGTGTTTGATCATTTGCACTTTATTTGTTTATCAGCAACTACAATTTTTAAGGGATAAAAATTTAGGATTTGACAAAGAGAACGTTTTAGTCATTTCGAATAGTGTAGATAAATTCAGTAAGAGAAATGAGGAGTTTAAACAAGAGCTTTTATCGTTAACCCAGGTTATTAATGTAAGCAATTCCTTAACTATTCCAGGGAAGGGAACGGCAGTAAATAACCTTGCTATGCGAGAAAAAAATTCTGATGAGGATGTTGTCCTTTTTTGGTTTTATGCAGATCATGATTTTGTAGAAACATTCAAGATTAAGATAATAGCAGGTAGAAATTTTTCGAGGGACGTACAATCGGACACAGAAGGAATTTTATTAAATGAGGCAGCTGTAGAACAACTAGGTTTGGAAAATCCAATCGGTAAAACTTTAATATTTCCAGGTCGGGAAAGGGAGAAATTTGAAGTTATAGGGATAATGAAAGATTTTAATTTTGAATCATTGCATGCCAAAATAAGACCACTTGCTTTGACTTTCGATGAAGGAGGAAATTTTATTTCTATTCGCATACGCCCGGAAAATTTGGCAAGCACGATAAATGATTTGGCGAGCAGGTGGAAGAACTTTTCAAATGACAGTCCGTTCGATTACTTTTTTGTAGATCAAAGATTCGATGCGTTATTTAAATCGGAGCAGCGTTTAGGAAAGGTATCCACAATATTTACTTTTTTAGCAATATTTGTTTCTTGTCTTGGTCTTTTGGGATTAATTACATTTACTGCCGAACAACGTGCTAAAGAAATAAGTATACGTAAGGTGTTTGGTTCTAAAATGATGGACATATTCCTCCTTTTTTCAAAAGATTTTACTTTGTTATTGGTTATCGCCAATTTAATTGCAATTCCTTTATCGTATTTATTGATATCGAAATGGCTGGAAAGTTTCGCGTATCAGACATCAATTAGAGCGGAGATTTTTTTACTGGGAGTCAGTATTGAGTTTTTTATTGTTTTTTTTGTAATCAGTTTTCAAATTATTAAAGTCTCTGGCGTTAACCCTATCAAGTATATCAATAATTGTTAAGACTTGAATCATGATAAATTTGGGGAATGTAGTGACAGGTTCAAGTGTTGCGCATCGGTTCGCGCGCTGAGACACTTGGACAACTGATGGCCACTGATGGTATAAGTCTTCAGACTTAATTGTCTCGATAGTTCACCTTTACGGATTCAAGTGTTGCGCGACAATATGGGTTTCGACACTTTGACCTAGGAACGATTTTTTAGACTTGAGTTCTTGAAACCGGCCGGGTTAATTTAGGGTTTTCTTTTTGCTGCGCCGAATTCCCTAAAGGATAAAAATTGAAGTTTGGGAATTACTGCTGAACCTACTCTTGGGTATGTTCTTTTCCTTAACGAAAAAGGAGACGATAGCATCGGAGTATTCTCTGTTACATTTGAAGGTTTTTGGTGCTTTATCTACCTTATTTGCCTTTAAAAGGTTGGTTAAAACAGCTTTGTCTTTTGCCCCAATCTCCATTTTGGGTTTTATCTCAGATTCAATAGCCTTAATAATGGTATTGATCTCTTCTATTTGTTTTTGTGAAAATGTAGCCATGAATCAAGTTAGTTAAAAGCTGCTGATATGAGTAATGGTTGAGGAAAGAATTTATAAAATCAATAAGGTTTGAAAGAGTCTGATTTGGCCTTTCGACGGATGTCAAAAAAAATGGTTTTTACTTACTTACCTCCCTCCGGCGATTTCCCGGAAACGTAGAGGAGTGTATCTCCCAGCTCCGCCTGTAGTTTTGCCAGGCTGCGAAGCGTTAAATTATGATCGTCGTTTAACCATTTGCTTAATTCAGAAGGAGCTTCTCCAGGTTGTTCAGCAAGCTCTTTACTGCTTATTCCCTTTTCTTTCATAATCTGATGAACACGCACGACTACATTGCCATAAAGTTTTACAAAGATTTTAACTTCTTTTGGAGTCTCATCTAAAATTCGTTGAACGATCTTACTTCTCATATCAACTAGTTAAAACTTGTTCAGCTTCGTCACTCGGACTACCCCTCATGAGCCTCAATTTCCTTTTGAAATTCTTTCGCAAGCGACTCGGCTTCGTCTTCGGTGACCAGTTTAACCTTTGAGTTATCAAAGTCTTTGTTATTCAACTTACTTCTAATGAACCTTTTCAGTTCTTCACTCTCTGGCAGAACTGAAAGCAGATAAACGCTAACTGCCTCTTTGGAAGATCGTAGTTCGTCTAACTTTCCCGCCCATTTGTAGACCTTATTCTTAACTGAGTCCGGTCTCGTTAGATTAAATGAAACGGTTTCGAAGCAATTCCATACTCCATTCTTCCACGCTCTCTCAAAGTGTAACTCATCATTTTTAGTCTTAACCGTATGCGCGTGAAGACGGTTGGATATTTTTTGTTTTTCAAAGTAATTCTTATAAACTTTATTCCATACTTCACGATCATTGCGCAATTCAATCTCATCATGCTCAGAAATATTTCGAAGTACCACTCTTTCAAAAAGATCGTCACAAGCAATGTCCGCAGTCAAATCGCGGCCTTTCTTAGTTTCGGAAAAAACTAGTGAACTATCATCCTTAGGAAGAACAGATCTTGTTATTCCGTCCAGGTCTCCCATGTTATCAAGTTGTAACTCCCTGGAAAATTTACTGCTCAAATTAAAAAACTCAGCATGGAGAAATTTTAGGGTATTATTAAGGTAACGAGTATTGACTTCCGGGAAAAAAGCAGAAACACGGCTAGCTTTGTCAATAAAGCGCGAGGACAACAAACGACTCTGAGGATCAAAAACAACAACCCCGAGATTTACGAATTCTTCATTCACCCGATCCGGTAAAAACCGAAGGATTTGATATTGATAGTTGATCATGCTAAAAGTAATTGAAGGTTTAAAATTTAAGCAACCAGAAGTTAACGAACTTAAGAATAGATATTGTCATTGCTACATTGACATTTTATCCATGTGCATTACCTATCTTTTAACTCAGCTAGTGTACGCATCAGATTTCTAGATCTTTTTATTGAATTTTCGGCAGCTACTTTCGTTACATTTGTGTGACTGTCATAATCCGCTTCATTTCGAGATGCCCGTAGCTGACTTAATGAATTACCTAATGAAAATTCTTGGCTGTCTTCTGATTGCTTTAAGGTCTCAATTATCTTCTGGTGAATCGCATCACCAGGGCTTTGTTTTATTTTATGAGTAGCTGACACGTAGATTTTTATTTTACCGAATACTCCATAATAGGCTCTGCTAATTGCGGACCTATAAGCAGCCTCGTCAGCATCACTTCTATTGACTAGCTGATCAGCAAGCGAAATGAAATTTTCCCAATCAAACGGCATTTTATAATATTCGATCGACAATCGTGACCAACTTTCTAACTTCAGGGCTTTGCTTAAACATCCAATCTCCAATAAATTTCTCTATTTCAAGTCCAATGGAATCACTATCCCCCGAAGAAGTTATAGACAGGAATAATGAGGACCAATTGTCTATCTCATAATCAACCTTTACTTCTAATCCAAATTCAGACAATGGAAAACACGTCACGAGCTCGTCATAAGCACGCTCAAGGAATGGTATAAGAATAGGTTTTTTTAACAAAAATGAAGAAACACCCGTTGCAAAGTTGAATTTGTCACGGAGGTCACTAATTGCGTCATACTCATTTAACGAGACGTCAGTGCTTCCAATTTTTTCGAAATACTTTGACGTATGAACAATCAACTCATTCGCTGACTGGTTCATCCTGTACTTTGGAAGAATTTCACGGAAGATATGATCATTTCGATGTTCGTAGATGATCATTGTTGGATTGTATCCTTTTTGAGTAAGCAACTCTAACCATTGTTCTTTGTTTTCATACTGGGGATATGTCAACGGATTGGTAAAGAGATTATTGGAGCCCTGAAAGGTGAACGTGGACGCAGATAAACCGGCCTTCTTTTTGACCTGATTCAGTAAGGTATGGGCAATTACAGCTGCAGAACTTAAAAGACTGCTTGATGCAGCGTGTTCAATCCCAACACTCGAAATACTTGAGTCATGTAATTCAAATGAATGCATAAGTTATTTTTGCGTTAACATGTTACTCAAACTTTTTCTTAAGATCATCCGTAACAGTAGATTCAAAGGTGTTAGTTATAACCTCGTGATTCATTTCCAACCAATTATGCACTTTCTCAACGGGAAGACCATTAAACCGATTCATGACAACTTCAATTTGGAGCACTAAATTCTTTACTCCCGAGTCTGGTGACGGTACGCTCGTGATCTTTTGCGCGAGCACATCTATTTCATTAAGATCAAACTCCATGTGTGTATTGATAAACCTAACGTCAAATTTCAATGACTTTGGTACAGGCATTTCAAGTTCAAAATTTCCCGAGAATGCGAGTGAAGTTTGCGGTACCTCTATCGTATTAATGTATCTTAAATTAGCGCGTTTAATTCCTTTTGGTGAAGCAATTTCACAATAGGCACTAAAGACCTCCTCTATAAACGGCAAAAACTTTTCCCAGGTTGGATAGGGCTTTAGCGCATTAATTGTTAAGAAATCTTTTCCAATTTGAGCTAACAAGCTACGACGCTCGTCCCAAAACTGCACCAACTGAACAATATCCATTTGAATACGCTCTCTTGGTTTTTCTTCAGTGGGTAATGCCAGAGCGATTTGATCCTCTCGTTGCTTTACAATCGGTAAGATGCCTTTGATCTTAGTGTAAAATTCGCCTGGAACTGTCGAATTCCATTCTTTATCAGGAATAAAATTGAATTCCGCAACGGCTTCTGTAAGAGGTGAGTTTTTATATTTTTTGCTCATGGACTAGTCAAATCTAAATAAAAAGTATCGAAATCATACTATACCATTCTTGATAGCTAGGCCACCATCCCATTCACAAACACCTCCACATACTCCTTCATCTTTTGTATAATTCTTTCGCCGATTGCGCGGGCTTGAAGAATGCTGGGGCGATTTCCTAAGCACTTTAAAACATCGTCGCGCACGGGGTCCTGGCCGCTGAAGATGTAGGCTTCGAGGAGGGATTTGAATTGTTCTTTGTCTAGCTGTTCTTCGTCGCAGAGTTTTGCCAGGGCGAGGACTTTTTGTTCTTGCCAGAATTTTTCGAATTCGTCCTGGATATTATCGGCGTCTTCAATGCGGGGTAGGTTTTCTTCGATGAACTTCTCGATAAGTTCGCGCTTGCTTCTGAGTTGTACTTCTCCTCCAAGAAGATCCAGGATCGCTTTTTTCTGTTTTTGCGCTTCGCTCGTTTTGGCTTGCTTTAATTTTGCCAGAAGTTTTATGATGTACGCAACGTTTACCAGGTCACGGTGGATGAGTTCGAGCTCAAAGTCGACGTCATCAAGGATGGATGTTTTTTGTTTGAGGTTGTTGCGTTTTACTTTTTCGTAGAGATCGATGTATTTGCTTTTATAGTTGTCGAAGGTTTCTTCGTCAATGCCGAGATTGTCCCAGGAAAAATCGGTGTAGGAGGCGAGGACGTTCTTGACGCGTAGCAGGGCTCTGAATGCCTGGATAAACGCCAGCTCGTCATCTTCAGTTAGAAAATCGTCTACGCTTTGGTAGGTTGGCGCAATGGCTAACAGATTTTTTAGTGCTTCGTCAAACTTTTCTGCTATGACTTCGACAGTTGGTAGGAGGATCACTTCAACGGCGTCCTTATTGGAAAACAGGGTGATGGCCTTGTCGGTTGCGTCTTTGAGATTTCGGAAGGACAGGATATTGCCTTGTGATTTTTGTTCTCCAAGTATACGGTTCGTTCTGGAGTATGCCTGGATCAGTCCATGATGTTTCAGGTTTTTATCCACGTAAAGGGTGTTGACTTTCTTGGCATCAAATCCGGTGAGGAGCATGTTTACGACTATGACAATATCCAGCCGGTCTTTCTCATCATTGAATGTAGTCTTCTCTCTTTCCTTTAACCGTTTGCTGATGTCTTTGAAATAATTCTCGAACTGCTGACTGTCTTTTGTCGAGTAGCTTGTTCTGTACATTTTATTGTAATCGCCGATGTAGTCTTCCAGTTTGTCACGGTTGTGACTGGACCGGTATTGTACTTGTGCCTCGGCAGCCATGGGTAATTCATCGCCGGGCAAAAAACCCTGTGCATCATCGTCGTCGTCATTGGAACCAAATGTAAAAATGGTGGCGATGCGCAGGTTGTGCTCTCCTGCTTCTTTTTTGCGTTTGAAAATGTCGTAGTACTTGATCAGGTTGTCGATGCTGCTTACAGCGAAAAGAGCAGAATAGGTTTTGCTGAATGTTTTTTGATCGTGGTAGGCTATGATGTAATCCACAATTTTCTCCAGTCGTGCGGTTGAATTGAGTACTTCCGGCCGGTCGATATCTTCTACCTCAATATCAATGAATGTATTTCCTTTTTGTTTGTACTTGCCGACGTATTCAATTCCAAACCGCAATACATTCTCATCGCGGACAGCATCGGTGATCACATATTTATGGAGGCAATCTCCGAAAAGATCTTTGGTGGTACGCTTGCCAAATTCATTTTTGGTAGCGTTGTTCGCAAAAATGGGCGTGCCGGTAAATCCAAACAACTGACTCTTATTGAAAAATTCAATGATCCGGTCATGGGTTTCACCGAACTGGCTACGGTGACATTCATCAAAAATAAAAACAATCTTTTTGTCACTCAGGTGTGCCATCCTGTTTTCGTAGTGTGCTTTAGTGATGGCGTTGTTTAGTTTTTGGATGGTGGTGAGTACGAGCTTGGTGTCATCGGTAAGTTGTTTTACTAATGAATGTGTACTGTCCGTAACATCAACACTATCTTTCTTAAAGCTGTTGAACTCGGTCATCGTTTGATAATCGAGATCCTTGCGATCAACAACAAATACAACTTTGTGAACATTGGGCAGATCCATTACGATCTGACTGGTTTTGAAAGAGGTTAATGTCTTTCCCGAACCGGTAGTATGCCAGATGTATCCGTTGGCGTTGCTCGTTTGTACTTGATTGATAATAGCCTCGGTAGCATAATATTGATACGGTCGCAGGATCATCATTACCTTGCTGGTCTCACTCATCACTACATACTGGGCGATCATCTTTCCCAGGTGATGAATATTGAGGAATGCAGCAGCGAAATCAATCAGGTCGGTGATATTTTTGTTGTTTTCGTTTGCCCAGTAGTAGGTCTGTAAAACAGACTGCAGCGGATTGTTGGCGAGGTACTTTGTATTCGTACCATTGCTGATGACAAAAATCTGCACATATTGAAACAATCCATTGTTGCTCCAGAATGAATGTCTCTGGTATCGGTTGATCTGATTAAAAGCTTCCTTAATTTCCATACCCCTACGCTTGAGCTCGATTTGAACGAGGGGAAGTCCGTTTACCAGTAGTGTTACATCATAACGATTTAAAAACGAACCTTCCTGCTTTACCTGATTTGTTACCTGGAATTTATTACGTGACCAATCTTCGTTATCAAAAAAACGGACGTAACATGAAGTACCATCTTCTTTAGCCAGGTGAAAACGATCTCTCAGGGTTTTGGCTTTTTCGAATACATTGCCTTTGGCCAGGTGATTTAAA
>JBGTEP010000136.1:0-7688 GCA_041747735.1 Chryseolinea sp.
AACATCTGCTAAATTTAAAAGTGAGTTATTTCCTACCTCCTGCACTTTTGCATCTTCATACATCGGTGAATTATCCAATCCGGATTCGAGCATGATATGTTTGAGCTCTGCACCTTTCCATCCTGCACCCCAGGTTAAATACCCCTGGTTGGTTCGGTTTTCCATCCACCATCTATTCCATTCTAATAATTCAGTATATACTTCTTCAAGAAACCATTTCTCTTTATACTTTTCATAAATCATCCAGCACACCAAGGCGCCTACCGGTGGTTGTGATTGTGTTGATGCCTTGCCGTGAGGCCATTGGGTAAACCCAATCTGACCAAAATTATTTTGCCCTTTTGTAACGGCAATGGCATTGCTGTATGCGAAGTCTTTATTATCCAGTGCAAATAACAATGCTGCGAAATACGTATCCCATTCAAACAATACATAGCCATGCCAAGCTTCATTCCATCCTCGTGTTACCGGTGTGATGACACGGTTTTTATCTGCATCATACAAAGTGTTCCAACCCAATACACTTTGCACGCCTTTAAACGCTTCTGCCATGTCGCCATACTTCTGCGCGTAATGATCATACTGTTTCTTTGCCGATTCAATAATAGAGGTTGCCTCACGTAATGTTTTTTTGCTGCCCGTATAAAACGCAATAGTGGTATCACCTTCAAAAATTAGATACGGTGATGCGTAAGGATGTGCTACTTCAATGTTAGGACTCGTAGAATGAATGATATATTCGTTCGCATCAAATGTAGCCGTGATATTTTCACCTTTTCGCTGTATGTGTCCCTGACGATTCCAGACGATACCAGTTTCGAGTTCTACATAATAATGGGTCGATGATTGTTTTATTGGTGTGACGAGAATAACAATATCTTTACCTATCGCTGCAGATTGAATGCGGATTGAATTTCCTTTCCAGTGATCAATAATTAATTCCGTGTAAGCTCCATCAAAGGTATGCGCAACAGGCCGAACCAAACCCGATTTGTCTACCGTAACTTCATCTAAATAAAAATCCGGATCGTAAGGAGTACCTATAAAAGCTTGACGAAAATTAACTTTCAACGTTAATCCTTCTGGTAAGAGAACCTGGCTGAGCATGCTGCCGTAACTCCACGTATTCCAGCCAGAAGCGATTTTCTGTTGAAGATTTTGATATCTGGACGATGTGGTTTGTGCTGAGACCGCTGACGATAAAAGAAATGCTGCAAGAAATACATTGAAAAGAAATCGATTCATCAGGCGGCTAATAGATAGTGGACAAATAGATACAGAAAATGAATCTGAAATATTTTACTGAATTTGAAACTGTCATCTCAATAAGGATTGTTTAACGGACATAGGACTTCCAGCATTAGAAGAAGACAACGGAGCTTTTTAACTCACTAAGAGGCAATTTATTTTGCCTATATTAGTCAACATTGGAAACTCCGAGGAGATTGACCACTTCATTTCGTTTGTTAACGATCACAATTTTTCACGATTTGCGTCGATCCATTTCGCTTCAAATTGACCACCTCCGAGCATCGTTATCGAAATGAACTCCGAAAAAAGCTTAAAGCAGCGCTGCTTCCTCGATCAATCCATCCACTTTTTTTACCGGGCGATAGTAGGCCGTAGAAAACGACCATCCGATAAGATTTCCGTATGAACCTACATTTCGTCTTTCGCCCTGCGCGTTCTGAAAGTAACTCTGTCCAGCATTACGAATGCTCTCAGCCTTTTTAAGTTCTTTACCGCTATTTAGAAAAGGTGTGGAAATGCCGAGGCCAAATTCGGTTTGTACCTTTTGCGAAAGCGGATTTTGAGCAACCAGTAGAGTGCTTGCTACCATCAACCATGTGGTAATTAAGATTGTCGATTTCATATCGTTAGTTGGTTTTCTTTAGATTAAATGTATAACCGATGCTAATGTTGATAATAAGAGGCGTGAATCCCACACCGGACGCCAGCGTTTTCAGCTCTTCCTCGTTACCTGTATTTTTATTCTGATAGGTGAATTTATTGTCGGTGAAGCTGGAACTTACCGTTGGCCAAAACCGAATACTTGGGGCTATAGTTAATCCTTTTAACAGATTCTGTTTTTTCTTGAACGGTTGCAGGAATGTATAAAGACCCAATCCAACACTGAAATTATTCTTATCGGTAGCAATTCGGTTGGTTGTAGTTTGCGCTTCACCCTCGTAATAAAATTCAAAACGGTGCCATTTAGATTCAACCCGTAAATTAAGCCACTCCGTGAAACGATAACCTACACCAAAACCTGTAGAAAACGGCATGTGGACGACAACACCTTGCGCGTTCAGTTCATCCGTTACTAAATTTTTATCGAAGTCAAGCGAAGTACCATGCGAATAATCGAAGATCAACCGGTTATGGATGTAGTTCGCTTCGATATTGAAACCACGGACTACTAAGGCCTGCGAAAGCCCGGTAAGAACCGCTATTTTCCTGTCGCGTTTCCAATCTTGAATTTGCGATGTAGCGTGTTGTGCGAAAGCGATGAATATGAGGCATAGAATAACGATTTTTTTTAGTTGTGTCATTTTCTTGTTGTTTAATGACACAAAAGTGCACCCTCACCAAATCATGCGCATTCACATTTGTTAATAAAGGAGATGTCGCAGCTATTTTTTTCTAATCCTGCTCAGCGATTGTGGGGCAATGCCCAGATAGCTTGCGATATAATATTGCGGCACTCGCTGAAGGAGTGCGGGCGTTTCTGCCGACATCTTTGCGTAGCGTTCTTCCGCTTTCAAAAACTGAAAATCGCCTGTCCGCTTCATCATTTGAATGAAAATCTTATCGATGATTTGCCTCACGATTTGTTCCAGCTTCGGCACCGTAAGGTATAATTGATTGAGGTTGGTAAACGAAATGACACGCGCCACGGTTGGCTCAATGGCTTTAATGGACATCGGAGACTTTGCACCGGAAATCAAACTTTGATACTGCGTGGCCCAGTCGTTCTCCATCCCAAAGTCGCAAACCAATTCTTCCCCTTCTTCAGAAGATTTATAATACATCAAAAGCCCTGTTTCAATAAAGGCGACCTTTTGGCTGAGCTCCCCTTCTTTAAGAAAATAATCATTTGGATCAAACGAAACCACCTCGAAACTCTGTAAAATACGCGTAGTTTCAGACTCGGTTAACGTATCGTATTGGAGCAAGTGTGGGATCAGCAAGTTAGTCATACACGATAATTAGGCTGATTTTAGGTACGCAAAACCAAAAATAAAGAAAAGCCAATTGAATAAGGCATCGGCAGAATGCGTGTACTAGCCTGATAAACAAAATAACCAACCATTTTATAACTATTTTTGAAATAGGTATCTAATAGAAAGCCAAATACATTGAAAATACCTTCCTCAGCGGCCGAATCACTAAAAGCCACCATAACAAAAATTGTTGCAATATCCGATGCGGAGTTTTCGCAGTTTTTGGAACAACACCAATTCCGATCGCTAAAGAGAAAAGAACTCCTCATTCAACAAGGAGAAATTTGTCATTTCACTGCCTTCATTGTAAAAGGCTCATTGCGTTATTTTTATGAAGTAGATGGCGATGAACATACCGGACAATTCTTTTTTGAAAATGGGTGGTACACCGATTACGACAGTTTTCTTTCCGGCAAACCCTCGCATCAAAATATTGAAGCATTGGAGAAAACAGATTTATTACTGTTGGACAAGAAACACTTAGAAGCATTGTACGATCAAAATCCACGCTTCGAGCGTTTCGGCAGGCTAATGGCCGAGCGTGCGTACCTCGGTGTGCGCAAGAGAACAGAATCACTCACCAATCAATCGGCAGAAGAACGATATCTTCAATTAGTGAAGGACCGCCCGAAAGTAATCGAGCGCATACCACAGCATTACATTGCCTCCTATCTCGGCATCCAACCACAGTCGCTGAGCCGTATCCGCAAGCAAATACTGGAAAACCCCTGATTTCGTAACCTATGTGAACGTTTTGGGGCTAGTCCCAAGCCCACCTTTGTATCATACAAAACAAAGAAAATATGATACAAACAAAAACAATCCTCCTGGCGGCCACCGCCTTGCTCTTGTTTATCAGCAGCAAAAATTATGGGCAAAACATGCTCGACATTTCGGTTGGTTCATCCAATTCAGATTATGTATTTACGACACTTGCCTTTCGCAAGCAGGTAAGTGAGCGCTTTCGCATCGGCCTCGAAGTGCAAGCGGGCAGTATTCGCTATCGCTTTATTGAAGCCAAGCCCATTCGTGAAGGTTACTCTACTACCATCAGCGTCCCCATCTTGTACAAGCTATACGAAACGGATAACATACGCCTCGATTTGTACACACGTGTGGGAGTGCGATTTCAAGGGGTAATTGATCCTGATGGCAACGATGAGCGCGATGAAACACTTACGTCTACAGCCATCAACTTCGAACCCGGTTTAATGGTTTCCATTCCTATATCAGAAAAATGGTTGATACACAGTGGCATTACGTTTCCTAATTTTTTCGAGCTGTCACCAACGTTTATCTTCGAAAACCACGTCTCAGCCATCACAGCCGGCTTCTCCTACAAGGCTTCTGAAAACAAAGTTTTTTTCTTGAAAGGATTAACGGGTGGTGCAGCTGGAGCTGATGGAGACTCGCAGAAATATAGCTGGTCGGCACAGGCGGGGGTTCGGTTTCTACTAGGCAGCAAATCCAAAGGCAATCCACGTGTTTTAGAATCTTCTTATTAATTATTCAAAAAATTAACGACATGAAAAACTACATCAACATACTCGCACTCGTGCTATTTTCCGCAGCGGCTGGCTTCGCACAAACTGAAAACACAGGCACAGAAAACGTCAAGTCTTCTAAAATAGGCTGGTTTATCACCCCCGAGATCAGCACCATGTTTCTCGATAATCATGTTGGCAAAACAGTAGGACTACAAATGGGTTTTCGATTTTTCAAAGACCATTTGAAAGTTGGGTACTTCTATTACGGCAGAAGTGGCGGCATCAACAACGAAACCTTTGCTACTAATCTTCAGCCCGGTGTTACGTACAAAGGAAAATCGCAAATGCAATTGCGTTCCGACCACGGTGCCTTTGGTTTGATGATTGCGCCTTCATTTACTCTTCCTAATTCGAAAGTAGAAATCGATTTACCTATTATGATTGGGGCGATTGGGGCTGGATTTTATTTAGCTGGTGATGATCGTAAAACGCCTGACGGCAGGCGCGTAAGCGAATGGGAAAATGAATTATTTCAAGAGAAAGATGCCGCTGGTGCTGGATTAACAGAATTCGGTATCCGTGGGTTGTTCCCCACCAAAAACCCATCGGTTAAAGTAGGGCTTGGTGTTCACTATACAATGGTAGCCGACCTGAAAACTTACTACGACCCTACTGGCGAATTTTACAACAATAAGCTAAGAACAAGTTTAATCGTGCAGTTCGGAAGCGCTAAAAAATAATAAACATGAAAACAATCGTAACCATATTAATACTGGTGTGCAGCATAGCTGCGCACCTCAACGCTCAAACACAAACTAAAAAAAGAGTGTATGGAGAAATGGGTTTAGGTTTTGGGCAAACCCTTTTCATAGGCGACATGAAGGAAACGTTGGGGGAAGCCTTGGGTGGTACTTTCGAGCCTGGCATAGGCAATAACTTAACGATGGCATTTTATGTAGCACCCGAAAATTGGAAAGGGTTAGGAATAGGCTCACGCATAAAAGGAACGTTTGGTACTTCGGTAACAGGAGAGGATGATGACGATAGTTACATCTTCAACTACTACAACCTGGGAGTATCGGCTAAATATTATTTTATTACTCGTGAGTACAACAAAGGTGTGTACGCACGGGCCGGAATCGGTTTTGGTCAGTTTACAGCCAAACGGTTTAATGAAGCAAACAAAACGTATTTGCATCAATACGCTATTGGAACCACTATGTCTATCGGTATGGGTTACACATTCCCTCTGAAGAAAAGCAGCTTGAGCATCGAAGCTGAGTTCGAACGCTCTTCAAGAAATGGTACCATCAATAACCTAGGCGATGCGCAGTTTACCAGCGGACAATTGGGCGCTAATATTATTTTAACTTTTTAAGAACATGAATCATCCCATCTCAAAACGTATAGCGATTGCCATCGGTGTACTTATGTTCTTGGAGATAGCCTTACAAACCACAGCAGTACTTATTCTTGGGAAGAACTTTGAATTTCCTGATGTGCTCCGCAGGCCAGCCAACGAAGTATTGGAACTGTTTTATGTCAACCAACAAAGTGTTGTTTCGGGTTACTATTTATTCTTGCTATCGTCAATTTTATACATACCACTTACTGCCTTGTTAGCAGGAAACATGAGTGAGAGAATCAATCAAAAATCAACATGGAAAATAATGCTAATTTCTTCAGGCCTGGCAACGACTATATTTCAATCTATCGGCTTTAGTCGGTGGATTTTCATTGTGCCTGTCTTAGCCAATCAATACATGCAGCCCGAGGCAACACGTATGATTCAGCAAAACATAGAAATGAACTATACACTATTGAATACTTATTTAGGAATGACCATCGGAGAGCACCTGGGGTTTATCGCTATGGCCTTGTGGACGATAAGTGTTGCTATGATTTTACCTTTTCATAAGTTGTACAAATGGTTTGGTATCGTAATTTCCTTAATCCTATTAGTTTCGTTGGCAGAGAATTTTGGCGACCGATACGCACCACTATTCGGTCAACTAAATTTTATCGTAAACAGCCTTTGGTCTTTGTGGTTATTGACTTTATCAATAAAGTTCTTTTCTGAAAGAATTTTTACAAACGTTACTAATAGTAACTTGACAAAAGCAGCGCCTTATATCACTTCGTTATAATTGATATGATAATTTTTGCGGTTTGGGAAGTGAAACAGCTTTTTCCATTTTACAAGATCAGTGACTTTATCAATGAACCGCATAATCCAACGGAGTCTAAGATTATGCGTTTCGATGAGATCGAAGAACTACCAGCAAACCCAACACCTGCAATACAAAATCAGCTAAATTTTTATGCTCATAGCACCTTAATTTCACGGATCACTTTCAATCACGTTGACTTCAACACATGTATTGTTCTGATGATAGAGCTAGCCCACAGGTGTGATCTACCACTAAAGTCAGATCGGAAGATTTGAAAGAAGACCTAGAAGCCCAACACTCAGTACAATTTTGATATTCGCTAAAGGTCTGAAGGTAGAACCTAAAGACTTGTTGAACTTCAAGTTTAAAATATAGACTCTGGTTTCTGTCGACACCACGATAGAAAGATTCCATTCAAAAAGTACCACAGGAAAATTAATTCTTAATTAAAGTGAGGGCAAGTCTTGCCTTGATTATACCTGCCTCTCAGTGTGTTTTTGAGGCTAGAATGATCCTTATTTTTTCATATGAGTATCAGATGATACTCATTGATACTCATGTTGATGAAAATGGCGTTCTGTGTTAAAACGGTATTAAAGGAAATAAAAAATGCCTCAGAATATTACTCCTGAGGCATTTTATGTGATGCCGCTGATAAATTTCATATAGTGTCTTGAAGCCTCAATATTGAAACCGGTTATTCAGGAGGGATTGTTGAGCATTTGGACATCACTTTGATGCCTTAAGAAATTAATAACTATCATCATTTTTGATGCACCTCCTGATTGATAGTCCATGACTATTTT
>JBGTEP010000137.1:0-4254 GCA_041747735.1 Chryseolinea sp.
TAAAATCAGTACAGTGCCAGCAAAATAACCGATGTTTTGTCTCTAGACTGATAACTGATCGTTAATTGATTTCGCTGACTGTCAATTATAGGATCTCTCACATTCATCCAATCAAACCAGTCCTGCTTTCATTTTGTTTCCCTCAAGGAGATTCACGCACCATAATAAAATGAGGTTTTTAAATTTTTTTTATCTGGAATTCCTTAAATTTCGATCAATCGAAACATTCCTGGTACATTATTTCGGCACTACTCATTCCATAACCTGTAACTTTTTCGCATTCTATGCTTTCAAAAAAATGCCAATATGCCCTTCACGCACTTATCTACCTGACCGATTTGGAGAAAGGAACTTCAGTTACTATTGGTGAGATCGCAAGAGAAAAAGCTATTCCCAAAAAATTTCTCGAGGCTATACTTCTGGATCTCAAAAATGCCGGCATACTGGGAAGTAAAAAAGGAAAGAGTGGCGGGTACTATTTAATTAAAGACGCTGATCAGATTTCAATAATTGAGGTAATTCGTCATATTGATGGAGCTGTAGCTATGCTCCCCTGTGTGTCTCTAAATTTCTATGACTCCTGTGGGATGTGTGAGGATGAACATACCTGCCGGATAAATCATTTGTTTGGACAAGTGCGGGATGCAACCTTAAAGATCCTAACCAATAATTCCATTGCGGATATTGGAAAACAAAACAAAGTATCCAGGAAAACTGAAAATGTTAAGCGTCGTTAGCGTCTTTTTACAATATAGTTAGGGTGCATTTTTCGAAAATAAGGAAGCCCTGACGCACGCTAACACCTCCCCTTTTTACAACAGCCCAACCGTGATATACAGTTGTTGTTTGTTGAGGATTTCCAATTTCGTTCAGTATCGAATAATTTTTCTTTACACAACGTTGCGTGAAGGATGGAGGCTTTGTTTGAGCCCGAAGTGGCCGCGCGTTGGAAGGTGGGTTGTTGAGTGTAGCCTGGCGAGTGCCGACAGCCTGACCCGTGCGTGGGCTTGTGCGTTGGGAGAGGGGCACGCCCAAATTTTTACATTCATTATTAATGTGTAATAGTAAGGGTCCAGTGTTTCAGCAGAATAAATTTCTCTGAAACACCGGACCTTTGTGTATGAGTGTACCACTCGATTCTTTACCGCGAATGTTGTTTCATCAATTTGCTTTTCTCAGATAAACATTTCCATACTTTGACTCAAAGCTGTAGTTTGGTCCGGTGCCTGGTGTTGCTTTTACAAAGGTGTGAAAATCTTTATTCGTAAGTTTATCACCGCCAAACTTTGCGTTAAGGTTGGTGTATATTTCTCCGTAGTTAGTTTCTGCTATTACCTGTCCTGTAGAATTTTCTGTAAGTGCTGCATCGACACCGCCATACGTTGCCTGCACGATGAGTGGTCCGGTGAAGTTGTTTATCTCTACCATACCGTAGATGGATTCAACCCGGGTATCCATGTTGCGGGGAACTTTGATCTCTAAAAGGATTTCCATATCTACTCCGCTCGACATCATATTGAATTTGGATTTACCATGTTCTGCCTGATACTTTCTGAGTTCGTCTTTAGTTTTAAAAACAATCTTTTGTGAACCATCAACAATGGTATACCGGTGAGGTAAGTTTTTCAAGTTTTCTATTTCGTTTCTGATCGAAATGGTATTTCCGGAAGTTGATGTTTGCAATTTGAAGGCATCATCACTTTCTCCGCCATTGATGCTTACCGAACCTGTTATGCTGATTTCATTTTTATCCCACGTGCTTACCCGGATGAGTTTAGGAAAGTCGAAGTGCATTTCTATATTTTGTCCGGGTTTAACCGGGAGGGATTTGTTCACCGTTGTTTGAGCATGCGCACTACTACTAAGTATTATAAGCGCGATACCTGTTACTATTCTAACGTTCATATCTTTTAATTTTTTGGCGTACGCTTGCCACGCATGATTCAGCATGCTGATAAGAGAAGCGTACGAAGTTGTTTATTTCTTTCTGAGGTACACGTTGTTGTGTGTTGCAGACAAAGTGATATCCAGTCCGCCACCGTTGATCTTTCCTGAAACATTGTCGCTATACTTCACCATACCGCCGGTTTTTTCTACTTCGATTTTAAACTCAGGGTCAACGAATATCTCACCGTACACTGTACCCATCTTAAGGTTTGCTTTTGTTGACACGGGCATGGCGACATCAACATGGCCGTGTACCGAGACAATGGATACAGGATTCTTGATGGTTGCACCCAGAGAAGTATCGATATCACCGTGAATGGTCTTGATAGTCATGGGCCCGGTTACATTAGAAAGTCTAACGCTGTTGTGCAGGGTTGAGACTTCTATTTCACTCTCAATATTTTTGAATTCAACATCATCACCATACGGTGAGGAGTGAGAATATGAGACTACCACTCCCTTCGGAACCTTGATAACCAAATTAGGGCCATCCATTTTTTTCAACTGTTGCACTTCCACTACATTACCTTTGTCTATTACAGAAAGACCAATTCCTGTATTGTCTTCCAGTCCGTTGTTGCTGATGGAGCGAAGGCCTTTTGCGCGTTCATCGCTCTCCTTTTTGCCATCGCGGGATGTAAATATGATTTCATTTCCCGAGTAGCCTTCAATGGAAACACGGTTTACTTCTTTTATTTCAAGCCGGCCTGTGCTTTTGGCGACTTTGTATTCCTGCGCATTGATTAGTCCAATAGCCGAAATAGCAAGAATAATTGTTGTTAATATCTTTTTCATTTGTTTGAAATTTATCTGTTTGATTTTTTTAATCACTGCGATTTATTGACTGTTAAGAAAGTTTAAAAATTCCTGCACGAGCTTCGTCTTTTACGGCAGGAAGAGTGCCTTCATCATTTGTAATTTTTTCAAGTTCCTCGATAATGTTTTTCTCATTCATTTCTACCATAAGTCTTATCAAGGCAATTTGTACAAGTGGATCTTTCTGTGTGTTGAGGGATGCGATCAATGCTTTCCGAACATGAGGTTGATGGTGAAATTTGCCAAGCGCTTCGAGGGCTGCAATGCGGACGTTGGTATTTTGATCTTCATTCATGGCATGAATTAATGCTGCAACAATTTCATCGTCAGCTTTCTCTACATCGTTATAGGCAACCGTCGCACCAAGCACCCGTTGGCTGGCGGAATTCTGATTGTCCAGCATCGCCATCAATTGTTGTTTGGTGTTTTCCATTTCCTTTCGCATGGCTTCCAATTCGGCGGCCTGGCGTTGCTGTGAACTGATCCAGAAACCGATACCTCCTCCCATCACCATTAACGCTACGGCTGCAGCCGCTCGGTAGTATGATGGTTGAAAGAATACCCTTCTACCCCTCTTTGATTGATTGATTTCCGCTAAAAGACTTTCTTCAAACCGACTCTTTAATGCAGGGGAAGGTTCAGGCACGGAGGATGATTGCATCGTTTGCAATACTTCACGGAGTTGTTCATACTGCTTACGTACATCTTCATTTACATTAAGTTCATTTTCAACCCAATGTATTTCAGATTCGGTTAAGTTACCATCGATATAATCAATCAGAAGTGTTTCCAGTTTTTCCTTTTCCATATGATTCTTCCTTTGTTCTTCTTTTCAGAAGATGTAGTTGTGTGGCCGCTGTTAAATTCTTTCAAGTTCAAAGTAAAGTTCCCGTAGTTTTGCGATCGCACGGTGGACTTTTACTTTTACGTTCGCTACCGTGGTGTCCATGATCACGGCAACTTCTTCATACTTCATGTGTTGAAAGCGTGTCAGGATCAGTAGTTCGCGTTGCTCCTGCCCTAACCTGGCCATCGACTGGTGAAGTAGTTTCTCCCGTTCATCCCACAGTTCACTTTCTTCCGGATCTGGCAGATAGTCACTTACTTTTTCCACATCTACAAAATCAGTAAACCTATTCTTGTGTGCCTGGTAGTGATCCGAAAAAATGTTCCGGGCCACCTGATAAATCCACGATTGAAACCGTGCTCCTTCCTTATAACTGTTCCTGTATTTGATAATTCTCAGGAAAACGTTTTGAGTAAGGTCTTCGGCTAGGGTACGATCCATGGTCATACGAGCCAGAAAATGAAAAATGCGCTTGTTATAGCGTTCAAAAAGCAATGATGCGTGCTGAAGTTCACCGCGTTTTACGGCCTCCATGATCATTTCGTCGGTCATCAGATCAGTGCTTGTTTTCAATTTTCAGGTTAGTTACCGGAAGTGTATCAAAAGGTTACAGCAAGGTTTACAGATTTCAGGAAATAAAAAAA
>JBGTEP010000138.1:0-6616 GCA_041747735.1 Chryseolinea sp.
ACCTGGAATTTATTACGTGACCAATCTTCGTTATCAAAAAAACGGACGTAACATGAAGTACCATCTTCTTTAGCCAGGTGAAAACGATCTCTCAGGGTTTTGGCTTTTTCGAATACATTGCCTTTGGCCAGGTGATTTAAAATTGCATCAAATTCCTTTGGGCTAAATGCTGTATCGTTAAATGCTTCTAATTGGGTTTTAAGGTTGTTGATAAAAACGTTGCCATCATAGATTTTCACAGAGGTGTAACCCAGGCCAACCAATTGCTGGATTAAGTTACTTTCTAGTATTGCTTCTGATTGATGGCTCACTGTCTGAACTGTGATTTTTGTGATTGAGGTGATTCGGGTGACTTGAATTTTTTGTTGGTAATGCGTTTAAAATTTAGACTCGTTTCACCAAAATTAATGAGGAGTCCTATTTCCAGGTTATATGCTTCGAGGTAGTTAATGGCCTGCGCTAAGTGTACGTCTTCCAGCTTAGTAATTGCTTTTAGCTCTACGGAAATTAAACCATCTATTAAAAAATCAACTCTTCTCGTTCCGATGTGTTCATTTCTATAGGAGATGGGCATTTCAAATTCTCTTTCAAATGGATTATTTGCGTAGTTAAGTTCAATGGCTAGTGCCCTTTGATAAATGACTTCCTGGAAACCATTGCCGAGTGTCTTGTGAACTGCCATAGCACAGCCAATAATCTTTGCAGTTAATTCAGAATATTTATACTGGTCATTTATCATGTTAGTCATTCAATCACCAAAATCACAGTTCAGACGCTATACGAACATTTGTTGTAATAGGCCTTTTTTAAAGGTTTGGGTTTGGGTGATTTGGGCATCAACACCTTCAATTTTAATGTCAATCCAATACAAAAAATCGCCTATCTTCTGTTGCTCTGGGAGCGAAGGCATCTTAAGTTTAAGCGCCTTATACTCCTCCGCATTTAGTCCAGGCTGGCCCGAACGCATTGAATACACATGCACCCATTTATCATACTCATCGCGTAAGGTGAGGGAATAAACAAAGTAAGAGTTCGCATTAGTTATGCTAAACTTGATTAAGAATCCCGCATAGTAAAGATTTCCATCGCTCGGATTGTATAAGTACGATTTACCAACGCTAGCCCCCGTTCTCGCAAAAACAATGTCGTTTTCCATTAGTTTAAACTTCTCATCTATCTGACCTGCAGGGCTTGTCAACGGATTTGGTTTAAACTTACCTGAAACTATATCAGTTATTCTTAAATATTTATGAAAGCCATCAAACTCAGTGGCGGCAGCGTTCATGCCATATGACACGTTCTCGGATATATCAAAAAGAGTTTTCTCCTCCCACTTCGGATATGCTTTCCCATTCTCATCCTTAAATCTCAGTTTACCAGAAAAGAGTTGTTGCATCACTCCTTTTTTGTATTGCTCTAACAATTCTTTTTTGCGTGTGAGCTGCTGTATCTTTTGATCTATTGCTGATAAGAAGGATGCGATTTTTTGTTGTTCGGGGAGGGAGGGAAAGTAGAATTTAAAATTCCTAATCTTACTTAACGTAATCCTTGTTATTGCCTGGCCAGCAATTGATTCCTGAATCTCTTGCTGGCCCCTTGGGCCTGCTATTATTTGAAATAAAAAAGCATTTATTGCTAATTTCTTGTTTGCTCGTAAAAAAGCAACGCTCGAGAGCAAACTAAACTCTTCATGCAACTTATTCAAACATACCGCACCTGTAGACGCTCCATCTTTTGTCAATAAAATATCATTATACTTAACATCACATCTTTTGTAAATTTCACGATGCGCTTCGTCATCCAAGAACATTACGTCTTTTAGATCCATGAAACCATTTCGAATATTCTTAGACGTTATATATTTATAATTTCCTTGCTCTTTTTGAATTGGGGAAAAATGAGTTCCGTCTTGAATTTTTTCGGTAACATCTTCAAGTTTGATAACCATCCACTTATCACCGAACTCCTTAAATCTCAAAGCAGGAATATTTTTAAAAGTTGTCATTTGTCTGTATCGTGGTTTTTAGGATTAAGTTTTCTGATCGCTTTATTTCCCAACAACGATTTCATTTGTGTAATGGCAATGCTGTTTAGTTGGCGGAGTCTTTCAGGTTGAGAAAGGTTTTGATGGATTAGTACCGCATTGATACTTTCCATATTACTGAGTACTACGAGTTGCTCAATCGTTGCCTCGTCTCTTATGTTTCCTTGTGCTTTGGGTCTGGCATCGCGCCATTGCTTTGCTGTAAGTCCAAATAGTGCAACATTCAGTAAATCAGCTTCATTGGCATACACATAATTAATTTGTGCCTTGGTGAGTTCAATGGGTATCAACTTTTCTTTAATGGCATCGGTATGAATATGGTAATTGACTTTCGCTAGCGTACGCTGAAGATTCCAGGTTAATTTCAATCGGTCATTTTCATCCGCTTTCAGTCGTTGAAATTCCTTGATAAAATAAACCTTAAATTCCGCTGAGATCCACATCCCGAATTCAAAGGCTATATCTGCATGAGCATAGGTACCTCCGTATCGACCGGCTGTTGCTTTTAATCCGATAGCATTCGTTTTTTCGACCCATTCCTTCACACTCAGTTTATAACTATTGAGGCCGGCCTGACTTTTAATTATGGCGAATTCGCCATAATTAAAAGCGGGGTTATTTACAGTCTCCCAAATGCCCAGGAACTCCACTGTATTCCTGTTTCTCAGCCAGTCAGAAATGAAAAAGTCCCCGTCTTTAGCCTTAAGCATGTCTGTCAGCGATACAAAGTCATTTTTCCCATCTGACAGAACGGTTATTTCCTTGCCTTGAACGGTAAGTGTTTTTGCTTTACTCATACCCGAGGGCTCTGTTATCTATCACAAAAATCACAGTTGAGACTAAAATGGTGTATCAATCCCCAACTGCTTACAATAATCGGCAATAGTTGCATCCGTACTTTTCATCTCCTCTTCCAGCTTCTTTAATTCATTCGATACGGCTTTTAAGTTCACCGCTTCTTCCTCTTCAAAGGTATCGACATAGCGAGGAATATTCAGGTTGTAATCGTTTTCTTCAATTTCACTCAGGGGTGCGACGTAACTGTATTTGTTATCCGTTATGCGGCTTTTGTAACAATTTATGATTTTGGTAATATCGTCCGGGCGCAAGACGTTCTGGGTCTTCACTTTTTCAAAATGCTGACTGGCATCGATAAATAAAACGTTATCGGCATGTTGCCGTTTTTTCTTTAATACTAAAACACACGTGGGTATACTTGTACCATAAAAAATGTTGGCCGGCAAACCAATGACTGCGTCCAACTGATTTTTATCTTTTATTAAATATTCCCGGATATGTCCCTCCGCACCTCCTCTGAACAATACACCATGCGGCAGTACGCAGGCCATCGTTCCATTGTCCGCCAGCTGATGAATCATGTGTTGTACGAAGGCAAAGTCGGCGGTGCCTTTGGGCGCTAGTCTTCCGTAGGGTGCATACCGGTCATCGCTCATGAACAATGGGCTGGCGCTCCATTCTGCTGAAAACGGCGGGTTGGCAACAATGGCTTCGAACCGCATATCGAAATGCTGCGGCCGCTCGAGGGTATCTTCGTTTTTGATGTCGAATTTTTTGTAATGCACATCGTGCATGATCATGTTCATGCGACATAAGTTGTAGGTGGTAGGATTGCTCTCCTGTCCGTAAAATGAACCTACTTCCTTTACTTCTTTCGCAACACGCAATAACAAAGAACCGGAACCACAAGTCGGATCGTAGACGTTTTTGAGTTTGGTTTTCCCCACCGTAACCAATCGCGCCAGCACGATGCTTACCTGTTGAGGTGTATAAAACTCACCTGCCTTTTTACCAGCACCGCTGGCAAATTTACCAATGAGGTATTCGTAGGCATCACCCAGGACATCGCTTTCCGTGTTTTGTAAATCGAAGTCAATCTCGTCCAGCTTCGAAAGTACTTTTACAATCAATTCGTTTTTCGCGGCCTCGGTTTTACCAAGTTTGCTGCTGGTCAGATCCAGGTCTTCGAACAGGTTCCCGAAATCCTCTTCGCTTTCCGTGCCCATGGTACTCTGCTCAATATGGGTAAGCACCTTGGTGAGGTCATCGAGAATAAATTTGCTTTTGCCTTCGGCATTGCCACGTCGTGCGAGTTCACTGAAGAGCTCGGAAGGTTTTAAGAAGTAACCGAGTTTGTCGAGGGCTTCATCTTTAACGGCGGCTAACAACTCTTTTTTACTTTTGTGTTTTTCAACATCTTCGTATTTGATCTTATCGGGTTTGAGGATGTCGTTAGCATAGGCATGCATCTTTTCGCTGAGGTATTTGTAAAAGATAAAACCGAGGATATAATCTCTAAAATCGTCGGCATCCATTTTACCTCTCAGGGTATCCGCAATATTCCAAAGTTTTGTTTCTAATTGTTGCTTCTTGTCTTCCGCCATGAATGTTTCATTAACCAAAAAGCCCACCTCATCTTCAGGGTTTAAAAGAGTGCCGGGTTGGGCTATGCGAAAGTTAAACTTTATATGTGAAAGTCAAAAGATAGTGGTGAACTGGTTCAAGTGTTGCGCGCTGCTTCGTGGGTTGAGACACTTGGACCTACCGTGTTAAAAGTCTTCAGACTTTTATGCTAATACAGATGCCTAATCTTTAGTAGATTTTCCTGAATTGTCAAATAGTAGCGATAGAAACAACATAATTATTTTTTACTCTCCAGCGTGTTCTTACCAACGTTGTACGCATATACGGCGGCCGGCAGGTATTGAAACTGAATGTTATTATATTCTTTTATTCCCGATTTATCAATTGACGTTACTAATGCCTGGTTAAGATTGTTTTCCAGGCAGAATGAAGTAAGGCTTTTTAATTCGTTGGGTGCCTCGAAATAGCGGTTGCTCCATTTTATTTCTACGGCCCAATCCGGCCGGTTTGTTTTTCGGCTGATGTTCACCAAGTCTACCTCGCCATTTTTCCATCGCGCATAATAGGGAATGAAAGATGTTCGTTGCATCCACTGGCTAAAGATAGCGGTCTCCACGATGGCGCCCATACCGTCAGCCTCTGCGGTGAGTGGTGCAAACAATGCGCTTCGTAAACTCGGGTTTGTTAAATATATCTTGAAGAAATTTTCTCGTTGAAAACGTCCGGCTTTTTGGTCAACACGCTTTACGATGTGAATTAAAAATGCCGCTTCCAGGTACGATAAGTATTGACGCAGTATTGTCTTTTTTACACCACTGTTTTTGCTCAGCTCATCTATGCTACATTCCTGCCCGCTGTTCCACGCGATGGTAGTAAACAATGAGTTTAGTTCCTGCACATTCTGAATGCCGTATAAGCCGGGTAAATCCCTGAGCAAAACTTTATCAACGATATCTGCGCGCATAAACCTGGCCGGGTTGCTTTGGATTTCCTGATTGAAAATCACTTCTGGATAGCCGCCAAAATTTACATACGTCATGAAGTGCGTGTTTAACTCGGCGATGTTGGTGGTGGATGAAAAAATAGCAATGTTACCTTTCCAATTCAGGGTATCGGGTTTTATAAGCACGCTTAAGTCTTTGAGATGGATAAATTCATAAAATGTCAACGGGGGAAGCATAAAGTCGGTAAACCGGCCTGCACCACTTTCATTGCTTTTTAGTTTTAAGGCCGCCGCCGCAGAGCCGCTGGCGATAAACTTTGTGCCGCGATGGACATCTACCAATGTTTTCAAGTGGACTTCCCATTCTTTTAAGTATTGTATTTCATCGAAGAAAATATACCAACCGGTAGCGTCCATACTGCCCGTTGCTTTTTGTGCCAAGGTAAAAAGATCATCAAGAGAGATGTTATTGTAAATGGGTGTCTCGATGGAAGCGTACAAAATTTTTTGTGGTGGCACGCCCTCGGAAATTAACTTTTGAATGGTGTGGTAGAGCATCACCGTTTTCCCCACGCGCCTGGGGCCCATCAGTACCGTGGCGCGGTGTACGGTGGTATTTTTTACAAGTGGATAGAATAAGTTAAAGTATAGGCGTGGAATAAATGTCTTGTAAAACGCGTCGAGGCTTCCGCTTGCCCACCAGGGGTTTTCGAACTGGAGGCGTGCGATAATTTGGTCTTCCGAAAAGGGGTTTAATGCCATAGCGGAAGTAATTTAGTCAAATAAGGTCTGTAAAAAAACCTTATTTGACCTAAAAATGGAAAATAAGGATTTTTTCCCGAAAATTTTACCTTATTTGACTGGTTCAAGTGTTGCGTGCGGCTTCGCGGGACGAGACACTTGGACCTACCCTGCTACAAGTCTTCAGACTTTTGTGACCATACAGATACCTAAACGATTTGCCTTTCTACTTCATTTAATCCAGGCACAAGTCTCGCCAGCACTAAAGCCAATGCGGGAAGACTTGCGCCAGTAAAATGCGATCACTGTCCATTGCGTGAGGGATTGAGGCATTTGTTTGAGCCCGAAGTGGAATGTGCGTGGATTGGCGAGTGCCGAAAGCCCGACCCGCGGCCTGTAGCTTTTTGTTGCGCGATGTTATACGCGGGACACGCCCAATAGGGTTTTTGGCACTGAAATGGGCATATTTAGGTAAGTATTTATAATCTCTATAGAAGTAGTATATT
>JBGTEP010000139.1:0-9935 GCA_041747735.1 Chryseolinea sp.
TTCATTCCTTTTTCGTTATCACTCTGTCTTGTCAACGATTAACAGGTTCATGACTTTCCGATTCAGGTGTGCTCGAAGAAGCTTTGGTTTTTGACCGGTGAATTGTTTAATCCATCGTGCTAGGTGCGGCAGGTCATAAAACTGAAATTGATGAACTAATTGCTGGAGTTTAATTTCCGGATTAGTCTCCAAGGCTTTGACGAGGTGCTGTAACCTGCTCATCTGAATAAAATGCCCGGGAGAAGCCCCGACACTAGTTACCCCATTTTGATCCCTCGTAAAGTTAACACTATCAGTTACTTATGAGGGATTTTTTTTGTACTAATACAATTCTGTTAAAATATCGAGTAGTACGTTAGTAGTACTTGAATCCAGCCTTTGTCTATTCACTACTTATTCATTCTTTAAGTGATCGGTAGGATTCGTACCGGCTGCCTTTATTGTTTGAAATGAGCCTACGAATGCTACCAACAAAAGAAGAACTGCCAGTGGAATTACAATAAACATCGGAGAGATATTAATCCTCATCGGGTAGCTCGAAAGCCACTTCTGCGCAATGAAATAAATCAATGGTGTTGCGATAACAGCAGAGAGTAAAATCAGCCGCACGTTGTCTCTCGACAGCAGAACAATCAAGCTGGCTACCGATGCGCCTAATACTTTGCGAATGCTGATTTCCTTTTGCCGGGCGCTTGCTTCAAACAACGTCATCCCTAAAACACCAAGACATCCTATAAAAACGGCTATTCCGGCAAATACAGAAAAGATCCGTTTTGTGTAGAGTTCCGATTTGAATTGCTGGTCATAATAGTCATCGAGGAATGAATACTCAAATGGTTTATCGGGAAAAGCTGCCGTCCAGCTTTTTCGAATGTCGTCAACAGCTTGTTCAGGACTGCTGGTTGGATTTAAGCGGATAGAATAATACACCTGCTGAAAACTTCCATAGTTGGGTGAAAAGATCATTGGGAAGACTTCTTTCTTTACCGCCTCGTGATGATAATCTTCCACGACACCAATTATTCTATGCTTTTGAAAATGATCTTCAAAATTTTCGAACTCTACTATTTTATCGACTGCTTCTTCCGGTGAGTGGAATCCCAATGCATGAATAGCGCTTTCATTTAGAATCAGGTTTAACCAGTTTTCATCGTCCCATGGATCGATCCAGTTTTGAACCGGTCGGGGGGGATCAAAATTTCGTCCTGCTAAAAGTTTGAAACCATAAAACGGAATGTAGTTATAGTCCACGAAAAGCGTTTTAAATCGAGTGGGATCGTAGGGATCATTGACATTTCGTTTTAGAAGATTCACATACGTGAAGCCAATTTCTGTTCCTGGTATAGCCGATGAACTGCTGACCATTTGTACGGAAGCATTTTCCATCAATTTATTTTCCAGTGTTCGATAGGCGGTATGTTTTTCAACAACTTCTTCGCTGGAATAGGCAGTTGGATTTCGCAAAGTGATAACATTGTCAACATCAAACTTTTTATCAACTGTTTCCATAAAGTCTAACTGGCTGCGCATCACCAACACACAAGCAATCAAGATGAGTGATGCGGTGAATTGAATTAGGATAAGCGTCTTTCGAATGGTACGTCCACGGCTCGTATTACCAAATTTTCCTTTCAGGGTTGCCAGAGGGTTCAACCGAAGCAGGAATATTGCGGGATAAATGCCGACCAAAATCGAACCAAAAGCTAACACTGCAAACCCAATGAGCCATATCGATGGCTGAGACCATTGAATCGAATCAATGGGAATTCCAGTGAGGTAACTAAAGCGAGGAACGATGAAAGTCATCAACAATGTTGCCAGAGCAATGGCCAAAACAAGAACACAGAAATATTCAATGAGGAATTGAAGTGCCAGATCAGACTTGGCAGAACCTATAATGCGTCTCACACTCACTTCGCGGGCACGCGTAGCAAATCGGGCCGTTTCGAGATTAATATAGTTTATCCATGCAATGATGAGGATAATAAGGGCGATGGCCGAGGCAATGTAAACCAGGTCTTTGCTGCCATTAACTTCCAACTCATCTTGCATATTAGAAGAGAGATGAATAGAGTTAAGCGGCTGAAAAAATGATTTTGTTTCTTTCATTTCCGGGTACTTCACCGCCATTTTCCGATAGAATTGGTTGAGGCGATTGCTTACCGCTTCGAGGTGATGACCTTCTTTAAGAGAAACATAGGTATGCAAAAATGCCTGGCTCCATTCGTCTCCATCTTTCATGAAAGGTTCCAACGGCACCACAAAATTGGCGTGCATGTGTGAGTTGGGTGGAAAGTCTTTGAATACACCAGTGATTACTCGTTCACTTTCACCACCACTATCGTTGGGCATTTGAATGTTCTCGCCCATGGGCTCTTCATCACCGAAAATCTTTTTGGCCATCGACTCAGACACAACTATGCAATGCTGTTCGCGAAGAGCCGTCGCTGCATCACCTTTCACCAACATATCGGAGAAGACTTTAAAGAAGGTGGAGTCGGTATTGAGTTCACCGCCCAATTCGTTAAATATTTTTCCGTTGTAGCGAAAGAATACGCCTGTGTTTGCGGGTGTTTTGTAAAAACCAGTGACAGCATCAACCTCCGGAAAGTTGTCACGAATCAATTCCTTCAATCCCCCAAAATTCTCAGATGACGATATTTGGAGTTGGTTCTTCTTATACCGTTCGAGCCCTATACGGTAAATGTTATCACTGTTCGTGTGGAAGCGGTCGTAACTCATCTCGAAACTTACATACTGGATAATGAGAAAGAATGCTGTTATGCCAACAGCAAGACCGGTTACATTAATCAACGAAAATGCTTTGCTATTCACCAGGTGCCGGCAAGCAACTTTGAAGTAGTTGAAAATGATATCTGTTGAATTCGTATTCAAGGAAAATCTGTTTCTTAAAAAAATCCCTGGTCTAATGAATCGAAAGCATGCCACGACAAAACGCAGCTTCGCTTTTCGCTTCCCTATTGTCTTTACTTCGTAGTTGTATATTTCTATCAGGCTCCTTCGATCTGTTCATACAACTGCGGTGGACAAAACCACCGAAGGAATTTAAACGACCAATGTATCCTCCGCTCATTCATATCGCAACGAATCAACCGGATTGGACAGAGCAGATTTTATCGATTGCGCGCCAACTATTAAAATGGTTACCAGAAAGAGGAAAGCAACCGGAACAATAAACATCCACCAGGCCAATTCAATATGGTACGCAAAGCCACTTAACCAGCGCAAACAAAACAGATAACTCGATGGAACGCCCACGAGGAAAGATATCGTCAGCAATACCGCATACTCACCTGAAATTAAAGCGAGAATGTCTCGCGCCGTTGCGCCTACAATTTTCCGGATGCCAATTTCTTTTCTTCTTCGCGCAACGCTTAAAGACACGAGCCCTAATACACCCGTTAACACAATGACTAATATGAGTACAGAACCGATTGCCGAGGCCTTCTTCAACTGAATTTCGGTCTGGTAAATAGAGGCCATTTGTTCATCTGTAAAAGTGTATACAAAGGGATCGTTGGGGAATACCTTTTTCCAAATCTTCTCTACCTCTTGCACAGATTCTGCGATGTTGCCCGGATTTAATCTGAAGGAAAAAAACCTAAAAGCCTGAAAATCGCGCGTGTGCGTGAATGCCACAGGTTTCACCTTTTCATGCAACGACTCGAAATTAAAATCGCTAACAATACCTACAACGGTATATTCCTGATCCGAAAATTGGATTTTCATTTTATCACCGATCTGAGCGGAAAGAACTTTCTGTGCCGATTGATTAATAACGATTCGATTGCGTTGGAAAGCTTCGCCCTCATCAACAAAAAATTTTCCATCCAAAAGTTTGAACCCATAAACTTCCATATAGTCTTCGTCAGCGGCCTGCATGGTGGTAAGTACTCCTTCGTCCGGGTTACTACCTGCGTGGTTAATTTTTGCACTGAATGGACTGAAATTAAAGTTGGGAGCTCCCCATGAAAGCGATGCCGACTTAATAGCCGGCGTGGTAAGGAATTCTCTCTTCGCGGCGTCCATCTTGCTAAATCCTTCTTCAGTCCACGTGCGCGGAACGGATGACACAATCATTACAAGCGATTTGTCGTAACCAAGATCAGTCTTCATGATGAAGCCCACTTGCTCCGACATTATAAGTGTAGCAGTGAAAATAAAAACTGCAATAAAAAACTGGATCGTAACCAACCCCCTTGAAAAGAATACAGTGCCTTTTACAGATTTGAATTTTCCTTTCAATGACTCAATGGTACGTGTTCCGGACAAATAGAGAGAAGGGTAACATCCGGCTAATATCCCAATCACGACAACACTAGCAATCAGCCATACCCAGACAGAAAATTTCAATTGCGTCAACGAGGGCAACGAAACGCCAAGGGTCTCTCCGAAATATCTGTGCAACACCTGATAGAGCAGTAAGGAAAGTATTCCAGATACGCAAGCCAGCACGACTGACTCCGACAGGAATTGAATGACCACCTGATTTTTCAGGCCACCAATGACTTTACGTACACCTACTTCCTTCAACCTGGAAAACGAACTTGCTAAGGAGATGTTGATGAAGTTGACAATGGCCAACAAAATGATGAACACTACTATGATCGAGAGAGACGCAATCAACTTTTGAACCGCGCCATGGTTGGTGAGTAAGTAATATTCATTTAGCGGATTAAGTTCGATGGTTTTATCTTCGCTTACTTCCTTTGGAGCATCCTTGCTCAAAAGCTGATTGATAATTCGAGTCGCGTCCGCTGCGGAGGCTGTAGGAGTAGTTTTAATATAGGTTATGATGTTGGTGTTCCATTCGTCCTGAAAGCCAAGATTAAAATCGATCCGGCTTTCTTGCGACAGAAATATTTGCGCGTCACTGTTCATGAAATCGGAAACTGAATTCTTTTTTTGAAGGTCGGCCAGCACCGCCGTGATTAAATATTCCTTTAGTCCATTAACTTCTGTGCTCAAGGTGAGGGATTCACCCACCACATCAGAGCGGTCAAAAAATTGACGGGCCACTTTTTCTGAGATGACAATGTGATTGGGATGGCTTAAGGCACTACTGGACTGACCATATAAAACCTTGAACCCAAACATTTCAAAAAAAGTAGAATCCCCAATCATGCTTTGCAGACGGAAATGTTTATCACCTTTAGAAACCGTTACGCTTCGGTCGCGAAAGCGGTACTGTGTTTCAAAAACGGCAGGATACTGTTCAACCGCCTGCGGTCCTAATAAGGCAGGCACAAAAAAGGGTGGCATGGTGCCCTCAGTTGACGAATATTTTGTTTCAAGCAGAAAAAGTCGGTCCACATCTTTTAGGTCTTGGTTTACTTGGAGTTCACCCCAGACAAAAACACCAATCAGCATAGCGAAGGTTATGCCTACCGTCAAGCCTAAAATATTAATGGCGGAATGAAATTTTTGTCTTGCGATATTTCGACTCATGACCTTGAGATAGCTTCTGAACATATAGCCTTGATTTAGTTGTACTGAAAACCTATTTCGTAGAAAGATCCCAGGCCTGAAAAACCGAAAACATGCAAAGACAAAACGTAGCTTCGCCTTTCGCTTACCGGCCGTTTTCACTTCGTAGTTGTATATCTCTATCAGGTCTCCTTCAATCTGTTCGTATACCTCCTCCGGGCAAATTGCACGAAGTAATCTTTCTGCACATGATGGAAGTGATTTCATTTAGTTACTTACCGTTTTCAATTGTGGCACCAACTTCCAAATTTCAGTCCTCGTTTCTTTCATAGTACGTAGTACGGCAAGACCTGCGTTAGTAATAGAATAGATTCTTTTCCGTCTCCCGCCACGTTCTTTAGTTGCACCGCCAACCATCGATTTTATGTAACCCTTGTCTTCCAACCGGTAAAGTATTACGTGTACGGCACTCAGTGTTGCTTTTCTGCCAAGCCACTGTTCTATTTCGATGGTAATAGCAGCTCCATAGGCATTTTCACGGAGAGCAGCCACAAGCGTTAAAATCAATTCTTCGAAGTCATTTAGGAATTCCTTTCTCATTTCATTCTCTATTCAGAAGCAAATAAGTAAATTAATTGAACACAAACAATTTTCCCGACATCGCTAACTTAAGCGCCTCGGTGAAAAGTTTGTGGTGGGTTTATCGCTCGTCCGATTACGAACGGATTTGTCCGTCAGAGTACAGCCCGTCTTAAGAATATTCCTTTTCTAGCACTGAAAAAGCTGCAACCTTACTGGCACAGGCGTTGTATACCACATTGGTTAAACCCCTACCACATGTTCAAGAATGATCTCCTCATGACCTGGCGCAACATCACCAGACACGTGGGTTTCACTTCTCTCAACATTTTAGGGCGCGTGATTGGATTCTCATCCAGCCTCATCCTTTTACAATATGTGAAAGATGAGTTGGGTTACGATACCTTTCAGGATTGAATATAACAATTGGCTTGCCCATACACATTCTCGATGGATGTGATGGGCAGAATTGCAATTTTAAGTTGCCACGTGAAATAAAATTATGATAAAAAGCATCCTCACCTCCGCGCTGCGAAACATTTTTCGCCACCGTTCATTTTCACTTATCAACCTAATTGGGTTATCCATTAGCATGTCGTTAGGTCTGTTGATTATACTCGTAGTGAAAAGCCAATATTCATTTGATACTTTTCATGCGGATGCAGATCAAGTGTACCGCATCAATACAGAGGCGATTCGTACGAATGGTGGAACCGAGCCGTATGCTACAGTTCCATTAGTGATTGCTTCTGCTTTGCAGGATGAGTATGACTATGCCGAGGAAATGGTTCGTCTGGACAGACAGTTTCGTGGTGAAGTCAAAATAGGGGAATCCTTTTTGAACATTCGCGGGTTGTTTGTGGATCCTTCTTTCCTTTCGGTTTTTAATTTTCCTCTGCAAAAAGGAACAGGGTCAACAGTGATGCAAGCGAACAATTCAATTGTGCTTACCCATGATGCTGCAATTAAATTTTTTGGTAACCAAGATCCCATCAATCAAATCCTTTCTGTAAATGGCAGGGGCGACTTTACCGTAACTGGTGTATTGAAACCTTTTTCAGGACCCACTCATTTCGAGTTTGAAGCATTGGTGCCCATGAGTTCGTTGGCAGTGTTGGAAAACGAAGGAACGGTGATGGCATCCTTACAGGATCCAAAGAATTATTATACAGGGTATGCGTATGCAAAATTAAAAGAAGGCATACACCCAGCAGATGTTGAAGCTGCGTTGGAAGCGATTGCCAAAAAATATTATGCCGGTGTGCAATATGAAACACGTGATAAAGGCTATCGTTTTTATCTACAGTCCTTAACAGAGATCACACCGGGTCCTTCACTATCCAACAACATGGGGACAGGCATGCCGGATTTACTTTTGATATTTATGATGTCTCTTGCCGCGATTGTGTTGATCATGGCTTGCTTTAACTATACACAATTGATGATTGCTAAATCACTTACCCGTGCTCGTGAAATTGGGGTGCGAAAAATTGTGGGAGCGCATCGCTGGCAGGTTTTTCTCCAATTCGTCGGCGAGGCGATTGTTTTCTCGTTGGTGTCACTGGTGGTATCATACGGATTGTTGCACCTGATTAAACCCGCATTTTTACAATTGCACTTGACACAAGAATACACGCTCAATCTTCAGGAAGATTATAGCATCTTATTGATCTTTTTGTCTTTTGCAACACTTGTAGGTGGCATTGCCGGGTTATTGCCAGCCGTTTATTTATCCGCCTTCAAGCCCTTGAAAGTATTGCGTGGTGCTGGTGATATGAAAATCAGTTCTCGATTGACGCTACGAAATATTTTAATGGCAACACAATTTACGCTGTCGCTGATTTTTATTTTGGTGGTGATGACCATTTACTCGCAGATCAACTATATGTTGGAAGCTGATTATGGATTTGATGAAAAGAATCTGGTAAATGTTCGGCTGGGAGCCATGGAGTTCGACAAGTTTGCAACCGAGGTACAAACTATTGCGGGGGTTGAAAGCGTGGGTGGCGTTTCGCATAGCCTGGGAACATGGGCCGATGGTGCCAGTGGTTACAAACGAAATCGTGAAGACGAATTTTTTGACATGCGTGATTTTGCTGTTGATGAAAACTATTTGAAGAATTTGAAAGTAGACATTTTGGCGGGCACCCATTTTCAAGCGGGGCGTGAGCGGCAAGTGATCTTAAATAAAACCGCATTGAAGAAATTTGGTTTTGAGCGACCTGTTGATGCGGTCGATCAAATCATTTTCATGGACGACTCAACACAGCTTACCATTGTTGGTGTTGTTCCTGATTTTAACTTCAGGCCATTGAGCTATGAGATTGGCCCAGTTGCGTTCCGCTATGATCCACAGGATATTTCTATTTTGACTGCCCGTATCAATCCAAACAACACAAAGGCAGTGGTTGCGCAAATGGGTGCAGTCTGGAACAAGTTGGACACACGCCCTTTTGAATGGATGATGGTGTCGGACGAAATTGATAAAGCGTATAAGGATGCAGGATTCTTTGATATCCTTTTAATTGTAGGGTATATTACTGTGGTAGCAATTGTCCTTGCATGCCTTGGAATATTGGGGATGGCCATGTACATGGCACAAACGCGCATCAAAGAAATTGGTGTGCGCAAAGTTATGGGCGCAACAGTTCCTGATATTTTATTCTTATTGAGTAGAACATTTTTGATTGTCATTGGAATATCGGTGGTAATCGGTGTACCAGTAAGTTATTTTTTGGGAAGCATGTTTCTGGATATTTATGCTTACAAAATTCCAATCACCCCATGGATGATTCTTTCCGGAATTTTATTCTTAGTGATACTGGCATTGATTATGATTGCATCTCAAACAATCCGTGTAGCAACAACCAATCCGGTGAAATCGTTACGGTATGAATAGTTGATTTGAAAACCTTCAATTCTATAAAATCAAACAAATAATGGGATTCTAAGATGAGTAATAGTTGTCGGATTCGTAATTACAAGCAAGGCAAAAAAAAAAAACAGTCCAACCTATTTCACCTATCAGATTGAATATTTACATTTCTTCATCACGGGCGAGTCGTAACCTGAAGTCAGGTTAACGGTCAGACGGAATACATGTCACCCAACTTTCTCCGCGCAAACTATCTATCTAGTAGTGATTTTTCAGTTTCAATATAACCGATTGCTAATAAGTATGGTAATTAGGTAATTATAAATCAGTGCTATAAAGGATGTAAGAGTAAAAATAAACAAGTATTCATTCTTAATTCCAGGTAAAAACCGACTTAACACTTTGTTTGGCTTTAGTGTTCAAATGATAATAAATCATAAAGGAAACGCCAATTATCAATGGGAAAATGAATATCATAATTTGTTTTATTTAAGTGATACATTTTTTTGTTTTTAGAGGTAGGCTCGACTAAAAGGTTACAAAAATTCAATATTATTTTTATATCAATAAACGAAATGAAAAGCCGAGCCTAAGGAAATGAATTCGCATTTTTGCCTTAACTACTTACACAGCGCCTAACCATTGATTATAGGCATCGTTGTTCGTTCATGCATTTTTCAGTTTTAAATTCGAACAATTACCAATTCGCTATCTCACCATTACCACATGACCGGATTGGGTAACTGAAGTGATAATAAAAATTTCCGAAGCCTCTGTTTCGAGTAGGTCGCACAAATTGGTTATCAAGCTATTCTGAATACGTTTGATTGGCCTGAGTCCAAAGTAAAGATAAGTGACTATTGCAGTCCAAAGTGAACCACCCATTCCGGAGGAAAGTGTACCATTGAACACGAATCCGCCCTCTTATTAGCTTGGAAAATCATTTGGCGCAGCGCATCTTCGCCAGTACTCCATAATTGCAAAGATCGTTTTCTCTAACTCGGTAATTGAATTCTGCTTGACAAAAAAACCT